>JAGASI010000045.1 GCA_017621845.1 Muribaculaceae bacterium
GCCGCATCAGGACCTCCCTTGCCATCTCTTTTCGACTGACTGGGGCTTGTCAAAGAATAAAATCAGACTCGACCGCTGATAATCAGCAGTCGTCGAGCCATACATTTTTGCCACCGTCGAGTTTTATCGGACAGCAATAAATTAAGTTATACCATGAGCAAAACATTATCACTATTTCATATCGTTTTTGGCACAAAAAATCGCACAAGTGCCATTATACCCAATCATGCCGATGACATAAACAGAATTATATGGAACGAGTGTAAAAAGCTGAACTGTTACCTGTATAGAGTATTTACAATGCCCGATCACATCCATATTCTCGTAAATCTCCATCCTAATATTGCTCTTGCTGATTTTGTCAACAAAATCAAAAGTAATTCAAGTCAATTTGCATCTAAATCTCCATATTTCCCACTATTTACCGGTTGGTGCAAGGGGTATTTCGCCGAAAGTAAATCTATAGAAAACTTGGATATAATAATAGAATATATAAAGAAACAGGACATTCATCATACCACACGTAGCTATGTAGACGAAATGAAATGGTTTTATAAGCGGAATGCCCTGCAATGGCACGACGACGATCTCATGTAACTTTTATACCACAATGCGGCCCGCCGGGCCTATAGCGCAGTAACCCTGTTTAGGCTGCAAGCTTCGGGCCGCCGGCCCTGCGCATGCAGTTAATCACAATGCGGCCCGCCGGGCCTATAGCGCAGTGACCCTGTTTAGGCTGCAAGCTTCGGGCCACCGTCCCTGCGCATGCAGTTAACCACAATGCGGCCCGCCGGGCCTCTCTCATTGGTAAATCAAGCACGGAGCGCCGGGCCTGAGTGGGATGATGTTACGCGGGAAAGGCTTTGGATGGACCGATGGAGGCGCGGAGCGCCGGGCTGTGGTTAACCCCCGGTGGAGGGCCGGAGGAACGGAGCCGGGGGATGGCTAACGTTACCCTCTGGCGTGAGGGCCGGAGGCCTGAGTTGTGATTAACTGCATGCGCAGGCGTGGAACGCCGGGGCTTGCAAACACAACGAGGCGACATCTGTTGATGTCGCCTCGTTTATATTATGTTACCGGATGATTACCGGAATGGAACGCTATTTAGCGGATACGGAGCTCGTCGGGGTTGGCAATCAGACGCTCGGTCTCAACTATGCCAAGCATACCTGAGATAGCGGGACGGGTAACCTTACGGCCACATACCTTAGCCTTGGCATTTTCTGAAGCCTCGGGGAAGAAGATGTAGCCGGTCTGAGGATTTTTCCAGGTATAACCGAAATCATCGCCCATAGGATCAGCGCCTACACCAAATAAACTAAACGGTATTGTAATTACGCCGTCCTCGAATGTCGAGAAGCGGTCAGCCCAACCCTTGCCGACCATGAAGTCCATGATTGAAGCAAGTGTTGCACCGGAAGCATTCTTATTTACATCCCAAACATATCCGGCCCAGTTAGCTATAACATAGGTACCTTCGTCATCTTTAAAGCCTGCATAATCCTTGTAGATATATACACACTCGGGGATAGAGACGTTAAATTCAATCTTAGCCTTCTCTTTACCAGCCAATTGATTAAATTCATAAATAGGACACTCCTCTATCTGATAGGGTGCTTCAAGGGAGTATGTATCTTCATCTGCACCATTGTTAAGTTTTACCTGCCAGATATAGTCGGTATTCTTAACGCCGAAGCCGGGAATGATAAACGGGTCACAGAAGCTGACATAAACAGGTACTGAAACGGAGAACTCATAAGCGTCATTACCGTAGATATATGCTTGGCCTTCTTCAATCGCCACTTTCAGTTTATAGGTAGTACCGGCTTTAAGCTTGTCAAAGTCAAATGTCACCTTGACAGGAGCGACATCCTCTCCGGCATCAAAAGTTACCGAAGCGGGAGCGGTGAAAAGTCCTGAGGGGTCAGTAAACACTAAATTGTAGGTAGCAGCGGCTGCCTTATCGGTACGGGTGACGTCAAAGGTGACATAAGACTCACCCTTGTCTACCTCATAAGCCTTGGCAAGAGTAGATGAGAAATACGGGCCGGCAGACTCCGAACCTACTGTATAGTCATCGTCATCGCTACATGAAGTCAGCGACACGGCGAGTCCCATCATTGCCAGGATAGAATATTTATAGAATTTCATTGTTGTTCAATTAGTCTTTGTTTGTTAAAAACTTGTTGAATAATCTCGGGATAAGCTACACCGGGGGGTGAAGCGTGAGATAAGGAGAGAAAAACAGGGGAGAGAAAGAGAATGAGCAGATTTTATCCAAGCGGGTGAAACCGTATATTCAAGGAAGGTCACACCCGTGCTTTAAGCTCCATGATTAGGGTTTGGGAGCTAAGCATGATGGGTTGTTGTCCGAAGCGCTGATAGCAGGGTTGGCATTGATTTCGGCCTGAGGTATACAGTAAATAAGTACACCGGCTTCATCCTTGCCAGCACTTTTATCCTGGCTATAGGAGGGAACCACAATCTCGTTGGCGAGAGGCCAGTTGGAGTTCTTACGGTCGATACCCTTGTCGAGACGCATCATGTCGAAGAACATGATACCCTCGCCCCAGAACTCGACGCGTTTGTCTTGGTAGATAGCCTCGGCAACTTCCTCGGCAGTGCTACCTGTCATTGTGTAGGTGGGGTTACGGTAAGCCTTGATGAACTTCTCGAAGTAGTCCTTGGCACCGGGAGCGTTGCCCGAGCGGGCAAGAGCCTCGGCATAGATGTAGTGCATCTCCTCGATACGCATCAGAGGCACGTCATTGGCACATACAGACATGGGGAGCTCATTCTTGTAGGGGCCGAATTTGACGTTGGTGTATACATATATATCCTCGCCATAAGAGTTGATGTAGGCCTGTTGAGCGGCGGTAAGGTTTTTAGACTTACGGTTGGCGTCAATAAACCAGCCTTTACGCACGTCGGTAGTAGGTATCTGTTTGAACAGACGCTCGTCACAGTATTTGAAAGCGCCAACAGCTACATAACCACCCTCGGCAAAGGTGTTCATCATCGAGGGGAAGTTCACGATACCCGAGGTAACCACACGGTCGGTCTCGGCGATGGCGATACCCCACATCCATGATTTCTCATCAAGTGAAATAAATGTCGGGTGGTTGACATCGGTCATTTCAAAGGGTGCACCCTCAAACTTAGCTATTGCAGACTGAGCATCGGCAGCAGCCTCGGTATACTTGTGCATAGCCATGTAAGCACGTGCACGGATACCATAAGCTACAGCTGTCGAAAGCATACGTTTGGGCTTGGATGCCATGCACTGTTCACGAGTGACAGTGGTGTTCTCCATAAGAGTGATAGCCTCGGTTGCATCCTTTATAATCTGGTCATAGACTTCACCGACTGTAGCACGGGGTGCACCATTTTGGGCAGCCTCGGCCTGGTTCTCATCGGTGATGATGGGTACACACTTGGCTTCAGTGCCAACAAGTGCATAGTTGAACTGATAGAGCTGGGCAAGCACCAGGTAGTCAAAGGCGCGGGTACCTACTGCCTGAGCGCGATAGAACTTCAAGGTGGCGTCAGTAGCGTCAGCAGGGATTGAACCTGCAACGGCGTTACAGTTGTAAATCTGGTCAAAGATGTGATACCATGCCATACCGGAAGGTGTGCCACTGGGTGACGGCGAGGTGAAACCCTGCCAGTAACGATACCAGTTATAACCAGTCCAGTCACATACATAGTCATTGGTCTGAAGGTCAAGACCTATCATGATACCGGGATAACCGAAGTCAAAGTGATTGCTGTAGGTTGTCATGTATGTACTCATGATCGAAGCTATACCTGCAACACTTGCCGAAGCCATCTCAGGATTACGGGCAAGGACTTCCTGTTTTTGCTCACTGGTGACATACTTGCTATACTGAGTGACGTCGAGATCTTCACACGCAGTCAGTGACACAGCTGCCAACGAGAATATTAGAGCCTTATTTAATGTTTTCATATTTTTAATATCTGATTTTTAATCGTTGTTACGCAATTTTTTGATGATAAATAATCGTGCTAACGATTAGAAGCTAAACTTGACACCACCTGAGAATGTGCGGATGGGTGAGTAAGTCGAGTTGTCTGAAGATAGATAACCTTGACGTGGGTCAAGACCTTTACGTTTGCTCCAAAGGGCAACACCCTCGGCAACAAAGTACAATTTCACGTCAGAGACTTTGATCTTGTTGGTCCACTTGGCGGGAAGTGTATAACCAAGAGTGATGTTGTTAAGTGAGAGATAGTTGCTTGAAATCAAGAAACGGTCAGAAGTAGAATTGGCGGCGTTATACTTGCTCTCGCTCTGGAGACGGGGAACATCGGTATTGGTGTTCTCGGGTGTCCAGGCATTGAGGATATCCTTGTGCCAGGCCTGTCCGAGAGAACTTGTAGAACCGGGATCCATAAGACCTTGATAGGTGGAGTCAAAGATTTTGCCACCGAATTGATAAGCAAACTGGAGTGAAAGCTCTACGCCATAAGCGCTCAGGCTGGTACCGAAACCACCGTAAGCCTTAGGCATGAGGTTGCCGGTCGAACGACGGTTGGTGTTGAAAGCAGCGGAGTAGTCGACAGTCTTGTATTCTTCCTGAACATACTGAGCGACCTCATATACGGGGTTGCCATTGGCGTCAACCTTGGGTTCGCCGTTATCGTCTTTAGCCTGTACAAGGTTACCACTGTCATCAGTCTTATATTTATAGACTTCTTTTAGACCGGTTTCAGGGTCAACTTTGTCACGAAGTGCCCAGTATTGAGCCTGGCCATCATCATTCATGCCGGCATATTTAACCATCCATGACTGATACATGGACTCGCCTTCCAAGAAGAAACGAGAACCGGTGAGCCAACCCTTCTTGGAGTCAATCTGCCACTGAGAGTTGGTGTTGAGGATACGGCTGTCGAGCTTGAGCACCTTGTTCCAGCCGAAAGTGATGTTGGCAAAGATGTCCCAGGTAATATCCTTGGTATTGATGGGAGTGTAGTTGAGGTCAACCTCGACGCCGGCGTTGCGCATTGAGCCAACATTCATAGGCATTGAAGAATAACCCAACGATGGAGCTACAGGCACATTGAAGAGCATGTCAGAAGTCTGACGCTGGAAGTACTCGACAGTACCCGAGAATTTACCTTTCCAGAAGCTGAAGTCAACACCGACGTTGAGAGAATTGGAGGTCTCCCAGGTGATGTCGGGGTTACCCTTATATTTGAGGTCGCCGTCAGCCCACACGCCATTGGCACCGGTGATGCCATATACGTCGGTGTAGGCAGTCCATCTGTAACCGGTACCATAGGTATAACCGATACCATCGTTACCGTTCTGACCGAATGAGAATTTAAGTTTCAACAGGTCGATGTTGTGGGCATATTGCTCCATGAAAGCTTCCCTATTGATATTCCAGCCGGCAGATGCTGACCAGAATGTGCCCCAGCGGTGGTTCTTGGCAAAGCGTGAAGAACCGTCGCGACGAAGCGATACTGATGCATAGTAGCGACCGTCAAAGTTGTAGTTGATACGGCCGAAGAAGCCACGGTGAACAAGATTATGTATATAACCACCGGCGTTCTTCTGGTCGATAGTGTTATTTATAACAAATGAGTCAGGATTGTAAAGATTGGAGCCTATACCATAGAAATCTTCCATGTTGAAAGACTGGTTCTCGGCACCGAGCATGATGTCAACATCGTTGACGCCAAACTTGCGGCTGTATTGGGCGAGCAACTGGAGGTTGATAGTGCGGTAGCGGTCAAGTTGCTGGCTTGCCTGGCCCTTGTAGCTTGTACCTGAACCGTAGTAGGGGTTCTTGAGGTAGTGGAGACGGGTGTTGTCCACGTGATATCCGGCGGTACCGGTGATGTTGAGGCCGGTAACGGGGTTAATCTTGGCATACCACAGGCCGTCGAATACGTCGGCGAGGAAGTCCTGACGGTCATAGAGAAGGTCTCCGGCGGGATTGGCCGACGAGTAGGTGTTACGGGCGGGAGTACGGCCCCAGCCATAATCCTTGGCATCACCGTAGTCATAGATAGGAGTGCCGAGAGCCTCGTGGTAACGGATGTTGCCTTGGGGGTCACGGATATACATGGGGTAGAACGGACCGAGGTTGTTAGCCAGGTTAAAGGCGTTACCTACCGATGTGCTGTTATCAAGAGTCTGGTCACCGGGGTAGCCCGAGTTGGTATATGTGTAAGACATCTTGGCACCGATGGTCAACCAATCCTTGGCCTGGTAGTCGACGTTCATACGTGTAGAGAAACGGTTGAAGTGAGAAGACTTGATGATACCTTCGTCACCGAGGTAGCTACCCGAGAGGTAGTATTTCAGACGGTTGGTACCGCCGGTAACAGAAATGTTGTATTCCTGACGCAGGCCGTGGATAAGAGTTTCCTTTGTCCAGTCGTCGGTGAGGTACATATAGTTGCCGTCAACATATCCGGGAGTTGCATAGGGATTGAATTTGCCGTTGGTGCCTACAGGGTCCTGACCATTGGGAACGGTCCAGGTCTGGTAGCCGAGAGATTTCCAGAGGTTTTCGGTAGCATAGCGGTGGGCACCGGCATCGTCGAGGCTCATGAAATATTTACCTGTACCTTTAAGTGCTTGGTATACAGTCTCAAGATATTGACGCTGGTCGGTGATTACATCATATTGGGGGATAGCGCGGCTATTGGAACCCCAGCGCATGTCAACGGTAACCTTGGCGGCACCTTCCTTACCTGACTTGGTGGTGATAAGGATGACACCGTTGGCACCACGGGCACCATAAAGAGCAGTAGAGGCGGCGTCTTTCAAGACGGTAAGAGACTCGATGTCGCTGTTGGGGATAGTAGCGATGTCACCGTCAAAGGGCATACCGTCAATTACATACAGAGGATCGGTCGAAGCGTTGATTGAACCGACACCGCGGATACGTACTGTAGCCGAGGTACCGGGCTGGCCGTTAGAGCTGAGAGTCTGTACACCTGAAACCTTACCGGAGAGTGCATTGGTAACGTTTGATGTAAGAGAGTTCTCGAGTTGGTCAGACTTGATAACACTTGCCGAACCGGTATAAGCGGCTTTGGTAGTGGTACCGTAAGCAATAACAACAGCCTCATTGAGTTCTGAAACTGTAGATTCGAGATAGACAGTCACTTTGCCTGAAGCGGGAATTTTGACAGTCTTAGTTGCATAACCGGTCATGCTCACGTGAAGTTTTGTCACGTTGGGGCCGACTGAAATACGGAATGCACCGTCGACATCTGTGGCAACACCGAGTTTGGAATTGCCGGCAGTCACTGAAGCACCGATAATGGGCTCTTCACTTCCATCTTCAAGCACAGTACCTGTTACAGTACGCGTCTGGGCCGACGCACACAATGTAACCGAAAGTACTGCAACGAGTAATAGAAACAGCTTTTTCATACTAAAAACAATTAGACAATAAATTAATTAAATAAATGATTTTCAAATGATTGAAGTACCTATCAGGATACAATACACCCTGAAAAGTGTTAAGTTGTATTTCACAAAGGTAAACACTTTTAATGAATAATTACAATAATTGCACGAAAAAAAATCGATTTTAACATTTCAGACCGTCACTTTTGGCATGTTTTTTCTCATAGTGTATATCAAAATGATATTTTTAACAGCAAATTACCCAAATAAATATTACCGCCCGACTTAAACTCGCCCGTTTTAAGGTTCAACGTCCTACATTTTGCCAAAATTAAAAAATATGCTCAACAACATAATTTTTTATCATCTCTGAATTCCTCCACGACCAGGCGCTCGCGCCTGAGATGATTGACGACCATCCATGTCTGATACCACAACCCGGCCCTCCGGGCCTATGGCGTGAGGAACAGCCCTAAGCACTGCAAGCTACGGGCCGCCGGCCCTGCGCATGCAGTTAATCACAATGCGGCGCTCCGCGCCTGAGATGATTGACGACAATCCATGTCTGATACCACAACCCGGCCCTCCGGACCTATGGCGTGAGGAACAGCCCTAAACACTGCAAGCTACGGGCCGCCGGCCCTGCGCATGCAGTTAATCACAATGCGGCGCTCCGCGCCTGAGATGATTGACGACAATCCATGTCTGATAC
>JAGASI010000046.1 GCA_017621845.1 Muribaculaceae bacterium
ACACCACTGCTCAGTATACGACACTGCAAGCTTCGGGCCGCCGGCCCTGCGCATGCAGTTAATCACAACGCGGGCCACCGGCCCTGCGCATCTTAATTCAGAATTATTCATCACTGACAGGCTTCGTCACGAGCCTATTGAGTTTGCAGTTCAATCAGGGGGAGGATACCAACCGTTCCTGTCTGCTGACCCCGAAAGCCCGGGCATGTTGAGCACCGTTGGGACTGCGCAGGTCGGGAACGTATATAAAAAACATCTTCAGATATTGTCTGAAGATGTTTGGCTGGTGGCGGAGGCTGGACTCGAACCAACGACCTCCGGGTTATGAGCCCGACGAGCTACCACTGCTCTACTCCGCGATATTTTGATAGTGCAAAGGTAGGGCTATTTGGTGAGTTGTGCAATATATTTAACCAATATTAACAGCGAGTCAGCTCCGAGCTTTTTAAAATGTCGGCTATGGGGTATAGGTCTTGGGTGGATAAAGATGCTGATAATGAAAATCTTAGACGCTCGGTCCCGGGGGGTACGGTAGGTGTGCGTATGGGGAGTACTTTTATGCCGTGTTTGAGGAGGAGGGCCGAGAGAGCAATGGTTTTGGCTGAGTTTCCGATAATCAGTGGTTGGATATGAGAGGCGATGACCGGTTGGCCTGATGTTTGGTTCAGTATTGAGGCAAGAGTTTGGGATAGTTCTTTAAGGTGATTGCGCTCGGCATCCATATCAAGCGATCGTGTCACTGTCAGGTATGTCCAGTCGATTATAGCCGGAGGAAGGGATGTTGAAAAAATCAGGGACCTTGATCGATTAATCATAAATTCCCGTAGGTCGTTGGATAGGATGGCAAATGCGCCTGATGAGGCGAGAGCTTTGCCAAATGTGCCAACGATGATGTCCACTTCATTGATAAGGTTGCTCTCGGCGGTGCATCCGAGCCCTTGCGGGCCGCATACGCCTACGCCATGTGCCTCGTCAATATACAGCAATGTGTCGGGGTGGAGTCGCTTGGCCTCGACAAGTCGTGTTATATCAGAGCGGTCGCCATCCATTGAAAATACCGATTCTGAGATAATCACCACACGTGAATAGTCGCGGGCATATCGTGATATAAGTTGCTCGAGGTGGTCATAGTCGTTGTGTCGGAATCGTTGGAATTTGGAGCCGCTGAGTTTCAGTCCGTCAATAATTGACGCGTGGACGAGTCGGTCGGCCAAGAAGAGGGTGGAGTGACCTCCCAGGGCACTGACAAGTCCGGTATTGGCGTGGTAACCGCTGTTGAAGAGCAGAGCCGGACGTCTGTAAAGGTGGCTAAGTAAAGACTCCAGCCGGTTGTAGGAATTCTGGTGGGCCGACAATAGTCGTGATGCCGAGGACGTGGGTATAAAGGACTCGGGTGTGAGAGTCTCAAGGAATTGTTGACGCAAATCCTTATCGACGCCTATGCCGAGGTAGTCGTTGGATGATAAATCGATGGTCGAGGAATGGGATGAATCCTCGGGAAGATGACGGTAGTTGGAGTTGTCTGAGAGTTGCCGGAGTGTGTTTAATATGTCTTGCATGTTGTTGTCAAGAGACTCTGACGATGTCAATAAGCGCGTTGCACAGGGTGTCAAGTTGGTCGTCAGAAATGATATAGGGGGGCATGATGTAAACGTTGAGACCGAAGGGTCTGATCCACACGCCGTGTTTGACACATAATTTCTGGAATTCTCCGACATTGACCGGTTTTTTGGTTTGCACCACCCCGATTGCGCCGATAACTCTGACGTCGTCAACGTTGTCGAGAGATGATGCCGGGGCAAGATTGTGTTTGAGGCGTTGGGTGATATGTTGGATGGTGCCGTGAATACCGCCGGGGTATTCATTGAGAATTTTCAGTGATTCGCAGGCCACGGCACAAGCCAGGGGGTTGGCCATGAATGTGGGGCCGTGCATCATGACTCCGGCCTCGCCGCGTGATATGGTGTCGGCAACCTCGGCCGATGTCAACACGGCAGCCATGGTCATGTATCCGCCGGTGAGACCTTTGCCAACACACATGATGTCGGGATATACGCCGGCGTGTTCACATGCAAATGCTCGTCCTGTTCGCCAGAATCCGGTGGCGATTTCGTCAAATATCAGGTATACGCCATATCGGTCGCATAGCGCCCTGGCTTGTCGCAGGTATTCAGGATGATAAAACCACATGCCACCGGCTCCTTGTACGATGGGTTCAAGAATGAGGGCGGCGATAGAGTCGTGATGTTTATTTAGAATTTGTTCGAGAGGTTTTATGTCGGCCGGGTCCCAATCGCCGTCAAACCGACTTTGGGGTGATGGTACGAAATGGCGTATCGGTAGAGCCGAGCCGAAAGCCGAGTGCATGCCAGTGACGGGGTCACATACGCTCATTGCGTTCCAGGTGTCGCCGTGGTAGCCTCGTCGTGGGGTTACAAAATTGGTTTTATCATGGGAGCCTGAGCGTGAGACCGCAGCCTGTACGGCCATCTTCATCGCTACTTCAACTGCAACCGAGCCTGAGTCGGCATAGAAGATGTTGTTCATGTTGGGCGGAGCGATTTCAAGCAGGGCTTTGCCGAGGTTGACCGCCGGCTCATGGGTCAGGCCTCCAAACATCACGTGGCTCATTTTGTCAATCTGTTGACGGGCGGCATTATTGAGGCGATGGTTGTTGTATCCGTGTATGACACACCACCATGATGACATGCCATCAATGAGTTGGGTGCCGTCGCTGAGGGTGATGATGCATCCGTCGGCATGGTCGACCATGTAGGTGGGCAATGGGTCGATGGTAGAGGTGTAGGGATGCCACAGGTGGTCGCGGTCCCATTGGCTATGTGTGGGCGTGGAAGTGTTCATTATATTGTCAGAATGTGTAGCCTATAAGGAATGTCGCCGAGACATTGTGGGTAGATATGTCGAGGACATCGAGGTTTTTGGCTATGTTTGGAAATCCGGCTCTTAAGACGCATTTCAGGGAGAAGTGGCGTTTATATAGTAGGCCGGTGGCAAGATGCAGTCCATAGTCGGTGCGGTCGGTGCGGGCTATCAGTGGGGTCTCGGCGTTATAGTATTTATGTGAGAAACGAGACTCGGTTACTTGGGATTGTCCAAGATCATTGGTCGACGAGATGTAGGCGTGGTATTTGGCTGATCCTCCCATGCCGTGAGAGATGTATCCGCCCAGGTCGTTGATCCATCTTATTTTGGAGCCAAGATTAAATCTGAATTGGACGTATAGTGGTATCTCGAGGGTAGAGTAGTGGGATCTATTATATATTGAGTTAAGAGTACCGTTTGGAGCGTCAACAATAGTCATCGAGTAGTTGAAGTTGTTGATGGCGATGTCGATGCCGGTGTTTATGCTCAGCCAGTCACGAATAGGTATTCCGGCGGTGGCACCAAAAGCGGTGCGGCATCCGGGAGTCAGGAAAAATTCGGTGCATCCTTCAATTTGGTCGCTGTAATTCTGGGTAATGGTAGATGCTCCCACGCCGACATGGACTGTGAACTCGGGTTTTATAGACGCGGGTCGTGACGTGTCGAGAAATGCCGGGTGAGTGTCGGCAGCCATGGTTGACAGCGACAGCAAGGATATGAGTAGTGTGGCGAGTGGTTTTTTCATTTTTTTTAGATGCGGCTTGTATGGTGGCTTCCCTGAGAAGGTGGGGTGGTGGTCAGGTCGGATTGAGTAATTGGAGAGTGTTCGGGAGCGGGCATTGGCGTGCAGGTGTGCCCGAAGTCGGCACGGGTCTCGGCGTCGATACGGTCTGAGAGGGTCATGTGGTTTTCGTCTTTCATCTTGACCTTGTTTTCGTCAAATCCCAGGCCGTATACGCCATTGACGTTGGCTTGGGTCACAAAGGCGTTGCGGTCAATTGCTTTGACGATACGGAAGATGCCTACTGACTCAATCTTACGACACATCACGAGCAGTACCTTGACGGGCTTTTTGCTATACCAACCCATGCCGTCGAGGACGGTGCATCCGCGCTTGGCGTCGTTGTTGATGGCGGTGGCTATCTCGCGCCAATGGGGAGAGATGATGGTAAATTGTACAGCTTGACGGTTGGTGTTAATCACCATGTCAGCGACATAGGAGACGATGATAAGCACCATGAAGCCATATACAATCTTGTCTATCTCGTGGAATATGAAGTAGGATGATGATATGATGAATACATCGGTGTACAGCATCATGCGGCCGACGGTGACGTTGGAGTGTTTGCTTACCATGGCGGCGACAATATCGGTTCCGCCCGATGAACCATTATGGGTGAAAGTCAGGCCTACACCGATGCCTATGAGCAGTGCGCCGATGACGATGTTGATGAATGGTTCGCCATGAACGATACCATTGGCAAAAATAGGCTGGAACAGACCTACCCACACCGAAATCATTGTGGCGCCAAATATGGTGCCCATAACAAATTTCTTACCGACGATTTTATAGGCCATTGCCAGAAGTATGAGGTTACATACATACTGGGTGACGGCGACGGGAATTGCCTCGTCGGTAGCGAAGTAAACGAGGGTGCCGACACCGGCAAGTCCGCCCATTACAATTTTGGTTGGTAGGATAAAGGCTGTGAAGCCTATCGCATATATTGCCATCCCAAAGGTGATGAAGAAGTAGTCCTTGGATGTGCGCCAGATATGTTGTCTTGAAAGTTCCATTGAGGTTATTGGAAAGGTTGATGGGCAAAGGTAGTTATTATTCTTGAAAGATACAATATAAAAGGCCACTGAACGTGGGGTGTTCAGTGACCTTGGATGGGTTGGGATAGTGGGGTGTCGCGCGTGATTAGCCTTTAAGTTGGGCGACTTTCTCGATAGTGCGGCGGAGTTGCCCCCAGAAACGTTCGACGGCGGGGATGTTCATTCTCTCGCTGGGAGAGTGGACACCCTGGAGTGTGGGGCCGAAAGATACCATGTCGAGGTGGGGATATTTCAGCAGGAAGAGGCCACATTCCAGTCCGGCGTGGATGGCTTTGATGGCTGGTTTGACTCCATAGAGCTCCTCGTATGCATCGCTGGCAATCTTCATGATGCGAGAGTTGAGGTTGGGAGCCCATCCGGGATATCCGTCACCGTGGGTGACATTGGCACCGGCGAGTTTGAACAAGGCCTCGACGCGGTGGGCGATGTCCCATTTGCGTGACTCAACAGACGAGCGCTGGGAGGTGGTGACCAGAATGGTGTTGTCGTCTTTCATCTTGACGCTGGCGAGGTTGGTAGATGTCTCAACCAAGCCCTCGAGGTCGCGGCTCATTGAAATCACGCCGTGAGGAGCGGCATATAGGGCCTCGATAAGGCGGTGGGTGGTGTCGGCATCAATCGCAAACTCGGGACGCTCGATGGTGTCAAGGGCGAACTCAATCGTGGGTTCGAGGTCCTTGTATTCGTTCTCGACGTCGGCTACATATTGGTTGAACAGGACGACGATGTCTTCTTTCTTGGAAGTGTGGACGCCAAACAGGCAGTGGGCGGCACGTGGAATGGCGTTGCGCAGGTTGCCACCGTCGACTTCACAGAGTGAAATCTCATGCTTGGCTGCTATGGCATAGAGGAAGCGTGCCAGGAGTTGAACAGCATTGGCACGACCCAGGTGTATGTCACCACCCGAGTGACCGCCAAGGCCCTTGGAGATATCAAACTTGAAGTAGTGGAAGTCGGTTGGCGCTACCGAGCGCTTGTAGTCAAACAGGCATGTGGTGTCAACGCCACCGGCACATCCTACAAATATCTCGGCGTCATCTTCTGAGTCGAGGTTGAGTAGCATAGACCCGTGAATCATGTCTTCACCGAGGTTGTTGGCACCGGTGAGTCCGGTCTCTTCGTCAACGGTAAACAGGGCCTCGAGAGGACCGTGGACGAGCTCGTCATCGATGAGGGCGGCCATGGCGGCGGCCATGCCGATACCGTTGTCGGCACCGAGGGTGGTTCCTTTGGCGTGTAGCCATTCGCCATCAACTACAGTCTCGATGGGTGAGTTCTCAAAGTCAAAGTTTTTATCATTGGACTCGCACACCATGTCCATGTGGGCCTGCATGATTATGCCGGGGGCATCCTCATGACCCGGAGTGGCGGGGCGGGACATGACTACATTACCGATGGCATCGGTCTTGACTGCTATATTATGTTGGGCTGCAAAGTCCAGCAGATATTGACGTATCTTGCCTTCCTTCTTGGAGGGACGCGGTACATGGTTGATTTGGTCAAAAATGCCGAACACGACTGCCGGCTGTAGGTCTTTGATTGTCATATATAAAATGTATTATTAGAGGTGAAGTATATTCATTCAGGCCACTAAGTTAATATATTTTTTATATAAATCAAAATCAAATTTGTCGCCGGCACGTGTGGTGTCAGCGACAACCTCGGCCGGAGTATGAGGTTGTCGCTGACTGTTTTTATGGGATGGGCTCTTAAAAATACTTACCTTGGTTGAAATTATGTTAAAAACCGGTGCTTAACACTTATATTATTCTAAAATTAAGTTGTTATATAGCGATTAATCTATTTTACTTTCATATATTTGCACACTCAAAAAGGCTTATCTGTATGAAACTTGTCTTGATATCGATAGTTCTGATAATCCTGGCCGTAGTGTTGTTAGGAATCAAGGTGCTGTTTGTAAAGGGAGGTAAATTCCCATCGGGACATGTACATTCCTCGCCTGAACTTAAGCGACGTGGTATAGGATGTGCCCATGAAGATAAGTAGACCTAACGAGAAAAAGTAAATCTAAAAATCATTATACCTACCGCTAAATGAAAAAATTAGCTATCGCCGCATCATTGCTTATCGCCGCTGTGTCGATTGTATCATGTGGCTCGTCATCAGACGAAAAAGACAAAAACGACTCTACTAAAACAGCCGGGGTGAAGCCTAAAGATGCAGGATTTGTCTCCCAGGCCAATATCCGCTATGTAGAGCAGGACTCATTGATGCATGCTTATACATTTGCTAAAGAGACGGCTGAGAAATGTACCAAAATAGCTACTGACCTCCAGAATTATCAGAATTCGCTGGCGCGTCAGCTTCAGCAGAAGCAGAATGCCATACAACAGAAGATGCAGTCCAACGGATATCTCTCTGAGGCAAGTTATAACGCTGACCTGCAGGAGCTGCAGAAATTGGACCAGTCGCTTCAGGCACAGTATGCCAAGCGGGCCGAGGCAGATAATAAGAAAGTTGCCGAGCTCACCAAAGCTGTCACTGACTCGGTAGAGAATTTTATCATCCGATATAATAAGGTCAAGAAGTATGACGCCATCCTCTATCGTGATGCCGGACTTTACTTCAATCCCCAGCTTGATATCACCAAGGAGGTTATTGAAGGCCTCAATGCCGCATATAAAAAATAATCAGCGCGGCTTATAAAACGATATTTTCTAAAGGGCGCGTCTTCTCAGTATCGGATGACGTGCCCTTAACTAAAAAAACAAAGCTATGGCAGACTCATTGGTAATCATACCGATGTATAACGAGAAGGAGAACGCCTCATCGATTATAGAGGCTGTACTTAAGCTCCATGTAGAGTTTGATATTCTCGTGATTGATGATAACTCGCCCGACGGTACTGCCGCCATTGTAAAGGATAAAGTCAAGGAATATCCCGGCCGCGTGAATATCATAGAGCGCGCCGGCAAGCTTGGTCTGGGTACGGCCTATATCGAGGGCTTCAAGTGGGGTCTCGAGCATGGATATGAGTATATCTGTGAAATGGATGCCGACTTCTCACATAATCCTGAGGACCTGCCCCGTCTGAGAGAACCTCTTGCCGAGGGACGTGCCGATGTTACCGTCGGCTCACGTTATGTCTCGGGTGTCAATGTCGTCAACTGGCCCATGGGACGTGTGTTGATGTCTTATTATGCCTCTAAATATGTGCGTATAGTTACGGGCCTTAGAGTCAAGGATACCACAGCCGGCTTTGTGTGCTACCGAGCTGAGGTGCTCAAGGCTATGAACCTTGACAATATCAAGTTTAAGGGTTATGCATTCCAGATTGAGATGAAATTCACGGCGCGTCAACTGGGATTTCGTATCGAAGAAGTGCCTATCGTCTTTGTCAACCGTGTCCTGGGTACATCCAAGATGAACTCGGGGATATTTGGAGAAGCTCTGTTTGGTGTCATCAAGCTCAAGTGGTCGGCTTTAACCGGCTCTCTAAAAAAACGTCATCAAAAGTAGATGTATGCCATATACATCGCTTGGATATAACCGTAAAGGAAACAAAAAATTACAATGGTAATATACAATGCTTATATCCCATGCCTTGGAGGCGTGGGATATGTTGTAATAGAAGGTGAGCATATTAAGTCGGTATCGCTTGGCGAGCCGTCTTGCCGTGATTGTCACGGACGAGCAGTGGATGCTCGGGGAATGACGATATTGCCCGGAGCTATTGACATACATGTTCACTTCCGAGAGCCGGGCATGACACATAAGGCGACTATGGCAACAGAGAGTCGCGCTGCGTTGGCCGGTGGTGTGACCTCTTTTGTCGATATGCCCAATACCACGCCCCGGACAGTCGATATGGACACGCTGTACGCCAAGATGGATATTGCCGGTCGGGCCTCGGTGGCCAATTATGGATTTTATATCGGTGCTACCGGTGACAATCTGAGTCTGTTTCCCACGCTGGACTATAGCGAGGTAGCCGGTGTCAAGTTATTCATGGGGTCATCGACCGGGGGGATGTTGCTGGATAGTGATTATGAGCTGTCACAGTTGTTTGACAGTGTTCCGCGCGATATTGTCATCACGGTTCATGCCGAGGATAACGCGGTGATAGCTGAGGCCTTGGAGCGAGTCAAGGCGCGTTATGGACAGGAACCACCGGTGTGGACCCACACCTTGATACGTCCTGCCGAGGCTTGTGTGCGAGCTACCGAGCGAGTCATGAATATAGCTTCGCGTTATGGGGCACGTCTGCATGTCGCCCATGTCTCGACAGCGGCTGAGATGTCACTGTTTGATAAGGGTGATATCACGGGGAAAAGGATTACATGTGAGGTGTCACCTCATCATTTGCTGTGGTGTGACCAAGACTATGCCACGCGTGGAGCGCGTATCAAGATGAACCCCGCGGTCAAGAGCACTTATGACCGTGAGGCCCTGCGCCAAGGTGTCCTTGATGGACGGGTGGATGTTATAGCTACCGACCATGCGCCTCATCTGTTGTCTGAAAAACAAGGCTCGGCTTTGACAGCTGTCTCAGGGGCGCCTATGGTTCAGTTTTCGGTGCCTGCTATGCTTGATATGTTTGGGTGTGAGATAGTTGAACGCTTGATGGCAGCCAATCCGGCATGTCTCTTGGGAATACAGGGGCGAGGAAGGTTGGCACCGGGTATGAGTGCCGATCTCGTTCTGGTTGATACTGATAGCTCTCATGTGGTCACCGATAACGATGTTGTGAGCCTGTGTGGATGGACGCCACTGGGTCCTGATACGGTACTCAATCATCGGGTGGTCAGTGTCATGATTAATGGTCGGTTTACAGATGACGGCAGTCGCGCCTATCCTCTTGTGTTCAAGCGGACGGGTACTGCATGATCGGGATGTCAGGACCTGACATGAGGCAAGTGCAAGATAAATAACGGCTCCCGGGCGTGTGTGTCCGGGAGCCGTCGGTGTTTTTGGAGATGGTGAGATTATTGGGTTAAGAGAGATTCAATAGTCTGGAACATGCTATCGGCCATACGTCGGTAGTTGCCGGCGAGGGAGTCGAGCGTGAGACGTTGTTTTCTGAACCATGAGTATAGGTTCACGTCATAGGTTGATTTGGGGAGATGCCGGTTGAGAGTCACATAATCGATTGTCCGCTGGCACATCATGGCATAGCGCTTTTCGTCAAGGTTCTGTATAAGGTTGTTATTATTGTCGATACAAGACTTGAAACGGGAGGCTTGTTCGGCGTTCTCGGGTGTGATGCGTCCGGCCTCTACATTGCGTTTCCATCTGAGTAGTGATGTTTCCTCGTCGTCACCTGATGACAGGGGGAAGCGTTGGTTTGTGGCAATAAAGTCCTCGAGTTGGGTCATGCGGCTGTCAAATGAATGTTTGATATTGCTGTCGAGAGCCTTAGGTTGCCAGCGTGGGCCATAGTCGCGTCCTTTGATTCCAAAGTAGTTGTTGTCGTATTGGGTAAATTTTTCTCGTCCGTGGTAAGCCAAAATCGAGAAGCAAGAGTTGGCACTTGATCGAGAGAATTGCTGCATGGTACTTTCGAGCAGGATGTTGAAAGGCAATGGTTCGGGAGACTTCTCGAGTAACGAATACAAGTAATCGGTAATTGTGCCGGTAAAGTGGCCTTCCCATGTGTCAAGGATGTATTGACCGGTCTTGCCGATAGCCACAATGTTGGGACTGCGTTGCAAGTATGAGCGGAACGCATTGGGAGTGAGGTGTTTGGCGTTAGGGTGCAGTTGGCAATAAGTATTGAACAGCTGGTCAAATTTCATCGGGTGGCCATTTTCCTTGAGTATGGACACGATGGCTTCAAAGATATCAAACTTGGTAGCCCGGCTCTCGATTATGCCTTGGCTTATGACGCGGGAATTGCCGTTGGCGGTGATGTGTTGTTGTATCATGTCTAACAACACCATACGTTCCTCGGGAGAAGTGTTTTCGTCGAGTCGGCTGTCGATAATTGGGGAGATGTCGATTTCCTGAGGCTTGACACGCCGGCACGCCACGCGGCGTTCAATCTCTCGGATGGCGCTGAAGAGTTTGATATGGGATGTTATTGAGCGCAGTATTAGGAATAAGGGAGACTTCTCGTTAAAGTATATCAGCTCATAACGAGGGAGCAGGGCAGCGGTGATAGCCATGAGCCGACGGCAGTCGATGATGTCGCTGGTATAGTTGTATTTTTGGAGTATTGCTTTCCAAACAGTAGATTGGTTGTTGTACAGAGGCTCGGTAAATATGGTGTCGAGTTGTTCGGCAATATGGTAAAGTGATTGGGGTAAGGTGATACCCTTGGTGAAAATCTGTCTTACACGTTCGCGTGAGATTTTTAATTGTGTGGCAATTGCGTCGAGTGTCTCGTGTTTGGACTTGGGGGAGAAGCCGATGTGCTTGGTGAATATAATAGAGTCTTTGGTAGGGGCGCTCAGCAGGTATGTCTCGATGAGAAACAGGTCTCCGAGTGGTTTTCCGGCCAATTGGGCCTTGGCGGCGCGTCGTGCCTGGTCGTGGGATAGCCAGTCATATTTTTCCATCAGGTTGAATGTCAGGAACTCGAGGTCGGCGGTGTTGGCCTGGGATGGTGTCATCTCTGAGGCCTGCTTGACGGTCTGTTCATATACTTGATGGATGATGTTGAGAAAATTCTTTATCTCAGACTCTGATTTTTTGCCACAGTTGGTCAGTGACATGTAATTGATGGAGTCAATCTCATAGATATATCTCAGCAGGTCGGTAATGGAGGGGATGAATTTGAGTATATTTTGGGTGCGGCGAGAGAGTTGAGAGAAGTAGTAGCGGAATTCTGAGTCGAGCTTGACACGAGTGGGCTCGGATAGTTTATAATAGCGGTTTATTTTACGGTATCTCTCTGAGATGTCACGAACAATCATGTCGCTGTTAAGGATGTGCTGGCGAGTGCGTGTCGATAAGTCGTGTCCCAGCCATTGCTCGACGATTGTTTGGTATGTATTGTATAAATCCTCGGCGTTAAATGGGTTTTTGTTGATGCGCTCGGCAAGGAAATGGGGTTCGTTGACAAGTAGCTTGGCAAACGTGTTGGGCGAGACAAAAACTTCGGTAATGAGTCCCGTGCCGGGGTTGTCGGTCTTGTCTTTAATGGTGTCAAAGATGGCGGTGAGGATGTTGGTATTGGTAACTTTGCCGGGTGCCAATTCGGGGTTGTCATAGTTGAACAGGTTGGGTCCGTTATAGTATGCTGAGTTTTTTGAAAAGTCTTTTAGCCTTTTCTTGGCGGTTATAATGCGTTGGATAGAGGCAGGTCGTGTTTTCTCAAAGTCGAGAATTTCTTGGTCAGAAGTTTCAAATAAATCGGCGAGAGTTATAATGCCATTGTCATGACATATTCTTATAGATAGAGGGGTAAGACCTGTCTTGGATGCCAATTTGGTGATGGGGGTGGTCGCTTTGATTGTCATAGATGTAAAGTGTGGTTGGCCGCTATATTGTCCCGGTATTGGGGTGTGTGGTATATTGTGTCAGCCATGATAAGGCAAATGTAATCAATTTTACAATATAAAGCAAATAAAAAATATGCCATTGGCTTAATTATGTATGTCAAAAAAGGTCATAATCATTGAGAGACTGACGATAAAATGTCAGTCTCTCAATGATTTGTATGTGTTGTGTGGTGTGTTTTATATGTGATGAAAAATAGACAGATGTGTCAGAAATGGCGTATACCCATAATCTGTCTAACTTCGGCAAGGGTCTTGGATGCTTGCTCGCGAGCGACTTCGGCACCTCGGGCGAGTACCTTGCGGAGGTATTCGTCATTGGCCAGGATGTCGTTTATGCGTTGGCGTATCGGGTCGGTGAGGGCCACGATGTCCTCGGCGAGTTGTTTCTTGAGGTCGCCATAACGTATCGAGCAGTCGGCGTAGGCGTCGCGGAATTGTTGCACTGTCTCGGGCGAGGAAGTGAGTTCCATGAGACCAAGAAGGTTGGCGATAGGCTCGGAGATGGGCGAATTGGGCTCGGTGGGACCTTGGTCTGTGACGGCGCGCATTACTTTTTTGCGTATGACTTTAGGGTCGTCGATGAGGTATATGCAGTTGCCTTCGCTCTTGCCCATCTTGCCTGAGCCGTCGAGACCGGGAACTTTGACCGGTTTGCCGCCAAAGTTGAAGTCTTCAGGCTCGATGAATTCCTCGACGCCATAGAAGGAGTTGAAGCGGCGGGCAAATCGGCGGGTGAGCTCGAGATGCTGGAGTTGGTCTTTACCCACGGGGACATATTTGGCTTTCTGAATAAGGATATCCACGGCCATGAGGGTGGGGTAGGTGAGTAGTCCGGCACATACACGCTTGTTGTTGTCGGCACCGATAATCTGGTGCTCGATTTCTTCTTCTGTCTCACAGGCGTCTTTGCCTATACCCAGGCACTTGCGAGCCTTGTCTTTGAATGATGCTGTGCGCATCAATTCGCCGATGCCCACGTGCATGTTCAGCAACAGGTATAGCTCTGAAATCTCGGGGACGTCGCTCTGTACAAATATGGCTGCTTTCTCGGGGTCGATGCCGGCGGCAAGGTATTCGGCGAGGATGCCCTTGACGTTGGCGTGGAGGGCATCAGGGTCGGTATTGGTGGTGAGTGCGTGAAGGTCGGCGATAAAAAAACGGCAGTCGTAGTCGTCCTGGAGGCGGACAAACTTGCTGAGTGCTCCAAAATAGTTACCTAAGTGAAGGTTACCAGTAGGGCGTATGCCTGAAAGTACAATTTCTTTATTCATTGTCTTAGTCGATTAAACAGATGTTATTGCCCACAAAGGTAGCTAAAATCCACGACATAGTACTTAATAATGACTATTGTATTTTGGGAATCAGGCTACTTTAAAAAGTAACTGTAAGATGTATCTTCCATCTGGGGTAAAAACATCATTATAGTAATGACAGATTTCAGAGTGTGTTTTAAACAAGCTCTTAATTCAACTACACTCGTTATAGGGTATAAGGCGCAGTAGCTCATTGTATGCTGCAAGCTCCGGGCCGCCGGGCTTCACGGTGGTAAGGTGGAATAAGAAAAACGGCTCCACGCGGGGGCGTGGAGCCGTTGGGTATGGTGTGTGGGTCGGACGCTTATCAGGCGAGGAAGCCGAGGAGGACACCGGCGGCGACTGCCGAGCCGATGACGCCGGCTACGTTGGGACCCATGGCGTGCATCAGGAGGTAGTTCTGGGGGTCGTACTCGAGGCCGAGGTTGTTGGAGATGCGTGCCGACATAGGAACGGCCGAAACGCCGGCGTTGCCGATGAGCGGGTTGATCTTCTTGGCCTTAGGCAAGAACAGGTTGAAGAGCTTGACAAAGAGTACGCCTGACGATGAGGCTATCACAAAGGCCATGAAGCCGAGGAAGAAGATGGCGATAGTCTCGGGGGTCAGGAATTGGGAAGCCTGTGTTGAGGCACCGACGGTCATACCCAGGAGGATGGTGACGATGTCGGTCAGGGCGTTGGAGGCAGTCTTGGCCAGACGTGTGGTCACGCCGCACTCGCGCAGGAGGTTGCCGAAGAAGAGCATGCCTAACAGTGGCAGACCCGATGGAACGACAAAGCAGGTGAGCAACATGCCGACGATGGGGAAGATAATCTTCTCGTTCTGAGAGACGGCACGAGCGGGCTTCATGCGTATGAGGCGTTCCTTCTTGGTGGTGAACAGTCTCATCAATGGGGGCTGGATTACGGGCACGAGGGCCATGTAGGAGTAGGCCGAGACGGCGATGGCGCCCATGAGGTTGGGGGCGAGCTTGGATGACAGGAATATCGCTGTGGGACCGTCAGCACCACCGATGATGGCGATGGCACCGGCTTGGTCGGGCATGAAGCCCAGGGCGAGAGCCACCATATAGGCGCCGAAGATGCCAAACTGGGCGGCGGCACCGATGAGCATCAGCTTGGGGTTGGCTATCAGGGCCGAGAAGTCGGTCATGGCACCGATGCCCAGGAATATGAGCGGGGGATACCAGCCGGCTGACACGCCGTTGTAGAGGATGTTGAGTACCGAGCCTTCTTCATAGATGCCAATCTCGAGACCAGCGCCTGTGTTGAAGGGTACGTTACCGATGAGGATACCAAAGCCGATGGGCACGAGCAACATGGGCTCAAAGTTCTTTTTGATGGCGAGCCATATAAAGAACAATCCCACGGCGAGCATGACAAAGTTGCCAAACTCGGCGTTGGCAAAACCTGTCAGTTCCCAGAACCGTTGCAGGTTGGATGTTAAGAATTCACCTTCCATAAATGTGTAGTAGATTAGGTAATTTATAGATAGTGAATATATTATTCGATAGTCAACAGGACGTCACCCTCGAGTACCGAGTTGCCGGCGACGGCGTTGATGGCGGCGACTTTTCCGTCGCGACCGGCGTGGATGGCATTTTCCATTTTCATTGCTTCAAGTACCAGGACGGTGTCGGCGGCCTTGACGGTATCGCCGACCTTGACATTGATAGACATGACGACACCGGGCAGCGGAGCCTTGACGGCATATCCGCCGGTAGCGGCGGGAGCGGCTTTGGCAATGACTTTGTCGCCTGAAGCGGTGCGTGGGGCGGCAGCGGGACGGGGTGTTGAAACAACCTTGACGGGAGCGGCTTTTTTCTCGAGCTCTACCTTATAGGGAGTGCCGTTGACTTCTACCTGGGCGATGTTGTCCTCGATATCACCTACCGATACATTGTAGACGTTGCCGTTGATTTTATATTTATATTCTTTCATCAGAGTATTCGTTATAAAATAGGATTGATTAAAAGTTATTTATGAGGAAGTTCGCGCAGGCTGTAAATTTTGGAGCTCCAGGGCGAGTATGCGCGTTTGACCTTGTTGATAGTCAGGACGGTAGACTCGGTGTCGTGGGCGTTGAGATGCTCGTGGAGAGCCATTACGATAGCGGCGATTTCTTCACCCGAGTCGTGTTGTATGTCAACGAGCTGGGTTGTGTCGAGGTCAAGGCCTTGAGCTTCGGCTTTGCGCACGCGTGAGAAGTATTTTCCAATCTGGCCGATGCCATAGAAGCACAGGCACAGGACGAGCAGAGCGGTGAAGACGATGCACATGGCCATGATTGTCATGCCGAAGCCGTTGGGGTCTTTTTCTTTGAAGTCGGTGATTTTTTTGTTGGTGTCCTTGATGATGTTTGCGCTCGAGGGTGTGATGTAGTCTTTGTCACCACCGGTGCGCACTTCCCATTCGCCTAAGCCGTCTTCCGAGCGAGCAAAAGAAGCGTTGGCGGGAAGATTGGCGGGGACGGTGATAGAGTCAATCAGCGACATGTCGGCGTCATAGAGGCCAATCCAGTTGTCGGAGCCGGGAGTCAGTTTAAAGGATGTGTGGAAAGTGCCTTTGTTTGGCTGACCGTCGGCCCAGAATATTACATGCTGTCTTTTGCCTATTTTGGTAAGTTGGTCACCGATAGGGACGGCATATAGGCAGGATTCGGGTTTTTCTTTGTTGGTCGACAGGAAGACGCTGGAGATGTCGATAGGCGAGAAGTTGGCGTTGAAAATTTCAATCCAGGCGCCACGGTTGCCGTAGTCATCGACATAACCCGAGTCGTTGACGACCATCACCTCGTTGATGCGCAGGGCTTTACGGTCGTGGGCGAGGCCAACGAGCGATGTTGCCATCAGGGCGACAATCAACAGCGATAGTTTGCGTTTCATATATGATGTAAAGTTTGCTTGAGGTGTTGATTATCAGTGATTACAGTGGTATGTTGCCGTGTTTTTTGGCGGGGTTGACGACTTTTTTGGTAGCGAGTTGCTGTAGGGCTCGTATCACGCGGAAACGAGTGTTGCGGGGCTCGATGACGTCATCGATATAGCCATATTTGGCGGCGTTGTATGGGTTGCAGAATAGTTTGTTGTACTCGGCTTCTTTTTCGGCGAGGACTTTCTTAGGGTCTTCGGCAGCCTTGGCTTCTTTGGCATAGAGTACCTCAACGGCACCGGCGCCACCCATAACGGCGATTTCGGCTGAAGGCCAAGCATAGTTCATGTCGCCACGGAGTTGTTTACAGCTCATCACGATGTGTGATCCGCCGTAGCTCTTGCGGAGTGTAACGGTGACTTTGGGCACGGTTGCTTCGCCATAGGCATACAGGAGCTTTGCGCCGTGGAGGATTACGCCATTGTATTCTTGGCCTGTGCCGGGGAGGAATCCGGGGACGTCGACGAGTGTAACCAGAGGGATGTTGAAGGCGTCACAGAATCTAACGAAGCGTGCGCCCTTGCGAGAGGCGTTTGAGTCGAGAACTCCGGCGAGGTATTTGGGTTGGTTGGCTACGATACCTACTGACTGGCCGTTGAAGCGTGCAAAGCCGATAATCAGGTTTTTGGCATAGTCGCGCTGGACTTCCAGGAATTCACCGTTGTCGACGATAGCGCCGATGACCTCATACATGTCGTAGGCTTTGTTGGCCGACTCGGGGATGATTTCGTTGAGCGAGTCTTCGAGGCGGTCGATGGGGTCGTTACATTCGGCCAGTGGAGCTTCTTCGAGGTTATTCTGAGGGATGTAGCTGAATAGTTTACGGATGATTTTGATGGCGTCTTCGCCGTCCTCGGCAGCAAAGTGGCATACACCGCTCTTCTGGGAGTGAACGCCGGCACCGCCGAGTTGGTCTTGGGTTACATCCTCGCCGGTAACTGTCTTGACGACCTTGGGACCGGTCAGGAACATGTATGAGATGCCCTTGGCCATGATTGTGAAGTCGGTGAGGGCTGGAGAGTATACGGCGCCACCGGCACATGGGCCGAGGATGCCTGAGATTTGGGGAATGACACCCGAGGCAAGGATGTTGCGCTGGAATATCTCGGCATATCCTGCCAGGGCGTTGATTCCTTCCTGGATACGAGCGCCACCCGAGTCGTTAAGGCCGATGACGGGTGCACCCATTTTCATTGCCATGTCCATGACCTTGCATATCTTCAATGCCATGGTCTCGGACAGTGAGCCGCCGAATACGGTGAAGTCCTGGGCAAATACATATACCAGACGGCCATCGATTGTGCCGTAGCCGGTGACTACGCCGTCGCCGAGGAATGATTTTTTGTCTTGTCCGAAGTTGGTGCAACGGTGGCGGACAAACATGTCGAGTTCTTCAAATGAGCCTTCGTCAAGGAGTTGGGCAATACGCTCGCGAGCGGTGTATTTGCCACGCTCGTGTTGTTTGTCTATGGCTTTTTCGCCTCCGCCAAGACGTGCTTGGGTGCGGAGTTCGATAAGTTCTTTGATTTTGTCGAGTTGGGTACTCATGATTTATGCTTTATTGAGGTGATAAAGTTGTTGATTACTTGTTGGGGTCCTCGCAGAGTTCGACGAGAGTGCCTACTGTAGATTTGGGGTGTAGGAAAGCGATGTTGAGACCTTCGGCGCCTTTGCGAGGGGCTTTGTCGATGAGTCGGCAACCTTTGTCCTCGAGTTCGCCGAGGGCGTTGGCCACACCGTCTTGTACAGCGAAAGCGATGTGCTGGATGCCACCGCGACCACCGTTATTGGCGATAAACTTGGAGATGGCGCTGTCCTCAGAGGTGCCTTCGAGAAGCTCGAGCTTGGTCTGACCTACCTTGAAGAAGGCAGTGCGAACTTTTTGGTCAGCTACTTCTTCGATAGCAAAGCATTTGAAGCCCAGCATTTTCTCGTAAAAGGGGATGGCCTCGTCAAGCGAGGGAACGGCGATGCCGATGTGTTCGATATGGGAGATGTCCATAACTGAAATAATTTTATTAGAAATATAAAAGTATATTTAGGTAAATAATTAAATATCAGTATATTATTATAAACGCGACAAGGCGGCCGTCATGGTCAGCCGTCATCAGCACACAAAGGTAATAAAAAAAACCGAACAACTCGTCTAAAAGCGCATATAAAAGGTTGTAAGCGACTCAAGGTGTCGGTCACAAGGGTTTAAGTGTCTTGTCAGGGAGTTTAGCGTGGGCGGGTGTAGACTGGGTTTAGGATCCAGGGAAGGCCTTTTTTGAGCCGGAAGGGCGGGGCTTGTTGGATTTTGTGGATGGCTTCTTTGGCTTGGGCGATGTCGTGAAAGCCGTTGGCGATGACAAAGTAATAGGGTTCGGCAGTATTGACGACTATGGCTCCCGGATATCCGTTGTCTTTGAGTCGCTCGCACATGGACCGGGCGTTGAAGAGTTGTTTGAACTCGCCTGCTACAATCATGTATGGCTTTATATTCTCGGGTATTCCGCCACACTCGGCAGTGAGTGTGACGCGTTGGGAGCGGACATCGAGTGTGTCACCCGCTACAATCATAGGGGTGAGTCTGAGATCTTGACGTTGCCGGCCGTATATGGTCTGGTCAAAGCTGACCCGTGTCGAGTCGTTGTCTGTGGCTATTGTGCGCTCATAGGCTGTGCGGTAGTTTTTTTCGGTGGTTTTGCAAGATGTTATAGCCAAGGCAAGGGTCAATATAGTAATCGGGAGTATATGTTTCATAGTTGGTGGTGAAAAGGGGGTTATAATTTGAGCCGACCGAGCTCGATGACTTCGAGGTCGCGCATGTTCGTGCCGTCGATGGTAAGTCTTACCAGGGTCGAGACTTGTTGCCAACCGTGTGTTCCGGCGGCGCCCGGGTTGATGTGCAGGAGGTTGAGCTCGTGGTCGTATATGACTTTGAGCAGGTGGGAGTGTCCGTCAACCATAAGGTTGGGCCGAGAGGTGATGAGCCGTTGTTTGATGCCCGGTGCCCATCGTCCCGGATAGCCGCCGATATGGGTCATGAACACCTTTACGCCCTCGACATGAAATTCAAGGATGCCGGGACATAAACGGCGCACGTTGCCATGGTCGATATTGCCATGGACAGCGCGCACCGTTGGTCCTAATGATTGGAGAAACATGAGAGTCTCGTCACAACCTATGTCTCCGGCATGCCAAATCTCGTCACAGTGGGCCAGGTGGGTGCGGAAGCGCTCGTCGATGGCGCTGTGAGTGTCTGAGAGGATGCCTATAAGTTTCACTTATTTGAGTTTTTTGGCTATGGCCTTGGGCACGGCGTCGCGGTGGACATATATGCCCATGGTTTTGGCCAGGAAGAAGGGTTCGGAGACGTATATAAAGCCGTCATATACTTGATTGGAATCCCAAGAGTTCTTGACTTTGTAGTATCGGTTGCCGTTCTGGTCGGTGGCGATGCCTACAATCTCCATGCCGTGGTCATCGGTTGTCTCTTGATTGTCAAACATTTCCTGGCGCAGTTCTTGGGTGACTTCAATCTCGGGAACGGGGCCGTCAAATTCATACTTGGAGTTCTGTCGTTCCTTGTCAGAGAGTTTTACCCAGCGGGATAGTTCGGTGCCGTCCATGTCACCCTCGTTTTTGCCTTTGGGCATTAGCGCAACCCCCTTGGTCCATTTAAAACCGCCCTCGCTGACATCGGCAGCCCATGCTACCGGGTAGCCGTTCTCGATGGCGTTGTCTACGATGGCTTTGAGCTCGTCGAGTGGAACGTTCTGATAACGGCCGCTGAGCCAATTGTCGGGGACTTCGAGGACAAAGTCTTTGTAGAATGGATGGTTGGTGAAAGAGCTTACCAGCACATAGTCGTCAACATTGATGGGTAGAGACTCGGCAAACGATTTTGGGGTGTATTTCTTGCCTTTATATGTGAAGGTCTCGGGGAGTTTGCCGAGGTAGGCATCAAGAACGCCTTGGTATGCGCCGCGCCATGCTGAGGATATTTTCTTGTTCGGTTTCTTGACCACGACCTTGAGCATTGAGCTGAGGATGCCGTCAAGCTCGCCATGGACGTGCTTGTCTTCGCCATATTGGAGTCCGGTATATACTTCCTCGGGAACAGCTCCGTAGCGGTCCCAGACGTATGCCACGTCAAGGAGAGAGCCACCGGGGGCAAAGTTGGTCTGTCCGTAGTAACGTACATAGCGGTCGCCCTTGTCGGTATAGCAGTGACGCACGGTGAACATCTCGCTGAGGTCAAGTGAGTCGGCGCCTTTTCTCAACAACTCGTCTTCAAAGAACGATGTGCCCGAGAAGCACCAGCATGTCCCTGACTTGTTCTGGTCCTTTACCGAGGTGGTCTTGACTGTGTAAATGTCTTTGAACTTAAAGTCTTTAGTTGAGTCGGCAGCTACCGAGTCGGCGGGCATCGCTACCATGGTCATGGTAGCGCCCAAAAGCATTGTGGTCAATATGGTTTTTTTCATAAGATAGTGAGTGTTAAATTTTTATTTTGACCCAAAGTTAGTGAAAATAATTGACATCACAGCCCGACGTGATTGTATTTTTTTGTTATAAAGCTTGTGTTGCTGTTATTGCAGAGGTTGTTGCCGTGGCAGTTGACACTGTATCGATGGTGTTGATTGAGTCAATCTGTTGTATGGTGTCTGGGGTTATAATTTCATTGTAAACCGGCATGGGAGGTATGGAGTAGCCGTTGGTAGATACGGTGAGAGCAATGACAGCTGTTGCTATAGCTATGAGTTCGATGACTATGGCGGTTATAATTATGCCTTTGGATGGTCCTTTTGCACGGAATAGTACACAGCATGCGGTCCATACTACGGCCAGGGCCGGAAGAGCAACGGCAAGTGTAATCATTGCTGAGCCAAACAACACTCCCGAGAGTGAGCCTCCGTGTTCGGCGAAGTAGACTCCATTTGCATCGCTACCAAACTGGACATTGAACACCGAATCCATAAACTCGGGTGATGCTATGGTATATCCCAGTGATAATCCTAACAGTATTAATGTGGCTAACAGTGTCGCGACTCCGATAAATCCGCTGAATACCCCGACTATGCCCATGAATACATTGGCAAGTACTTTGATAACGCTTTGAGGGCCGGCTGATTGGCTGTTTTCTTTTTCCTGTCGCTCGGCTATATTGTCCGAGATATTGCGTGCGATGTTGTCGGGTGTTACCGGTAGGCCATCCATTTCGAGACGCTTGCGGGGAGTGTTGGCGGGAGGAATGACAATCCAGGCGATGATATAGATGAATATTGATGAGCCCCACAAGAAAGCCAGAGCTACGGTAGCCAGTCTCAGCAGTGTGACGTTATGGTTGATATATTTGGATAGGCCGGCGAGCACACCACCAAATACGGCATCTTCGACATCGCGGTATAGTTTTTTCTTGACGGGGGCATCCGATGTGTTGTGTCCGATATTTTGTGGCTTGAAGGGGGGTGGTGTTTGAGATGATTTGGGCATTTCTTCATCATTGCCACTGATGTCATTGGGAGACCCCATGATGTCGATGATTGCTTTGACATGGTCGGCATTGATTATATTTCCGGCGCCGACGTTGGTGGTGAAGTGCTCGTGTATACGCGCTTCGATGTCATCGACAATCTCGGCTTCGTCGGGTGACGAGAATGTTTGTTTGAGTTGGTCGAGGTAGGTGTTGAGTATCGAGTAGGCGTCTTCGTCGATATAGAAGATTGTATTGTTGATGTTTACGGGAAATGAACGTTTCATGATTGTATGTCGGTGGTTAATTGTTGTTGAATTGAGTTGTTGTCTGAGAGTAGGTCGATGGTGCGGGATATCTCGGCCCAGACGTTATGTAGAGTCGAGAGGTTGTCGCGTCCCTCGTTGGTGAGGGAATAGTATTTGCGGGGAGGCCCTGACGGTGATTCTTCCCAGCGGTATGTGAGAGCTCCGGCATTTTTAAGCCTCGTCAGGAGGGGGTAGAGAGTTCCCTCTACTACAATCATGTGTGCCTGTTTGAGCCTGGATATAATCTGGCTCGCATAGGCGTCACCGTGGTCGAGAAGCAAGAGTATGCAGTATTCGAGCATACCTTTGCGCATTTGGGATTTGAGGTTTTCGATGTCCATTGTTTTTAGTTTGAAAGAGAGGATAATGAATAATTACGTTGCAAAGGTATGTAATCCGTGGTACTATGCAAAACATAGTACTATATTTAACATTAATTTAACAATTGAATTTAAGGTATGATGTTTGGTCATTGGTAAATGTGATAGGTCTTAACTGTGTTACTCTGTGTAGGTTAATAGGCGTATGGGCGTAAAATATGACGGGAGCATATCGTCGGTATGGGCGATATGCTCCCGTCAGGAGGTTGGAGAAAATTATTTTATGCTGTTATTTTTTGAGGCCGCAGGTGTTGCATTTTTCTGAGATTTGGGTGAAGAAGTCATTGCCCTTGTCATCAACGAGGATGAAGGCGGGGAAATCTTCGACCTCAATTTTCCAGATAGCCTCCATCCCGAGTTCGGGATATTCGAGGAGTTCAACCTTTTTAATGGAGTTTTGGGCGAGGATAGCAGCCGGGCCACCTATAGAGCCGAGGTAGAATCCGCCGTGTTTGTGGCAGGCGTCGGTGACTTGTTTGGAGCGGTTACCCTTGGCAATCATAATCATTGAGCCGCCGGCTTCCTGGAATTGGTTGACATAGCTGTCCATACGTCCGGCGGTTGTAGGGCCGAAAGAGCCTGATGGCATACCCTCGGGAGTCTTGGCTGGACCGGCATAATATATGGGGTGGTCCTTGAGGTATTGGGGCATTTCTTCACCGCGGTCGAGACGTTCTTTAATCTTGGCGTGGGCGATGTCACGGCCAACGATGATGGTGCCGGAAAGTGACAGGCGTGTCGAGACGGGATATTTGGTGAGGTCGGCGAGAACTTCATTCATAGGACGATTGAGGTCAATCTTGACAACCTGACCCTCGCTTTCGTGGCGCATTGCTTCGGGGATGAGTTCGCCGGGATTGGAGTCGAGTTTCTCGATCCACAGGCCCTCGCGGTTGATTTTGGCTTTGACGTTGCGGTCGGCCGAGCAGCTGACGCCGAGGCCTACAGGGCATGAGGCGCCGTGACGGGGCAGACGGATTACGCGGATGTCATGGGCAAAGCATGTGCCACCAAACTGAGCTCCCAGGCCAAGTTCTTCGGCACATTTTTTAAGCTCTTGTTCCAGCTCGATGTCGCGGAAGGCATGTCCTAATTCATTGCCCTTGGTTGGGAGGCTGTCATAGTATTTGACAGATGCTTTCTTGACAGTCTCGAGGTTTTTCTCGGCCGAGGTGCCACCAATCACAAACGCGATGTGATAGGGGGGACAGGCTGCGGTGCCGAGAGATTTCATTTTCTCGACCAGGAAGGGGATGAGAGTCTTGGGGTTGATCAGGGCCTTGGTTTCCTGGTAGAGATAGGTTTTGTTGGCCGAGCCACCGCCTTTGGCGACAAAGAGGAAGTGATATTCGTCATCCTCACCGGCGTGGATGTCAATCTGGGCGGGAAGGTTACAACCGGTATTGACCTCGTCGTACATGTTCAGAGGTGCGTTCTGGGAATAGCGCAGGTTGTCAGTGGTGTATGTGTCATATACACCGTGTGAGAGGTATTCAGCGTCATCACATCCGGTATAGACATATTGGCCTTTTTCGCCGTGTATGATGGCAGTGCCGGTGTCCTGGCAGAATGGGAGCTGACCCAGGGCGGCAACCTCGGCGTTGCGTAGCATTGTCAGGGCGACAAATTTGTCATTCTCCGAGGCATCGGGGTTGGACAGGATGTTGGCGACCATCTGGTTGTGCTCGCGGCGGAGCATGAAAGCGTTGTCGTGTGTAGCCTGACGTGCGAGGACGCGCAGTGCCTCGGGGTCGACTACGAGAAATTCATGACCGCCCCAGTTCTCAACCTTGACATAGTCTGATGTGAGGTGGTAATACTCGGTGGTATCGGGACCGAGAGGGAACATTTTCTGATACTTGAAGGGTTTAGTAGCCATGGTACTAATAAGTTTATAAGTTTATAAGTGTTTATCAAAATAGAGTTGGTGGTATGCTTAGATTATCAGCATAGCGTCGCCATAGGCACCGAATTTGTATCCTTGTTCGACGGCAGTTTTATAGGCCGACATGATGAGGTCATAGCCACCGAAGGCGGCGGTCATCATCAGCATTGTGGAGTAGGGGAGGTGGAAGTTGGTAACCAGCGAAGTGGCGACGGTGAATTCATATGGCGGGAAGATAAACTTGTTGGTCCATCCGTCATATAGTTTCATGTGTCCTCCCATAGTCACGGCGCTTGCGATACCGCGAAGCACTGATGCACCCACGGCACAGACCTGTTTGCCCTCGTCTTTGGCGTTGTTGACGGTATTGATGAGAGTCTCATCGGCAATCATCTGTTCGGAGTCCATGCGGTGTTTGGTAAGGTCTTCGACGTCAATCTCGCGGAAAGTACCCAGGCCTGAGTGAACAGTGACAAAGGCTTCTTTGATGCCCTTAATCTCGAGGCGTTTGAGGAGCTCGCGTGAGAAGTGCATACCGGCAGCGGGGGCAACCACAGCCCCTTCTTTGGCGGCATAGATTGTCTGGTAACGGTCGGCATCCTCGGGCTCGGCCTCGCGGTGGATATAGTCGGGAAGGGGTGTGTGCCCCAGATCATATAGAGCTTTCTTGAACTCGTCGTGGGGGCCGTCGTATAGAAATCTCAGTGTGCGGCCACGTGAGGTGGTATTGTCGATGACCTCGGCAACCATCGAGTCATCGTCGCCAAAGTAGAGTTTGTTGCCGATACGTATCTTGCGTGCGGGCTCTACAAGGACGTCCCAGAGCTTGTTGTCTGACTTGAGTTCGCGCAGGAGGAAGACTTCTATGCGTGCGCCGGTTTTCTCTTTCTGTCCATAAAGGCGAGCCGGGAACACTTGTGTGTCATTAAATACCATCACGTCACCATCGTCAAAGAATTGAAGGATGTCCTTAAAAACGAGGTGCTCGATTTGGCCGGTTTTACGGTGTACCACCATCAGGCGTGCGCCATCGCGCTCGGGTGAGGGGTATTGGGCAATGAGTTCTTCGGGTAGGTTGAATTTAAACTGCGAGAGTTTCATGTCGTTATATTAATGTCGTTGTAAACTAATGTGCTGTACAAAAAAGAGAGAGAGTGGGGATTGAGCTGTTCAGTCGCGGCTGTTGTCAAGCTTTCTTTTTAGCAATGCCGGGTCAATCGGCTCGTGGGGGACATCTCTGATGAAGGTTGCCATGCGGTCGGGGGGCAGGCACTGGTCAAGGGTTGCCTCACCGACGCGAGTGCGTTGAAGTGCTGTCAGGTGGCCTCCTGAGTTGAGTGCCAGGCCTATGTCGCGGGCCAGGGCGCGGATGTAGGTGCCTTTGGAGCACACGACTCTTATTTTGATAGACTCCGGGGAGTATTCCATGAGCTCTATTTCATCGATAACCAGTATCTTAGGCTTGAGGCCCGGGTCCTGTCCCATGCGGGCCATCTCATAGGCACGCACGCCGCCGACTTTACATGCCGAAAAGGCCGGTGGAATTTGTTCTATTCGGCCGACAAACTTGGATAGTGTTTCCTCGACCAGCCGGCGTGTGATGTGGTCGGTGGGGTAGGTGGCATCGATTTCGGTCTCGAGGTCAAATGATGGTGTGGTGGCTCCAAGGGCTATGGTGGCAATATATTCTTTGACTCCGGTCTGTAGCGAGTCTATAAGTTTGGTAGACTTGCCGGTGCATATTATCATGACACCGGTGGCCAGGGGGTCGAGGGTGCCGGCATGACCCACCTTGATTTTTTTCACGCCGGTGCGACGTGTTATGGCGCCGCGCACTCGCTTGACAGCATCAAACGAGGTCCAGCCCAGGGGTTTGTCGAGATATAATATTTCGCCTTCAATGAAGTTCACGATGGTGAGATATGGCTTATTTAGATGTGATATGTGTGTCAGAATCAGAATATGAGGCAGATGATGCCTACGATAACACAGTAGATTGAGAACCAGACGAGCCGGCCACGTTTGACGAGATTAATCATCCATTGACAGGCAATGCAACCTACTATAAAGGCGGTAACAAAACCTATTATTGCCGGTAGAAATCCGATGGACTCTGAGCCGGCCTCGCCCTTGATGAGCTTGATGACAGTGAGCAATGCCTCGCCGAGGATGGGTATGATGACCATGAGGAACGAGAATTTGGCGACTTGGTCGCGCTTGTTGCCCAGGATAATTCCGGTGGCGATTGTCGAGCCCGAGCGGCTCAGGCCGGGAAGCACGGCGATGGCCTGGGCACAACCGATGATAAAGGCGTCAAGGTAAGAAATCGGGCGTCCGTCAGAGGCCGAGCGCACTTCATGTAGTCCACGCGAGCTGATAAGGGTGCGGCTGAAGTAGGCAAACGCCAATAGCGCGGCGGTGACTATCAGGCATATACCCACTACGGTAAGATTGCTGCCAAAGAAGGACTCTACGACATCCTTGAAGCATAGTCCGACGATGGCGACCGGTATGCTTGATACCAGTATCTTCCATACTATCGTGGTGTTGGCATCGCGCTTGAAGGTGAAGAATGAGGTGCACAGTCCTGAAAATTCGCGCCACAGGATGACGATGGTGCTGAGCACGGTGGCCACGTGGAGTATTAAATCAAACTGTAGTGCATCTTTGCCCGAGAGGTCAAGCCCTAATAGGTCTTGGCAAATCTCGAGGTGACCCGATGAGCTGATTGGCAGATACTCGGCAAGTCCTTGGACAAGACCGAGGATAAATGAGTCAAGGCAATCCATTATTTGTCAGCTGAAGCGAGTTGTGTGATATCGTTGTCGGTGGTTTTCTTGGATTTGAGGTGCCGGGCGGGGTTGATGATGATGCCCAGGCCCATGAGAACAAAGCCTAAGAATGTTATCATCGGTCCGATGACTATGCGGCGTGTGCTGAAGATGTCGGGGTTGAACTCGTCGGTGGTGGAAGGGGCGCCGATCATGAGTATAAAGCCCACGATAATCATTAAGCCGGCTATGGCCATAATCATGAAGTTGGTTTTGATAAGCGGAAGCTGGGACTTGCTCTCGCGTATAATCTCGGTTGAGGTTTTGGTTTTTTTAGTTGTCATGTGTGTTGTTGGGTGTGGTGACGTCATACTGGATGGGGTGACGTTTATTTCATGAATAATTTGTCGTAGTTTTTGTTTAGATATCGGTTGGCGGCACACCAGGCTGTGGTGGCGCATACGATTATCGATAACAGGATGAGAGCCGTGTCTATCAATGAGATATCAGTCCATGATACAAGAGCGACGGTGTCGGGCCATGATGACTGCAGGTAGTAGTATGTGCCGCATACAACGGCACCGGCTATGATGCCGGCTATAAGCCCTGCGGTGGCGGCGGCGCGTACAAACGGGCGTCTTATATAGCCACGGGTGGCTCCCACGAGTTTCATCGTGTGTATGATGAAGCGCCGTGAGTATATTGATAGACTCACGGTGTTGTTAATCAGAGCAATGGATATTATCAACATCAATATCGCGATGGCGATGACCGCGAGCACGATTTTGTTTATACTGTTGTCGACGGCGTTTACGATTTCTGATGAAGGGAGTATGACGTTCTCGACTACAGCGTTGGCTGTCAATAGCTTGTTTATGGACTTAAGAGAGTCGGGGTTGAGATAGGCTTGGTTTAGCTTGATGTCAATCTCATCGGAATATGGATTTTCGCCGAGGAGTTCTATGGCATGTCGGTTTTCGTCATTTATCTCGGCGGCAAGAATATCTTCGGCCGAGGTGTAGGTGTAAGACTTGGCAAAAGGAGCTTTGTTTAGTATTTGCTTTAGAGGCGCGATGTCATATTGTTCGGTGCCGGGTTTGATATGTATATATATCGACATGGCTGTCGACTCCATCTGTCGGTGGGCCGACAGCATGGTTAACGCCAATATGCCAAGGATGATTGATAGCAGTGTCACGCTTACCACCGATGTGGCGCGAGATCCGAGTGTAGATATTTTAGATGACCTTTTTTTCAATGTGTTTTTGTGCCAAATTTGGTGCAAAATTAGTGTATTTTAACGCCCATGTCAACCCCCACGGCCTTAAAAAAGTATAATTATAGTGGGTAGTTGGTGTTTATTGATGGGCAGGAGCTATCCCGATGGTGTTTGCTCAATATTTTTCTATTTATAGCTCATCGATTTTGCAGATAAGTGTAGCCGAGGTCGCGTCGATAACTTTCACCTTGACGGTAGCGCCGACCCGTGCCTCGGGCGAGGCGTCAAAGACACATGTCTTGTTTTGGGATGTGCGTCCGACTCGTTGGTTGGCGCTGCGTTTTGAAGCGCCTTCCACCAATACTTCAAACGTCTTGCCGATGTCGCGGCGGTTTGATGCCAGTGACAGTTCGTTCTGAAGTGAGATCATGCGGTTGAGACGTTCAATTTTGATGTTTTCGGGTATATTGTCGGGCATTGTGCGTGAGGCCAGAGTGCCCGGTCGCTCGGAATATTTAAACATGAATGAGGCGTCATATCCTACCTCGCGCATCAGAGACAGTGTCTCCAGGAAGTCATCCTCGGTCTCGTCATGAAATCCAGTGAACAGGTCAGAGGTGATTGCGCAGTCGGGAATGGCGCGACGTATGGCGGCCACGCGGTCGAGATACCACTCGCGCGTGTATTTGCGGTTCATCGCTTGGAGTATTTTGTTGCTGCCCGACTGGACCGGGAGGTGTATGTGTCGGCACACATTGTTGTTGGCGGCGATGGCGGCTATAATCTCGTCGGACATGTCTTTGGGGTGGGAGGTTGTAAATCTTATCCTCATGCCGGGGGCGGCTTTGGCAACGATGTCGAGCAGACGAGCAAATGTCACGGGGTTGTCTTCGTCACGGCTCTTGTCAAGGTAGGAGTTGACGTTTTGGCCCAGTAGGGTAACTTCCTTGAAGCCACGTGCCTTGAGGTCCTCGAGTTCGGCAAGTATGCTGTCGACGGCGCGTGAGCGCTCGCGTCCACGCGTGTAGGGGACAATACAGTAGGAGCAGAAGTTGTTACAGCCACGCATGATAGATATAAATCCGCTGACGTGATTGGGGCCGAGCCTCAGGGGTATCACGTCGCGATAGGTCTCGGTTGTCGAGAGCTCGACGTTGACGGCCGGCTGTCCTTGTTCGGCGGCGGCAAACAGGGCGGGAAGGTCGAGGTAGCTGTCAGGCCCGGCAACAAGATTTACGCCGTGGTTGGCGATAAGGTCCTGTCTGACGCGCTCGGCCATACAGCCTATGACACCGATGATGAGGCGGCCTCCGCGATGGCGCCTCTCGGCTCGCAGTGCCTGAAGACGGTTGATGATTTTTTGCTCGGCATTGTCTCTTATTGAGCAGGTGTTCAATAAGATAGCGTTGGCGTCCTCGAGTCGGTCGGTTATGTGGTAGTCGGCCATCTCCATGATAGAGGCTACAACTTCTGAGTCGGCGACATTCATTTGGCAGCCGTAGGTTTCTATATATAATGATTGTGGAGTCATTGAGCTGATTTAAACTTAATTGATAAATGTTGACTGGAACTGATATAATCCCCAAGTTATGATAGCATTTGGCCTTATTTATGTCTTCTTGACCGTCCTTTTGGGTCACGATGGAATTCCATCGCGTTCTCATACATCGGACAACATGACTTATGATAAGACTCAAATGTTAACATAGCCTATAAGTATAAATCAGTTCATTATTGAGGTGAAAAATTTGTTAGTGTGGGGGCTAATCGCTAATTTTGTGCAAAATTACTAAAAAGCATATCGCCGGACAATACTACGCTCCTAAAATATAAGGCATTATGTCAACGGTGGTTGCTTGTTGCCAAGCCTAAAAATCTAATAATCATTAATATAACATTTCATAACAATGTCATTTAATTTCATTACAGCCGAGGAAGCCGCCTCAATGATTAACAATGGCGACACCCTTGGACTATCGGGCTTTACCGCGCCGGGAGCGCCCAAGTTTATCACCGAGGCTCTTGCTAAGCGTGCCGAAGCTGAGCATGAGGCCGGGCGTCCTTTCAAGGTGAACATCTTTACCGGAGCTTCGACATCCGACCACGTTGACGGATGTCTGTCACGTGCCAACGCTATCAATATGCGTGCTCCATATCAAAATGTTCCTGACCTGAGAAAACGTATCAATTCCCACGATTGTCACTACTTTGACCGTCACCTCTCCGAGATGGCCCAGGAGATGCGCTATGGATTTTATGGCGGTATTGATTATGCCATCATAGAGGCTGCCGATATCAACGAGAAGGGCGAGGTTATCCTCGGTACCGGTATCGGCAATATCCCTACATATGCCAAGTTGGCCAAGAAGATATTTATCGAACTCAACGACCGTCTGCCATCGTCAATCTATGGCATGCATGACATCATACTCCTGCAAGACCCCCCATATCGTCGCGAGATACCCATATATGCCGCCAATGACCGTATCGGCTCGCCTGTGCTCAAGATTGACCCGAACAAGGTTGTCGGCATCGTGCGCACGAGCTCGTTGGACGGCGTCAAGCCATTCTCGGCTGTTGATGAAGTGTCCCAGCAGATTGGATCCAATGTTGTTCGCTTCCTTATCAGCGAGTACCGCTCGGGCCGCCTCCCGGCCGAGTTCCTTCCCCTCCAGTCGGGTGTCGGCAATGTTGCCAATGCCGTGCTCTATGACCTGGGCGAAAGCAAGGAATTGCCTCCCTTCATGATGTACACCGAGGTGCTTCAGGATGCTGTGCTCGAGCTCATCAAGAAAGGTAAATGCTCGTTTGCCTCGACTTGCTCGATGACTGTAGCCGATGCTACCGAGGAAATGCTGTTCAATGACATCAACTTCTTCCACGACAAGATTATGATGCGTCCGGCCGAGATTTCCAATAATCCCGAGGTTATACGCCGCATAGGTGTCATCGCCATGAATACAGCCCTCGAGGCCGATGTCTTTGGCTCGGTCAACTCGACCCATGTCCTTGGTACCAAGATGATGAACGGTATCGGTGGCTCGGGTGACTTTACACGCAACGCCTACATCTCGATTTTCTCATGTCCCTCGGTCACCAAGGGAGGACTCATCTCCAATATCGTCCCGATGGTTGCCCACCCCGACCACTCCGAACATTCGGTGGATATCATTGTCACCGACCAGGGTATCGCCGACTTGCGCCATAAAGATCCTGTCGAGCGCGCCCATGAGATTATCAACAACTGTGCCCACCCCGATTACCGTCCATTGCTGCGCGACTACCTTAAGTTGGGTAAAGGAGGACAGACTCCACACACTCTCACCGCCGCGTTTGCTTTCCATAACGCTTTCAACGAGACCGGCGACATGCGTAATGCCGACTTCGGCAAGTACTGCTAAATCCGTCAGCAATCATACACCTACCGCGGGCGACGCTACCGATAGCGCCGCCCGCGGTATATATACGCGGTATATATAAAAGTATATATAAAAAAGTATATATAAAGATGTTCGCGCGCGAGCCCTTAACCAATACCCCCCCCCTGTCATAGAGCCTGCGTCTCCATTGGCTCATCCAAAGCCATCCCCACATGACACCATCTCCACTCAGGCGCGGAGCGCCACATTGTGATTAACTGCATGCGCAGGGCCGGCGGCCCGTAGCTTGCAGTGCTTAGGGCAGTTCCTCACGCCATAGGCTCGGAGGGCCGGGTTGTGGTATCAGACATGGATTATCGTCAATCATCTCAGGCGCGGAGCGCCGCATTGTGATTAACTGCATGCGCAGGGCCGGCGGCCCGTAGCTTGCAGTGTTTAGGGCAGTTCCTCACGCCATAGGCCCGGAGGGCCGGGTTGTGGTATCATACATGGATTATCGTCAATCATCTCAGGCGCGGAGCGCCGCATTGTGATTAACTGCATGCGCAG
>JAGASI010000030.1 GCA_017621845.1 Muribaculaceae bacterium
AGGCATACACGCACCATTGCCCCATGCCCACTGCCAGTGTATCCGGTTATTCGCCCATGAGCGGTCGCTCATAGGGTGATTCTGTGCATAGAGGTCCTGAGGGTCATAGCCTTCCCACCATTTGCCCTTACCGTCCTCCTTGGTCAGCTTGCCGTCGTAGTATATCCCCGCCTTTGACCCGTTGACATCATAGCGTTGTGACGGCTCATACCATGTCCATGCATGGTCGGCATGGAAACTGATGCCGAGCGGCAGTCCGTGTTTCTTCGCAGCCTTTGCCCATCCGTCGAGTATGTCGCGCTTGGGTCCCATGTTCATTGAATTCCACGGCTGGTATTTCGATTCCCACAGGTCAAAATTGTCGTGATGGTTGCCGAGCACGAAGAAATACTGCGCCCCAAGCCGCTTGTATCTCTCCACAAGCTTGTCGGGGTCCCATTTCTCTGCCTTGAACAGTGGCAGGATATCCTTGAATCCGAACTCCGACGGATGACCGTAATGCTCAACGTGATGCTTGTAGGCATGACTTCCCTCAATATACATCTCACGCGCCATCCAGTCGCCCGAGCCTTCCACGCACTGTGGTCCCCAGTGAGCCCATATTCCGAACTTCGCGTCGCGGAACCATTCCGGAGTGTTGTGCTTCCTGAGCGACTCCCACTGTGGCTGATACTTTCCCTCAGCCATTGTCTCGTTCTCATCGGTCACAGGCACTTTGTAGTCCTGCGCCCACGCAGTAGAAAGCATACAGCATGCTAAAATCGTAATAACCTGTCTTTTTATCATAATTTCTTTTTTATATCTTGGTTAGAATATACATTTCTTGCCCTTGCTAACCAAGATGGTTCGATTTGACGTAATAGTTGTTTTTACGCCAGCCAATGAGTATGTGTCATCATTTGATTTCCCCTTGTTTAGATTAATTGCTGATATAGCGCTCATACACCCCTCCAGTTCCTTGATAAACCGGTCGATTACTTCCTTCTTGACATGCTGCATCACTACCACGTGAGCCAAGTCTCCTCCAAACCGCTCATCGTGGCTGCATGCAAGATTGTATTTTGTTACGATTTCACTGTTAGGACGCTTGAAGAATACGGTATTACTGTATTCGTTGTTCCAGCATTGCCATCCTATACGCTTGAGCTCTGACACCAAATATGCCGTGTTGTCCATCATCGTAGTAGCCTGCTCGGTCCAACCCTTTATCCCTACAGTCTTCAGCAGCCACCAGAACTTCAGCGGGTCAACGCCTGAGCGCGAACAGCTTATCATCCGCATGTTGGCATTGAGGTATGCCACATCAAAGGAAGCCTGATTGTCATAGACCTCACGTGTTGTGATGAACAGACCGCAGGGACTGTCGATGCCAAAGAACTTGTGTCCACTGATAGAGATTGACTCATAGGCAGTCTCCTTCCTGTTCACGAGATTCTTGTATTGGGTAAAGGGCAGGTAGCCACCAAAGAGAGCTGCATCTATATGTCTGTAAACCTCTATTTCAGGATGTCTATCGAGTACGTCGTTTAGCTCCTTCTGATTGTCGATGGCACCCTTGAAGGTAGACCCCATGGCATAGATCATCAGACACGGACGGGAGGTGTCCAGAGCTTTCTCAAGCTCCTCGGGAATCATCTGTCCCATCTCATTGCTCTTCACCAGACGCACGTCGAGATGCTGAACGTCGCAAAGACGGTAGTTGCTGTAGTGAGCCTCGTCAGACACATAGACAACTGGCATCTTACCCGTTTTCTTCTTCAAGTAGTTCACTCCGAAATATATGCCATGATTGTTGCCGTCAGTGCCGCTCATTGTCACCAGTCCCCAGAGGTCGCTCAGGTCAAAGCCGTAGAGGGGTGCGAAACTCTCTATCACCTCGCGCTCAAACTTAGCGGAGGACAAGGCACCTGAAGCTTCAAACGGGTCACCGGCATTATTGATG
>JAGASI010000047.1 GCA_017621845.1 Muribaculaceae bacterium
CATTCTCTTATTCTAAGCCAATCAATCCAAGCTACGCTATCAGCGATAAGATTAAGATTATGACCGACGGCGGCCGTACATTATTGTATGAGCTTGGCTTTGATGATGTAAAGCGTCCTGAAGGATATGAGGGAACAGACAGACTGTGCATCGTACTGGATGAGCCTATCACAACTCCAGGCAACTATACTATCAATGTTCCGTCAGGATTCTTCAATCTCGGCGAGGAGTTTGAGGGAGCTTCAAGCAGAGCTGCTACAATCTACTATGAGATAGCTGCCCCGCATGAGGGACTTGCCATAACTGCTAATCCTGCTGCTGGTACAGTTACAGAAATTCCTGCAACAATTGTCATATCTGCAGACTGTGACGAGGCCGGCTATGAAAATTATGAATTAGTACCAACTTTGGTTGATGATAAGAATAACTCTTATCCATTGTCTGTAGAATTAGATCCTGTAGCATGGAATGCGGTTGACATTGTTCTTAAGAATGGTGCCATCACTGCTGCCGGTACTTATACTCTCACTATTCCTGCAGGTGCCATCACTGACGGTGCAGGCAAATCTAACGACGAGCTTGTTGTAGTATATACTATTTCCGGTGGTTCTGACACTCCAGAACTGACTGTTACTCCAGAAAGCGAGTCAACAGTGGAGAGCCTTGATAAGATTGTTTTCACTTGCGAGCAGGGAATTAAGACAAGCGGCAGCGAAGATAAGATAACAGTCTATAACAAGACAACCCGTACAGAGATTGCATCGTTCACAACTGCTGATGTGGAATTTAATGATGCAGCAAATGTTTGGATCGAATTTGCAGAGTCTGTAACAGAATCTGGTATTTATGAGGTAACTGTTCCTGCAGGATTCTTTGCACTTGGTGAAAGTGGTGATGCTAATGAGACCATGGTTATCTACTATGAGATAGCAGAGTCACAGCCACAGGAAGGCTTTGATCTCACTGTAGATCCTGCCGGCGGTAATGTTACAGAAATTCCCGCAACGATAGTTCTGACAGCCGTTAACCGTCTCATGGCAGCTAACAGCTATGAAATACTTCCGACATTGAAAGATGAGAAAGGCAAAGAATATGCCCTGACAACGGAATATGGCGTAGGAATGAACCAAATTAATATAGTACTCGCAGATGGTGCAATTACGGCTGAGGGTACTTATACTCTTACTATTCCTACTGGTTCAATCATAGGCAATGATGAGACAGACGTTAATAAGGAGGTTGTTGTTGTCTATGTCATCGGCACAGGTACCGGTATCGACAACATCGTTGCCAACGCCGGCGGCAAAGTTGACGTTTACACAGTAAATGGCGCTAACGTTCTCCGCAATGCTGACGCTGCAGCCGTTAAGGCACTTGCCAAGGGTCTTTACATCATCAATGGCAAGAAAGTAGTCATTAAATAATTTGTATGTTATATTCTTTAAGGTTGCGGAACTATGTTTTCCGCAACCTTAAACTATCTTAAAAACCTAAAGGAAATGAAGAAAATTAATATTGAAAGTTTATTTGCCGCTATTATCGGCATTTTTTTCTGCACTGGCCTGTATGCACAGACAGTGGTACCACCCAAGATCACAAATTATGACTTCCACGATCAGTCGTGTATTCATAATATCTCAGACAACGGCAAATGGGCAGTATCTGTAGGAATGGGACAATCCGACGCCTCAATGTATACTAATGCCCGTCTTATAAACTTAGAGACAGGCGAGGTTACCGCTCTCGGTCTTGAGAATGACGAGACAACCCCGTTGGCATGCTCTGCATGGGACGTTACCGACGACGGTATGGCAGTAGGTAGCTTTAAGGGCCGTCCAGGTTATTATATAAAAGGGAAAGGATGGAATTACCTCGATACGCCTCTTGGCTGGGGAGGCGGCTGGCTTGAAAGCGTTACTCCAGACGGCAAGTATGCTGTGGGCAGAGCCTTTTCTACTGATGGATGGAATGAGACAGCCATTCTCTATGACCTTACCACAGGCGATATTCTCGATACTCCGGGCATACCGACAAAAGGCAGCAACGGTGAGGACTTCCAGCAGGTGAGGTTTACCAATATCACTGGCGACGGCCGATATATTGAGGGTATAGGTGACTATTCCTACACATGGAACACCTTAGGCTTCATCTATGACCGTGTGGAGAACAAATGTATCCGTCCAGGATATAACGACGACGGCACACCTGTGCAAAAGGGCGTTTATGTTGAGAGCGGACTTTTTAGTCCTAACGGTAAGTGGTATGTCGGCACCGCACGTGTACAGAGTGGCGAAGATGACACCGAGTGCCCGTTCCGCTATAACATGGAGACTAAAGAGTTTACCTTCATGAGCGGCTCAGCACAGGGCTACAGCTGTGTAAGCGTGGACAATGAGGGCACCATGTATGCCTCAACACCTCCAAACACTCCGGTCCGTACTCTCTATGTATTCGTCAACGGTTTCTGGTATCCCATGGATGACTTGCTGAGATTGCGCTATGGCATTGACATTTACGGACAGACAGGCTACGACAACACTGGCACTTGCCAGGGACTGGCAGGCGACGGCAAGACCCTCGCCTCTTTCCCTGACCCATACCGCAGCTATGTGATACAGATGAACGAGTCTTTCCGTGAGGCCGCGCTCAACGTAAACATACTCAAGGATTACACTGCCACTCCTACCGATGGTGCTGCCATATCGGGAGTAAACAAAGTTACATTGAGATTCAAGTACAATGTCAAGCTACTGAAGGACAAGGAGGCAATTCATCTTACCGACAAGAACGGTAATGACTATGGCAGACTTGTAGGCATACAGGTTCTTACAAGCGGCAAGGATGTGCAGATAACCTACCGCAGCACTAACCTTACAGAAGGCGAGACATACACTCTTACTGTGGACGAGGGTGCCATAGCACTGCAGGCAGACGAGACACGCACAAGCGAGAAGATTGTACTTAATTATATCGGACGTGCCAAGAAGCCGGTAGAGGTTGTAAGCGTTTCACCAGAGAACGGCAGTGCCCTTGCACAGCTCAGTGTAAGCACCAATCCTATTTTCCTTACATACGATACCGACATCAAGCTGAAGGAGGACGCTACGGCACAGCTTTACCGTGATGACGAGACAGAGCCTATGGCCACCCTCAATCTTGCGACCTCAGTAAATGCCGCACAGTCGAAGATGGTGATGGTTTATCCTTATACAACCCAGAATCTCTTCAAGGGCAGCAATTACAGAATTGTGATACCTGCCGGAGCGGTAATGGACTCCAATGACCAGAACGCTACAGAGAAAGATTACATCATTACATACGAGGGTATGTACGAGAGACCTATTATCAGCGATGATGAGAATGTCTACAGCGAGGACTTCTTGCATGGTGTGGCCAACATGCTGCTGCGTGACGGCGACCGCAACACTCCTAATGAGGAGATGCAGGGATATGACTTCCGCCAGGCCGGTGATGGCTATGCATGGGTTCCTGTGCGCGATGATAACGGCTCAACCGGCTTCTCTGCCGCATCAACATCTGCCTATACTCCTGCTGGAAAGTCTGACGACTGGATGGTTACACCGCAGATATATATTCCTGACGCTAAATGCCGTCTTGACTTCGACGCACAGGGCTTCCGCAAAGCCAATAGCGACAAGCTGAAGGTCATCGTTTACGCTGACGAGACTGTATACAACTATCTTGACGCGGAGATTTGCAATAAGATGCGCGCTGAGGGCAAGGTGCTTATGGACGAAACTGTATCACCTGGAAGCAGCGAGGATAATCTCACTGGCGACTGGACAACCTATTCATTCAAGCTCAACGAGTATGCCGGCAAGAGCGTCTATATTGCGTTTGTAAATGAGAACGAGGACCAAAGTCTCGTGTTTGTAGACAATATCAAGGTTGTACGCGACAACGGATTCCTGATTGGTCTCTCTTCAGAGACTACTGTCGTAGCCAAGGAAAGTACTCCGGTTGCAGGCCGTATCGTCGTGACAACTCCGTCGGCTGAAATCAACAGCCTCAACCTGAAGCTCCTTGATGCCGACAAGAACGTCATTGATGAGATTTCGGAAAGCGGCCTGTCACTCAAGAAGGACGACAAATATGATTTCTCATTCACAAAGGAACTGCCGCTTACTGTGGGCAAG
>JAGASI010000007.1 GCA_017621845.1 Muribaculaceae bacterium
GCTCCCCTGATTGAACTGCAAACTCCCGGGCACGGGATGCAGGCGCGGAGCGCCGGGCTGTGATTAACCCCCGGTGCAGGGACAGAGTCCCGTAGCCGGGGGCGATAGCGGGTCACTTTTGAGTGAGGGCCGGAGGCCTGAATTGTGGTAGAGACTCTGCTAATTACAATAAGTTATCCTCACCGGTTACCACAACCCGGCCCTCCGGGCCTAAGACACCACTGCTCAGTATACGACACTGCAAGCTTTGGGCCGCCGGCCCTGCGCATGCAGTTAATCACAACGCGGGCCACCGGCCCTGCGCATCTTAATTTAGAATTATTCATCACTGACAGGCTTCGTCACGAGCCTATTGAACGGCTATAACTGTGGTCTTTCATGCCTATCACATTATTTTAGAGCCTTCTTGCACGCTGACCCCTACCAACAGCTCCTGTCCGCTGACCCGAGAATTCGACTATGGTACACCCTCTCGAGGCGATGCTGATTACACTATATTGGTCATGTCAGTAGCATGGAAGCTTTCAGGTCTCGGTCACGTCGCCAGGCAGTGAAGGTGGCCATGAGGTCGGCGAGAGAGGCGTTGGCTTGACGTAGCTGAGCCTCAAAGAGAGCCGAGCCACCATTGGCGGGAATTGACGAGGTGTTACCCAAGAGTGTGGAGCTGACGCCTGAGGTGTCTTCAAATAGCTTGAGTTGCATTTCCAGCAGTCGATGGGCTCCGACATCGCCGGCCGTGGAGTTGATCTGCTGAGGGAGATGGGAGGTGCGGTCGGTGATGGGAATGATTCCGTCGGGTGAAGCCCAGTTGTTGGCGATGTCTTCCCATGTGACATTGGAGGGTTTCTGTCCCACGGGGAACAGCAACACCCCTTTGGCCGACGAGTCGAGCATCTTGTCCATCAAAACAATAACGCGGTTGATATAGTGTTGTTGCTCGATGACATCCTCGACAAATGAGTGAACCTCGCCATCGGTCAAGGGATAGAATTTAAGTACAAAGGGGTGTGAGCCATGACTCCATGGAGAGTCATACTCACTGAGGACATATCCTTTAGGTGTCAACCAACGGCAATGCCACTTGAACTGCAGAGACATGTTGTTAGCGTCGCCGGTATCGGCCGGGACGAGTTGCCAGCACTCTATGACACGCCACCTCCCCCTCGGGGCGGTAAAGAAGTCGCCGGCGTCTTTGCCCTCGAGCCAGAGAGGGTCGTCATCGATGGCGCCGTAGTGGTCGGCAATACGACGTCCACGTGCACGGTCGCCGTGACTGAAGCGTGAGATGACTTCTCCGGGAGTCATGTCGTGGAGCATGCCCAGAAGCGTGATATCGGTGCCTCGAGGGTCGCGAAAATCCTCGACAAAGAAGCGGTCGGGCGAAACATTATCAATCCACACACCGGACCCTGATGGGCGCACATCGTTGCTGACTCGCTGTATGGCACACCCCGATATGAGAAATTCTTCGAGCATACGTGAGTCCATCTCGGCCAGATCGTTGAGGCAGGTCAGCCGAGGGTCGAGGTTGTCATAGGGTTGTTGTTGGTCGACACCTGTACGGTACTGGCCAATGATAGCTTTAATCATGCGACGTATCAGATTGTTGGACAGTGGTATCTGTCCCGAGCGGCGTATGAGTTGGGCTTCAGATATGGCACGGCCGTGCCGGTCATGTACAATGTCGCTCCATTGGTCGCCATAGGTATAACGTTTGTAGCGTTGCCGCCTGGCACGACGTGCCGAGTGATTGGCCCAGGCGGCATGGGCTTGTTGCAGGTAGTTCATGGTAGTAGTTCTTGGGATAAGTAAGTAATGTGGTGGAGACAGTGAGTGACAATCTCTATCATGAGGGGGGGGGTGTCACTTACACTTGTCACTTATTAACGATAATGCCCGCTCGTGCAGGACATATATCTCATCGCCGGGATCGGTAACAGCCATTATGTGTGATGGAGGGAATGGCAGCGAGTCGCCATAGTCGATGATTATGTCTCGCTCGATGACACTGACGGTGGGCGACGAGAGTGATGCACGGCGCGAAAGCAAGGAGTGGTCACGGCGTCTCATCACAGCCGATGCCGATGCCTGGTCGGGAGTCACGGTAGCGACGGGCAGTGGACGGGTGTCACCCTCGAGGGTAAGACCGGTGACACGGACAACGTTGGATGGCAGACGGGCTTGTACATGGCGGCCGTCAATATCCCGGAATGTTACCCTGGAAACAATGTCTTCGGGCTGTAACAGGTCGAGGTCGCCATATCTCAACAGGTCGAGATACCAGGCGCGCATGGCCAGAGAAATCTCTCGGTCTATATCAAGGTAGTCAAAGCGCTCGACCGAAGCGTCAATGATTTTAGGCTCGAGATGCAGGTGGAGTCTCCACAACTCGAGCATCTGGTCGTGGGTAAGTGTCATGGTATTGAGTGGTTAATATGTAATCGGGGGAGTCGTTGTTTTTTATGGGGTATACCTGAAATTCCGGTATACCCCATAAAAACGATTCCCGATTCCGGGTTTTACTTCTGAATGATTTTGAGGTGGGATTGGGGATGACGCAGAACCAGGCAAGAGCACTCGGTGAGGACACGCGCGTCGGTATTGCGCTGACCAGATGAACGCAGGTTCAGGATTTCGCTCTGGAATGGCACGTGGGAGTATTTGGTCAAGGCATCGGGATCGATAATCATGCCATCATCGGGGTGTCCGCACTGGTCAAAAATCTCGCTGTGGACAACATATAGCGAGCCAAAGTTGGTGCGGATTTCGCGAAACTCGATACCCCATTTGACGAGGGTGTTGGTGTTGGTGATATTGCGGTCGGCCTGCATGTTGGAGAGTTTTTCGATAAGTCCCGAACCTCCCACCAGAATCTTGCGTGTCGAGCCACATCCGGCCCCGGTGAAGGCACGCCGACACATCGACACCATGGTCTCATTGGAGAGTTTGCCCGCAGGTAATTCAAAGGTGTTGTCGGTCTGATTCCATATACCACCGGTGAGATATACCGTCTCATTTTTGTCGGGGTCGGTGATTTCGGCCATAGCGCCAAAGATAAAGTTTTTCTCCATGCCCAGTCGCATGTCGATGATAGCCACCTCCTCCTGGTCAGAGAGCGTCCAGTCAACCTCTTTGTTGGCAAGCTTCTGATAGGTTGACTGCTCAATCTGCATCTTGAATATCTGACAATAGTTAGTGGCCTTACGAGGCACGGCTTCATATTGGGGAGACTGGACATCGAGCTCGGCGGCGGCACGTCCCATCCTGACGATTGACGAGCCGGCTGTCAGGGGAGCAAAATTCCATCCGGTTTCACCATGCTTGGCATTTACAGGAACCACGAGGAGCCCATCGCGCTTGTCTATGGCGGCGATGTACAGCACCAACGGCTGTTTGCTTTCTCCCACACTACTTGCCGGAAGCATGATGGTCTCGGTGGGCGAAAAAATCTCATTATGCTTGGTAGAGATATAGAACGAGTTTTGTCCCACCGTAGCGATATCGGGTTGAACGGCCCGTGATAGCGTCGAGACGGTATCCTTGACGTCGACTGCATAGTACTCAACCTTGATAGAGTCGGCATGTCGTGAGCCGGCACATCGTGAGAGCTGGTCGATGGGCGTAGCCATGGGACGTATCTTGATGATACGCGAGTCGATGGAGTTAAGCAAGAGCCCGGGCGAGGCGACGTCGCTGACCTCGGTGGTCAGGGGGGCGTGGGATACGTGAGCGCCTGTGGCGCCTTGGGAGATTGTCGCTTGTTGAAGGGTGTTGGTTTGTGACATAGTTTTAATAAGATTAAGTAGTTAAAAAATAATGGTTTAGTTAAAGATTGACAGATAAGGTTTAAGGAAGGAAAGTTGGTTAAACATGGTAGATAGATAGGTAAGAAGCATTAATGTGTGTTGGGGAGGGATAGCGTGCAGTACTCGCCGGCCTGTTACCGCACGCCATCCTTTTACTCCCAGAAACCGTGACGTCGCTCGGCAAGAAAGTCGGGTGTGTTGTCAGGCGCGGACTCGGCAACGAGGTTGCCATAGGTTTTAGAAACCTGAGACGAAGCCTGGGAGGCTTGCATCTCGTTGAGTCGATTGATGGCGACCTCAACACGGGTCAACAGCTCAAGCAGTCGATCCTCGGTTGCCGTGGTTGCCGTGGTAGCCCCGGGCGTCTCGTCGGCCGTGGCTGACACATCAGACAAGTCTGACTGATCGTGCAACTCCGGCAGGTTGTTCCCGGCGTTTTCGATGACCTCGGGGGTCTGTGACGTCTCGGTGGGGTTAGGTGTGTTTTTCATAGTAGTAGTGATTAAGATGGTTAATAATTGGTATTTTGATTTTGTTGATGCAAAGTTATAGCCAATTTTTGATTGGTGCAACACCAATATTGACATTTAACATGGTTTAACACTTGGAGACAGGACACATTGAAGCCTTATTTCGTTATGTTCATTCAGTAAATAAAACACTAAATACTTGCAAATCGGTCACAAACATTGTAATTTTGCGGTCAAAAGGGAGTTCATAACATACCCATCATATTCTCCCTATCCATAAACTTCTTATAGAGATAAATCATACATAAATCAATTCATAATCAATTCTACATCTTTTTATGAAAAAACTATTACTTCTAATGATGCTCATGCTCGTCCTCGGACTTACCGGTAGGGCGGCTGAGAAAACAATGACAATTATTTCTTCAGGAAGTGCCTACTCTGTAAATGGTGGGAAGGCCACAGGAAACACTATTACATCTGACGATGGTATAGTATCTGTTAATCTCGGTGAGTGTACTTTGAAAACAAATTATATCCAATTTTTGCAAAATAAAAGTATTCCCATCAAGGTTAATTCGGGTAAAAATTCAGCGTTAACCTATGTAAGTCTTAATTTTACGTCAAGCGAATATGGCAGCTCTCTTGTTTCGTCAACAACCAACGGTGTAACATTCACCAAACCAAATGGCGGCACTCAGATGTTCTGGGAAAATAAAGCTTCTACCGTTCAGAGTATTACACTTAAGCATGGAGATGGTAAGCAGGCTCGTATATCCAGAATCGAAATTCGCTACAACGGTGAAGAAGATACTCAACTCAAAGACCCCGGCCTTTTCTGGACACAAAACAGCAACACAACAATAACATCTCTCTCGGCTGAATTGGGTGAGAATGCCCCTTATGTGTGGGTTCACAGTAAGACAGCCGGATCTGATTTTTATAATTTTACATATACATATTCATCATCTAATCCGGCAGTAGCTACGATTGATGAAACCGGTCAGCTTAACCTTGTTGGCGCCGGCACAACTGAAATTTCGGCTGTATTTGCAGGTAATGAGACTTACAAGGCTCAAACTATCAAATACACACTAACTGTCACTGCACCACAGGTAAATAAATGTGCAGACCCGGTATTCACTCCTGCCGGTGGCACTTATAACGTCGGTCAGAAAGTAACTATTACATGTTCCACTCCCGGTGCTACAATCACGTATATGTGTGGTGATGACTATGGTGAAGTCACCAGCGGTTATGTGTACACTTTCTCCTCAACCGGCACATACACACTTGAGGCTGTAGCTTCAGCCGATGGCTATGAAGACTCCCAAGAAACCACAGCACAATATGTTATCACGGCTCCCAAATGTGCTACCCCGACATTTGACAAACCGACCGGGACATATACTCCAGGCACAACATTTAACGTGAATTGCACAACTCCCGGCGCCAAAGTCACTCTTACCTACAACGGTAAATCCCAGACAGCTGCTCCCGGCTCGTTCACGCTAAACAATCTTGGTACTTACAAAATCTCAGCTGTAGCAAATGCCGATGGATACCTTACCTCTGATGAGACAAACATAACATATATTATCGCACTTCCCGTCTGTGCTACACCTGTCATCACACCCTCGACGGGTACTTACGAGCCCGGCAAGGAGGTGACCTTCACTTGTAGCACTGAGGGTGCTAAAATGACAATATTTGTAGGTGATAATGAATACACCGATGTTACCTCTCCTTACAGCATTATCCTCACTGACGAAGGCACATACGACATCATGGCCAGCGCCAACGCTGATGGCTATACCGAGTCAGAAACTGCCGATGGTCAAATCACCATCAAACAACGCCCCGATGTAGCTCCCGTGATAACATTCTCGGTAGCCGAGGGTAACGTCCAGGGAGACTCCGAGTCGGTTGTCCTCCAACTCAACGATGACTGCTATCCCGAGGCCGAGGTCTACTATACTCTTGACGCCCGTCGCGCCCACACCTATGAGACCGAGGTTAACGACGACCACCGTATCAAATATACTCTCGGCGATGTCATCACCATCAACCCCACCGACCTCGACTGCAACATCAACGAGGTTACCATCAACGCCTACGCCGTAAACCGTGCCGGCGAGTACACCACCTCGGCGACCTATACCTTCGGTGCCAAAAACGAGCCCGGAACCTCTACCTGGGAAAAACTAACCGACCCGTCCACACTCAAAGATGGCGACCGCATAGTACTGGTTGGATACAATCAATCAAAAAATACATATCATGCTATGGGTAATACTGAGGGTAAAGATTTTATTAATGTTGTAAATGCTAACGTAAGCGATAACATTCTAATACTCCCGGAAACAGCTCAGATTTTGACACTTAAAAAATCAGAAAACAACTGGATTCTCTATACTGATATAGAAAGTAATACATACTTATACACAACCAAAGAAAAATTTCTAAAATCAGGGAAAAATATAACTGGTGAATTTGTTAATGTCGCTCTTATAGCCAATTCAAATAAAACCACTGATACCAATGATGAGATGGTAATTAAATATGATTTGACTTCAACGAGTTCTTTTCAAATACAATTCAACCCTACGAGTCCACGTTTCACGTGTTATAAGGGAACAATGACCAATCCTATTGTATTCCGTGAGAATGTAACTCCCGGTGAGGTTATCACTCCGGCGGCTGACTACTACCTGGTAATGCATCAGAATATCTGGAATAACAACGAGGAAACCGCTGTACCTTTCCGCTATGATGAGACTAAAGACTACTATACCCTCGATATCTCGACTATACCCGGTCAAGTAAGCGGCCAAGAAGATTATAAATTTAATGAAGATGGTGTTGGCGGATTTGCCGGCAAGTTCTATGTCCGTGATGGCAAGGCTGACCACACCGGCGTTCATTTTGCACCTGTCACTGTGGGCCGTTCAGCCCAATCAGCTGTCAGCTTTATCGCCGACAATGATGGCAAGGTTCATGCCGACATCCTACCCGTAGACAACAACGCCGAGCAGAAAGGCCTTGTACATGAAGGACCAACAATGTTCAGCACCGAAATCGCGGGCGAATTGGAAGGTCAACCTATTATGAAACCTATTGCCTACTCTAAAGGCACATTAATCCTCCAACCCAAGGGCGATGCTCCCTACCTTGAAATGCAGGTAGAGAAAGGCGGTATCACCGGTGTCGAGAATATCACTGCTGAGGGCTCGACCGGCGAGGCTGTCTATTACAACCTCCAGGGCGTCAAGGTCGATGGCGACAACCTCACCCCCGGCATTTATGTACGCCGTCAAGGGAACACCGCCACCAAGGTGATGGTAAAATAAACTTCAGTACAGGCAGTCACCCCTGCATGTAATCCGATATAGAGCAGTCCCGACCGTCATGCGGTCGGGACTGCTCACGTGATAGCCACGGCAGGAAAGTCCCCATGCACACCCCTCCAACAAAAATTTTCCAAACGGGAATTTTTTTTGTAACTTTGGGGGTTAATTTATCATGATAAAAATTTAATTCCCTATGAATATATCTTATAGTTGGCTTAAGGACTATGTAGACAGCACTTTAAGTGCCGAAGACGTGGCCCGGGCCTTGACCTCGACAGGTCTGGAATGTGGCTCTATAGAACAGGTAGACACTATACGCGGCGGTCTGCGCGGACTCGTTGTGGGAAAGGTGCTTACCTGTGAGGAACATCCCAACAGCGACCACCTCCACATCACTACCGTCGACCTTGGTGGCGACCATGTCGAGCAGATAGTCTGTGGCGCGCCCAATGTGGCCGCCGGACAGACAGTAATCGTCGCCACCGTTGGCACCACCCTCTATGACGGCGACAAAGAATTCCAGATCAAGAAATCCAAGATACGCGGCGTCGAGTCCATGGGTATGATATGTGCCGAGGACGAGATTGGCGTAGGCACCTCCCACGACGGGATCATCGTCATCAATGAAGCAGTTGCCCCCGGCACCCCTGCCGCCGAGTATTACAATATCCACGAGGACCAAGTCATCGAGGTAGACCTCACCCCCAACCGCATCGATGCTGCCAGTCACCTCGGCGTGGCCCGTGACCTGGCGGCCTGGATGAGTGTCCACGACAAGCCCACTGCCGTCAAGACTCCCTCGGCCGATAACTTCAACGTCGATGACCCGGCCCGGGCCGGCGTCACTGTCTCGGTAGAAGACGAGACCGGATGTACACGCTACTGTGGCGTCACTATCGACGGCGTGAAAGTTGCTCCCTCACCCCAATGGATGCAAGATCGCCTCAATGCCATCGGACTGCGTCCCATCAACAACGTCGTGGACATCACCAACTACATGATGATGGCCGTAGGACAGCCCTATCACGCCTTTGACCGCCGACATATCAAGGGTGACCGCGTGACAGTCAAGACTGTGGCCCAAGACACGTCCTTCACCACTCTCGATGGCGTGGAACGCAAGCTCGACGCCTCAGACCTGATGATATGCAACGAGAGCGAGCCTATGTGCATGGCCGGCGTATTCGGCGGCCTCGACTCGGGAGTCACCGACGACACAACATCGGTATTCCTCGAGAGCGCATGCTTCAACCCCACTCGTGTGCGCCGCACTGCCCGTCGTCATGGACTGTCGACCGACTCTTCATTCCGATTTGAGCGTGGTGTAGACCCCAACATGACACTGTGGGCTCTGAAACTCGCCGCAATGATGATTAAAGAAATCGCCGGAGGTGAGATTGTGGGCGAGGTAACTGACATATACCCCAGGACCATCGAGCGCCCACGTGTATTGCTCTCAACAGAATATATGGACAACCTTATCGGCAAACATATCCCCGACGAGACCGTCGACACTATCCTGACCTCGCTCGAGATCGAGACCGTCAGACACGAGGGCGACACCCGCGAGTTGCTCATCCCCACCTATCGCGTTGATGTCACCCGCCCCTGTGACGTGGTCGAGGACATCCTCAGGATTTATGGCTACAACAACGTCCAAATCCCCACACAGGTCAACTCAACACTCTCATATAAGACCCCGACCGATGCCGCCGACGACATGCGCCGGCTCATCGCCGAGCAGCTCACCGGTGCCGGCTTTAACGAAATCCTCAACAACTCCCTGACCGCCACCTCCTACTATCAAGACCTCGAGCCCGAGAAATGTGTCAAGCTGCTCAACCCACTGAGCCAGGATTTGGCGGTTATGCGCCGCACACTGCTGTTTGGCGGCCTCGAGACCCTTGCCCACAACATCAACCGCAAGAGCCGCGACCTGGCACTGTATGAGACCGGCAACGTCTATACCTTCAACCCCGCGGCCGAGTCGACCGCCGACCATCCCCTCCGCCCCTACAATGAGGCCGCACGCCTGGCCCTGTGGCTCACCGGCGACATCAGGACAGCATCCTGGGTGCGCCCCGCGGCCGAGTCAACCTTCTATGACCTGCGCGCCACGGTGACCAATATACTGGCACGCCTGGGAGTCCCCGCACGCCTCCTGACCTATACCCAAGGCTCGACACCTCTGTTAGCGGCATCGCTGTCCATCGACACCCGCGATGGCCGACACCTCGGTGACATGGGTATCGTGGCCAAGAAACATCTCATGATGTGTGACATCAAACAGCCCGTGTACTATGCCGAGCTCGATTGGGACCTGCTGGTTGCCATCGCCCTGAAAAACTCGACAACATTCAGCGAACTGCCCAAGACCCAGGATGTAGTGCGCGACCTCGCCCTGTTGCTTGACTCATCGGTGACAATGGCCGAGGTAGAAAAAGTTGTGCGCGAATCAGACCGCAACCTCCTGCGTGACGTGACCCTGTTTGACGTATATCAAGGCGACAACCTCCCCGAGGGCAAGAAGTCCTATGCCATCAAGATTACCCTCCGCGACGACCAGCGCACCCTCCAGGACAAACATATCGACGCCGTCATGACCAAGGTCATCGCCAACCTTAAGAAACGACTGTCTGCCGAATTGCGCTGATATCAAGATACATAAATCAAAACTATAACAATAATAACAACACAATAAAAATCTACTCCAATGGGAAGAGCATTTGAATACCGCAAAGCCCGCAAGCTCAAACGCTGGGGCAACATGTCAAGAACCTTTACCCGCATCGGTAAAGAAATCACCATCGCCGCCAAGGCCGGTGGTCCCGACCCCGACACCAACCCCCGTCTGCGCGCTCTTATGCAGAACGCCAAGGCCGCAAACATGCCCAAAGATACCGTTGAGCGCGCCATCAAAAAAGCTACCGACAAAGATGCCGGCGACTATAAGGAAATCACCTATGAGGGATATGGCCCTCACGGCATCGCCATCTTTGTCGAGGCCGCTACCGACAATAATACCCGCACAGTAGCCAACGTGCGCTCCTACTTCACCAAACATGGCGGCTCGCTCGGCACACAGGGCTCTCTGACTTTCCTGTTTGACCACAAGGCCGTGTTCAAGATTGTGGCCAAAGAAGGTGTTTCGCTTGACGACCTCGAGCTGGAGCTTATTGACTATGGCGTAGACGAGCTGGAACATGACGACGAGGGACATATCGTATTGTATGGCGCCTATGAGGAAAACGCCAACATACAGAAATACCTTGAGGAAAACGGATATGAGATTATCTCTACCGAGTTTGAACGCATACCTAACGACCTGAAGGATGTAACTCCCGAACAACGCGAGAAAGTAGAAAAACTCCTCGAGCGCATCGAAGAAGACGAGGACGTCCAGAATGTCTTCCACAACATGCGCGAGCTCGACGAAGACCCCGAATAACACAGCCCAAACGCTCTCATATCCAATACTGCACTAACCCAAGGGGATGTATCAAAATTTATGGTTTTGATACATCCCCTTGGGTTAAAATTGACATACTGAAAAATTGTCTTAAGACCTTTTTATTTAGACCACTTGATTTGTTACGGTACTGACTTTCTATTATGCATGGGCAGTTTAAATTGTAATCTTCAAAAATTGAATTAAGGGGGGGCAGCAAGAAATATCCGTTGAATAGTTAAACGTTACTCTATATTTTATTGGTAGATGCACTCATAGGCAGTAGAATGGGGGTCATCGACGTACTAATTGAATTTCCAATATCCTCATAGGCCGGAGCGCCGGACTGTGATTAACCCCCGGTGCAGGGACGAAGTCCCGAAGCCGGGGGGGGTAACGTGTTGTTTTGCACGAGGGCCGGAGGCCTGAATTGTGGTAGAAGCTCTGCTAATTACAATTCACGCCTGCCCCACAATAAGTTATCCTCACCGGTTACCACAACCCGGCCCTCCGGGCCTAAGACTACGCGGCACAGTATAAGCTGCAAGCTTCGGGCCTCTGGCCCTGCGCATGCAGTTAATCACAACGCGGGCCTCTGGCCCTCACCCATCTTAATTCATAATTCTATATTATTGCTGTCCGATAAAACTTTTTGAAGTGATTAAAGATTAGGGCTGATTCCATTTGCAGGAGTCAGCCCAATATGGTTATTTTGGTTTCGCTAAAAATCACAATAACCATGGGTAAAAGTAGTCATTTTAGCGGACAGCAATAATAATTAAATCACAATCTCGTTTACAGTAAAAACAACACAAATCACGCGCTCTTACTGGACTTTATAGCAAAGTTGTAGGAGCGCGTGATTGTGTATGGAAAGATAGTGTCAGATAGGCAGTTTTTTGTCACGGGCGGCCTTGGTTAGGGCCTCGGTTGCCTTTTTATATGCGGGGTCGGCGGCAAGCTCGCGTTGCTGGTCGACGGTGAGATGCAGGTCGTCAATGTCCTTCTGGGCTTGATTGACAATCTGTATGGCATCGGTCGAGTCCCGAGCCTGTCCTAAGCTGACGGTAGCCTGGTTGACGATTTCGATGGCTCGTGATTTATTGTCGGTACACGAGGCCACGGCCACAGACACGAGTGCGATAGCCGAGAGATATCTTAGTTTCATAGTGCTGATATTAGACATTATTTGACAAATTTGAGTACTGCACGGGCTGCACGGGCTGTATATACCCCCGGGAGGAGGTTGGAGATGTCGAGAGAAAAGTCGCGGGAACGTGCCACTACCGCACCGGTGACCGAATATACGGTGATTGGTGCCGACGCAGTGAGGACATCGCCGTCGCGAACGATTACGGCGTTTTTAACGTCGTCAGAGGCGATATTGTCAACACCCTGGGTATTCTCGTCATATAGGTGATACATGGCGATACCGTTGGCGGGGCAGTATTGATAGATGTAATATGAGCCATCTTCCTGTTTCTCGGGTATGACCCAGTTGAAGGTAGAATAGTTGCCACCGGTAGTATAACCCATGTTGCCGATGGGGTCGACAGTGGCGATGAGAGTTCCGTTATCGGCTTCGCCTTGTTTGACCGAAAATCCTCCCAGATAGTTACCTCCCGAGTTGACGATGGTGATTTTATTACCCAAGAGATTAAAGACGGCACAGCCACCGGTAGAATTACGCTTTGGAGCGGTTGTCGCTGAGCGCAGTGTCGAGAAGTCGACCGACGAGCCTTGACGGTACTCGTGGATGGCGGTGTTGCGTATCTGGTATAGCCAGTTCTGGGAGTTGTTATCGATGGGCACGATATATCCGGCAGTCGAGCCGGTCATTTTCAGGTCGGCCGAGCGGAACGATGACACGACGGCTCCATACTCGAGGCGCAGGATGTTGGCCGCGGTCTGCTTGTTGGGATAGAGATATATGTAGCCACCGTCACCGAGGACGTCGCCCGAGGCGTTGATAAAGTTGGTCTGTCCGGCATAATACACGTCAGCCGTGACCTTGACGGGGTCGCTGTAGTTGTCGGGGGTAACTCCGGCGGGATAAATCAGCAGTGAATGGGAAGTGCCGGTGAGCTTGTCATCACGGACGATGATATTGCCGGCGTCATCACGTGCACAACCCCACCCGGCTCCACCGGGGATAGTGCCGATATGACCGGTCTTGTCAAATACATGGATGAGTTTCTCGTCACAGTTGTTGACATAGATACGTCCCCCGACGCCGGTGCCCTGTTGGGCATTGGTTCCATCGATATTACCGGGGTGGTTACCGGTAGTGTTGGACATGATCCACAGTCGCTCGAGCTTAGGCTTGATTTCTTGAGCTTCCTCCTTGACATCGGGAGCATAGGCATAGGTAGTCAAGCCTGAGCCGACGGCCAAGACATAAACCTTATCTTCCCAGGCGCCGGCGGCGGCCATGGAGGCGGTTTCAGAACCGGCGACAACCATAGGAACAGAGATTACGTGAGACTCGCCGTGGCCAAAAGTATAGTCGCTCATCACCGCGGCATGGTCGCCGGTAACGAGTCGGGTAAGACGTAGTCCGAATGGGTTCTTACCGTAGCGGCCATAACCTTGCAGTCCGTCATAGGCAAGGATTGAACCGGGAGTGAGAGCACCGTTGTCCACGTCCCAATAGACTTCGGCCGTTCCAAGGTCCTTGACCGAAGCAAGGATATGGTCGCGGGTAGTGGTGGTGACCGACAGAGAGACCTTGTCGAGGGGAGCTAACTGTTCGGGCCAATTCATGGTAGAGTTGTCTATATATGAATTGGCGTTGAATTCAGTGCGGTAAAGAACCCCGTTACTGCCGAGAGTGTATACCAGAGCATCGTTGGACCGACCCGAGACAGCGATGGCAAGACGCCGGCTCTCAAGTATCATCTCGCCGACCTCACCGGTGGCGGGGTCACCATATACGATGCCGGGTGATGCCAAGGCATATACCTTGCCGTCAACAGTGGCGCCGAAGTCAACGATGGCCGATGGGACAGCCAGGGTATGTTCAACGGCGCCCGTGGTAGGGTCCACGACGGCTACCGCTCCTTTCTCGCCTTGATTGTAGGCTACAAACCATCGTCCACCGGCCATGAGAGCCTTGACAACATCGGCAGCGGGTATAGACTCGGGCCACGGAAGGGTCTTCTCAAGGTTGTTGGCAAACCATCCGCGGGGATCACCGCCCGTGGTGGCGGGATAGTCGATATAGTTGGGAGTGAAGGAGGCTGTGGGATCGAGGGCCGGGAGCGTGGCCGGGTCGAGAGAGTCGGTGGTAATCATGTCAACGCCCATGTTGCCATATGACAGGTAATTGTCATTGGTGTTGGCGGTCCAGATGTTGACTTTGAGGCCTGCTTCATGGAATTTATCGATAGTTGACTTGTCAAAATATCCGGTCTGGATATCCACGTCCATGTTCCACTTGACACACCAGTCAAAGTGATTGGCCCAATATTGTCCGGTGAGGAATTGGAGCTTGATGTCGGGATAGTTGGTGCGGATATATTCGAGACAAGGCTTCATCGAGGTAAGGATGATGCAGTTGTTGCGGAAGCCGTTTTTCTCGATAAATTCTATCAGCTTGGGGATGTTGGACTGGTCGTTGGAGTTGATACCTGTGGTCCATTTCAGCTCAATCAGAGGTATGACGTTATACTTGCGGCACACGTCGAGATATTCCTGAGCCGAGCACAGGCGCCCGGTATATTTGACCCCCGAACGAGTCTGGGCGAGTTCTTCGCTCTGCAATTCCTCAAGAGTCGATGTAGCAAGTGTCTTGGTGCCACCCAGACGCTTGGTGTCGTCATCGTGGGAGCATACAAATTGATTGTCACCGGTGAGTTTCCAGTCGGTCTCGAGATATTGGTAACCCTTTAAGGCACCATTGGTGAATGACTCTACAGAGTTTTCGAGACCCCACAGGCTGCCGCGGTGACCCACCAATGCCGGCTTGGCCCAAGAGGACAGTGTCAGCACTGTCATTGCTACAAGGGTAAATAGCTTTTTCATAATTATTGTTTGTATTACTTAAGGTAAGAAGCCTCCAATGACGAGCATTGGAGGCTTGAAATTTGGTCAATTGGATGAATTGTAGATTGTCAAGGCATGCATCACAGCATTGGGACTGACACAGTATTATATGACACCGGTATTACTCACCGGGGACAATCTTGGACAGGGTCCATAGGCCGCCTTTGCCGCGAGTGAACTCAAAGGTGTGGGTATCGTAGGAGTCTACCCAGCCACAACAGAGATATACTTTGTTATATTGCAGCTCGCCCCAAGCTTGATAGTATTCCTCGCCATCCTTGTCAAAGGGGGTCTTGGCTGTGAAGTTGGCCGGCACGAGAAGGTCGGCGTATTTTTCACGTTGTTCGTCGGTAAGAGCAAGACGCGAGTTGAGGAATTCGGCATCAGTCGAAAACTTGGCGATAAATGTCTTGAAAGCCTCGGGCGCGCCGTTACACGGGGTCTTGGCAGCCATCATCTTGGCATCGGTGGCCTTGACCTCGGCAGCTGTCTGGGCGTTGGTGCTCACGGCTATTCCCAAAAGCATAGTCAGTGCAATGAGTATTTTTTTCATAAGGTAAATTATTTGATTTTTGATTAATGATTAGGCAATTGTTAAATTGGTCTCACTCATCGGTTGTCACATTGACTTGAGCCACTCGATACCGACGAGAATGAGGATGATGTCGAGGACGAGGACACCGGCGATGATGATACCGGTGATGGCGAGATTGCGCATATTGGATCGTTGGCGACGGCGACAGCCGACAATGGAGAGAGCCAGAGCTATGATGCCTGCCGATAGTGTGACCCACTCGTTGACCATCAACAGCAACCAGCCAATGATGCCGAGGACAAAGCCGAGTATGGCACACATATTTTTATAAGGCTTGACCGGTGTCGGATGATTGGCTACCGTGGCGTCGGCAGGCTGTTCTTGGGGTGCCGTGTCCTGAGATACTTCGGTATTCACCTCTTGGGGCTCGGCGACTTGAGTCTCAGGCTCAGCGGCCTGAACTTTCAGGTTGTCTTGGAGGGCTGTCATGGAGTAAAAAAGTTGGTTTTAATATATTAGAGAGAGAAAGTAATCAATGGTTTAAGTTAAACTCATCGGGTAGCTCATGCAAATGTAGTGATATTTTCCTTAAGGACAAAACTATCCGGTGTCGTTGTCAGGGGGAGCCTTTCATATATCGGGCTATCGATGTATAGTAAATCCGTACATTCACCTCAGGGCATCATAATTACTGAGCCGAGCGTTTCCATCGGGCTGCTCTCGCGGGGTCGGCGGGGAGAGTACCGTCGGTGTACCAGCGGGCAAGGATAGCGGCGGCGGGTTTGTAGCCGTTGTTGGCCGCACGTGTCATCATGTCCTTGGCTCTGGTCATGTCTCGGGGAAGGCTGATTACGGCAAAGGTTTCAGAGGGTTGCCCGGCATAGCATAATGCTATCTCGTATAGGGCCTCGTCAAGGCCTTTGTTGGCAGCATCGTGCAGGTTGACCATAGCTTTTTCGGTATCACGCTTGACGCCCTTGCCGTCGATATAGGCGCGTGCCAAGTCAAGGGATGCTTGGGGATGGCCGTCTTCCGAGGCGGCTTTCAACCATTTGACAGCTTCTTTGGTCGATGGCTTTACGCCGATGCCCTCGCTGTAGCATTGGTATAGCATATATTCCGAGGGGGCATGATGACGCTCGGCGGCACGTTTCCACCACTTGACGGCTTCCTTGTCGTTAACCTCTGTGCCTTGCCCACGGTGGTACATCATGGCAAGGTTGTACTGGGCCGCGGGGAGATTTTGGCCGGCGAGCTTTTTATAGTTGTTGAACTGAGAGGTATAGTCGACAGTCTTGGCAGTTTTCTGAGTGCCATAGTCGATAGTGGTGACAGTGATTACCGAGTCACCACGGTTGACAGTGGTGACCACGGTGTCGGGCTGAGCCATCAGGCTCATAGCTGCAGCAAGTATCAGGATCATTATAGTGGGTAATAAGTGGTTATCAGTCAGAGTGTCATCCAATTGGGCACTCACCATATTTTATTATCCGACGGTGTTTTCGAGGGTCAGCGACAACAGTTTCTGAGCCTCGACGGCAAATTCCATCGGCAGTTTATTCATAACCTCCTTGGCATATCCGTTTACGATAAGGCCGACGGCTTCCTCGGTGGGGATACCGCGTTGGTTGCAGTAGAATATCTGATCTTCCGAGATTTTGGAGGTAGTAGCCTCATGCTCGACCAATGCAGTGTCATTATTGACGTCGATATAGGGGAATGTGTGGGCTCCACAGGTGTCTGACATCAGCAGGGAGTCACACTGGGTATAGTTGCGAGCACCCTCGGCGGCCGGTGCTACAAATACCTGACCGCGATAGGAGTTCTGGGAATGTCCGGCCGAGATGCCCTTGGAGACAATCGTGGAGCGGGTGTCGGGTGCCAGATGTATCATCTTGGAGCCGGTATCGGCCTGCTGGCGGTTGTTGGTGACGGCTACCGAGTAGAACTCGCCCACCGAGCCGCGACCCTTGAGAATACAGCCGGGGTATTTCCAGGTGATAGCCGAGCCGGTCTCTACCTGGGTCCATGAAATTTTGGAATACTCACCACGGCACAATCCTCGCTTGGTGACAAAATTATAGATGCCACCGCGGCCCTCACGGTCACCGGCATACCAGTTCTGGACGGTCGAATACTTGACTTCGGCACGGTCCTCACAGATGATTTCGACAATAGCGGCATGCAGCTGGTTTTCGTCGCGCATCGGTGCGGTGCACCCCTCGAGATAACTGACGTATGCGTCTTCATCGGCCACGATAAGTGTACGTTCAAATTGTCCGGTGCCTGAGGCATTGATGCGGAAATAGGTTGACAGTTCCATTGGACAACGCACGCCCTTGGGTATGTAGGCAAAGGAGCCGTCGGAGAACACTGCCGAGTTCAAGGCGGCATAGAAGTTGTCGGTATAGGGTACAACCTTGCCGAGGTATTTCTTGACCAGGTCGGGGTAGTCCTTGACGGCCTCGGAGAACGAGCAGAAGATGATGCCGAGTTCGGCAAGCTTCTCGCGATGGGTGGTCTTGACCGACACCGAGTCCATGACGGCGTCGACAGCCATGCCTGAGAGCATTTTCTGTTCGCTCAGGGGTATGCCCAGGCGGTTGAACGTGTCCAGCAACTGTGGGTCCACCTCGTCAAGGCTCTTGGGAGCGGTAGCTGCTTTGGGAGCGGCATAGTAGCTCAGTGCCTGGAAGTCGATGTCGGGGATATCGAGATGTCCCCAGGTGGGCGGTGTCAATGTCAGCCAGTGGCGGAAAGCGCGCAGTCGGAAGTCCAACAGCCATTCAGGCTCGCCCTTTTTATGAGAGATGAGTCTGATGATGTCTTCATTGAGGCCCACGGGTATGATATCGGTATCTATATCGCTGGTGAAGCCATATTTATATTCGCCACCGAGAGCCTTTGAAGCTTCCCTGTTAAGGTCGGCCGGCCTCTTGGGCGTGTTATCGTTTTCTTTATGTGAAGTGTCCATAGTCATAGTTATTCAATGCCTAAAGCATGGTTGAGCGCACCGGTGGCAACAGTGCCGGCGACATCCACCGAGTCTTCCTTGACCCGGGGAGCATGTTCTCTCATCTTATCCTCGAGCTTGCCGGCCTGACGGCAAGCTTCTTCCACCACATCGCTGCCAAGAACTGCCGGCCCAAATCCATAGACCAGCTCGGTCATCTTGTCATTGGAGCACTTGAGCTCGCTCTGAGGCATGATTACCAACAGCACGTTAAGGAAGATTGACAGCACGAACAGCCATTCCAAAGACTTGAAAATGGCACCGGCTACATTGTCAAACAAGCCCAGATGGAGGGATGACACCATTGACTTGAGCGTGCCCGAAATCATCCTCATGCCTATATAACATGCCACAAATATCAACACATAACATAGGATATAAGTTGTGACCCGGGTGTGCTCGGTCTCTGAGCCGTCCAGAAACAGTCCCGAGAGCGTGCCACCAAAGATACGGCACATGATGATGCCGAGGATAATACCAAAGAGTGATGCAACCTCATTGAGGATGCCACGGTGGTAGCCGAATACCACTCCGGCCAATGCCACTATAATCAATAGAATATCAAGGATTGTCATTTAAGTTGATAGGTTGATGTTAGTTGATGGGGTTTTAGATTACAAAATTACTATTTTTTTTTAATGGCACATCATGGTGGGAGTGCTGGATGAAAATACAATATGAAAATTTGATACAATCTAAAAAAAGCACCGACCTTGTTATAAGGTTAGTGCTTTTTTTAGTAACTGAAATCAGGCACCAGACATTCACCAATGACCGCCAATAGTTGAAGACGGTACGCGAGTATATTGATACCTGTTCAGGTTATGCTTATCGAGTGATGTACACCTTCTTGGAGCCGCGGTTGTTAACCATGATATAAACACCGGTGGTCAAGTCTTTGAACGCCACTTCCACTCCCTGCATGTTATAGTAACGTGATACCCCGGCATCGCTATCGCCCATGATATCATTTACGGCAGTCATACCCGAGTATATGGCGTTGGCACTACCTGTCGCCACCTTGGCCACATCACCGTTACTCCAGTTATCCCCACCGTAGCAAGCCTTAACATGATAGGTGTAATTGTATGGGTCAAATCCAGAGCTTTTGTCGACGAAGAATGATAGTACTGAATTGGTAGCTCCGGCCTCATTCTGTTGACCTGATGATTCGTTGTGTACCAAACGCCATCCGTTGCCATTGTTTGTCTGATCAAAGTTGTAGTCACCCAGGATGTTCACCCAATTGCCTGTGCGCTGTACCTTGTCGTAGTAGTGATGGGTTGTTACAGCAGCACCTTCAAAGTCATCACGTGGATTTTCCCATCCTACATGTACCAGAGCCATGTCATGGAATGACATTCCGGGAGTTTTGCTGACAGGAGGTTGACATGTGTTGTTATCCTGGCCTTGATTTTTGGGTCCAATCGATACTTCGTAACGGGTAGGAGACATACGGTGGCCGTTGGACCATGCCTCGACACGGTTGAAATTGATATCCACTCGATAGAGGTTAGAAACATCTCCACTTCCTTCAAATACCTTTACTTCTACATTGGGAGCTTGAGGTGTATATGAGAATTGGCCTGTAGCCTCGCGCACATCACCTACAGCTTGTTCGTATTGACCCAGGTGACGACGACGGTATATAGGTTGTACTCTCATCTTATAGACGGCACTGTTGACATTGGTACCTTGTTGGTCATACTGTCGGCTTCCATTGTTGGGGTAGTAGTTCTCTCCGGCAAGCCAGTTTCCGTTTTGATACCATTCTGTCTTATATTTCCATATATACCAACCATCCTTGGCAGTGTTGGCCCATCCATTCCAAGCATCATCCCAACGGCCACTTGATGCAGGTTCGCTCCATTTGCCGTATGCGGCAAACTGATTGAAATCCTTGTAGGCACCGTTGTCATGGCTATGGGAAGCGTTGTAGCCTTGATTGCGATAGCTGTCCGGCAAATCGCGGTGTACGGGACGTACTTCAACCGATGGTGTTGTCGGTTGCACGTCATAGGCGTGGATAGTATACATACGTATCTGGCGACCGGGCAGGTAGCTGTAAATCTGCACATCGTCATCATAAGCATAGGCTTTAAAGAACACGCGGTGTACATTGTCTTTCTCCCATCGATAGGATTCTTTCTGTACCTTGTAGTCAAACACAGGCACGAGATTCACAGTACCGGCTCCGTCATTGATATCTACGCGATAGATTGAGAAGTCACCGAAGTTACGGTTGGCCTGGCGATTGGCAGGAAGTACAAGATACTTGCTACCCTTGAATTCAAATGTGCAACCACCGGCGGTATCAAAGTGGTCGACACTCAACTCAATTTTTTGCAGATCGTTGACCGTTATTTTTTTTTCCCATGCTCCACCTGCAGTGCTTCCTTGACCCCAGGTCATGTCCTTAAGTTTGTTATGGCCCATATAGTATAGTGGACTGATGTTGGTGTTAGTATTCTGATGGAATTGGAAGAATACGTCCTCGCGCTCGTAGCCGGCCATTGGTATTACATAGCTCTGTTCACAAGTCATGCCTCCAAGGGCGTTCCATCCGCTGATGTTGATACGGTTGTATCCATATCCAGATTGTGTGTTGGATGACAACTTTCCGTCGGCATCGTAGGTTGCCTGGCTGTTACCGTTGATGATGCGCTCACGGCGTATATTAATGGCATCGGTCGAATTGGTGTAACGGGGGATGAGCCACAGCCATGCATACATCTGTGCCGCGTTCTGGTCCCCTTCCTTATTATAATAGTGAAGATTACCCTTAACACTGGGCAGGTCACAACGACGCCCCGGCGAGCGAGGCAATTCTATAATACTACTTGCCTTGGCTGTTGTCAATGCAAGTCGTCGTGGAGACCACATTTGTTGTGAACCATCTTCTTTGGCAGGGTGAATGAGCCAGAACTGATCTTTGTTGGGTGCATTGGTATATGTATCGTAGTGGTCACCGGTGCGATGCACATAACTGCGACCGTCTTCACTGAAGGCAAGACCGTAAGAACTGTTATTATAGTATGACCACGCCGCATCACTGTTATATTTACCGGCTTTACCATTGGGTTTGGCAAATGATGCTACAACAGTCTCATTTTTGCCGTTACGGTCTGGGAGATTGATATAAAACTGGCTGTAAGACTGGAAGAAAGGTGCTCCTTCGTAAGGTCGGTGGCCAATATTATCGGGTCCCCATACACACAGCACGCCATACTTACCATCGGTATAAGGCTGATTCTCGGCCTCATTGCCCACAAGTGATGCAGCAGGCTCTTTTATGGCAATATACCAGCAACGCTCGTAGTAACCGGAGCCGTTTTCAACGCCCGAGTCCATGGCTCGCCAACTGTATCCATGACCTGCCCAGGGATAGGCTTCAGCCGACGCCCACTCACCGTTGTCAAGCCAGTCGTTTTTGACGGTGAAGCGCTTCATGTCTTTCAACCATATATATCGGTTGCCATCCAGGATGTAGTCATTTTCATTATTGGACGGCCAGTGGCTGTATGTGCGAAAATTTGTATTATGGCCATCACTACTGCGTCCTTGATTTTTCCAACTGCCGAAGTTGATTGTATAATTACCCGAATTATTAACGTAGCCTTTACCGGGAACCTTTATGGAACTTGACGATGTCTGCAATGAGTAGGCATTAACGGTAGCGCCATCACTCATAATTTCATCGAGAGTGAGTTCATACTCGACATCAAGAGTAAGTAATGGCTTGCTGAAGTCGCGAGCACCAATATTAAATGTTATTTTTTCTTCCCTTTCAAAGTTTCCATTACGATAGACTTGTACCGTCCAAGTGTGAGAACCTTCGGTTACGCCGGTATCGATAAACTGACAACGTTTGATGTCTTTACCTACCTCAATATCATCGCGCAATACGCGATAAGTAACTTCGTCGGGATTATTGGCTCGATCCCATCGCAGATAGGCTGAAGCCAAGCCTCCCGTGTCCCAGCCGGTGAGAGCAGCTTGGGCGCCGGGTGACATGACAAGAGCAACTCCTGTCATTGCGCCAAGCAGTAGCAGTTTTCTTAGTTTCATAAGATTTTAGTTAATATTTAGGTTTATAATAATTATTCGATATACTTCTAAGTCTATTCCGTCAGTGACGATAAAATTCCATGAGCATCGTGTATTTCAATAGACTAATGTAGCTTGGGATATGATGACACCGACACAAATTGTCAATTAGCTACCTAATGTCATCAAAGTTGAAGCTGTCTTTAAGATTGGTTTCATTGTTTTAAGATAAGATTTATATGATTTTTAGGATTTATTCGGGGCAATAAATATACACATAAACAAGTATACGCCTGAGCTTTAGGGCTCTGGCGGCTTATTTTATAAAATTTTTACTTCAATCGGTGGCGTGCCAATAACCCACCATCGGACTTCTGTAGTATTGATGCTTTTATTTACAAGTACTACAAAAGTAGAAAATTAGTCCCAAAGCCAGTCTTTATACATATTAAAATATGTTAAACATGCTGATTCTCTATCCAAAAAGCCATTATAAACGTCGGTCACAAAAAAAATGAAAACCCATATTACCAAACAATTTTATAGAACAATCATCTTTTTAGAACAATCATCCGATAAAACATGCACCGAGACCACATATCTATGGAGCAACCACATTGGATAATACCAATCAACCATGTTTTATACCACGATTTTACAGTGTTTTATTGCAATTTTCGCACGGCTCTTTCATTTAAAATTTAAATAAGCGCATAATACCCTTACCCGATTCATTTCGAGTCAGGTAAATCTTTATGAGCTGTATGTTAGTTATTTATCTTTGGTTTGAAAGATAAAAATTCATTATTTTTGTGATAA
>JAGASI010000048.1 GCA_017621845.1 Muribaculaceae bacterium
GATGGACTTCATCATGTCGGGACAGGTGTTGTGCAGGGCGTGTTTCAGAAGGTGCATGCCGTCATAGTTCCGGTAATAGCCCTTCACTAAAAACTCGTCCGTGATTTTCATGGTGCGGTAGCCGCACGCCACCGAAAACTCGTCCATGCTTGCGGAGTAGGCGATTTTCACGTCCGTGTCGAAAAGGTGGCTCATATAAGCAGCGTACACGCCCGTCGGAATCCAGCGTTCCCCGAAGTTGAAGTCAAGGTCCTCAAAGGAGATGCGTTGCGGCTCGGCTTCTTTCAGAGCCTCCAACGCCTGCTTCACTTCCGGCATACGTCCGTTTTCAGGGTTGTCGCCCATCCATGCCTTGATGCGCTCCGCCTTCTCTATCACGTTCCCGGCGATGAACCTGTCCTTTATCTCGTAACCGGTTACGAGCGGGTTGTAGAAGATGCGTCCTTTGAGGGCGTCAAGCAATCCCTCCTCCGTGCTGTCGGTTATCTCCCGCATATAATCAAGATTGACCGTGCCGAACTTGTTGAGCGATGCGGATAACGCCTCTTCGGGAGAGCTGACGTTGGCATGGCTCTCCACCGAGAAAGAAACGGGACGCTCGAAAATATCCGCCTTGACGAACCTGCCGTCCTCCGCCCGTTCCAGCGAAAGGATGTCGCGTCCTCCTGCATCCATCATCACCAGTTTCACGTTCTGCTTGGCGTTGAGGTTGCCGTAGCGCATGACAAACTCATCGTAGCAGGTGTTCAACGCTCCGCGTTGCGCAGACCCTTCATCGTGGTACTCCGCCTCGTAGCGGTAAAGCCGCTCGTATGAATCACGGAGTGACACATACAACATCGCTTTCTCCTTCTGGTAGCCGGTCAGGTCAAGCGGTTGGAATGTCGCGCCGTAAAGCGTGAGGTCTTTCAAATAGCCGAGATTGCGTGACGCATCCAGTACCATAGAGCCGTCACGGTAGTGCGGCTCCAGCAGACCGTTGAACGGACGGGGAGAAAGGTAGAGAGGTTCCTCCTTCGGTTTTTCCGCTTCCATTTCGGGGAAAAGGGAGGTTGCAGCCGTTTCCGTTGCGGGAGCGGCAGGATTGGCGGCAATTTCCGGCTGTGTTTTGGGTCGCCGTGTTTCCTGCTCCGGTGCGGCTTTCACGCCCGTGACATGCTGCCGTTTCTCCTGATGCTGTGCCGCCAGCCTGCGAAGCTCCTTGCGTCGCTCCGGCGTGAGGTCCATCATCATTTCATAGAAGCCGTTGATGGGCGGGTTGGTATCCCAATCCAAAGTGGCGTAAATATCATCCGGATCGGCTTTGGCTGCGACACTCACCGACTTTGTTTCATGGCTGTCCCTGTTCTCCGTCAGCAGTGCGGCAGACGGCGGCGGTGCGGTCGTAACCTTCGGCGTAACCTGCGCCTGCGGTTTGGGGGACATACGCCTTGCCGTGCTTTCCTTTCTCGCTGTCTTTTTCTTCTTGGCGGGTGCTTCCTGCTTGCGGACTTCCTCGGTCATGCCCCAAAGGTCGAGCAGGGAGAGCTGCACGCCTGCTGAATAATCGGGGCGGCGCGGCTCTATCTCCGGCTTTTCTTCCTCCGGCTGCGGTGTTACCGCTTCGGGCTTCACTGCCATTTCTGTAAGAGGCTGTATTTCAGGAGTGACAACCGGTGTGAAAATGGGTTCCGTCACTGTGTTTTTTACCTGTGCCGGATGCAGGTTGTGCATTTCATATAGTTCTATGTCTAACTGGGGTAACTCAATATTCAGATGTTCCCGCAAGTCATCCGCCATTTGTCCGATGCCGCCCCGGTGTATAAGTTGATAGGCAGGTTTGCCATAAGGGTCTGTGCCTCTGATTAAATCTGTATTGGAAAGAGAACTGATGCTCCATACATACCCGTTTACAGAAGTGCCGATAGGGGTCTGTTCGGTCTGCATGAAAAGTTTCTCGTTATAATACAGCTCCCCATTCTTGCCGCTGTTCTTTTGAAGGATAATAAGGTCGCTGCCCACTTCCGTACCCGCGTTGTCCGTGAAAAGGTTGTTCGGCAGGCGTGCGACACCCACCAGATTGGCATTACGCATCATATACTCGCGTATGGGTGCGTTGGACGGTGCGTCCAGCACCCCCTGCGAGGTGATGAACGCCACGATGCCGCCCTCACGCACCGCGTCAAGGCTTTTCAGGAAGAAATAGTTGTGTATTGCCTTCGGTGCGGAACGCCTTGCGGGGTCTTGGCTTCCCGTAAACTCCGGGTCGAACACAGCCACGTCACCGAACGGGATGTTCGATATTGCCAGATCGAAATAGTCCGTGAAGGGCTTCTCTATCTTCTCGAATCCCTGCACCCTTACCTTTTGGTCGGGATGCAGGTGTCCCAATATCTTGCCCGTCATCAGGTCTTTCTCGAAAGCCATGATGTCCGCGTCCGGCTTGTTTTCCAGCACGGCATCCACGAATGCGCCCACACCCGCCGACGGCTCCAGCACACGGTCGGGACGTATGCCGTGTTCATGCAGTACATCCGCGATAGTGCCGGTTATCTCCGGCGGGGTGTAGAAAGCGGTCAGCACGGACTGCTTCATGGCATCCACGTACCGCTTGTACTCCGTTTCGTCCTTGCTGTGTTCACGCACCAGCCTGTACAGCTCCACCGTCGGGGCGAACAGTTCGAGGTCAGATTTCGCCCAATGCACGGCATCCGTCAGTTCCTTTGCCGGGTTCAGTATGCACTTCAACCCGCCGAAACCGCAATACTTCCGAAGTATGGCTTGTTCCTCGGCGGTTGCCGTCCTCCGTTCCCTCTCAAGGATGAATGCCGTCCGTATCGCCTCGATGTTGTCCCGCAGCCGTTGTTTGCGGTTAAACGCCATACTCGTCGATATAAAGGACGACGGCTCCCGTCAGCTCCGTATAGAGCAGGTCGTATTCGGGCGACAGGGCGAAGTTGTCGTCCGAAAGGTCATAGACGGAGAATACATTACCGACAGGCGGCAGCAGTTTTCGGATGAAGGCTTCGCGTTTCTTTTCCGGCACTTCACCGGCAAACTCGTTTTCCACGACTTCGCGGAGGATGGCGTACTTGGAATAGCGAAGCCCCCGCAGGAGCGTGTCCATCGCCAACTCCTGCGCCCCTTCGGGCGGATAGCCTTCGAGCCGCGAACGCTCATACGTTTCGGCGGCACGGTCGGCACGCTCCCGGATGAAGGCATCGTCGGAAGCCTGTTCAAACTTGTTTGTGCGGAGGTAGTCCAGCAGGTACAGACCGTAATAGGAAAAGTCGGTCTGACCCTCGTTTTTCTTCTTGTTGTTCATTACTTTGGAATTTAGTGGATTGGTAATGACGGGGATAATCGTCTGGAAAGGAGAAAGAAAAGGCACTCGGTATCCCTCCGAGTGCCACCACTAAATCCAAAGTATGAGTGTAATCCGATATCGAAGAACAATTCATTACTCTGAACCAGTGGCAAAGTTAATACTATTTCTTCCGTCCTGAAAATTTCCTGCTCGTTTTCCTTTCGGGGAACACGAAAGTCGTGTTATAGTCCCCGTCAAAGGCGACTATGGCGTCGAAGCTCTTGCCCTGCTTGCTCTTGAAGCCTTTGAGCAGCTTCGTATGCCCGTCGGTGAGCAGTTCTTTGATCTCGTCGTCGGAAAGGGTGCGGTTCGCTTTTAGGCGGAACACGGGCAGCCCACACTCCGCGTTGTCGCAGCGTACCACCTTGCCGTAGAACTGCATGTTGCCCGTCCCACACTTGGGACACTTGCAGCCGGAATCCCTGCGGGAGAACAGTTTGTCGCACGAGAGCAGTTCGGAGGTGATTTCGCGTGTGTACGCCTCTATCTCCCTGCGGAAGGTGTCGGCTGGCAGCTCCCCGCGCTCGATGCGTGCCAGATTCTTCTCCCATTCGCCCGTCATGGCTACGTCGGCGATGCGCATCGTCTTCACGACCGAGTAGAGGGCAAGCCCTTTTTCAGTCGGCACAAGCGACTTCTTGCAGCGTTCCATGTATCCGCGCTTGAAGAGCGTTTCGATAATCGCCGCACGGGTGGCGGGCGTGCCGATGCCGCAGTCCTTCAACGCCTGACGGAGTGCGTCGTCCTCTATGTCCTTGCCCGCCGTTTCCATAGCGGACAACAATGTCGCTTCGGTATGCAGCGGCTTGGGTTTGGTCTTGCCTTCCGTGATGGAGCAGCCTTTCAGCGTCAGCGTGTCGCCTTCCTCCCAACCGGGGATGGCGGTTTCCTCCTTGTCCTCCTCGCCATAGACGGCACGCCATCCGGCTTGCCTGATGACGCTACCTTTCACCGTGAACTCCACTCCGGCACACTCTGCCGTGACGGTGGCGGTATCCTTGACGCATTTCTCGGAAAACGCCTCGATCATGCGTCCGGCAACCATCTGATAGACGGTGCTGTCCTCTTTGGAGAGGAACAGCGGCTTCTCGCCCGTGACGAGCAGGGCGTGGTGGTCTGTCACCTTGCTACCGTCCACGCTTCTGCGTGTCGGTACGGCTTTCGGCTGCACCTTGCCTTTCCATTCGGGCAAAGCCCCGATGAAGGCGAGCAGCTTGGGGATTTCGGCGAACACGTCTTCGGGAATGTAGCGGCTTCCGGTTCTCGGATAGGTGATGAGCTTCTTCTCGTAGAGCTTCTGCGCGATTTCAAGCGTCTGTTCCGCCGTGAAGCCGTGCTTGGCGTTGGCTTCCTTCTGGAGCGTGGTCAAGTCGTACAGGAGCGGTGTTTCCTCCGTCTTCTCCTTGCGTTCGGCTTTCGTGACAGTGGCTGTGCCTGCCGACTTCACCTTATTATACAGTTCCGTCGCGGGCTCTTTCTCTTTCCATTTTTCGGAAGATGAAAACTTCACCGTTCCTTCATCGCAGCCGTCCGTCGCGATATGGAGCTGCCAGAAGGCTTCGGGGCTAAAGCGGCGGTTCTCCCAATAGCGTGCGCACACCATCGCCAATGTAGGTGTCTGCACCCGTCCGACGGAATATGTGCCGTGTCCGGCGGCGATGGAAAGTGCCTGCGTGCCGTTGATGCCCACAAGCCAGTCTGATTCGCTCCTTGCTTTGGCGGCAAGATAGAGGTTGTCGTATTTGCCGCCCGCTTCGAGGTTGCGCAGTCCCTCGCGGATAGCCTTATCTGTAAGCGAGCTTATCCAGAGGCGGACGAACGGGGTGGTGCATCCGGTATAATGGTAGAGGTAGCGGAAGATAAGCTCACCCTCGCGTCCTGCATCGGTCGCCACGATAATCTGTTCGCTTTCCTTGAATAGTCGGGCTACGGTCTTGATCTGCGTCACCACGCCGCTGTCGGGCTTGTAGCCCTTCTCCGTCTTTACCTGACGGGGGACGAGCGTGAAGGTGTCGGGGATGACGGGCAGGTTGTCACGGACGAAGCCGCGTATGCCGTAGCCGTCGGGCATGGCAAGCTGCACGAGGTGTCCGAACGCCCATGTCACGGCGTAGCCGCCTCCCTCGAAATATCCTTCCTCTCTCTTTGTCGCGCCCACGATGCGGGCGATCTCACGTGCCACAGACGGCTTTTCTGCAATGATTGTCTTCATATTTTTCTGTCGTTTTGAATTTTACAAATGTTACTTCGGATTTAGTGGCGGACACTGGATTACATCTTCATGCCCTTGCCCGTTTTCTTCTGCGGCTTCTCCTGCTGCTGTTGCTGTGCGGTGTCCTTCGGGGCGGTCTGTCCCTTTCGCAACGGCTCCTTCAGGTTCTTGGTAGCCTCGTTGGTCTTGCCCTCGCTGTTCACCGCCACCTGCGTGCGGCTCTCGTTGGAAGACGCGACCTTCTGCGCGTTGTCTGGATTGGTGTCGTAGCGGTACGGGCGTCCCTTTTCCGGGTTGAACTTGATGTACATCGTGGCGTGGAAGCCCTGCTTGTCGGTCACGTTCTCCAGTTTCACGGCTTTGCCCGCCACGTAGTCGGCTTTCTGCTGTTCGGTGAAGTCCACGCCGCTCCATTTGCTGATGGGGCGGATGCTGCCGTCGGCGTTCGTCCACGTGTTGCGGCGTTGCTCCTTGTTCGTGCCCCCGGCATTCTCCGTACCCTGCGCCTGTCCTTGTGCGGGGTTGTTCTTCGTTTCCTGCGTTTGGGCGGTACGGGGCGACCTGCCGGTTCCCGGCACGAACTCCACGCCGCGCTGTTCCACATTCACTTGCAGGGTGGTGACGAACTTCCTGCCGTCCTTGCGCTCGATGAGCTTGTCGCGCACGGGTAGCCCGGCACGCAGCATGCCCTGCTCCTGCTTGGTGATTTCCGTCTTGCCGATGCGCTCCGGTATGCGCACCTTGCTGGCCGGGACATCCGTGATTTCGTTCGTCTTGCGGTCGATGCTGACGAACGAGGGGATGATCTCGCCCGTTTCCCTGTCCACGAGGTCCACGACCCTGCCGAGGTTGCCCGTTTCGCGCAGGTTCTTACGGTCTTCGTCGGAGAACTTGTGTTCCTTGTACTCGTCGAGCTTCTGCTCCTTGCGGATGAAGTGCGGCACAAGGCTGACATTGCCCTCGCCGTCCTTCTTGAAGGAGAGGCGGGCGTCCAGCTCGAAAGCCTCTCCGCCGAAATTGGGCGACACCCTCACCAAGTCGGACTTGCCGTAGTTGAGCATCCTGTCAAGGTCGCCCGACTTTTCAAGGTCGTCGCGCTTCACGCCCCATTTCTCCTCCAACTCCTGCCAGTTGATCTTGCTCTCGTCGATGGGCCGGTAGCCCCGGTTGCCCTGCGTCTGCTGCGGGCTTTCCTGATTCTGTTCGTTTTTCTGTTCCAGTTCTTCCTGTTTTTTAGGTTCGTCATCTTGTTTCTGTTCCGGTTGTTCCTGCTTTTCGGCGGACTGCTCCTCCTGTACTTTCTTTTCGTAGCCGGAGGTGTCCACCTTGTGGGGCGCAAGCAGTTCCTTGTTGCCGTCGGGGTCTTTCAGCAAGTCCTTGATAACCTCCAGCAGTTTGTCGGCTTGATCCGCCGCGACACGGTAGAAACCGAAGCGGCTGGGTTCCTTGCACTGCCGGAAGAAGTTCTTGAAGAAGTTGTCCAGCACGTCGCCGTGCCGGTCGAATTGCAGGAAACTCTGCGAGTTCTCCGCTTTCGCGGGGATGCGCTTGGGGAAGCCGTCGGCGTTCAGCCCGGCTACCACGCTGATTTCGCCCGTCTTCTCGTCACGGACAACCAGCACGTCCTTTTCGTCTTTTTTCTTTGCCATCTGAAAAATGTTTTAATGGTTATTTTTGAAAGAAATTATGGATACGAGCCTTGTAGAAGGCTATGTCTTCCTTGCGGAAATCCTTTACATGTTCGGAGAGGAACGTCAGCACGTCCGCCTCGCTGTAATAGGTCTTTTTGCCGAGCGTCTTGTAGGGCAATGCGCCGATGCTGCGGTAGCGTTGCAGGGTGCGCTTGCTGATCTGGAGCAGCATGCACAGGTCTTGGTTGTCGAAAAGCCTGATCCCTTCCATCGGGTTCGGGGCTTTGCCGGACGGCTGCATGGATAGCAGCATCTCGTCCTGACGGTCGAGCCGTTCCATCACCTTCTGCATCCAGTTCTCGAAATTGTTGCGGGTAAGCAGTTCCATGTCCTACGTCCTCCTTCCTTTGGGTCTGCCGCCCGTGCGCAGCGTGTGGTTGCGTTTCATCTGTTCCGGTGTCGCGGCATCTCCCGTGACGGTGCTGTCTTCGAGCAGGCGGTCGATTTCCGACTGCCGATAGCGGCACTTGCCGCGCAGCACGACATAGGCGATGCGCTGTTCGCTGCGCATGCGCTGGAGGGTGCGGCAACTCACGTTCAGCAGGTGCGCCGCCTCGCGGGTGGTGAGCAGCCTGTCGGGAGCTTCTTCCTTTCTCCCGCCGGAAACGGCACGCACGTGTGCCGCTATCTCGGCTATCTGTTCCGTCAATGCGGTGAAGGCGGAACTTTCCATCGTTATCACTTTCATATTCAGTCCTTTCTTTTGGTTTCTGCGGCAAAATTCGGCAATAAACCAAAGGGGCTTTAACAGCTCACTACGTGGCTCACGTAAGATTTTTACGGATAATGGCTCCGTAAACCGGACAGACGGCGCAACAAGCTGCCTTTTAGCGGGAAACGGCACGTGTGCAAGGCGGCTTCGTTACCTTTGCGGCAAACTCTGAAATGTTTTGCTTATGGAAATAGTATCTATCGAGAAAAAGACCTTCGAGATGATGGTGGCGTCCTTCAACGCCCTCGCGGAGAAGGTAGCCGCCCTGAGGCGCAGGAGCGACGGCGGGCGGATGGAAAGGTGGCTCACGGGCGAGGAGGTCTGTGGGCAGTTGAGGATCAGCCCGCGCACGTTGCAGACCTTGCGTGACAGGCGGCTTATCGGCTACTCGCAGATTAACCGCAGGTTCTATTACAAGCCGGAGGAGGTCAAAAGGCTCATTCCGCTTGTCGGCACGCTCTATCCCGGCGGAAAATGATTTGATTTTTTATTATTCACAACCCACTGAATCCGAAATGATGATGAACGAGAACAATGAAGTGTTTACGATGGAGGACGAGCCGCTTGCCTCCGTCGTGCAGAACATGCGCAAAGGCTCGAAATGGCTTTCCGCCTTTCTGGAAAGTTACCGTCCGCCGCTGGATGGGGAGCGTTACCTGACGGACAGGGAGGTGGCGGAACTGCTCCGTGTCAGCCGCCGCACCTTGCAGGAGTACCGCAACAACAGGGTGCTGCCCTTTATCCTTTTGGGAGGAAAGGTGCTTTACCCCGAATCGGGGTTGCGTGAGCTGCTGGAGGCGAACTACAGCAAGCCGATGGAATAAGGCGGCTGCATGAAAAAAGGGAACGGGCAACTCCATACGGGCTGTCCGTTTCCTTTATAATTATATGTATGTGTGTTTAGCAATACCCGGCTTTTCCGTTCTGTATGAACATCACGTATGCCTGCCGCTTTTCCTTCGTGAGTGCCTTGCCTACCAGCCACGTGCGGAACACGTGCGCATGGTAGGTGTTCAGCCGGAAGGCGACGGGGATGATGATTTCAAGCGAGTAAACATCCGCGTGCAGCCCGTTTTCAAGCCGCATGTAGCGGCACACCTCGTAGTCGTTCAGCACGTCCGGCTTGCGGACGGCTCTGATGGCGGCGTTCACTGCCGGGACGCCCGTGTGGAACAGCCCGGCGATTTCTGTGGCGGTCATCCATACCCCGTTACCGGTTACGCTGACCCTGTTGTCCTCTATGATGATGGTTCCTCGTGTCATGGCTTCTCTGTTTTTAGATGGTGCAACCTGCAAATTCCTCGATGCCGTTCAACCTTGCGGCAAGGTTCTCCATGTCTTGGTTGAGCTTCTCTTTGGTGATTTTTGCGTATATCTGCGTCGTTTTTATGCTCTTGTGTCCCAGCATGGAACTCACCGTTTCAATGGGTACGCCGTTGGAGAGGAACACCGTCGTAGCTGCCGTGTGGCGGCTCTGATGCCACGTGATATGCTTGGTGATGCCGCAACGCTTGGCAACGGAACGGATTCCGGCAAGGCACGTGTTGTAGTGGGGAACGGGGAAAATCCTGCCGTTCCCGCACAGTCCCCGGTATTTGTCGATGATGCGCTTTGCGATGTCGAGCAGGCGGATATTGGACACCACGCCCGTCTTCTGGCGGTTGATGTTTATCCACTCGTGTTCGTCGAAGTAGGTATGGATGTTCTCTTCCGTCAGGTTGCGCATGTCGGCGAACGACAAGCCCGTGAAGGCGCAGAACAGGTAGAGGTCGCGGTAAAGCTCCTGCTTGGCGTTTTTCAGCCTGCCCTCCATCAGCAGCCGGATTTCCTCTTTCGTCAGGAAACTGCGTGTGGTTTCCTCCTTCTTGATTTCGTACTCCCGGAACGGGTCGCGTGTGAGCCACTCGTTGTTGATGGCGATGAACACCATCGTCCGCAAGGGGCAGACATACAGCCACACGGTATTGGTGCAGCAGTGCTTGTCCGTGCGCAGGAACATCTCAAAGTCGGAGATGAAGGCGGGCGTAAGCTCTTTCAGTGCAATATCCTTCACGCGGTAGCGGATGGTGAGGAACTCTTGCAGGTGCTTGTAAACGGTCCTGTACTTCAAGAGCGTGCCTTTGGCTTTCATGCCGGCCTCCACCTGTTTCTCGTAGTCCTCGTTGTGCTGGCGGAACACCTGCATCAGCGTGTGGTAGCGGTGTTCCAGTCCGAGAAAGGCGTTCTTGACCTTCTCCGCCGTGACAAAGTTGTCACGCTCCATGATTTCCTGATAGTGTTTGTTGATACGCACACGCATCTTGTCGAGCATGCGGTTCGTTTCGAGTGCCGCCGAGCTTCTGCCCGTGACACGTCCCCCTTTGGTGTCCCACAGCTTGGGATCGACGGTCAGCTTGCAGCTGAACTGCGTCTGGCTGCCGTCCACCGTGATGCGTCCCATGACGGGTACTGTCCCGTCCTTTTTCACTACCTGACGCTTGAGGTAGTAGATTACTGAAAATGTACTCTTCATCGTCCTTAATTTTTTTAGGTTCAAAATTAGTTGGTGAAGAGTCCGGTGTCGGTACGCAAAACGGGGAGGAACGGCGCAATCTTTTTCCGTAACCGGATTTGTTGCGTGGGTTGTCAGTAACTCACTAATCCTTAACGTCTTGTTTCGCCATCCGTGTCCGTTTGTCGCCCTTTTGGGTATGGTTACGGACAAGTAACGTAGCGGCGTCCTGATTTGGCTTCAGCGGTGATTGCGATGGCTTCACGAATAATCGGAAGTACAACTGAAACCCCTGTAACTCAATTCTATCACTATATCTTTCCGCATTTCACTTTTTTGTAGTAACTTTGTCTTTCATAAACGCATCTTATCCAATAGGGAATAAATATATATTTACTTGTCTACACTAAATGAAAGATAACGTCAATATTAAAGTATTAATAGCCAGCCAATCACATATCGGGTATGTCGATCAGATACTCGAGACAATCAACGCGGCAGCCAAAGTGCGCGGAACCGGTATCGCCAAGCGATCACCGGATTATGTCAAACAAAAGATGCTTGAAAACAAAGCAGTAATAGCCCTCACCGACGATGGCCGATTTGCCGGGTTCAGCTATATCGAATGTTGGTCCAACCGACGATTTGTCGCCAATTCCGGTCTCATCGTCCACCCCGATTTCCGTGGTATTGGTCTTGCCAAGCGCATCAAGGATGCCACTTTCAACCTCTCCCGACAAAAATTTCCCGATGCAAAGATTTTCTCCCTGACCACCGGCGCCGCCGTGATGAAAATGAACTTTGAGCTCGGGTACCGACCGGTAACATTTGACGACCTCACCGATGACATCGCTTTCTGGAGAGGATGTGAAAGCTGTGTCAACTATGACATCCTTCAACGCAACGGCGGTCACAAATGCCTGTGTGTAGGACTATTATACGACCCCGCCGAACACCCTGCAATCAACACTCCCCCTTCAAATAACACTCCCGATTTATCTTTAAAAATGAACAAAGAAACTAAAAATACTACAAAGAAACGCGTGGTCCTCGCCTTCAGTGGCGGTCTCGACACATCATTCGCTGTAAAATACCTCTCTGAGGAATGTGGCTATGAAGTATACACTGCCATTGCCAACACCGGCGGCTTCAGTGATGAAGAACTGGACAAAATACGCGAGCGTGCCCTCGCTCTCGGCGCCCATGAACACGCCACCCTTGACGTCACCAACCAGTACTATGACAAAAGCATACGATACATGATATATGGCAACGTACTGCGCAACGGCACCTACCCAATATCGGTATCATCAGAACGCATATTCCAAGCCATTGCCATAATCAACTATGCCAAAAAAATCGGAGCCGACGCTGTAGCCCACGGCTCAACTTCGGCCGGTAATGACCAAGTCAGATTTGACCTCACGTTTGAGGTGTTGGCTCCCGAAATTGAAATTATCACCCCAACTCGTGACATGAACCTCACGCGCGAGTATGAAATTGACTACCTGAAACGCCACGGATATGAAGCCGACTTCACCAAACTCGAATATTCAATCAATAAAGGGCTGTGGGGCACGTCGGTAGGTGGAAAGGAAACTCTACACAGCGACCAGACTCTTCCCGAGGAAGCATACCCCACCCAAGCTACCGAGACCAAAACTCAGCGCCTGACCATTGACTTCGAGCAAGGTCAGGTTGTAGCCGTCAACGGCGAGCGTTTCCTGAACCCCGTAGACGCAATACGCCGTATCGAAGCAATTGCCGCCCCCTATGGCGTAGGACGAGACATGCATGTCGGTGACACTATCATCGGCATCAAGGGACGTGTCGGCTTTGAAGCCGCCGCTCCTATGGTAATCATCGCCGCTCACAAAATGCTCGAAAAACACACCCTCACCAAATGGCAACAATACTGGAAAGACCAACTTGGCACCTGGTATGGCATGTTCTTACACGAGGCTCAGTATCTCGAGCCAGTGATGCGCGATATCGAGGCATTCCTCGAACGCTCCCAGGAAAATGTTACAGGACGCGTACTTATTGACTTAAAGCCCAAACACTTTGTTACCGTAGGCGTCCAGAGCGACTATGACCTGATGAAAACATCGTTCGGTGAATACGGCGAGCTATCACGCGCCTGGACCGCCCAAGACATCAAAGGCTTCACTCACATCCTCGGCAACCAGATGAAAATATTCCACGACGTGCAAGCACGCAATAACAAGAAATTTAATATTGAAAATGATTAAAGCCGGTATTATCGGAGGCGCCGGATACACCGCCGGCGAGCTTATACGCCTCCTCGTCCATCACCCCGACGTGCATATCTCTTGGGTCAACTCAACCTCCAACTCGGGCCGACGCCTTGACGAGGTCCACCAAGGACTGGTAGGAGACACCGACCTGACATTTACCGACACTCTCGACCTTGAAGGTATTGACGTACTCTTCTGTTGCACGCCCCACGGTTACACCACCGAATTCTTTGCCGAGCATCCAATACCCGAGCATCTGAAAGTAATCGACCTGAGCAACGATTTCCGATTGAATGATGACAGACACGACTTTGTTTACGGACTCCCCGAACTCAACCGCAAAGCCATGGTACGTGGCGCCCTACATGTTGCCAACCCCGGGTGCTTTGCAACCGCAATTCAACTCGCGCTGTTGCCAATGGCCAAAAACTTATTGTTGAACTCTCCGGTACACATAAACGCCATAACAGGTTCGACCGGTGCCGGAGTCAAGCCCTCGCCAACTTCCCACTACTCATGGCGCAACGATAACGTCTCGATTTACAAGCCTTTTACCCATCAACACTTACCCGAGATAAGGCAAACATTAAAAACCCTGCAGAACAGCTTCAATTCTGAATTGATTTTCATTCCGGTGCGTGGCTGTTTCTCCCGTGGCATCATGGCAACACTCTACCTCGACTGCCCCGTAGCAATTGACGAGCTCAACCGCCTGTATGACGAATATTATGATGACCACAACTTCACATTCCGCGTTGACCGCCGCCCCGACCTCAAAGACGTTGTCAACACAAACAAATGCCTTATCCACCTCGAGAAAATCGATGGCCGATTGTTAATCACATCGGTTATCGACAACCTGCTGAAAGGAGCCTCAGGCACTGCCGTTCACAATATGAACCTCCTATTCGGTCTTCACGAACGCACGGGCCTTAACCTAAAGCCATCAGCTTTCTGATACACTAACACATTAACATCTCCCTATATGTATGTGAGAAAAAAATTGTTATCTTTGCAGTAAAATATTATTGCTGTCCGATAAAAGATTTTGAGGTGAACTGAAAATAAGGGCTGGCACCTATTGCAGGAGTCAGCCCGATTTGGTTATTTTGGTTTCGTCAAAAATATCAATTATTCCTGTCCCTGATGATATTGACTCCACACAACCCCCTTCTTACGAGGCATATAGACGCATAATGGATGCTCTCGAAAAAACAACATGCTCTCTGACCCGACTCTATCACGCGATAAATTGTTAGCTGTAACTGGCATCAGCCGCAACAATTTAGGCACAATACTGAGGGAAAACACCAATGCCTCAAATTTCTCGGATTTTATAGCTCGCCTCAGATGTGAACACGCTATCAATATTATGTCGCGTAATCCCAACTATTCAATGCAGGCCATCAGCGATGAAGCCGGCTCTGGATCACGTTCTACTTTTTATCGCGCTTTCCAGAACATATATAACATGACGCCAATACAATACATGGATATACACAACAATAATCAACACTCCAACCACCCAACGACCGAAACATAATTCATCATAATTCCGGTCAACACTATTTTTTAGCGCGTTCGTCAAGGCCTTGATTGTTGATGAATTGGAATATTGCTTTATAGGCATTATCAGAAACATCGGGACGGGAAAGAATGAGGTCGTGGAGACCGTCCTTTACGGTGACATCTGTAACATCGGGGCCCAACTTATTACCCCATTTGATAATATCCCGGACATTGAGCACGGCATCTCCGGATTGAAAATCATCCGGTGTTTTGCCATCAGTGACCGAGTGGTCTGAATGCATCAATAAAATCGGTGTCTTGATGTCTGAATGGCTGTGCAGGTCGCTCTGAGCACGGGTTATAGCTCTAATCCATCCGGCAGTTACCTTGCGCGGATGAATTGTCTTTAAGTTGGTGTCAAATTCCCAGCGCCCGTAATAATCCTTGCTCAGGCTCTTACCATATGATGTATCGTCACCTTGAGAGATAGACATATTGGGAAATAATCGTCCCATAAAAGACACAAGCGGAACACCCACCTTGCGTGTGAACGCCCCCATATTCCACTCGAGGAACGGGCTGTTAAGTATCAAGGCTTTGACCATAGCAGTGTCGGGGTCATGGTTGAGGAAAGAGGAAGTTATAAGCCCTCCGGTCGAGTGCCCCATCAATATCACGCGTCGTTGACCATCCTGACGCATCACCAACAATGCCGAGTCAAGGTCGGCGTAATATTCCTTGATATCTCGAGCCTGGTATGGTTTCTGCCCGGGCAACAGCGAGCGTCCATATTTTCTCAGATCAACGGCATAGAAGTTGTAACATGAGTCCACAAACCGGTCTCCCATTTCCTTCTGGAAGAAATAATCATTGAAGCCATGGACATACAACACTGCCGTAGAGTCACCACACGGCGACAACTTCCTGACAACCGTGGTAACCACCTTGCCGCTATAATCATCAGGCTGCTCAATCACAGTCATCTGATAACCATCGCCAAGACAATCCGGCCGCCACTGACGAGCAACAGCAACAATCGCCGGTAACAAAAGCAACGATATTATTAAACACCTTCTCATAAGTAAGTGGTCGGGGTAAAGGGTGATAAAGATAGGGGGTGTATCAAATTTATTATTTGACACATCCCCCTTATAATTTATTGGCTATAGAGCGGTTACTCTTTGGCCTGAGCTTCATCGGCATCCTCGGCGGCTTCAGCAGCCTGATCCTCAGCAATTTCTTCGTCCTTGAAGTCTTTGATGCCATTGGACACGAGGGTGTTGTACCACTGGAAGACCTTGCGTATATCTCCATTATGTACACGCTCATTATCAAACTCAGGCAGGATTTCGGTAAAATAGCTACGCATCTTGGCATCATCTTTCAGTGACCCCATGTCTACAACCTCGCCATTATTTTTAGCGCTGATTTTATCAAAAACATCATACAGCGGCATATCCTCGCCGGTAGTATAGATGGCGACATCGGCCAATGAGATAACTTTATCGCGGGCATAGACCGGGTTGCGTTTGCCGGTAGCTACATTCTCGACGATAAGCATATTTTTACCCTGGTTAATCAGGCGGTACAAACCGGGTTTACCGGTTATTGAAAGAATACGGTCAGTCATGACGTGTTATATTTCTTAGTTAAATTACTTCATTACACTGTCATAGCTCATAACAATGAACATTGACACGACAAAGTTAATGAAAATTTTTCAAACACGCCCTACATCAGCCCATATAGCATGCAGGGACCAATAGACCTCATATACATAGCTCAATATACTACCTTAGAGTCTTACTTCTCGATAGCGACACGACGAAGTACAAGCAAAGGAGTGTCACCACCGTCGGTGAGCAACACCGTGTCATGACCACTGTTGATAGCTGTAGTAGTGCGTTCAAGAGCTACAAGCATATTACGCTCCTGTTCTCCCTTGTGGCAGGCCATACGGGTGACTCCCATCTCTGAGAAACTGACTGAATTGGCTTCTGCCGGATCAAATGTGATCGTTCCGTTAAAGTAATTGCATCCGGTATTTCCATGTATTTTACCCTCAGCAACATCAAAGAACACATTGGCCTCCTCGTCATCAATAGGGGTACCACTGATTTCAACAACCTGCCACTGACCGTTGAGGAAATCCATATCTGAACGTCTCAATGTCATCAGTGCACGCTTATTGGAGTCGGTCAAATAGAGATATGACTCGTCACCGATAGTCTTGAACGTCGCCTTAACCTTATTACCTTCGCTCAGTACCTTGTTGATAGAAGCATCAAAGTCGACTCCGGCACAATATTTCATTGTCATCATAATTTGACCAAACGATATCGTACCATCACTACCTACCTGATAGCTTCCGTTAATTACATTGCAACCATTATTACCATAAAAACGATTTTCCTTAGGGTTGAATATTATATACGGAATATCTTCTTCTTGATTGATTGCAGTAGACCCCACCTGGGTTATTGTCCATTGACCGGCCAAGGCCTTGGCGATATTTCCGTTGGATGCCGGCTTGGGAGCCCGCGTTGTAATGGGTCGCTCAGGCTGGGAGGTTGATGCTGTAGTCTTGCCGGTAGTGCCACACGCACACAGCAAAAACATTGATAATGATAGTGAAATAACTTTTATAGCCATAGATTTCATATTATTTGTATTAAAAAAAGACAGACATGTATTATCGCTAATATAACACCGTCCTATAGCTCAAAGTTGAAAACAGACCATGCCGTATCATACTTTTATTATTCTTTAGACATAAAATTAGTCGTTAGGTTTAGACTGTAAGATATAAAAAATGCTTAAATTTGAAGTCAAATAAGTTAACTGATTACCCACTAAACAATTTCACAACTCACCAACAATGGTAAAACATATCGTAACTTTCAAACTAAAAGGTACTCCCGCCGAACGCCTGGCCGTCGCCAACAAATTTAAAACAGCTCTTGAGACCCTTCCATCGGTAATCGATGTGCTGGAGAGTATCGAAGTAGGAATTAATGCCAACCCCAACGAGAGCTGGGACATAGTGCTCACTGCTACTGTACCAACCATGGCCGATGTCGAGGTATATGCCAAACATCCGGCACACGTTGCCGCGGCATCCCTTCTGGGCGACAACAAAGACATGCGTGCCTGCGTTGACTATGAAGTCCAATAAACAGAGATTTGTCTATAGCAAGTTGCGCCATCTCTCAAACACTATTCCCATTCTACCACACGCTTCATCCCATATATTCTCATAGCGGAAAACCTATCAAAACCACCATACACACCAACCATCTCGTGCCGGTAGAAACAAAGTATCAGCTTGATTTTGGCTCACGGTTGATACATGATGACGACAATCCATCTTAACAACAAACATAACATCGCCCCAAGTCTCTTTTTAAACTTGAGGCGATGTTCTTATTTACATGGAGGTCATTATAATATTCTCAACGACCTCTATAAATCAATTATCACTGCACCATTAATCAATGAATATAAACCTTGGTGACTTTCTTCCCACAGACCTTGATATATAGTCCGGCAGAAGGATTTTCTACACACACACCTTGGAGGTTATAATATACAGGAGTGGCATCCTCGGCATCATCAAGGATTTCATCAACACCGGTTATCTTATTTTTGGAAATGAGGATAGTATTATCCTTAAAGTTTGCACCAATATAATATGTGCCGGCTGGTACCTTCCACGAATTGGCCGAACTTGCTGAAACATTAACCGGGAACAACACCAACTTAGCAGGAGTGTCCTCACTGAGAGCCTCATCCTTGGTTGCAGCTCCATAACGGTCACCACTGTTCACCTCGGGCCAGTTATCCTCTGATGCTGCAACTTTGGTAACCAACGAGAAATATCCATTGTCACTGGTAGCCGATGACGGCTCTATCGTTACCTTGGCCACCATAAGATGCCCATCTTTAGTCATTGCTACAGCATTGCTCGTGTCCCAGTGTCCACCCGAGATATTTCCCATGACATAAAGGTTTTCGGGAGTAACAACGGGATCGGGATCGGGATCGGGATCGGGATAGGGATCGGGGCCAGAGCCCGATTTAACAATAGTGACAGTCATTGTTTCAAAGTCGGCAGTAATGTCATACGTGCCGGCAGTTGTCTTCCACGAGTATGCAGATGAACAATCAATACCTACTACAAATTGCTTCATGGCTACGGCAGAGCCGGCAGTAATAGGAACATCTTTGGCGATAGCTCCATAACGATCCGAAGCATTTATAACCTCGTCCCACTCAGTATCGGCACCGGTTGTACCCAGAGCCGTAGTGAAGGTGAAATAAGCGTTGGTAGTGGGAGCCTCGCCGGCCGCCACAGGAGCTGCCACGAGCTCTACACCCTTGGCTGTAAATTTATTACCGGTTTTAGTCATGGCAACTCCCACGTTGGTACTCCATGACCCTGCCTTAAGGTTACCCATGACATAGAGTTTTTCGGGAGTGACAACGATATCATCACCACCGCCACCACCTGAAATAGGAACCTTAGTCCAGATGCAATAATCATTGCCCGAGGCAACAATATCGCTATTGGTATATCCGGTAGGTGATACCTGTGCCGAGCCAATCTTAACAATCAGCTTGCCATTAGCTCCGGTAACCTCGGCCAGATAGCAGTTATTTGAAGACTGCAATACCGTTACAGCCGAATTGTTGTGGAGACCTACCGAATTACGGATATCTATCATACGCTGAATTGCAGTCTTGTTAGATTTATAATGCGGAAGGAACACACAGGGCGTACCGGGTGACATCAGCATAAAAGCATTAGCAGCAAGGACGTTGCCATTAAATTTATTATTATCACGATAGGTGTCGTGATTATCAATAAATGTCACAGCATATTGAGAGTAGCCAAAGTGTATCACGCCGGCAGGCTGATTAGTAGTACCATTGGCTTTCCACACGAGCTTGGTCATATCATTGGAGCTGAAAGCATCATTGACAGCATACTTGAAGGGAAAATCAAATGCCGCACTGGTTTTGCCGGTAGCATCAATCCACGCCTTGACAGCATCATAAGAGCCATCCCAGTATTCACCTACCGAAAACTCGGCATTTGATGCCTGATTATACATCTTGGTATACTGACCACCGTAACCCTTCACCATATCATAGCGAAAGCCGGCATAACCGAGGTCGGTAAGAAGAAATTTGCAATAGTCTTTGCAACAGTTCTGTACATTTGCTCCGGTATGGTCAAGGTCTCGAGCCGCGCCAAAGTCATCTCCTGTATCAGCGGCACCGGTAGGATTACCACCATTGTTACGCCACTCGTCTGTACTACACACGTCAGAGGCACCCATGGAATAAGTCTTGCCATTCCAGGTCTCGGTGGGGAAGTCCCCCCAGTCATTTACACCGACTCGGTGATTTATAACAACATCAGCAATAATTCCGGTTCCCTTGGCCTTGAAGGCTTTAATCATTGACCTAAGCTGAGTCTCTGAGCCAAAGGATGAATTATGGTTAGTGAACCAATAGATGGGCATGTAACCCATATTAGGTTGACCAGAAGCCTTTCCTGAATTAGGAACCCAAATCAAAGAAAAATACTTGGAAAGCTCATCGGCCTGAGACTCAAGATTAGTCCACTTGGTATCGGTATACGAATCCCAGTAAAAGCCCTGGAGCATCACGCCCTGATAGTTGGCAGGCCAGCCAATAGCCTTAGCTGTAAATGTGCCTAATACACACAAGACCACAGCCAACGCTACACGTTGTAAAAGTCTTTTCATCATGTTGATAGATTGGTTAAGTAAGTATGATAATTAGTAGACAATACAAAGGTATCAAATCTTTATAAAAAAACCAAAAAAGTCATTCCAAAATCCACAAAACATAATAATACACCATCAACCGAGTTAAAAGACTCTTGATACTAAATATTAGTCAATATAAACATTACACATACATAAACCTGAAGTACTGCAAATAAAATACCCCAAAATACTGATTATAACGATAAATAGCAGTTAACTTATATACCGAACAATGGATCAACCGACATGAGCGTTTGATTGGAGTCGGTGTGCAAAAAGGAGCTTATAACAATATGATACACTTGAAAGGCCACGGTTAGAGCCGTTCAACACCTCGGGTCGAAGCCTGTCAGTGCAGTGACGGATAATTCTGGATTAAGGATGAGCGGGGGCTGGTGGGCATGGGGTAAAAAAAAGGCCGCGCGGCAGGTCTCGGGGACTTGTCGCGCGGCTGAAGGGGCGGTTACCTACTCTTCCACTTTCGCAGTACCATCGGCGTGGCGGGGTTTAACTTCTCTGTTCGGAATGGGTAGAGGTGGAGCCCCCGCGC
>JAGASI010000008.1 GCA_017621845.1 Muribaculaceae bacterium
ATTGGTCAATACAAGTTTAGCAAATAATCGTTATAGCCTACAAATTATTTACACTCCAAGATATTAAAGATGATAAGATAATCCTTTATATCCTTAATATCTTGGAGTGTTATTATTATCGTCTTGGATGTGCCGGGAGTTTAGATGAGCAGGTCGCGGATGATGGCGTCGGAGACAAGCCAGCGGTCGTGGGGAATAGCGAGGCGCCCCTCGGGAGTTGTGACTAATGAGCCGGGGGAGAGTGTGTCGATAGCGGCAAGGAACCGTTGGCGATATTCAGCGGGCAACTCGTCGGGATTGAGCCCGCGCGCTGTACGCAGGCGAGTAAAAACAACATCATTGACACGCTCAATGTCGGTAGCATCTTCGCGCCGGGCAGCTATATATCCCGAGCCAACGGTCTCGAGCCACAACTTTAAATTGGAGGGATTGTAACGGCGGTCGTGGCCGTCAAAGGAATGAGCGCCGGGGCCCAAGCCAAGATAAGGTATCGACTCCCAGTAAGAGGTATTATGGCGCGAGTGATAGCCGGGTTTCGCGAAGTTGGAAATTTCATAATGGTCATAGCCCGCAACGACAGCCCGTGTGTGCAGATTGTCATACATCTCGGCAAGTACATCCTCATCGGTCGGCGTCAATCGTCCCGAGGTCATGGCGGCATACAGCCTCGTACCCGGCTCGTAACTGAGACAATAGGCCGAGAAATGCTCGGGGGACAACTTCAACATCCGATCCAGTGAATACAACCAAGTCTCCGACGTCTGTCCCGGCAAGCCATAAATAAGATCGAGCGAAATATTTTCAAATCCCGTCTCACGAAGTACATTGAAAGCCTTAACTGCCCGACGACTGTCATGGCGACGCCCCACGGCAAGAAGTTCGCTATCAACAAACGATTGCACACCCATACTGACGCGGTTGACGCCAAGTTCTCTCCATCGACTCATATTTTCGACCTTGACATCCTCGGGGTTAACCTCAATAGTGACTTCCGAGGCTCGGGCAACGACTATATTGAGCAATGGAGCCAATTCATCGGGTGATAATATTGACGGTGTGCCCCCGCCGATATAAACCGTATCCCAACGCGCCGGCACACCACACTCATTGGCTCTCATCCGATACTCGTCCAACAATCCTCGACATACCACTCCATGATCTCTACCGCGCTCGGGCATAGAGTAAAAATCACAGTAGGCACACTTGGAGTGACAGAATGGCACATGTATATATAGTCCCGCCATCAGCGCATACACATATCTTTAAATTTACAATAAGTGCAATTCTCGACGTCTTCAGTCTGGTAGAATGGTATCTTGCTATCAAACAGTTCAGATAGCAGACTATCAAACAAAGAATTAAAATCGGCAACAGCCTGATCCCGGTCATCATCGACAGGTGTATTACGTTGAGCCGTGCCAATCCTTATCTCAGTGTCATCATCCACGGCCGACCGCCTCATACGATATAGCTCGGCCTTGACCGGAGAGTCATCGCCCAATATTGAATGTACAGCACGTGAATACACCAAAAGCTGAAAAACGGCTTCGTTACGGTCTTTACGCTTATAGGAAAATAAATCGTTAACCGAGCTAAATATATTGGTGTCTGAGCCTGTTTTATAATCGACAATACGTGCGCGGCCATCTTCAAGCTCATCAAGTCGGTCAATCGAGCCGGTAAAGTTGACATTCAAGGTATCAGTCCCATATTGTTCGGCAACACTGTCTGAGACATTGAATGACATAGTCCCATTTATCGGGACTTCGGCTCCTCTAAAAATAAATGGAGGCCGGTTAAGAAGATTGCCGAGTTGGGTTTTAACCATACGTCCAAGATGACGTGCCAATACACGAGCTTCACCGGGCATTGCATTGAGTGCACTGTGATAACGATTCTTATATGCTACATTGTCCATTACACTTAGAGCCATCATATAGATATCACGCTGTAACATTTCATTAATAGTTACGGACGTGATAAGCCGATCCTTGTATGGCTCAAAAAGATTTTGAAATACAGCATGAACAACAGAACCAAATGTCGCATCACTCATAAACTGAGTGTTCTCGTCCTCATCTTTAAGACTGCACACATGCTTGAGGTAAAACTTAAGGCGACATGCCAGCAATGTCTTGAGTGATGATGCCGAGAGTTGACGCTGTGGTTTATTCTGAGACAGGTATTCTTTCAGCCGGTCTATAATCTCCGGGGTCTTAGCGACCTGAATTTGGCGAGATTCTGACAATTCGGCAGGCATTTGGCATACATACTCCTTAACCGCTCCCGGTGGCAACAAATATTGTAATTGGGTAATCAAGCGTGATTTCTCGCCGGCAGCCTGACCGGTCGGACGATCGTCATATAACAGAAATACACGACGTGCACGCGTCAACAACCGGTAGAAGTAATAAGCAGTCTGTTCTTCAAGCCGGTCTATGGTCGTCATGCAATAAGCCGAGCGCAAGACGTGAGGAAGCATTGTGCGTAGCGGATTGCGACGCGGATAAATCCTCTCATTGAGCGACATAAAGATAACATTTTCAAAATCTATAGCACGTGTTTCAAGGACACCCATCACCTGCAAGCCTCTTACTGGCTTTCCGTTGACCTTGAGTATTGCCGGGAATATTAATCTTTCGATGAGCATCATGAATGTACTGCTACCCATCGGTGTATTATATTTCAATGCACAATCCAACACTGCAGACACAGCATTGCCATAGGCCTCCAATACTTGTATATAATCCCCCGAGCTGTTCGTGTCGACGCTCAATGTCTTTATCAGTCGGTTAATATAATCGGCCGTTTGATGTACATCGGCATCAGGCAGTGGTATATCAAAGATTACAGCTAACCCAGGTGAGACCTTGACTATTTCCGCTATATCAATGTTATATAGTCTCGACTCGGCAATATGAGCGGCGAGTTTATCACACTCAACCGGAGATACCGCCCTGATTATAGGCTGGGACAAGAGGGTCATCACGTCTTCATAGTATAATGCCAACCCGCCCATACTGCGACGGGCTCTCAGGTGCAGCGACACGAGAGTGTGCATCAACGTTCCGGCAGGAGTGTCTTTAAGTGGCAGACCCATTGTCACATTCAGCTGAAGGTCGGGGCTATCCATGCCATAGAGCAAGGGAGTGAGCAGACTTGTGTCGGGCATGACAATCACAGTATTATCGGGACGTGACGTGTCCAGACGTCCACTCTCGTCAAGTTGCCTTACTATAGCCGCCGCAATCTTGGACTGCATGTAGTTGGAAGCAACACCGACAACATGTATCATCGGTAATTTCTCTTGAGGTACAATCTCAAAATCATCGGGCATAGGATATCGCTGTACCAGAGCCTTTAACCCCTTGATATTGGCATCAAACGCAGGCACGTCCCAGAAAAAGTCGGCTGTGCCATTTTTTCTTAACGCGTCAAAGAGCTGTCTGGCACACCCGGGTATCGTATCAAATCCGATAAATGCTATCCTCTCACCCATCGTGTCGCCACCACGGTCAATGATATTCTTGACACCTTCTCTCATAATCATGCCTCGGTAACCTATCTTATGCTGCTCAAGATATTGATGGAATGACTTATATAGGCGGCCAAGAATGTGCCATAAATTCATGAACTCATCTATGAGCCGAGACTTAATCTCAGGACTGTTGCCCGATGGGTGTATATGCTTCCAGAAGCTATCGACATCATCAACAGTCGCTGGACGATATCCCCATATCTGTTCAAACACGTCAGCCTGATCGGGGGTGAGGAATGTCGATTGTATCTCCTTGAATGTCTCGAGATTGTGGAACAGAGCCTCGGCATCAACACCATTACTGTCTATGTCGTCAAAGTCGCTGATAATAACATCGGCCCAGAACGCAAACGAGTCAAATCCTTTAATCTTTTCGTCTGCGCCAATGCTATTCATCACCTCTATATAACAATTATATAAGATAAACTTCAGCTCAAGATTAGATACTTCCTCAAGCTCTGAGGCTCGTGTCAGATAAGATGGCAACACCTTTATCACAGGCATGATACCACCTTTAGACTTGGTTATCTCATGCCTCATATATTCACGCATGATCATCGCCCCACGCTTGTTGGGAAATATCATGGTGAGTCGCCCGATATATCGGTTGACATAGTAATTGGCTATGTGTTTAAGAAATTTGTCTCCTTGTCCTTCCATATATGCTACACTACTGTTTCAGCAATAATATTACAGATATTGCAAGATCAAAGAGTATAATCTTGGGATTGCCATTGGCAGCGACATCGCGGGAGGCAAGATTAAACTCATCAAACAGCTTGAGCACATTGCGCTCGTTGACAAATCGAGCAAAATTAGCACTGAAGTTATGCTCGGGGGTTGTCATGTGGTTGAGACCGCTTACACCGAGATTGAGGATAAAATTTTCACGCAACATACGTGCACAGTAGTCAAGAAATCTGAGAATACCCTCGCGCTTGAGAGATGCTACATCATTGGACCAGACTTTAAGCGATGCAATGTCTCTCTGATAAGCCAGACGCATGAGTTTGATAAACATAGCCAGGCTATTGGTGGCCGCAGTGTCGCTATTGTCATTGTGTGCGATCTCGGCAATCTCGAGTGCACGGTTGATATCTCCCTCGGCTACAGCCGCGATGTCACAGGCTGTTTCAGGAGCCAGGCCATTCTCTGAAATAAGATATCTCTCGACTTCATGATTGGCATAACGCTTTACCTTAATACGTTGTACACGTGAATAAATCGTTGGCAATAAGGCCCTGCTGTTATCCGAGGCCATCAAGAACAGTGTATCGGACGTTGGTTCTTCAATCAATTTAAGCATCTTGTTGGCGGCATCCTCCTGCATACGCTCGGGCAACCACATCAACACTATCTTAAACTTGGAAGCATGAGCTGTGTAGACCATACGCCTGATCAACTCGTTACCCTCCTCGACATATATAGCCGGACGCTTATTGGGATTATTAAGCTTGACAGGCCATCGATTGAAGTCCATAAACGGACCTTCACTCATAAACTCTACAAACTCCTGTCTATAGTCATCTGATATTGTCGGTTTATTATCTTTCTTTATAACCGGAAATGAATATACCGTATCTATATGACGGAATGATTGATGTTGTAGACACGATGGACATTTTCCACAGCTGTCATCATCATGTCGGTCAGTACAATGAAGATATTGAGCAAAGGCACGGGCAAGCATAAACTTGGCTGTTCCCGACGGGCCTTCAAACAACAGGGCATGTGGCACACGTCCCTCGCTGACCATCAGCCTCAGACGATCTTTTATATCTTCATGCCCCGGTATATCACTAAATCTCATCCCCAATTATTTTTTAAATTCCCGGCGAGCAGCACCGGGATGTTCCGAGCGACCATTTTTCAGCACATATTCCTTTACCTCCTGGAACAGGTCGGTAGCGAAGACAAAGTCATTGAGAGCCTCGTTGGTGGTGGCAAAAATCTGATCTTTGTTGCCTACCCACTCTCGACAGCCCTTGTTGATAAAGATTATGTTCTCACCAATACCCAATACCGAGTTCATGTCGTGGGTATTAATCACGGTTGTCATCTTATACTCGTGAGTGATGTCGCTGAGGAGTTCATCAATAAGTATTGAGGTGCGGGGGTCGAGACCTGAGTTAGGCTCGTCACAGAATAGATACTTGGGATTGAGAGCAATAGCTCTAGCGATAGCCACACGTTTCTGCATACCACCCGATATCTCTGAGGGATATTTATTTTCGGCACCCTTAAGATTGACACGCTCGAGACAAAACATCGCACGGTCGCGCATCTCGGGCTGAGACTGCTTGGTAAACATTATCAACGGAAACATCACGTTGCCAAGCACTGTTTCAGAGTCAAACAACGCCGAGCCTTGGAAAAGCATCCCAATCTCTTGTCTGAGTTCCTTGCGCTCGCTATTGTTCATCGTCACCATATCGCGACCGTCAAAGAGGATACTTCCACTATCGGGCGTCAACAGGCCAACCAATGATTTCATCAACACAGTTTTGCCCGATCCACTCTGACCTATTATAAGATTGGTCTTCCCGGTTTCAAATGTGGCGCTGACATCATGCAAGACTGTGCGTCCATCAAATGACTTGGTTATATTCTTTACTTCAATCATTGTAGCAACAGTTTAGTGAGAATGACATCAAATAGCAATATCAGAATTGAACTGGCAACAACGCCGTTGGTAGAGGCTTTACCGACCTCAAGAGCTCCACCCTTGACATAATAACCATAGAACGAAGCTACAGAAGCAATTATAAAACCAAACACAAGCGACTTGATGAGTCCATACCATACATACCATTCCTGGAACATGGCTTGGAGTCCATATTCATATCTGGACACACTAATTAAATCAGTAAACATGGCCACAAGGTAGCCTCCTACCATTGCAACCCCTATACACAAGATTACCAAGACCGGCATGAACAGCACAAAACCCACAATCTTGGGCAATACAAGATAATTGGCCGAATTTACGCCCATAATCTCAAGAGCGTCTATCTGTTCGGTAACTCTCATTGTTCCTATTTCCGAGGCTATGTTGGAGCCTACCTTACCTGCGAGTATCAGACACAGGATTGAATTGGAAAATTCCAGCAAGACAATATCACGGGTAGCAAGACCTACCGAGTAGGCCGGTATCAACGGTGAAGTAACATTTAGTTGCATCTGGATTGTAATCACAGCACCTATAAATATCGAAATCACCAGCACCAAGGGGATTGACCCGATGCCAAGGGCCGATATTTCATTGATGGTACGACGACCAAATACTTTCCACTTGTCAGGGGCCGAGAATACCCGGCCCATAAACATGCAATAGCGGCCAAATGTGGCCAACGAGTTAGTCAATATCATAATTGTTATATTGTTGGGGTCGGCTTAGCTTCATAGCCAACACCCGATGTAGACCACAAATTTAGCAATTTTTCTCATTCCCACACCCCCCATCCGGCAATTATAACCACAAAAACATCCATAAATGCATCATCCGATACTTAATCCGATATGCTGCACATGAATATCGCATGTTTTATGCTATAAAGAGTAAAAAAAGGCTTAAATTTGTACACCCTAAAACTGGCAATAGGACAATCCTCGTTTAACAATCATAATTATATTGAAATGACAAATAATACACAGAAGCCATCGGATACAATTTCATGGCTTGGATTCAGTTTTTCTTTGTTTGCGCTGTTATTACTATGCCTCACAATATTTATTGTAACATGTACTGATGTGATTCACGGTACTTCTGCATTTATGTTAGCATTTTTATTTGGCACTCCCATAGGGATTGGAGGTTTGGTACTTTCTATCATAGGGCTGGTTAAAGCCGGCAATAATGGCGGAAAGAAATGGATAGGCTCATGCGGACTAATCTTTACAGGACTATCCATATTGTGTATATTTATACCCATATTTGTTGCTACAGCCCAAAAGTCTCATGATATAAAGATTGACCTTACAGAGAACATCGCACCCGACTCTCAACAGGAAAATGAAGTGGTATTAGCTGTAGACGGCTATCAGCTGAAATGTTATGATAACCGAAATCATATTGATAATACACCATATGAAACCCGCATCGAGTACTCACTACAGGTTGAAAAGGAGATTGATGTGTGGTTCAAAATGCATAATATCGAAAATAATGACTACATAATTTTGAAAGCGTCACAAGATACAGATTATAGTCAGGTAGCTGATTTAATAGAGGCCCTTAATCAATTAGGAATGACTAATTTTCAACTTACATTAGCACTACAAACCAATTGAAATATCAATAGTTGGGAATAAGTGTACGGGGATTTTTATTCTGCGTAAGCTTTGATTACCGTAATGTCGGCAAGCGATATACACGTGTCACCGGCAATCTCCCTTTAATTACTTATCAATAGTGTCTAGCAGGTCAAGGACACGTGGAAGTACCGGAGTGAGACCGTCATTGACTATAATGTCAACGTTATCGGTATTCACCTCTATCTGGCTGTTGATACGGGAACGCGCGTGCTGTTCCGTTACGCCATTACGGGCAACGATACGTTTGACTCGCTCTTCAACCGGACATGTTACCAGCCACATTCTGTCAGCAATCTTGTCAATTCCCGACTCAACAGGGATTGCTGTTTCCAAGAAAAACAGGCAATCCTGTGGTACATTATTAATGCAACGAGCCAAGTCGGCCTTGACCTCTCCGTGTACTATATTGTTGAGAGTAGCCAATGCCTTGGCATCGTTAAACACTATCGCGGCGAGATAGGGACGGTTGACAGTGCCGTCCCGGAGAAACACTGAAGGCCCGAAGGCATCAGCCAACCTGCGTTTAAGATCCTCATCGGTATTCATAAGAATTTTGGCTCGTGAGTCACAGTCATATACTTCATATCCCAATCGGGATAAAATCCGGCATACCACCGACTTTCCACTACCAATACCCCCAACTATAGCCACTACCGCTCCCATTGTTAACGTTCTATCATGAATTTAACACTGTCCTGAGCAAGGTTGATGCCCTTAACGCTTCCGTCATCGATGACATTTAACCTAACATGTGTGGCTCCCGGATGGGCTTCTATCCACCTGTAGTCGGCAACAACTCTAAATGATGGCGTTTTGCTCGAATATTTATCAGCCGTAACCATATATCCGGCATCTATCCTATTGGGGAACAACAATAGTTTGACTCCCTTAGGTACATTGACCGGTTCAATAGTGACAATTGATTTAGTGACCAAAAGACGCTCGACATCAATACGCACCTCCACACTATCGGGAATGACTCGGCACCCGGCAGGAGCTTTTAACTTTGTCTTGATAATACGTGATTCTAACAGGTCGGTCAATTCAACCGGATAAGTCGAGATTGTTTTTATATCACCAGGCAGTCCATGTATTGAGTATACATCGACATACTCGGTAAGACTGACCGGTGGAGTGGAAATCATTGCTGTCGGGTCAGCTGTAACCCGGGAATCAACTACAACCGGAAGACGCCGAGGAGGCAAGGATGTAAACTTAATGTTAAGCGAATCGGGATTAAGATTGCTAATAGTCGCTATGGCACCAAATCGTTGCCTTAATATTGTGCGCAAGTCCGATTCACCGAGAGCGATTACCGACCCCCTGATATATTTCTGATAGTCAATACTGATAACCGGTTTGGATCCAAAGTGATATTTAACTAAATTAGAGCCACGGGCCTTGACAGTGACATTGATTGATGATGGCAACTCGGTAATCATTGTTACTGAGTCGGGCTTATTGACAATCTCAATAACACATTTGAAGTCTTGTTGAACATCCTCATTAAGGGTTTTAACAATCCACAACACCAAGGATATCACAATAAACAGCATAAAGGTAAGTATATTTTTCCCTCGGGCAGAAAGCAGAGCTGCCTTTATCGACCTCACTTTATGTTGTATCTGGGATTTGGTAATCATCGTTTACATATACATCAACGCACCCGGAAGCGACATTCACGCTCCCGGATACTATTCTTGATATAAGATGACAATAGCCCTCGCAATGTCATCTTGATGGTATATTTCTTTATTTCTTGATGTCCTGATTCTGCTGAGCAGCCTCGTTGGCATCTACAGCCGAGGGATATACGCTATTGCGGTCTACTCTGATCTTAACGTCGCGATCCACTTCTATAATAAATGTAGTCTCGCTAACTTCCTTTATAGTGCCATATATGCCACCGGCAGTTACCACTTTATCCCCTTTTTTCATCGCTTCACGCTCTTGTCTGATTTTTTTCTGACGTTTCTGCTGGGGACGTATCATAAAGAAGTAGAAGATGACAATCAGACCTACAATCATCGCCAATGACGCCATAGAGCTACCCTGATTTCCTCCGTCTGCGGGGGCTGCGCCAAGAAGAATTGATAAATACATAATTTTATTCTTATTTTAATGAGTTATTAATTCAGGTTTTTTATATGTAACAATATGATATTACTGTTGTTTACTAACATTTATACCTGCGACATGGTTTATATACAAGTACATCTGTGATGGTTCTTATTTATTTGAACACCTTGCCATCGGCCCTTAGTGCTGAGACAATATTAAAGAGTATGCCATTGACAAATTGACCGCTTTTGGGGGATGAGTAATCATTGGCAATCTCGACATATTCGTTCATGGTCACAGGTAATGGTATGTTGGGGAACTCGACAACTTCAGTAATAGCTGTAATCATGATGATAATGTCCATAAAGGCAATACGCTCCGGATCCCAGGAATCATTGTTGACAAAGCGGTCGATGAGTGCGCGGTATTCCTTGCGATGTTTAACTGCTTTAACAAACAGTTCTCCACCAAATCGTGCATCCTCCTCATCTTTAAACTTATCTAACATTATCACCTCGGGTACCGTCTCTATTGTCGTGTCATCTTCCTTGGATACAGTGTATGCCTTGGATGACTGACGTATGGTCTTGAGGACAAACGTGCCTATAATCTGGAGATCATCATTCCAGAATACCGATTTATCCTCGAGTACTTCCAGGAAATCATCGCTTGTAAATACCACGGTACGCAATATGTCACGCCAGAAGTCACAGTCCTGCACATAGTCATTGCCATCCGATGACATATAGTCCCGGTATATCTGAGAGTCTGTTATTGCTTTAAGCAAACTGTTAACCAACGACAACTCGGTGGCCCAGTTGACAGGAGTTTTGGAAATGAATTCTTGTATCTGCTCGTTATTCTCAAGTGCCGTTACCAGACGGTTGTTGACAAACTTGAGGTTGGGGTTAAGCTCGTCAGGGGTGGCCGTATATTTGGTCTTAGCTTGCTCGATGCGCCGCTCTTGTTCGCGAGTCAATTCAATAATCAAGGTAAAACAAGCGACATACAGGTCATAAGCACGTGATAGCGAACGCTCAAGATCATTGCAAGCAGCAGCATATCCATCAGTAGCGTCCCGATAGGAATTGAGAGTATCAATCAACATCTCTATGCCGGCTTCAAGGCCCATATTTGTAAATCCATCAACAGACCTGAGGGTCTCCATAAATTGAGTGTCGCGCATCACAATAGTCTCGAGTACTGTAAGCCACATGCTTACCTCCTCGGCCAACGAGGGTGAACGCCTCTTGCGATAGTCGGCATATACAGCCGATGCCGTAATCATGTCATGAAGATGTTGAAGCGACGGTCTTAGTTGAGCAATATCTGTAGACTCAGTGGCAATCAGCGCCTTGACAGTATCATCACCGGCCAAAGCAGCTCCTACTGCCGACTTCAATAATTTCTTGTCCACGTCAAGCATACTCTTACGCGCGCCGGGGCGTGTTCCATGCCCGGTCAACTCGAGCAATACCAGCAATAGGTCATTATAAACCGCAAACGCAAACTTATTGTCGGCCGTTGCTGAACGTGGTTCTGTTATAACTTTAAAATCTGAGCGTGTCAACAAATAAGAGTAGAGCATCTGCACTACCTTTATTCTTATCAGAATGCGGTTAATCATGTCTTAATGTTCTAATTAAATGCAGTGCAAAATTACAAAATAAGTCTTGTATAGAAAAATAAAAAGGCCCCCAAAGCCTACATGATACAAAAAAAAAATTATCCGTCATCACGACGAATAATCTCCTTACCTTAAATCTAATACCATGAAAAACTGTACAAAGGTATATATTTTTATGTTATACGACATAATTTTCAAGCATAAAAACCACTTCATTTAACCTTAATTAACCGTCACAAGCAACAAATGAAGGATTTGTTAATTTATTTAACTATAAATGCGTTTTCCCCGACATCAAATGCAACATCAACTCGGCAAACAATGACATATACCCCGCCCCGGAACAATAGACACGACCGGAATCTCTGTTCAATCATACTTATCTTATTTCATAAAAATGATAGCCTCCCCCTCAAATTGGAGCAAAAACAATACACCACACCATGATACGGCAGGCATATCGAGGTGTGGCGTATTTGTATAAAATTGACAGAGACATCAGCTCTTAGCGTATACACAGCTACAAATGTCAATGCTGAGACTCTTAGAGCAATTTGATTGATATATATCGTTTGGGGTTTTTCTTGATATCAACGAACAGTGAGTCAAGGCTGCTTATGGTAGCATTAAGATTGTCATACAACGCCGGATCATTCATGAGCTTGCCCAAACTCGAGTTGGTGCTACTCATCTGGCTATTGAGCTGACCGGACACTTCTTTAAGGTTGTCAAGAGTAGCACCCAGAGACATCACCACCGAGTCTATAGGCAACTCGTTAAGATGCTTCATCAGATAGTCAAGTTGTTCAGTCGACCGGGTTACATTGGTGGTAATCTGCTTGACATCAGATGTAATTGGAGGCAATGTGGCCAGTACACGATTAATCGCAACGGTGGTAGCCTCGAGATTGGCGGTGATATTGTCAAGGCGTCGGAGCGATGCAACAAGCGACGGGTCGGCAATGAGCGTATTGGCATTGGTGAGCAATGTATCGACCTTTGGCACGACATTACCAACCGATGGCAGGATGTTATCAGTAACTTCAGTCATTAGCCCCGAAGCCATTGTACCGGGGATTTCGTCACCTACCTTATAATAAGCCGAGGCATTAGCCATCTCCAATGAGACTGTAGCCGTGCCGAGCATATCGGTGACAATGACAGCTCTGGTGCCGACCGGGAGTTTCAGCTCCTTGTCGAGCGAAATCTCAACTTTGATATGTCCCGGATTGTCATATTGATAAGCAATGTCGCGCACTTGCCCTACTTTATAGCCATTGACCGTAACAGGAGCCGATACTGCGAGCCCGGCAACATTATCATATGTCACATAATAATAATTGGTAGCCTTGAATACGTTAACTCCCTTGAGGAAGTCAATGCCAAAGACAAGGATTGCGAGGGCGGCCAGAACACTGACGCCGATAAGTACTTCTTTCCTAAAAACTTTTTTCATGAGTTATGTAGTAATTGTCTTGTTATCTTTTGAATCTATCACTTAGCTTTGCGGTCAGATCGACGCGCTCTACCTTTATTCTTGGTGGTAGCCTTGTAACTTGAAGCAACTTTATCCGAAGAAACGGTTACCGAGGTTTTAGCCCCGTGATGGGTCGCTAAATATTGCTTAATTGAGGCAAAAAGAGCCATAGCCGATTTTTCACGAGCTTCGTCGGTTGACAGCCACTTCTCGGAGTCAGGGTTACACATAAATTCTATTTCGACCAACACCGAGGGCATATTGGGCGACCATAACACCCAGAAACCGGCTTGATGACAGCCTTTGTCATATCGTCCTGTATATTCTTTAAGATTGGATTGGATGATACGAGCCAAGTCAATACTTTGTTTCATATTTACATTACTCGACATTTCCATCGAGATATATGATTCGGCCGAATTAGGGTCAAAGCCACGATAACGTGTTGTATAGTCAGGTTCAAGCTCCATCACCGAGTTTTCCCTCATGGCGACTTCAAGAGCCTGGCGAGACTTGTCGGGACCCATCGTGTACACAGCGACGCCTTTAACCTTTTCACGCCCGGGAGAAGTTTCCTTGACCGAATTGACATGTATTGATATAAACAAGTCACCCTGAGCATTGTTTGCGATATCAGCACGTCCTTGCAGTGACACAAACTTGTCTTGCTGACGTGTATATACAACCTTCACATCCGACAATTTGGCCACCATACGCCCCAATCGCTTGGCTATGTCAAGCGTAACATCTTTTTCCTTGAGACGGCGTCCACAGGTTCCGGCATCCTTGCCTCCATGACCTGCATCTATAACAACCACAAAATCACGTGCATCGACCATCATCGAGGCCAATGCAAGCATATATGTGACAAATATAACGAGTAGTCGTCGTGACATGTTTTTATAATTACACGGCTACAAATGTAATGAAATTTTTATTGAGAGCACATATTCTACCGCGATTTTCCCGCTCCTCCAAGTCAATAACACCAAAAAAACATCCTATCATACCAAAAAAACCACCAACAGCACCAATAAGCGCCTGAACTTTTAATGGTTGTTTAAAAATCTCTCAATGTGCACTCACGACAGTTGCTACATATATCTATCATCTATGTATGGGCGCAGGATTTATCACGCGGTCTCCAAGAACGCGGGCATATTCCGAAGCGATATTTTTAAGTTCTTGTATTTGGCGCATACAAGCCATAACCGTTTCATTATCGCCCGTCGAATAGGCATGGGCCATCTTCACGCCTGTCTCAGAAATACGATTGTCGATGATTTTGTTTTTGAGTTCATAAATAGCCCGAGGCACTATCTCAGGCAGACGCTCATGCTCAGGCTTGTTTCCGGCGCTCTGTGTGTGCAGGCGACTGAGTTTGTACTTATTGGAAATCAAGTCGGCTGCGAGATTGCGCACATAGCTATTTGCATCATTGCTGAGTATACGACCTATATAATTAAGTTGAAGATTATATATCGCTTTCAGGCGATTTTCCTCAATAGTTGCTTCGAGGGCTTTTTCCGCTCTCTTGATTTTGTTAAGGTCATTATACTTGGGATTGGTGCGGATAGACTCTAATTCACGTTCGCGCATAACCGCTATTTCCTTATCTATTTCTTCAATTCCACGCTTTTGATAGTCTGTCCAAGTTTTATATATCTCTACAGCCATCTTCCAAACTTTCAAAAACAGAGGCGTCTGAAATGAAATATTATCACACTCGAGGTCTGAAGTTATATATTCGACTACCGACATCGGCCTGGGTGTATCATCAATATCATAGTAGTCACACAGGTAAAATACTCCAAATTTCAATACATATCTCAATATTTCCCTTTCATATGGCATCAGGGCACTCTGATAAGGTGACACTTGAGACCCGGAATCAACAGCCCGAGGGTTAGACATCAGGTCTTGAGCTTCTCTACTATCATCTTGCTGAGTCACACCTGCAATAACGTTATCACCGGTGTTTGACTCTATAGAGCGAACTGCTTGTTGACGTTGCTGTTTGGTATATTCCTTCTCGCGATTGCCGGCCATAGTTTTAGACAATTCAAGAGACAGCACCTTTTCTGACATATCAAGCATGCGTGAACACTCTTGAACATAAACCTGACGCTTTATAGCATCGGGGATGACGGCTATAGACCTGATGATATCCGAGATTACCGAGGCGCGACGTGTAGGATCATTATTGACGCCCTGCAAGAGTATACGGGTCTTAAAAGTAATAAAATCGGTCTCGTTTTCATCAATATATCGCTCGACCTGCTCGAGTGTATGAGACTGGGCAAACGAGTCGGGATCATCTCCATCAGGCAACAGCAACACCTTGACATTCATTCCTTCAGTCAACAACATATCTATACCACGCAACGAAGCCTTGATGCCTGCCGGGTCCGAGTCATAAATCACAGTCACATTGCTTGTGAAGCGATGTATAAGCCTTATCTGCCCGTCGGTCAGCGAGGTGCCTGATGAGGCCACAACATTTTCTATACCTATCTGATACATGGAAATGACATCCATATACCCTTCGACAAGTATACACTTGTTTTTACGCACAATGGCACCCTTGGCCTGGAATAGACCATACAACTCGTTACTTTTATGATATAGCGCCGACTCGGGAGAATTGACATATTTGGCGACAGTCTTTTCTTTTTTAAGTGTGCGACCACCGAAAGCCACAACCTTACCCGACACTCCAAACACAGGGTAAATCACACGGCCCTTGAAACGATCGTAGAGTGTACCGCGCTCGGTACGTGAACACAACCCCGAAGCCTCGAGATATCTTTCGGTATAACCATCTTGTTTGGCGGCACTTGACAATGCATCGGGACTGTCTATAGCATAACCAAGTTTATACTTCTCTATTGAACGATCATTGATACCGCGCTCTACAAAGTAGCTGTAACCTATCGTGCGCCCCTCCTCGGTATTGGCAAGGTTGTGCTGAAACTTATTCATGGCCCATTCATTTATAGCCATTAAAGCCTCACGCTCTGACTCTTTTTCACGCTCGACATCGGTCAGTTCACGCTCTTGTATCTCGATATTATACTTCTTGGCCAGATAACGCAGGGCCTCATAATAACTAATCTGTTCATGCTCCATAAGGAAGCCTATAGCCGACCCTCCCTTGCCACACGAGAAACATTTACACAAGCCCTTACTCTTGGATACCGAAAATGATGGCGTTCTCTCGTTATGAAAGGGACATAAGCCAATATAATTGGCACCACGACGCTTGAGACTGACAAAGTCGCTTACCACCTCTACTATATCAGTGGCATCTATAATTTTTTGTACTGTATCGTGGTCAATCCGTTTCATAATCTATCCACAAAGGTAATAAAAAATATCAGTACCGTAGTCGTTATTTCCGTTATTCTTTACTACCTTTGTCTGTCCTTTTAAATAAAACACAAATCTTAAAATACTTATACCTGATGAAAAAAATATCTAAAAAGGTTGGAGCCATTGCTCTAACTCTTTTATTCGGTGCTGTTCCATCTCTTGCCCAACGCTTTGCAGTACTCAGCGATGTCCACGTGACTCCCGGCAACGCTTGTGACTCGGCTTTAAGAGCTGCCGTGTCTGAGATTAACAACGGCAAGTATGACGCGGTGATTGTCGACGGTGACCTCACAAACGAAGGCTCTGATGAGCAAATTATTAACGTAAAGTCAATCCTTGACGGCATCAAGCACCCGCTATATGTTCTTCCCGGCAACCACGAAAACAATTGGAGCCAAAGCGCCACAAAAACATTTGTAGACACTTTTGGACCTGACCGATTTGTGTTTGAAGTCGACTCCCTGATAGTCATAGGCATCAACTGTGGCCCCTACATGAAGATGGGCGATGGCCACATCAAGCAAGAAGACCTTCATTGGCTCAAGTCAACATTGGACAAATACAATGCCAAGGACAAACGCGTGTTATCGTTCAACCATTACCCTATACGCAAAGATGACCTTGACAACTACATGGAGTACGCCGCTGTTCTCGCCCAATATCCCGTATTGGGACACATCAACGGTCATTATCACACCTTTATGACATATAATACCGAGGGAATTGACTGTGCAATGGTAAGAGCTCTCGACATGAGGAATGGTGACTATGGGTACAGCATAGTCGAGGTTTCCCCCGAGTGGACCCATGTATATAACAAACAACTTGGTCACTCACCCCGAGCCAAATTTGCATGGGCCAACAACACTGCCCACCATCCGGTCAAAATCAAGACAGTGGCCGATATCGTTAATCCCGATGGATATGAGATCAACCGGGTGTGGGTAGACAGTGCATCTATATTCACACGCCTGGGATTTGACAAAAACAATGTCTACTTCGCCACATCATTAGGCGACGTCAAGGCCGTCAACAAGTCTACAGGCAAACAAGCATGGACAACCAAGAGCCCCGACGGCGCCTCGATATTCTCACGGCCGGTAGCACTCGGCAAGGGCTCTATCGCAGCACCTTACGCCTCCGGCATCATGCTATTGGACGCCAAAAACGGCCACATCAAACGCGTCCTCAAATCAAAGGAAGGACCATACGTTGCCGACGGCCTGTTAACCGATGACGGTCGCGCATACATCCAAGGAGGCTATAAACGTATCGAACGACGTCGCCCGTCAGACGGCAAACTTATCTGGAATTATGACTCACTGTTCAATTATTGCCAGGCTGCACCATCGATTAACGGCGATGATGTCATATTCGGTGCATGGGACACTAACCTAAGGTGTATCAGTCTTAAAGACGGACGACTCAAATGGGTATGGAACAATGGCAAGACCGCCAATATGCTTGGACCCGGCAACGTCGTACCAGTCGTAACCAACGATAAGGTTATCGTGGTAGCTCCAGACCGCTACATGACTGCTATCGACCGTACAACCGGCAAACAGCTGTGGCGCGATAACTCCCACCGCTATCGCGAAAGCCTCGGTCACTCATCCGACCTCTCACGTGTTTATGCCAAGACTATGGATGGCGAATTAGTCGCCGTTGATACCCACGCGCCCGACTTCAAAGAACTGTGGACTGTTGATATGGGTCTGGGATACGAACATGCCCCTTGTATCGTTGCCGAACAAAATGGAGTAGTATATGCCGGATCTCGACGGGGTATAGTGACAGCTGTTGACCCTGTAGCCCAAAAAGTCATCTGGTCTATACCATTAGGCGTCAGCGAAATCAATGGCATAGACATTGACCCTACCACCGGTGACATATACGTCTCACTTATCGAAGGTTCAATCTTCCGCATCACAAAGAAATAGCACCAACACCCCTCCACAAAACAACAAAAAAGGCACCAAGATCAATCACGCGGTGCCTTTTTTATTATTTAACAAAAGACAAAAAGGTAAAATACACGAGTTGGACAAGATAGGGCCTGATATATTTGGCATTTTAAGAGGTAATAGTTAAATTTGCAGTGTAAACGACCCTGGAACAAGATATCGGCTCGATATCTTGGTATTGTTGTTTATCATAATATAACACCAACCCATTAGCTAATCAACTACTACACTCAAGGGCTAACATACTGTAAACATAAATGTTAAAGAAATTCTTCATATCATTTCTCGGCTCGATGGCGGCGATTTGGCTATCGACACTTTTATTATCAATAGGATTTGTGATTTTTATCCTGGCTCTTATAGGCTCCAATCTTAAGTCTTCGGCAGTTAAGGAACACAGTATTCTGTTGCTAAATATCCACGGATTAATCACCGAGCGACACACCGATCCTACCCTCAAAGATATTCTCACCCAAGAATATGACGCCACCGTTCCATCTCTTGATGACATGGTGAAATCACTGTCAATAGCGGCCTCTGACCCCAATATCGATGGAGTGTACATCGAATGTAACGGCGCCTCCATGAGCTACGCTGCTTGCCAAGAACTCATAGAAGCAATCGAAGATTTTAAAAAGTCAGGCAAGTGGGTTTATGCATATAGTGACGGTTACAATCAAGTAGAGTACTATCTCTCGTCAGCCGCCAACCGTGTTTATGTCAACACTACAGGCTCGGTAGACATACATGGAATAGGAGCACAAGTGCCGTTTTTCAAGAACGCCCTTGACAAACTCGGTGTCGATGTTCAAGTTTTTAAAGTTGGCACATATAAAAGCGCAGTTGAGCCATTTATTCTCACCGAGATGAGCGAGCCGGCACGCCAACAGAGCGAAGTTTACCTTGGCTCGATATGGGACGACATCACCAAAGGCATTGCCAAAGCCCGAAAAAAGACCACCGCCGATGTCAACACGTGGGCCGACAGCCTGCTTGTAACCGTTCCCACCGACTCACTGAAAACCATGGGAGTCGTAGATGAACTATGCTACCGTCACGAGATAGAAGACAAACTGCGCTCCCTCACATCCATCAACAAAGGCGATGACCTAAGATTTGTAACCCCCGACGAATACCTATATGCTCCCAACGTCAAATACGACATACCATCATCCGACAAACCACACATAGCAGTACTCTATGCCGTGGGTGACATAACCGACACCGGGACCGAAGGCATCTCCGCCGAGACCATGGTACCCCAGATTATAAACCTTGCCGATGATGACAATGTCAAAGGTCTTGTACTGAGAGTCAACTCGGGAGGTGGCAGCGCTTTTGCCTCTGAACAGATTTGGGAAGCCCTCGAATACTTCAAAAAGACGGGCAAGCCCTACTATGTCTCAATGGGCGCATACGCCGCTTCAGGTGGATATTATATCTCATGTGGTGCTGACAAAATTTACTGTGACCCGGCCACCCTTACCGGCTCAATAGGTATATTTGGCATGATACCAAACTTCGAGGGCCTGCTCAACAACCATCTAGGTATTAACATCTCGACCGTAGGGACCACCCCCAATGCCACATTCCCATCTGTAACCTCTCCCATGAGCCCCGCCCAATATCAGGCCATGCAGAACAATGTCAATAATGGTTACCGACTGTTTACTTCACGTGTTGCCAATGGTCGCAAAATGCCATTAGACTCTGTTCTCACCATTGCCGAGGGACGTGTATGGGACGGCAACACAGCCCTAAAACTCGGTCTCGTTGACGGGCACTCATCACTCAATGGCGTAGTTAAGATGCTGACCAAAGCCACAGACCTCAAGGAAACCCAAGCCATCGCCTACCCCCTTAACCAAGCTACTGACCTGCAACAATTGATGAAATCAGTATCCCAACAGGCCAAGCTCGCCCAACTCTACCCTGAGGCCTCAAACGCGCTTACCCAGTTGACTCCCGATGATTTCATGCAATACATCAAGATAATCGGCATCCTCAAATCAGGAACAACAATATACACACGCATGGAGGATATCACCATAAAATAAATCCAGTCTCTCACACTTACAAATCTACCACAATGCCAGCCAACGACAACTCGTCACTAAAAAAAGCGCTATTGCTCCCATTGTCAAAAATATATGGAGGAGTGACATCGATGCGCAATCAGATGTTTGAGTGGGGTATGCTCAAACAACACAAGTTTGACATACCCGTTATAGCAGTTGGCAACTTGGCCGTAGGTGGTACCGGTAAAACCCCTCATGTGGAATACCTTGTAGCCGGACTCAGAGACAAATTCAAAATTGCAGTTCTAAGCCGTGGTTATAAACGCGCCACAAAAGGCTTTGTTATGGCCACACCCCACTCTACTCCACGCGACATTGGCGATGAAGCATATCAGGTATATCACAAATTTGGCCGTAAAATCATTATCGCTGTGTGTGAAGACCGTGTTGCCGGCATAGAACGCCTCATGTCTATAGACCCGGAGATTAACCTCATCATTCTTGACGATGGATTTCAGCACCGATATGTCAAGCCTCTGCTATCAATTGTGCTGACCGATTATGCGCTACCATACTATGAGGACAAGATGCTCCCTTACGGCAGACTCAGAGAATCGCCCAAGGCCATCTCACGCGCCGATGTGGTCGTGGTCACCAAATGCCCTGATAATGCTCGCCCCGTCGACTTCATGCTTGTCAAGAAAAAATTGGACCTCATACCCGAACAACGGCTATTCTTCTCTCGTGTAGGATATGACCAACTCAGACCTATCTTCAGCTCGAGCGTGCGCAATACACCAACCCTTTCAGAACTCGACCAAGACGACTCTATCCTAATCGTATCAGGTATCGGCAACCCACGACCATTTGTAAAATACATCAAAAGCTTTGAGCCAAAAGTCAAAGTTAATGTATTCCCCGATCACCACGATTTCACCCGCAAAGACCTCGAACTGATAAAAAATCGCTTCAATTCATTGAACGGTCATCGACGAATTATTGTTACTACTGAAAAAGACGCCGTAAGGCTTCTGAACAATCCTTACTTCCCTCTTGAATTAAAACCATATATATTTTACCAACCGATATGTGTCGAGTTTATGCGCACCGACTCCCTGTCATTTGTTGAAACCATAAAACGGCTCTTAGAGCAACGATTAAGCCTTCAATAACAAGGATTGTTCTTAAACTTTACAAATACAACACCTAATTACCAAACTCATAAACACAAAAAAAACAACATGCTACAAAAAATTAAAGAGACTGCCGATTTTCTGCGCGGTAAAGTAACAGACCTCCCCAAAACAGCTATAATCCTTGGTTCGGGACTTGGCAACCTCGTTGACTATATGGAAGACAAAACCGTCATCCCCTATGCCCAAATCCCCAACTTCCCCATATCGACAGTCGAAGGCCACAGCGGCAACCTGATATTTGGCAAATTTGCCGGCAAACTCGTCATGGCCATGCAAGGACGCTTCCACTACTATGAAGGATATGACATGAAAGCCGTCACATTCCCCGTGCGCGTCATGAAAGAACTTGGCATTGAGACAGTATACGTTTCAAATGCCGCCGGTGGTATGAACAAAGAATTTAAAGTTGGTGACGTAATGGTAATAACCGACCATATAAACCTCTTTCCCGAGAACCCCCTGCGTGGCAAGAACTATAATGAGCTCGGCACACGCTTCCCGGCCATGACCGAAGCCTATTGTCACGACCTGGTAAAACTCGCCGACACTATCGCCGCCGAGAAAAACATCCGCCTCATGCATGGTGTATATGTTGGCACTACCGGTCCTACATTTGAGACTCCCGCCGAATATGAGTACTTCCGCATCATCGGTGGCGACGCTGTAGGCATGTCCACCGTTCCCGAGGTTATCGTTGCCAACCATGCCGGAATGAAAGTATTCGGTCTGTCTGTAATCACCGACCTCGGTGGCAAAGACATCACCTATGTTCCCACCCACGAGGAAGTTCAGGAAGCTGCCGTCAAGGCCCAGCCCGTAATGCTGGCCTTGATTACTGAAATGGTTGCACGTTCTTGATTTTAAACCACTTACTATAACTCTGGAGGTCACCGACATCGGTGACCTCCTTTAATAAATCCTATACATTTACTCTGATGGCTGATAAACAGACTGAAATATCGACACTGGGCGAATTTGGACTCATCAATCTCTTGACCAAAGAACTGCCTCGTCACAACGACTCGACACTCAAGAGTGTTGGCGATGATGCCGCCGTACTTTACTTTCCCGACACCAAAATCCTGGTGACAACCGACTTACTGTTAGAAGGTATACACTTTGACCTCACATATGTTCCTCTCAAACACCTGGGATATAAAGCAGTGGCTGTAAATCTTTCAGATATTTATGCCATGAATGGCACCCCTCGACAGATTACAGTATCACTGGGTATATCCAAACGCTTTACAGTAGAGCATATCGAAGAACTGTATGCCGGGATGAGATTGGCCTGTGAGAACTATGGCGTAGATATCGTGGGAGGCGATACCACCAGTTCACGTCAGGGACTCGTCATCTCAATCACAGCTATTGGTGACGCCCCCGAAAATCAGATTGTATACCGTGACGGTGCCAAAGACACCGACCTTATATGTGTCAGCGGCGACCTCGGCGCCGCCTATATGGGCCTCCAACTTCTCGAGCGAGAAAAAGTTGCCTCAGCCGGCCAAAAAGACTTTATTCCCGACTTCAGCGGCAAGGAATACCTCGTTGAGCGACAGCTCAAGCCCGAGCCCCGACGAGACATCATCAACATACTGAGAGACAAAGGCATCAAGCCCACCTCAATGATGGATATCTCAGACGGTCTGTCCTCTGAACTACTGCACATCTGCAAAGACTCCAATACCGGATGCCGCATATATGAAGACCGTATACCCATAGACTACCAGACTGCGGTCATGGCCCAGGAAATAAACATGAATCTTGTGACTGCCGCTCTCAATGGTGGCGAAGACTATGAACTACTATTCACCGTACCCCTCACCGACCATGACAAAATTTCCAAAATCGAAGGTATACACGTCATAGGATATATTACAAAGCCCCAACTCGGTTGTAAAATGATTACACGCGACGGCGAGAGTGAAATTGACCTAAAAGCCCAAGGATGGAATCCCCTGCAATAACATACTGTCGGGAGTAATCTGTCAGCTTATTCCTCGCCTTTCCTTATTTTATCAAGGTTAGAAATTTTTTACTACCTTTGATGTCATATAAATACCTAACGATGCTCGGAATGAAATTTTCGCCATATACATCTTTTATACTCTCGGCAATAGCGCTTACCATCAATGCCCTCCCATCTCAAGCTCGTATAATCAATGCCGACTCACTACCCGAAGACGGCAATGCATTGAAATTCAGCGCTACGGTGCGCGCAAACGCTTCATCAGGCTCCTTTGCTCCATACATGATTGGTTCATGGGACTATGGACGCTCTACAGCAAAGAACGGTGTTACCCTTGACCTTGAAGTCGAGCGCCCACTCGACCTCAAGAAACGATTTTCTTGGTCGGTAGGCATCGAAGCCATTACCGGGTACAGTCATAAAGCCAATTATGACCGCTATGACAGTGAAACTTCCTCATGGACATCCCATCGTGTGGGTCCGGCTCCTATATGGCTACAACAATTTTATGGTCAACTTAAATACCGCGGTGTTTTTCTAAGCGTGGGCATGAAGCATGAAAAGTCATTGTTAGTCAACAACTCTCTATCATCGGGCGACATGATACAGAGTAACAATGCCCGTCCCATTCCAATGGTATCTATAGGATTTATTGACTGGCAAGACATCCCGCTGACCAAAGGTTGGGTACAGATTGAGGGACGTATCGGATATGGCAAATTTGCCGACAACGACTACATAGACAATCAATATAATCAATACAACCTTCATCTCAACATCGGTACACTTTACACCTACAAACGCGCCTACTTCCGCTCCAACCCCGACAAACCATTATCAGTGCTTATCGGTGCACAGGCTGCCGGCCAATTTGGCGGCACCACCAAATATTATCAACACGGTATCGAAACACACTCTCATAAAAATCCCCAAAATTTTAAAGCTTTCTGGGAGATGTTTATCCCCGGTCTTGATAACGGGGACGGATTTGTCGAGGGTTCCCACCTGGGCTCATGGGACTTCAAGGCTCGCTATCGTTTCAGAAACGGCAATGAACTCTCGGCATACTTCTCATGGCTGTGGGAAGACGGCTCATCTATGGCCAAACGTAATAAGTGGGATGGCCTCTGGGGTCTACAGTGGCACACTCCCGGCAAAAGCATACTTACCGATGCCGTTATCGAATACATCGACTTCTCCGACCAATCGGGACCTATACACTATGCGCCCGGCGATGCCCCAAATCCCTCGATTACAACCGAGGCCACCGGCGCCGATGACTATTATAACAACTCTACATTCAACGCTCATGCCAACTATGGAATGGCCATTGGCAACCCATTTATTCTGTCTCCGGTATACAACCGTGACGGCTATCCTCAATTTGCCTTTAATCGCTCACGCGGATTCCACATTGGAGCCTCGGGATACATCTTCCCCTCACTATCATGGCAAGCCAAAGTCAGCTACCAATCAGTCGTCGGTAGCGGGAACACCGGCATCCCTGACAGATTACATAACACATCGGCCGGCATCGCCCTCAACTGGAACGCCAACCGACTGCTTAAAGGCCTCTCGATGAAACTTGACTTAGCTCTTGACCACGGTTCTCTGCGGGGCAATAATTTTGGCTCCATGCTGACTTTTAAATACACCGGTATTCTTTCCTCTATCAAATAATCATCAACATGAAATTATTCCGACATTACATATTACATATCATACTGTTAATGATTTCGGCCATCTCCTTCACTTCATGCGTCACCAACAACGGTGATATCGGTGACTTGTATGGAGCTTGGGCTCTTGACAAAATCACAATTGACGGTATCGAGCAAACATCATGGCATGATGGCGGATGGTATTGTGAATGGCGTTTCCAGAACAATATCATCCAGATACACCGATTTAACACCCTTCACGACTATTCCCACTCTACCGGGACCTTTACCCATGAAGGCAAGACACTCGATGTTAACTTCACCCACAGCGATGATGACAACCCGGCCGGCACCGGCCCTTACAACGCGCCGACTTGGATTTACTTCTCTCCCGGATCAACAACCTTCAACATAGACCGACTATCATCATCGGACATGGTACTCACAACTGCCAACAACCAAAATCAAATCATAACATATTATCTTTCAAAAAGATGAACAACAACACAAAAGTACTCGTCACAGGTGCTGACGGATTTATAGGATCTCACTTGACCCAGCTCTTACTTGACAACGGATACAGCGTAAGAGCCCTCAGCCAGTATAACTCATTTAACGACTGGGGCTGGCTCGAAGACATACAACATGATAATCTCGAGATAGTATGTGGCGACGTGCGCGACCCCAACCTATGTCGCGATATTACCCGAGACATAGATACCGTATTTCACTTGGCTGCACTTATTGCCATCCCATACAGCTATGTAGCACCTGACAGCTATGTTGATACCAACATCAAGGGCACATTAAACATATGCCAGGCCGCACGCGACAATGGCATAAAACGTCTTATCATAACCTCGACCAGCGAGGTTTACGGCACAGCTCAATATGTCCCCATTGACGAAAAACATCCACGTCAACCCCAGTCGCCCTACTCAGCTACAAAAATAGGAGCCGATGCCATCGCCCAATCTTTCTACAATGCCTTTGAGCTACCGGTAGTTATCGCCCGTCCATTCAACACCTACGGTCCTCGTCAAAGCGCCCGAGCCATCATTCCAACGATTATTGGCCAAATTGCCTCCGGTGCCCGGGAGATTAAAGTCGGCGACCTCTCGCCTACACGCGACTTCAATTATGTCAAAGATACTGCTCGAGGCTTCCTTGCTCTTGCACAAGCCGATGACCGTATTCTCGGACAAGAAATAAATATCGCTACAGGCATCGAGGTATCTATGAAACAAACCCTCGAGACTATAGCCCGGCTGATGAACGCCGATGTCAAATATATCGTCGACCCTCAACGCCTACGTCCATCCAAAAGCGAAGTTTTCAGACTTTGTGGTGACAACACCCTTATCAAATCACTTACCGACTGGCATCCCCAATGGTCTCTCGAACAAGGCCTCCAAGCTACAATCGACTGGTTTATAAAACCCGAGAACCTTGCCAAGTATAAGACAAACATCTATAACCGCTGACACGCCATGATAAATGAGATAAAATATTCCAACCAAATAATTCTTATTGGCGCCGGTGGTCATGCCCACTCTCTATTACAGATGCAACCCCGCGAAATTGTACATTTCTGGGGATATGTTGCACCTGAGAGGGCCAATGACTTGCCATTGGAATATTTTGGTGACGATGATGAATTTAGGACAACAGATTTCCTGTGTTATGCTTTACCTCAAATTCACTTTGCCATGATTGCCGGAAAATCAGGCGACATGTCTCGGCGACGACATCTAATCGAGCAATACATTGGATCCAAAGCAGCTACCCTCATATCTCAGTCAGCAATAGTCACTGCTAATTCACACATAGGCAACGGCTGTGCCATCATGGAACGCGTCATCATCAACGGGGCCCACATCGGCGACTACTCGGTAGTGAATACCGGTGCAATCATTGAACATCAGTGTCACATAGGATTCAATACCTTTATTGGCCCCGGCGCCGTGCTATGTGGCGAAGTTCAAGTCGGCGATAACTGCTATATCGGAGCCGGTGTTAATATTGCCCCGGGGGTACATATCGTCTCGGACACAATCATCGGCATCGGTTCTACTGTTTTACACGACATCACTGAGCCCGGCACTTACGTCGGCTCTCCTGTCCATCGCGTCAAGTAATGAAAACAACACCACATACAATTATTATTGCCGAAGCCGGCGTCAACCATAACGGCTCGTTGCAACGCGCTCTCGAAATGGTAGACTGCGCAGCCAGGGCCGGAGCTGACTATGTCAAATTCCAGACGTTCCATACCAAGTCACTGGTGACATCATCTGCCCCAAAAGCCGAATATCAGAAACACAACGCCCCCGAAGGCGATACACAGCTCAGTATGCTGAAAGCTCTGGAATTGTCTGACACCGACTTCAAGGCACTATCCGACAGATGCCGTGAACGCGGAATCGGTTTTATGAGCACACCATTTGACATCGAGGCTGCCGACATGCTTTCATCATTAGACATGGACTATTGGAAGATTCCATCGGGAGAAATCACAAATCTGCCACTTCTTAGGCATATAGGGAAAATGCAAGAGCGTGTAATATTATCTACCGGAATGTGCACTCTCGACGAGGTGGACACCGCGGTCAATGCCCTTGTAGAAGCCGGGACCCCACGCCGAAATATCATCCTCCTCCACTGCACTACCCAATATCCGGCTCCGGCCGAGTCTGTCAATCTCATGGCCATGAACACCCTGAAAACACTTGGTTGTCATAGCGTCGGATATAGCGACCATACACAAGGCATATCTATTCCCCTGGCTGCTGTAGCCCTCGGTGCATCAGTTATCGAAAAACATTTCACTCTTGACCGCAATCTTCCGGGCCCCGACCACCGGGCCTCGATTGAACCCGATGAACTAAAATCCATGGTTGACGGTATCAGACAGATTGAAAAGGCTTTAGGCTCGTCAGACAAGTTTGTCACCGATGCCGAGCGCCCCAACATATCTATTGCACGCAAGTCGATAGTTGCCGCCCGCGAGATTAAAGCCGGTGAGGTATTCTCGACCGATAACCTGACTACCAAACGTCCCGGCTCAGGCCTGTCACCAATGCTGTGGGACTCGGTTATAGGCACTCATGCGACCCACGATTACCTCCCTGACCAACAGATTGACCTCTAAATATATTATTGATATATTTTTTAACCGATTAAATCCATACTAACTATTTCTGACTATCAAGCTTGGCCTGATAACGGCGAGCATTGGCAAGATGAACATTATAATCATCGGTAAAATTATGATAGCCTGAGAAATCCTCACGTGCACACATATACAAGTACTCAACTTCAGGAGCATCAAGGACAGCGTCAATTGTGGCCTTCTCCACTATACGTATCGGGCCGGGAGGAAGTCCTTCATATTTATAAGTATTATAAGGCGACTCAACTTCAAGATGCTTGTTTAGCACCCGTCTGATAGAAAAATCACCAAGCGCAAACTTTACCGTCGGGTCAGCTTGTAACTTCATACCCCTTTTGAGTCGATTAAGATAAAGCCCAGCTATAATCTGGCGCTCATCGGTCTTGGACGACTCCTCCTCCACTATCGAGGCCAAAGTCATAACCCCTATCGGCGTTAACCCTCGCTTCTCGGCCTTAGCTACACGCTCACCATTCCAGAACTTGTCACGATAATCAACCAGAGTCCTTACAACCTTTTCGGCACTTTCCGTCACATAAAATTCATACGTATCGGGAATAAATGCTGCAGGGTATTCCTCGCGCTTATATCCTATGGCCGTCAACTCTTTATCACACGCTCTGATAAAATCATCAGCGCTAAAATTCATCTTGGAGGCAACCACACGAGCAAGATCCTCCATCAGCCGTATATTGTTAAATGTAACTTTCACAGGTGTCTGCGCTCCGGCTTTAAGCCTATTGGCCACCGACCACACGCGGTCACCCGGCTTTACCACATAATGGCCAACCGCTTTATCGACATCCCCTGAGCGAAAATTCCACACCCTATAGAGCGTTATTCCATAGTCCTCGCCAAGTTGGTCAATCATCATATCCTTAACTCGTTCTGCGCTCATTTCCGGGGATATCTCCAGCTCGACTTCTTTACCATGATAAGTCTTATAGGCCATCAAAGCCGCCATACCGGCTAACAATCCACATATCAGCAATATAACAGCCAACACCACCACTACACGTGTCGAGTTGCGATGCTTTACCGATTTACGTCTGCTCACATTTATATTTTTTTTCATACAGCAAAGATAATATATTTATTGTATAATTAGTAAATTTGTAGTCTCCAAAGTTTTTTAACAGCACAAGGATTTCTTAAATATGGATATAAACCGCTCGAACAACGACCGTTCCCCTCTCAATTTAAATCAACGGCAAGAAAATATCGACACTCCCGATACAAAGACACCAAAGAACAATGGCAAGATCTGGGTAGGTATTGCCGCTATTGCATTAACTATAGCCATCGGTGTGGGTATATGGCTCCTGATTGGAAGCGGAGCCGATACCAAAGATAAAAAAGATGAAAGCCAAATCTCACAAGAAGAACGTGAGCAAATCGAGCTCCAACAGAAACTCGCCCAAGCCGAGTTGGAGAATGCCGACCGCGACCTCGTCCAACTCGAGAACCAACGCGACCTCATCGTCAACGACACTCTCAAAATGCGTCTCACCCAAAAATATGAAGCAGCCCGCGTCGAAATTGAAAAACTACAGAAACAACTTAAAGACAGCAAAAACAAATCTAAAGCCGAGATTGCCAAACTTAACGGCGAGATTGAAACACTACGCAACCTGCTCAAACACTACCTTGAGGAAATTGCCCGCCTAAACAAAGAAAACGAAGAACTGAGAGCCGAGAACGCCCAAATCAAAGAAGAAAACCGCTCCCTATCCTCCCAAGTTACCGAGACAACGGCCCAGAATAAAGTTCTCAACGAGCGCATGACTCTTGCCGAGAAACTCAACGTCACCGGCATCAACCTGTCCATGCTGAATAAAAAGGGCAAGAAAGAGAAAAAATTAAAAAAAACCACACAACTGCTCGTGACGTTTACCATACCCCAGAACAACTCCACACCCGCCGGAACCAAAACAATTTACCTGCGCTTGATCTCTCCTGAAGGCAACATGCTCGGCGGAGCAGGCAACTTCAACTTTGAAGGCGCCTCCGTCGCATGCTCGGCCAAAAAGGTCATCGAATATGAAGGTGCTGAAATTTCAGGATTAGGCATATACTGTGACGTCAACTCGGCACTCACCCCCGGCGAATATACCGTCGAGCTGTTTGCCGATAATTACCGCCTGGCATCTCGACGTTTCAATCTAAAATAAATTCATATATCAAGTGAATTGGGACACGATATACAATACCATCAACTCGGTTGAGATCAACACATGGTCCTCAATCTACAAGTTGTTGCTCAGCATGATACTGGGCGCGATGGTAGGCTATGAGCGCAAACGCAAGGGTCAGACTGCCGGTGTACGCACTTTCTCACTTATAGCCATGGGGGCAACCCTCGCCATGATATTGTCGGTATATGTTCCCCAAGAATACCTCGGTCTGAAAAACGGCGACCCGGGACGTATCGCAGCCCAAGTAGTCACCGGAATAGGTTTTCTCGGCGCCGGTGCAATAATACAGATGAAAGGCTCGGTCAGAGGCCTCACCACTGCTGCAGGCATCTGGATGGTTGCCGCCATCGGAATGTGTGTCGGCGTGGGTATGTACTGGCTGTCGTTGGTAGCGACGCTTCTGATACTGTTTATACTGGTCCAACTTGAGAAATTTGAACACAAGGTGAGCATTGGTGCACAAGCCCGCATCTTGAAAATCAAGACCTCGGCTATCGTTGACGATATTAAACAATATAGGCACATCCTGACCAAACACCATATCACGACAAACAACTATTACGTCGACTATGAGTATGACCGCAACATCACCACACTCAACATCGCCATCGTAATGCCGGACAAAACCGACGTCATACCTATATTCAAAAAATTGAGAGAACTCAATCCCACAATCTCCATCCAACTTACCACCCAAGTAAGTCTATAAGTCACCCCAATCCCCACGACACACAGTGAATACCGAAGGCCTCATACTTGACCTCGCCTTTATCCTCCTATTAGGCTCGGTCGTGACCGTTCTCTTTAAATGGATTAAACAACCCGTAGTCTTAGGTTATATCGTTGCCGGTTTCCTGGCAAGCCCCAACTTCAAATACCTGCCGACCGTAGCTTCAGAAGACAACATCGACTTCTGGGCCGAGATAGGAATAGTAGTACTACTATTTTCTCTCGGACTTGAATTCAGCTTCAAAAAACTCGTCAATACCGGAGGGTCGGCCATTGTCACGGCACTTATTATCGTTTCAGGAATGATGGGCGCCGGATATGTCGCGGGACACGCCATGGGCTTCTCTTCAATCAACTGCCTGTTCCTGGGAGGCATGCTGTCAATGTCATCAACTACAATCATCATCAAGGCATTTACTGATATGGGGCTGAAGCAGACCAAGTTTGCATCTATGGTTCTGGCAGTACTCATTGTCGAAGACCTGTTTGCAGTAGTGATGATGGTAATATTGTCATCCATCGCCATAAACAACAGCGTCGAAGGCGTGGATTTGGCCCTGAGCATAGCCAAACTGGTGTTCTTCCTGGTCATCTGGTTTCTCGTGGGCGTATACATGCTACCATCGCTATTCAACTCAATCAAGCGCTTTCTCAACAATGAGACCATGCTCATCATCTCGATGGGTCTATGCCTTGGAATGGCAGTATTCTCGGTCTACTGTGGCTTCTCGATGGCATTGGGGGCCTTTGTCATGGGCTCGATACTGGCCGGCACCATTTACGCCGAGCGCATCGAACATGTAGTCACTCCGGTCAAAGACCTGTTTGGCGCCGTATTTTTCATCTCGGTTGGTATGATGGTCAACCCCGACATCATCGTCCAATATTGGATGCCAATCCTTATACTCTCACTGGTTGTAATCTTCGGCATGATTGTATTTGGCACCTTTGGCATGTTAGTAACAGGCCAGACACTCAAGGTTGCCATCCAATCAGGATTCTCATTGACCCAGATTGGCGAGTTTGCCTTTATCATCGCCACCCTGGGCATGAGCCTTGGCGTCCTTGACCCCTCCATTTATCCCATTGTGGTAGCTGTATCGGTGCTCACCACATTCACCACCCCGATGTTTATCAAAGCCTCAGGTCCGGCTTATTCATTTATCGAAAAACGTCTCCCTGACCGCTTGAAATTTCTCATCGACCGCTACCACAAATCAGCCACCACCGAACAAGCCTCAGGTACTACCTGGCACGCCCGCATCGGCCGACAAATATTCCGCACCATCCTATATTGTATCGTATTGGTAGCCATAACCCTGGTCTCCAATGTATGGTTTGAGCCTTGGCTCCACAGCATTGTACCTTCCTGGTCTTCACTTCTTACCATGACAGCAACCTTCCTGGCCATGTCACCATTCCTGATGATGCTTATCATGCCTCTTAGTCGCACTATAGGCCGACTCAAAAACGGCGACGCTTCAGCATCCCAGACTATTCCAAACATTGTTCTGGGCATCTTCAACTTTATCATAGCCCTATATTTTATCATACATGTCATCTCGATTAATTCATCACTCAAGATAGGTCTATGTGTAGCCCTGGCTGTAATTCTGCTCATTCTCACCCTATTCTCTCGTCGCGTCAAGAGCCGCATGGCAACAATCGAGACACGCTTCCTTGACAACCTCAACGAGCGAGAACTCAACCGTAGCGGACGCAACCGTTCACTTGTCTCAGACCTTCACTTGGCCTATGTCACAGTCGGCAATGCCTGTGACCACGTTGGCAACCGGCTCAAAGACTGGGACATCAGACAACGCTATGGCGTGAATATCGTCAACATCCAACGTGGCAACAACACCTACCCCATCCCATCGGCCGACATGCGCATATTTCCGGGTGACACGATAGGCCTCATCGGCAACGACGAGTCCCTCTCCATGGTTGTACCCATCATCGAAGCTAACACAACTCCACAGACTCCATCCAACAGTTCATCATTCAAGCTTTTCAACATGATACTCAACGATGGTTCACCATTAATCGGAAAGACACCACGCACATCCCACCTGAGAGCCCAATACGATGCCCTGATTGTTGCTGTCCAACGCAACGATGAATTCATTGATCAAGACCCCAACCTCATCTTCGCGCCCGGCGACATTCTCTGGATAGTCGGTGACCAACCACGCCTAACCACCGCCCTCGACACGTAAAACTGTTACACCTGTATTAGCTACCATGAAAAAAAGTCCACGTTACCTATACACAAACGATATTTCCAATTTCACAACAGCTGACAAAAACGCTGTATTAGGAGAACTATGCTCCAACTATCACGGCGACGCTCTTACTACAACACGTGACGCATGGATAGCTGAAATAGACATCTTACAGAGGGTCCTTTCATCAGAAACATTCCATTCAGGAAAAATTGTCTTTGAATACGACATTCCACGCTTAGGAAAACGTATCGACGTCGTTCTGTTAATTAATAACATAATTATATGCCTCGAATTTAAGGTAGGTGAAAAGAACATTTTACAGGCCGACATCGAACAAGTTTTAGACTATGCCCTTGACCTTAAAAATTTTCATCTTTTCAGCCACGACAAAACAATAGTGCCGATACTTGTAGCTACAGAACATAAAAAATCTTCTTCAGTACTTCAATCCTCGATTTATGACGATGCTATTGTAAATCCGTTAACAACCGGCAATAATGGACTTTATAACATTCTCGAAAAAACAGTCACAAAATATGGCAACCCAAGTTCAGATGAAAGTTTAGATAATTGGGTCATAAGTCCCTATTCCCCGACTCCTACAATAATTGAAGCTGCTCGAGCCTTATATGAAAATCATTCAGTAGAGAACATTACACGTCATGAAGCTGACAATATCTCTACTGACACGACCACAAATTATATTCTTAAGGTAATAAATGACAGTAAATTACACAACAAAAAGAGTATTTGCTTTGTAACCGGTGTCCCTGGTGCAGGTAAGACCCTTGTCGGTCTTGACGTAGCAGTAAAACAAAGCTATAAGGACGATAACAATGACACATTGAATGATGAAGGAGCAGTCTACCTATCAGGCAATGGCCCTTTAGTGGCAGTTCTAACTGAAGCTCTTGCCCTAAACAACTATAATAAATGCCGCGAGCGTGGCATAAAAAAGAAATTAACAGATTCACGGCGCGAGGTAAGCAAATTTATCCAAATTATCCACCGCTACCGTGACAATATGCTGGCTAAAATCAAAAATCCTGTTAACAATGGACAGCTTGAAATAGACCCCGACAAAGCTATCAAAAATCATAAAGCAGGCTATGGAGAGGTGGAACATGTAGCTATCTTTGATGAAGCTCAACGATCTTGGACTCATGAACGTCTCGCCAACTATCTGAAACGCGGCGGCACTTATGGCAACAAACTAAAGGTTTCTAACTTCCCGGTATCAGAGGCCGCGTTCCTTATTTGGTCTCTTGACCAACGTGAAGATTGGGCTACTATTGTATGCCTCGTCGGTGGCGGCCAGGAAATAAACACCGGTGAAGCAGGGATTGCCGAATGGATTTCAGCGTTAAATGAAAAATTTCAAAAGTGGGAGATACATATTTCGGGGAAACTAACAGACCCTGAATATGCCGAAGGTAAAGTAAAAGAATTATTAAACAACAATCCTAACGTCACATATTCCGACGACCTACATTTATCTGTAAGTATACGGTCTTTCCGCGCTGAGAAACTATCTGCGTTTGTCCATGCACTATTATCAATTTCTCCCAATGCAAATGAAATTTTATCAGAATTTCAAGATCGTTATCCCATAGTGCTAACCCGGAATATGGATACCGCTCGTCGTTGGCTTAGAGACAAAGCTCGCGGGACAGAGCGCACCGGTGTTTTGGTTACCAAGGAAGCAGCTCGGTTTAAACCTCAGGCCGTACACCTTCTTCCAGCTAATGATGACAATACAGTACATTGGTTTTTAGCCGATATTCAAGATTCACGCTCATCCAATTATCTTGAAGATGCCGCTACTGAAATTCAAGTTCAAGGACTGGAACTTGACTATGCTTGTTTGCTATGGGATGCCGATATGAGATATGAAGACGGGAAATGGCATTTCTATTCTTTTAATGGCAAAAAAGACTGGATAGAACAGAAAGGCATTACTCCTACCAAACAAGATAAAATAAAATACATGCTTAACGCCTACCGTGTTCTTCTTACAAGAGCTCGCAAAGGATTGGTTATATGCGTTCCTGAGGGAAACGCCAACAAATCTTACGACAACGTGGGCAAAGAATTTTGGGAAGACCCTACACGTCTTCCGGCCTTCTACGACAGCACATATTTGTACCTCAAATCACTCGGTCTACAGGAAATATAATTACAAACGACATCTTGATATCCCATGTTATCTCACGTTGCATCATGGTGTAGTATGGAATATTAAGCTATAGACATGGTGCATCGGGGCGGTCAGGAGCCGGGGCGACGGGAGAGGGCCTGCTGGAGGGCGACGAGTTGCTCGCGGATGGATTTAAGGCGCTCGACGGCAAGGTGCTGTCGTGAGACACCATTGCGGTTACGGCGTATCTCTTCCTGGGCGGCATCGAGCTTATATCCTTTATCTTTGACAAGATAGTGTATCATTCTTATCGACTCAATGTCCGAGGCTGTGTAAAACCGTGTACCATGCTCGTTACGGTGGGGCTTGATTATTGAAAACTGCTTTTCCCAAAACCTCAGTGTCGAGGCCGGTAACCCAATAATCTCAGCTACCTCACGTATTTTGTAATATTTTTTTTCAAATGAGTCCATATCTCAATGACAACTTAATTATATTGCAAATGTAGTAATTTTTAAGTACTTTTGTACCCTCAATAGCCTGAATTTTAAAGGCTCAACTTTTTACTACGAAATAATCAATCATCAATAATATGTTAACGTCTAAAGAAATACGTCAATCATTTAAAGATTTTTTTGAAAAGAAAGGCCACCGCATTGTTCCATCGGCTCCCATGGTCATCAAGGATGATCCCACGCTGATGTTTACCAATGCCGGCATGAACCAATTTAAAGACATCATACTTGGCAACAAAGCGCCCCAAGCGACACGTGTTGCCGACTCACAGAAGTGTTTGCGCGTAAGTGGCAAGCATAATGACCTTGAAGAGGTAGGTATGGATACCTATCATCACACCATGTTTGAGATGTTAGGCAACTGGTCATTTGGAGACTACTTCAAAACCGAAGCCATCAACTGGGCGTGGGAATACCTGGTAGACGTGCTGGGACTCGATAAAGACCGACTATATGCTACCGTGTTTGAGGGCTCCAAAGAAGAAGGTCTCTCACGTGACGATGAAGCTGCCGAGATTTGGCTCAAACATCTGCCTGCCGACCACATTATCAACGGTAACAAACACGACAACTTCTGGGAAATGGGAGACACCGGACCATGTGGTCCCTGCTCTGAAATACATATTGACCTGCGCCCCGAAGCCGAGCGCCAAGCCATCCCCGGTGCCGAGATGGTCAATAAAGACCATCCCCAGGTAATAGAGATATGGAATCTCGTATTCATGCAATATAATCGTAAGGCTGACGGTTCTCTTGAACCTCTCCCTGCTCGCGTTATAGATACCGGCATGGGATTTGAACGCCTGTGTATGGCTCTTCAAGGCAAGACCTCCAATTATGACACCGATGTGTTCACTCCTCTGATTGGCAAGATTGCCGAGCTATCTGACAAAAAATATGGCGAAGACACTAAAGTTGACATCGCCATGAGAGTGATTGCCGACCATGTACGCACCATCGCTTTCTCTATAGCCGACTCCCAACTACCGTCCAACGCCAAGGCCGGATATGTGATACGTCGCATCCTTCGTCGCGCCGTACGTTATGCCTACACCTTCCTCGAACAAAAACAAGCCTTCATGTATCGCCTTGTTGACACCCTTATTGAGTCGATGGGTGAAGCCTATCCCGAGCTTCCGCCCCAACGTGAACTCATCATGAAGGTTATCAAAGAAGAAGAAGACACCTTCCTGCGCACACTGGAAAAAGGTATCACCCTATTGGACGACACCATTACACGCACTCGCAATGAAGGCAAAACCGAAATCTCGGGCAAAGAAGCCTTTACTCTCTATGACACCTACGGCTTCCCTCTTGATTTGACTCGCCTCATTCTCAAGGAACAAGGTATGACCCTGGATGAAAAAGGATTTGACGCCGAGATGGCCGCACAGAAAGCACGCGCCCGCAATGCCGCCGCCGTCGAGGCTACTGACTGGGTGACTGTTGCCGAAGGTGAAGAGGAATTTGTAGGCTATGACAATATCACCGTTCAATGTCGCATCCTCCGCTACCGCCATGTCAAACAGAAAAACCGCGAATTTTATCAGATTATCCTTGACCGCACGCCATTTTATGCCGAAATGGGAGGCGAAGTCGGTGACCGCGGTACTATTACCGACGAGGTATCCGGTGAGTCTATCACCATCTATGATACTAAACGCGAGAACGGCATCGGCGTCCATCTGACCGATAAACTTCCGTCCAACCCCGAGGCTGTTTTCACCGCTACTATTGATGTCAAGGCACGCAAAGCTACTGCCGCCAACCACTCGGCAACCCACCTGCTCCACCACGCCCTGCGCCAAGTACTCGGCGAACATGTCGAGCAGAAGGGATCGTTTGTCTCGCCTGACATTCTGAGATTTGATTTCTCCCACTTCCAGAAACTCACTTCCGACGAGATACGCCGTGTCGAGCATCTGGTCAATAAAACTATACGAGAGGCATTACCTCTTGACGAACACCGCCACGTTCCCATTGCCAAGGCCCGTGAAATGGGCGCAATGGCATTGTTCGGTGAAAAATATGGTGACGATGTACGTGTAATACGCTTCGGAGACTCTATTGAATTATGTGGAGGCTGCCATGTTGCCAATACCGGCAATATAGGCATGTTACGTATCATATCTGAGTCATCAATCGCTGCCGGCATACGTCGCATTGAGGCTGTAACCGCCGAGAAGGTCGAGGAAATGATTGACCACTCATCGGACACTCTTAAGGAAATAGCCGCCATGTTCAATAACGTTCCCAACCTCGTACAAGCCCTCAGAAAATCCATCGAAGAAAATGCCGACTTGAAAAAACAGATGCAGGAAGCATTGATTGAGCGTGCCAACACCTTGTCGGCATCCTTGCTCCAAAAAGCTATCATTGTCAACGGCATCAAGATTGTTTCTCTCAAGGGCATCCGCCTGCCCGAGGTTGTCAAGACAGTTGCCATGAATGTGCGACGCGATTCTCCCGAGCACACAGCCTTTATTGCCGCCACCATTGACGGTCAGGGACGGCCACTGCTCACCGTGGCTCTTACCGATGACCTTGTTAAAGAAGGGATGAGTGCCGCTGTCATTGCCCGCAATGCCGCCAAAGCAATCAAAGGCGGTGGTGGTGGACAACCGGGCTTCGCTCAGGCCGGCGGCAAGGATGCCGATGGCATTGCCCAAGCCTTTGAAATCCTCAACTCTGCTTTCTGATATTTTTAAGTCACAATATACACACTCCCTCGCCCGATTCTTTATCATCTGACGAGGGAGTGTTTGATTAACCATGGATAAGGACAAACGTTCTATAACACTTGACATTATGCGTGGCTTGTCAGCCGTGCTTATTGTATTATATCACTTCACATATCATTATAACGAGTCGGCGGCAGTCTCTGACGAACTTAAATTTGAGATACCATGGGGCGTGTGGTGGGGATATGCCACAGTATCTGTTTTCTTTATGCTCAGCGGCTATCTTGCCGGCAAGTATCTACTTAACACCGGTTCTTCGCCACGACGCTACCTCTGGCACAAAGCTCGACGTCTATACCCCACCTATTGGGTAGCCATGACACTGACTTCTATAGTATTAGCTGTATTATATGAAGAAATGTCACCTGGATGGTTGGGATGGTTGGCCAACCTCACTATGGTATCACGCTTGTTCGGCGTGCCATTTGTTGACGGAGTCTACTGGACCATGCAATGTGAATTGATTTTCTGTATTATCATCGCATTACTTATCTATGTTAAACACCGCCGCACACTCATCACTATTCTTACTATATGGGTAGGCGTGGCCATTATATTGTCTCTTGTAAACGGAGTCAAAGTCGTCAAACCTTTCAAAATAGCACTCATAGTCGATCACTGTCACGACTTTGTGGCAGGCATTGCCTTATACATGCTCGGACGCAAAGGATTGGGGCAAAAGACACGGTTGGCGTTATATACTCTATTGGCGATGTGTGTATGCAATGCCGTTGCTTGGTATGGATTGTCACCACGCTCGGTGTTGACGGTAATTTCAATAATGCTTATAGCTTTATCGTCAAGATTAGATAATGTTATCCCTGACAATAATCCTATTGTCCGAGCATTAGTATGGATAGCCACTATATCTTATCCTCTCTACCTGGTACACGAGATGATTGGATTTACAATAATGCGCCATATATCCACCTCTGGAAGCACATCAACATTATTGATTACAATTCCCATTGCCATAGTGCTGATTGTTGCCTGTCTGATACACCGCTATGTGGAGACACGCCGTAACTGACACACGTCAGCCTACCATATACAGGTTTTTAAGAGCACCATACATATGTTATCGCTGAGGAACAACTCAAATGTAAAGATTAGGATAAAGTCGACGAGAGTTATAATGGGATGACATGGATTGTCCATATGCACCGGCTGAGCGAATAGCGATAATGTCACCACGTACAACCCTACTGAGACGGCGGTTGGTCGCAAAGGTGTCTGTAGTCTCACATACCGGCCCCACCACATTATAGAAACGTGTCGGGCGGTGCTCGGCATCTCCGGTAAGATTGGAAATAAAGTGATAGGCATCATATAGGGCCGGACGTATCAATTCGGTCATGCCGGCATCAATGATGGCAAAGTCGTGAGAGTGACCGTTCTTGACATATAATGTGCGGCCAATCAAAGTGCCACATTGTCCGACAATCGAACGTCCAAGCTCAAAATGCACTTCTATCCCGGCGGGAATATCAAGATGTCTCTTGACTGAATCAAAAAACAGCCCGAAATCGGGAACAGGGTGTCTGTCGGGGTATTCATAGTCTATACCAAGGCCACCACCAAGGTTGACAGACCGCAAACTGACACCTTCACTGTCAAGTCGCGCTACAATCTCATTGACACGTTCACAAAGTAGTATAAATGGCGTGTCAATTGTAATCTGTGACCCGATATGGAAGTGCAGTCCGACAAAGTTAATGCCGGACAAGCCTATGGCATGAGATATAGCAGTGTCGAGGTCACGCATATCGATACCAAACTTATTTTCAGCAATGCCGGTAGTAATATAGTGATGGGTGTGGGCATCAATATCAGGGTTGACACGTATGGCCACGTCGGCTTTCTTGCCAAGACTGAGGGCTATATCATTGATGATGTCCAACTCTTGCACCGACTCAATATTGAACATTCCTATGCCGGCATTGAGAGCAATCTTTATATCTCGATCAGTCTTGCCAACCCCGGCAAATGCTATATCTCGAGGTTTAACTCCGGCCTGGAGCGCTATATTTATCTCGCCGCCACTGACAGTATCAGCGCCAAGGCCGGCCATAAAAATATGGCTTAACAGAATAGGATCGGGATTGGCTTTCACTGCATAGTGTACATGAAAGTCGGGATGAGTTGCTATAGAATCGTTTACCGCCTGAAGCGTGCGGTCAAGCAGACCCAGGTCATAAAGATAGAATGGCGTGGGGCGCTTGGATATCAGGTCAAGGGGAAATGCCATGTGATCAGAAGAAAAAAATTTAATCAAAAAAGATGTTGGGAAAGATATCTCAACGCTTTCACCTTATCGGCAGCTGAGACAAGCATGGAGATATTATGGTTGGACCCTCCATATGAAATCATGCGCACAGGGATATCTCCAAGCGCTGTCACTGCGCGAGCCTCAAAACCACTGTTATGCCATTCGAGGTCACCGACAACACAGATTATGACCATGTCGGGGTCGACTGTCACCGATCCAAAACATCGCAAATCATCTACTATATCGGCGAGATGGGAAGTATCATCAATAGTTACCGTAACACCTACCTCACTGGTGGCAATCATGTCTATCGATGTATGATAACGGGCAAAGGTCTCAAAAACTTTGCTAAGAAAACCGTAAGCCAACAGGGTACGCCCCGACTTGATTTTGATAGCCGTGATATTATCCTTGGCGGCAACAGCCTTGATAGTGCCTGACGGCGGAGTATCATATATGAGAGTGCCCGGGCGGTCAGGCTCAAGAGTATTGAGCAGTCTTACCGGGATGTTGGCAATACGTGCAGGAAGCACACATGCAGGATGGAGGATTTTGGCTCCAAAGTAAGCCAACTCAGCCGCTTCCTCAAAGTGAAGGCTTGACACCGGTGAGGTATTTTCAACATACCTGGGATCATTGTTATGCATGCCGTCAATGTCGGTCCATATCTGAATTTCACCTGCTTGGACTGCCGCGCCTATGAGAGAAGCGGTGTAGTCACTTCCACCACGGCGCAGGTTGTCAATCATTCCGTCATGGTTACGGCATATATAACCCTGGGTGAGATATACCTCAGCATCAACATATACCTCGAGGAGTCGTTCAAGACGTGATGTTATAAACCTCATATCAGGCTCACACCTGGCATCAATGCGCATAAACTCGAGAGCAGGCAACAAGGCCGACTTCACACCGAGGCTTTTAAGATATTGATGAAATATGTTAGTAGAGATGAGCTCTCCCTGAGCAAGGATTTCTTTAGCCTCGACTTGGGTAAAGTCATGAGCCGTGAGAGTACGCAACAACGCTAAAATCTGGCTCACCGCAACGACTGCCTCTTCGGCATATCGATTATCACGACCTAGAAGGTCAAGAATTACGGCATCATACTTGGCGCGGAGGGCGTTGATGATTTCTAGAGCGCCCGGCTGATTGCCTTTAGAGAGGTACTGACATATCTCATCAAGTTGATTGGTGGTGCCTGACATTGCCGACAAAACGACAATGTTGCCCTTGTCTTTCAGAATAAGGTTGGCAACATGTTTCATACGCTCTACCGAGCCCACCGATGTGCCACCAAATTTAAGTACATTCATTTAATTATATCCATGTAAGTCACCAAGATTTCAGTGACGGTGTGTTTGATAGTGTTACGGTCTTGCCATGTACGTGTTCTGAGTTGTCCCTCGACAAAAAGTCGAGTGCCCTTGCGTATATATTTTTCAGCAGTCTCGGCATTTTGATCCCACATCACAAGGCGATGCCATTCAGTAGGAGCTTCGGCCACCGACCCATCGGGAAGTACGCGAGGAGGCTCGTTAGTTGCCAGCGACAACTGAGCCACGGGACGTTTCCCGACATATTGTATCTCAGGGTCACGACCGACATATCCTAACAATAGCACTTTATTCATGACAATTATTGTTTAGCCGACGTATGGAATTCTACCAAGCCGGGCATCGAGTATTTGGTAATCTTGGCAATCTCAGCTCCAAAGTCTTGAGCGACCTGTCTCAATATTGATTCATACATCACACATGTTGACCCGACAAAAGCTATAGGATGGTTGGCATAGTCATACTGGGATATATTTCTCACAAAGAAAGCCATCAAGCTGTTATATACCAGATTATAAACATACTCGTTATCTATATTGTCGGCAAGGAAAAAAGAGTACTGAGCCAACGAGCGGTTGGGAAGCGAGTTGGTATATACCTGATCCATAAGCGTGTTAATACTGAGCTGATATTTGTCATAGAATGATGACATCAACTCCTTAGGAGCAAGTTCTTTCAGAAGATCGGCAATAAATATTTTACCCATATAGGCATTAGAGCCCTCGTCACCAAGGATATATCCAAGAGGCCTGACATTTTTCACAATTTCCTTACCGTCATAAAAACATGAATTTGAACCGGTACCAAGAATACAAGCCAGGCCACTCTTATTGACCAACAGGCCACGAGCCGCCCCCAGGAGGTCAGTCTCTACGGTCACCGGTGTCTTAAATTGGGCAACGAGTGATGACTCCATAATCTTGGTTTTCTCGACAGTAGCACAGCCGGCACAATAGAAGTGGACATGCTCCCATCGATGACGGAAAAAAGTCTCGGGGAGTTCAAGTCTTATAGAATGGGATATTTCGCGGCGTGATTGAAAATAAGGATTGAGACCGGTCGTGAAGGCATGTTCAACGATACGGTCATTATCTACAAGCACCCAATCAGTGCGCGTGCTCGAACTTTCAGCAATTATCTTCATCGTACCTAAACAAAGATATTCTATTAAAATTTAAATAATTTTTTATTAACTCGAGTAATTCATGTGCCGGTTCAGCCATTAATCTAACTTCACTTTCTTCAATTTCATATGCACAATTATAGTCGCCTTTTTCCCTTAACTGCTCAAGTCGCGATATAAATCGTCCAAACGAAACATCAAATGCTCCGGTCAGTATAAAGTTTTTGCCAAACTCAGCAATTGTTCCGGCATGAGTATGACATGATATACCATTGTTAATCAATAATGCCTGAATAGCATGAAAACACGCATAATAATATCTATTAGCAGCCATGTCATAATAACCCAATCTTATCATATCGTCAGCTTGAGATAAGTTTTTGGCCGCTTTTTCGAGTTGAAGACCTATAAGTGTTAAACGTTCACTTTCTGAAAGCCTCATACTAAAACTATCTTTTCACGTTCGACATTTTTAAAAAAGGGAGTGAATGATTGTTTCTGCCATTCATTCCGGGTATACATTATTGGGCTAATCGTCTGATTTTCCTCCCATCCCAAATAACTCAGGGGAAAGGTAATCTCATCATAATCAGCACTATCGAGACATTCCTTATCCAAAATAACAAGCACATCCCAATCCGAATCATCCCTACCCGTACCGCGGGCACGTGAACCAAAAAGATATGCAGTCCCCCGATTATTGAGGGCCTTTTTCAGGTGAGCGATTATTTTGTTCAATATATTCATTTTATATGCAATGAATTATCAGTCCATCTTCAAGTGCAAATATCAAAAAAATATTTCAGAGCCCAAAATCCGAGCACTCAACACCGATAATCGCCACAAAAGCCACGTCGGCGAACACGCATAAATTATCAGCAATTATCTTCATCTAATCATTTGTTAATTACCCTACAAAGGTAGTTATTTTAACCCACTTATGAAAATAAGAATTAATTATCCTGTCTGCCAGTTGGACCACTTAGCATCTAACAGCCAAGTATTGACAGCCTCTATCGCACGATTTTTACCGACGTCTACAAGTTGTCGATACGGCAAATTAAATCGTCGTTATCAGAATACGGTACAACTGCAAATATGAACTGATTTAAACTTAGAGTATATTAACAATTGAGTCTTATTTAGAAATCATCATCAAACATACCGGAATCCAGGTCATAGTCGAAGTCCTGCCGGGCATAATCATTACGACTGGAACTTCCATACCCGTCATTGTGAGAATCTTCATCATGTGAATAATAGGGATAACGGTGGCTCTCACCTTGATTACGTCCTTTCAAAGACCCTTTCTTGTGTTAACCGAACAACCAGTCCAGCATAAACATATCACACACAAAACTCCAGAAGCCCATGGTTATTTCAGTTTGGTTTGCGAAAGGATGTAGTTGAATGTGTAGCCACGGTCAACAAGAGTATGTGGGATAACGATGTATCGCCAGGGTTTGCCGCCGTTCGCGGTGGTGAACTCGGTGGCACAACGGCAAAATTCTTTTGCGGCATCTGCCTTAGATTGCACATCGGCATCGTTCACATTCTTTTCGGCTTTTGTCTCGCACATATAAATAGCATCGGCTGTCTCCACGATGAAGTCTGGCTCATAACGTTTTGCCCCGTTTGCCCAGTAGATTTTGAATTGATTCGGCACGGGGCGAATCAATTTCAGCACCTCCGCGCTTGTTTCAAGTACCACGGCGAAGTCAAGCTCGGTGGAACTGTCAAAGCGGTATTTTGCGTAGTAGGATTTCTTGAAGCCTACATACACAAATTTAATGATGTGAGATTTTTGCGATGGCACCGGGTCGTGATAGTCAAGTTCTCCCCAGTTGTTTACCAAAATGGGCTGGTCGAGTATCTTGGAGAACGGAAGTACCTTGTTGACTTTATACTCTCCCGGCTCAATGCGATAGTGTCGCTTCATCTGCTTATAGATGTTGTCAGCAATCATTTGACGGTAAGGGTGTACGCGCTCGTTTAGCTCGTCCTCATTTGAAATACCGTTCTTCTCACGAATCGCATCAACAGCTTGCTCAATTAGTTTATAGAGCAGATCGGAAATTTCATCGTAGTCAATATCGTCCTTGTCAATCAGTTTCACAAGTATCTGCTCGACTGCCGGACGTTTTGAACTGCCTGATTTTCCCTCAATAATCTCAAAGTCGGTGGTGTCATGCAGACTTTGACGTATGATTTCACGTTGAAGTTCCGCAAGAGTATAACCCTCGGAGGTATCAAGGTCGAAGTAATCGAAGAAGGCTTTTACCTCTTGTTGTTCAATCACGATACGCGGTATCTCGATAACATTTTTCTTGAAATCCTCAACGATAATATTGATAACTTCATCAACCTGTGCTATCTGAATAGCCGCCTCATCTTCTGCAAATAGAGAGTCTTTTACGCTCTCCTTGATAGCTTCAACTGCTTGCTGACGGATTTGTGCCTTAACTTCTTTCTTCTGAAGGTCAGAGAAAGAAGAAACGCCGGGAGAGGTAATAGTGGCGATTGCCTCCTGAACTGCTTTGCCAACCTGCTTTACGACTTTATCGGCTTTCTCACCAATTTGCTGTTTAACTTTGGCAATGCGCTGTTCAATCTTCTGCTGAGTTGTAGTAGGCGTGGTTTCCACCTTTGCTCCGTGGTCGCGTTCGTCGGTCTCGTCAAGTTCGATGTACGAAAGTTTTTGAAGCACTGAGTTACCTTTTTGCGCTTCTTCAATTACTTTCTCGAAGTTGTCGTGAGCAATAACTGTGAGAGTATCGACATCTTTATTGCCTGTGCGCCTCCCGCCGTATGGAAGTCGCAATCCTCGTCCGATTGTCTGCTCAATGAGTACGGCAGCTTCGGCTGCTCGAAGCGGAATAATAGTGTAAAGGTTATTTACATCCCACCCCTCTTTAAGCATATTGACGTGGACAACAATTTCAATTTCATTGTCAGGTGCTTCAAGCGCGACAAACTGACGTGAAATATCATCGTCTTTTTTGGTAGAGCTGTCAATCTGAAGGACTTTCCCTTTGTAGCGACCGTGAAAAATGCGGTCGCTCTCCAATAGTTCTTTCACTTCTTTGGCGTGTTCAATATTTTTGCACGCCACAAGGATAAACGGCTTTACAACCGGCTTGCCCTGCTGACGGGCGTAAAGCTCGATAGCGGCTTTTGTGCGCTCATGGCATACGATACCATCTTCGAGCTTGATAATCTCTATTTCATCAGGCGTAAAATTCGCCTTGTTGAAATTGCGAGCCTTGGCAATGGCCGGATTCTTCACATATAACCCCTCGTCGAGGGCCTCGGCGAGATTATACTCAAACACGATATTTTTGAACGCCTTACCCTTTTCATCAAAAGGTGTGGCGGTCATTTCAAAGCCAAGCACCGGGCGCAGCTCGTTGATTGCTTTCTTCGATGCGTCGGCGTGGTAGCGGTGGGCTTCATCCATCAACACCACAAGGTCGGGCAGTCCTGCAAGATATGAGAAATACGACTCGCCGAGATATTCTGAGAGGCGGCGCATACGTGGTGCGCCTTTGCCGCCCTCCTTGCTGTCCTTGTTGAACTTCGAGATATTGAAAATGTTGATTTCAACATCGGAGAACATGTGGCCCGGACGGTCGGTGTAAGTGTCGCCTGTGACGATATTGGGCGGTGAGGTCACAAACTCGCTTATCCCCTTGAACACATACTTTTCATAAGTTGAATCGCCGAAGTCGCGAATCAACTTCTCGTAGAGAGTCAAGTTGGGCGCAAGTATGAAGAAATGCTTGATGCCTTTCTTCAAGTATAGGTAAGCGATTATAGCACCCATGAGGCGAGTCTTTCCGATGCCGGTGGCAATCGAGAAAGCGAGAGAGGGAAAGTCGCGGTCAAACTTTTTGACCGACGGCACAATAGCCTTGACCTTGGCAAGCTCGGCGGCGATAAACATTTCAAGTTTATCGGGGTCGGTCGACGGTTTAGCGAGCGAGAGCGAGTCAGTGAGCCGTGCGGTCAGTTCAAGTGCTTTCGCGAGCGGAGTGCGCAGCGAGAGTCGCTGACGTATGTTGTTGACGATTGAATCCATGGCTATTCGTCAAAAGGTAACTCTTGTTGATGATTTTTGTCCGACTCAGAAACATACTCATTTCCCGGGTCGAGGTCTTCCCACTCCTCATCTTCAATGTCGGGTACAGACACGATATTGAGCGAGTAATCGTCCTTGTCAAACTCCATGCACGTTTCAAGAAGCACCTTGGGTATTTTCTTGATTGTGATGTTTGAGAAACGGTTTCGGCATTCAGGCTGAAACTTGGGGCAACAGATGAGTAGCGACTCGTTTTCGCCCATTTGCTCGTGGATGGTTTCGAGGGCTTCTGAGGTCAGAAGTTGGGTGGTGGTGAAGATGAAATCCTGCTCCGAGCTGCGCCCCTGCTTCCAATAGAGTTCTGCGTCCGGCTCGTAGGTGAATCCTTGGTGCTTCGCCATAGCAGCGGCGAGCATATCGGCATTGTAATCCTTGTTGATAACAAGGTTGCCGTGCTTGTCGTGGTTAAGAAGGCTCGGTGCAAGTTCATAAAACTTAAAGCCACCGCCACCTTTCCAATCCACATCAGAAGTTATGCCACCGTTATCCTTACCTTGTATCACTTTTTTTAGGCGAGGTATACAGTGTGAAAATGCATGGTCGCCAAGCTCTACACCAATCCAACGGCGATTCATCTTGTGAGCTGTTGCGGCAGTCGTGCCGCTACCAAGAAAACTATCTAAGACTAAATCACCCTCAGATGTAATCATCGAAAGAATTTGTGCGATAAGTTTTTCAGGTTTCTTGCCTTGTGGAAATTCCACGCTTCCCTCTTTAGTGAGGTTTTTCATCCATGCGTTCATGTCCCAATATGTACCTTGGAGGTCTTTTTTGAAAAGCTCTCCGTCAATTACTTCGGACGTATCACGCAACCACACGAACAATCTACATTTGTCTCCTTTGTAAAATTGCTCATACAGCTTCCCTTTATTTCTACCTGTCTTGGGTACGTATTCAATTGAGAGTAAATCCTCATTGATACCTTGTTCTTCTCGATATTCTATGATGCGAGTGCGTATAGAAGATTGTGCGTTAGTGGTTTGGAATACATTAACGCCATACTTTTTATATGCGGCTTTAACGGTTATTCCATCTCGTTCAGCAATCTGATTTATTGAGAGCATGACTGGATTCCGACGAATATAAACTTTTATCTCATTGCCATCTCCATCAACGGTAGAGCCGATATATTCTTTAGTACCCGGGTCAACAAGAACAGATGTATACTTCCAACTCTTACCCTCATCTTTATATTGCTGAATGAGGTCGGACATCTCTGTATATGAGTAAGGGCCATTAAACAACGGCATATTATCATAATTCTTTGCGTATATTAGGATATATTCGCAATTCTTTTTTAAGCGCTTGTCTTCACCGCCTCCTGAAGCTCCTGCAATGTTCTTCATATTGACAGAAACCATATTAACGAAATTTTTACGTCCAAAAACTTCATCACATAGAACTTTGAGATAGGCCTGTTCTTCATCGCTTATCTGAATAAAGATAACACCATCTTTAGTAAGAAGTTTACGTAACAGTTGTAACCTCGGACGCATAAGACCAAGCCAAACACTATGCTCTACTAAATCGTCATAGTATTCGTTTGTTGCATCAACATTGTATGGTGGGTCGATATAGATACACTTTACAGCACCTGTGAAGTTTTGTTCAAGCGCACGTAGTGCAAGAAGATTGTCGCCGTGGATAAGCATATTGCCCGGCCATGGTTTCCCATTTGGCAGAGTGCCGGTTTCGACCTCGCCAAAACTATATTGAGGAGAGTCAAGGAAGATGCGAGGCTCCAGCGGTGCCGGGTCTTCCTCCTTGCCAATCCAAGTAAGTTCCAGTTTATTTAGTTTGTTCTGTGCCATTTTATTATTTCATTAGAAATGAAGTTATAACATTTGCCCCAATACTAACGCCAAAACTCTCTAATAGATTTAACAATTGAGTTCGTTTAGTGCTTTTGGGCAGCTGAGATTTAATAATTTCAGCGATTTGTTCAATTTGAGACTCTGAAAATTCTTCTTCTAAGTGTTTCATCGTAAACTCAAAACTTTGGGTTTGCGTCTGAGTTTGCGTTTGAGTCTGATTGTTTACTAAATTTACCAATGATGAGTCAGATGCATTTTTATATTCACATATAGAAGGGTAATTTTTAATGGCTTCGAGTTGGCCAACCAACATTTTGAGATCTGGGTTTAACATTTCCCCAATTTTAATTTTTTGGAAGTTATAATATGCAATGTCATTTGGGTAATATACTCCTAGAAAACGAATGCACTTTTGAATCCAAGTGGTTAAACCTGTTAGATTATTAACTGTCACACTTGGAGAAAATTCCACTAAACATCCATTTTGGTAGCCGATATGTTGAGGAATTCTCGTTATAACATAACTTTTAGCTTCATCAATTAAACTATTGAGGAGATCTTCTTTATTAACGTCACTCATTACACAATTTTCCAGTGAAAGGTTATTAACTTGGATTGCTCAATCTTTTGTGAGAATTTCACTTTTTCTTCTTGGGTATGATTTTCTTTTCGTCGGCTTTGAGACGGCGTTCCACCTTCTTGATGTCTTCGGCTGGAGGGAGTGATTCCGGACGGATACCACGCTCGAGAAGCATATCGCGGACGGCGGAGTTGTTGTCTATGTGTTCACGTTCAATGCTTAGCTGCCCACGAAGGTCTTTCTGTTGAACATTGACAGAAGTCATTTCAGCTGCAAAGTCTTTGGCTTTGATTGCGAGAGTGGAGAGAAAATCAGCAAGAGGGCGCTTTTCGGGTGCTCCCACTCTGCGTTTCATCATTGCCGTGTTTAGTCCGAATAGAGCTTGGTCTCCTTTGGTGCGTATGATTGCAAAGCCCTTGGAGTCAACGCCACGTTCATATAGGATGCCTGAAAGATGATGCTCGGTGTCGGCAAGTTTAGCACGCGCCTGGACTCTCTCATAATCGAGAAGTCGCTGATGCACAAGTTCTGCACGGCGAGTCTGAACAGCAAAATAATTCTGTGCGAATGCGATTTCCGGCTTGCGTGGGTCACCATTTTGCGCAACAAGGTAGCAAGCATATCGTGTAAGCATCACATCATCTATCTGTCGCTCAGCCCCTGAACCTACTACAACCATTTTCCCGACGTCGGCAAAATGGTCGGTGTTTAATTCACCGGCATTTTCGCATGATTCCTTTGCTCTGACAAGTACATCTTTGAACCTATCCCATTTGGCGTAACCTAATAAGGGATAGAGTTCTCTCGCACTCCAGCACTCCACGCCTTCATATTCTATGGCAATGGATTCAAAACTCTCAAACAGACTCTTTATTTCTTCAGCTTTCATAAGCGTTAAATGATATTCCAATGAAAGGTTATTAACTTGGATTGCTCAATCTTTTGGGCGAGCATGGCTTCGACCTTGGCGAGCAAGGTTTCCTTGCGAGCATCCACTTCGTCCTGTGCTTGATATAGATTGAGGCGTTTTTCACTGCGCTTCTTTTCAAGGTCTTTTATAAGACGTTGGAGGCGCACTTTTTCTTCGAGGCGAGAGGTTTTTTTGCTCTCGCTTTTGCGGAGTTTGATTTCAGCGTCAAGGTCGCGAAGCTCTTTCTCCAGTCCGGCCTTGACATCCTCGGCCCAGTTGTCGAGCTTTTCCATTTCTTCCTCGAAGAAATTGTTGTTGCGCTCGGCATTAGCAGTTGTAATATCCGCACGTTGGGCGGTAATTTGGTCAGCAAGCAAAGCAGCCGTTTCTGAGGGAAGTTCGGTAGCTATAGGTTTAGAGCCTACACTCGGCAACTGCAAAATCTTCTCGGCAATATCGGCATAAACCTGTTTCCTGGCATCAGTAACGCAAGCGTAGAGAAAGAAATCTTCACGCTCGAAAGAGTCGATGGTGAGTTTATCAACCGTCAGCCATCCCGACTTGCCGACGAGCTGCTTTATGAGGGCTACATTGCTTCCATAATTGGAATAGTCGAGTGTAATTTCCAACATCTCATCCTCGACGTTCATCAGCGAGTCGAGCATGGATTGAGCGAGGAATGAACCACGACGGAAAGCAATAGCATCTTCCGGAAGCGGTTTCCGCTTATCCTTTGCAGGTATCAGAATATGCTTACCGTAAATACGAGTGTCTTTAGTAGGCAAAGCCGGATAACATTCTCGGCGATCTATGACAAAAGAACGTTCAGTCTCGTTAAAATCGGTGTATTCGCCAAAGGCATATTTGGCGAGATTCCAAAGCACGGTTTCGTAGCGGTCGAGATTGCCCTGTGCTTCTTCGAGATCGCTACGCAGTTTCTCTTTAACCGACTCGTCAAAGTTCTCTAAAAGCGTGGAGCGGGCTTTCAGCATCTTATCGGAAATCTGCTCTTGCAGTTCCTCTTGCAGAGCGTCGAAAGCATCCTTTATCTCTTTTGGTGTGCGACATTGCTGATAAATGAGCGCGATGCGCTTCTCGAAGTCAACACCGTTGCCGATAGCACCGAGTACTTCGTCGGACGCGCCAAACACACCGTTGAACAACTGGAATTTTTGGTCGAGCAATTCGTAAACGCGTACATCGGCAGCGTTCTGTTTATTAAGGAAGTTGATAACAACGACATCGAATTGCTGACCGTAACGGTGGCAACGTCCAATGCGCTGCTCAATTCGTTGCGGGTTCCACGGCATATCATAGTTGACTACAAGAGAGCAGAATTGAAGATTGATACCCTCAGCGGCTGCTTCGGTTGCAATCATAATGGTAGCTTCGTCTCGGAAGTAGTCAACGAGGGCTGCCCGCTTGTCAGCGGTGGCAGACCCTGTAATCTTTGATGTACCTTTATGCTTTTCTTTCCAAGCCTTGTAAATAGCTGTGGACTGTTTGTCGGAATTAGAACCATTGAAAAGTAGCACTTGCCCTTTGTACCCTCGCTTTTCGAGGAGTTCAAAGAGGAAGTCCTGTGTGCGGCGGCTCTCGGTAAAGATTAACGCTTTCTTGGGTGCTCCCAATTCATCGAGTTGGGCGAACCCTTGATTAAGCCCCTCGAAAAGCTGTTCGGCTTTTGAGTTCCGCTTAATCTTGAAGGCGAGATTGCGAAACTTTTCAAGGTCGGCTATCTCTTTCTTGATACATTCTATATCATGGGGAGAGAGGATTTCTTCTTCCTCCGATTCCTCCTCATCTTCTTCATCGTCAAGCCACTCGTCTGTTTCGCTCTCATAATCCTCATAGTCAGCGGAGAACAGATTATCTTCCGACTCAATACCTTGGCGTTTGAGTTTGTCATCCAACTTGGCAATCAAGGAGCAAAGTGTTCCGTAGATAGCATGAGTTGACGATGCAAGGAGTTTTCGGAGTATAAGCGTCATGAGCTGACGCTGACTGTTCGGTAACGCATAGAGTCGTGGGCGTTGCAGATACTCCGAAACAAGGTCATAGAGTTCTTGCTCCATCTTTGTAGGGAAAAACTCTTGGAGTATGGCTATTCGCTTGGTATAGCGCACATACTCCAACACCTGCCGTCGCAGAGTACGCTTGCAGAGCGGAGCGAGCCGCCGGCGCAGGTTTTGATAATCCGTTTCGTCGAGATTGCGGTTATACTGCATCTTGAAACTTTTGAGGTCACCGAAAGCATAATCATCTATGATTGTGGTCAGACCGTAAAGTTCAAGTATGGAGTTTTGAAGCGGAGTGGCCGTAAGAAGTATTTTCTTACGGTCAGCGAGCGCGTTCTTAATGACGTTGGAAATTTTGTTGGTTGGCTTATAGACATTTCGGAGGCGGTGAGCTTCGTCAATAACCACCAAATTCCACGGAGTCTGTTTGAGATATGGAGCTTTAGTCTTTGCGAACTGATATGAGCAAATGACTATTTCCTCGCAGTTGAACGGATTGAGATTGCCCTGCTCGATATATCCGTTAAACGTCTTAGATTCGAGTATGCGAGAAGGGAGATAAAACTTCTCCTGTAATTCCGTCGCCCACTGCTTGCGTAGGTTCGCCGGAGCAATGATAAGCAGGTGGCGGCGATGTTCAGCCCAAAACTGCGAAAGAATAATACCGGCCTCAATCGTTTTGCCGAGTCCAACTTCGTCGGCAAGTATCGCGCCTTTCGATAGCGGAGACTTGAAGGCAAAAAGCGCAGCATCGATCTGATGGGGCGTTAAGTCAACCTGCGCATCCTGTAAGGACGCGGTAAGCTTACCGAGATTGTCAGAAGGCAAACTCCGTGTAAGCCAATGAGCGAAATATTTTGCTTGCGGTGCGCTTAACGTCATGCAAATTTTGAATTAAAAACTAAAAAACTCCCTTACAATATCTGAAAGCCGACAAATGCCAGTAACGACTACACAGGAGCTTATCATAGAGTTTCGGCTTGCGCCGTATATAAATTTTAGTTGGTCATTCTCAGATAGACGTTACTATTCCTAATTACAAAGGTATACAAAATCTTTGATAGGACAATATATTGCGGTCATAATCGGCTGAAAATACAAGGTGTTATACGATAACCGGCTATAGCTATATAGCAGTGTAGCGGTAGATGAGGTGTTGGGCGAGGCCGCGGGTGGCGAGGTAGGCGGTGAAGGCGAGCCATAGGCCGTGGTTGCCCATCGTGGGGGTGGCTATGAAATAGACTCCGAAGTATATGGCTGTGGCTATGGCCATCGACAGTAGCATATAACGAGTAAGGGTGAGCCCTATGAAGACTCCATCCCAGATAAATGCCATAAAGCCACACAAGGGGACGGCTACAATCCACAGTCGGTAGTCAAGGGCAGTCGCAATGACATCAGCGCGGTCGGTGAGTATTGTGAATATCGCTTCTCCAAAGATAAAATATAATGCTGAACCGACTATACTCAGTATTACGCCCCATGTCAACAAGGCCTTGATGGTGCTGTATAGAAGGCGCTTATTGCCGGCTCCATAGTATAATCCCGAGAGTGCCTCGCCGGCATAGGCAAAACCATCCATGAAGAATGAAAACAGCATAAACAATTGCATCAATACCGCATTGGCGGCCAATGTCGTGTCGCCCAGAACTGCTCCCGATCGTGTAAACCATAGGGTGACAGCGACCAAACATAGTGTTCGCAAGAATATATCAAAGTTTAATTTGAAAAAGCGTCCAATACGCGCATGAGGCTTGAATATGTCACGGGGATAGTATTTCAACGACAGCCGTCGATTGAGTCCCACCATATATATCAATCCTATTACCAGGCCTATCCATTGAGAAACAGCTGTAGCAAAGCCCACGCCTGTGACACCCATGCCTAAAACATAAACCATGGTAAGGTTCAAGGCTATATTAACAAGATTGGAAATAACAGCCATCAACAGGATGGGGCGTGTGTCCTGATTGCCGATAAACCATCCTGAAAGGGCGTATGTGCCGAGAACTGCCGGAGCACCCCAGATTGCCGCCGAGAAATATATATCGGCGCAGACAGCTGTTTCAGGCTCGGGAGACAGAAAAAGAATCATTCCACGGCACACAAGTGTTTGTAACGTAAGTAGTAATACCGAGGCTGCCAGAGCGATAAACATCGCCTGGAGCAGAAGGGTGGCGACGGCCGAGGTGTCACCGCGGCCGCGGGCTTGGGCTGTGAGTCCCGAGGTGCCGGTGCGCAGAAAATTCAGCACCCAGTATAACATATTGAATATCGAGCCACCTACTGCTATAGCCGCCAGATAAACTGTATCTCCGAGGTGTCCCACTACGGCCGTGTCAACCATTGACATAAGAGGCGTGGCGACATTGGTTAATATCGCGGGCAACGCAAGCTTCAGTATAGAGCGGTTGATGTCGGTATTAAGTCGGTGTCCTTTCATGCCACAAAAACAAGTTGCATCATGTTGCAACCGGGTGCATCATGATGCAACTTGATATATCAAAACGGGATTTGCTGATTAATCGTGACGGACTTTTGTGTCACGGCAAGACGCGATGTAGACATAGGCAATAATCAGAGCATATGCTACAAGGCCCAAGATTTGGGGTACAAACTCCATATCTGTCTCGGGGCGTTTCCATCCACACATGATAGTGATAGCGCCGAATACTCCGAACAATGCACCACCGGCAATAAGGCCCGAAGCAATTAGTGTACCACGGTCAGAACGAGCTTTGGCAACAGCTTTATCTTTAGATGAACGAGCCACAAACCAGGCTATGAGGCCTCCTACAAGCATTGGAGTGTTGAGATGGAGAGGCAGGAACATACCCAGGCAGAATGCCAGGGCCGGGACACCCAGCCAGTTGAGGATAATAGCGAGAATAGCACCGACTATATATAGAATCCAAGGAGCGCCCTGCCCCATCATCATCGGCTCGAGTACCTTGGCCATAGCATTGGCCTGAGGTGCTTGAAGAGCATTGGCACCTGAGAAGCCATAGACATTATTCAGCATCAATATCACACCACCGACTGTAGCTGCCGATACCAGAGTGCCGAGAAACTTAAATGTTTCCTGCTTGCGAGGGGTTGAACCGAGCCAGTAACCTATCTTCAGGTCGGTAACAAATCCTCCGGCCATCGAAAGCGCTGTACATACCACACCGCCGACAACCATGGCGGCAACCATGCCGTTGGAGCCCTTAAGGCCGATACCAACAAAAATTGCCGATGCCACTATCAGTGTCATCAATGTCATTCCACTCACGGGATTTGATCCGACAATAGCTATAGCATTAGCCGCCACAGTCGTAAACAAGAATGCGATGATTGTCACCACAACCCAAGCGACAAGTGCTTGCCAGAAAGTGCTGATAACTCCAATCCAGAAGAATATAAGCACAGCGACCAGAGCAATAGCTATAAAGAAGGTGATATGCTTCATCGATATATCTCGTTGCCAACGCACTGTTTTTCCAGCCTCGGCTTTACCCTTAAACTCCTTGGAAGCAAGCCCTACAGCCTGTTGAATGATCGGCCACGACTTAATGATGCCAATAATACCGGCCATTGCAATACCACCGATACCTATCAAACGGGCATAGTCCTTAAATATGCCATCAGGTGACATGGCTACAATATCGGCTGAGCCATAGGTACCCATTACGGGAACTATAACCCACCATACAAATATCGAGCCGGCAAAGATGACAAACGCATATTTTAGCCCCACGATATAACCAAGGCCGAGGACAGCCGCTCCGGTGTTGCATGAGAATACAAACTTAAATTTGTCGGCCAATGCAGTACCCCAGGTATAGGCTGTTGTGGTGACGGTCTCAGCCCATACGCCAAATGTGGCAACGATATAGTCATATATACCGCCGACTAAGGCTGCAACGATAAGCAGGTTGGCCTGACCGCCCGACTTGGATGAATTACCTGAAACAAGCACTTGGGTCGTAGCCGTAGCTTCGGGGAAAGGATACTTGCCGTGCATGTCTTTGACAAAGTATTTGCGGAACGGTATAAAGAACAATATACCCAGAACACCGCCGAGTAACGAACTCAAGAATATTTCAACAAAGTTGACGGTAATCTCGGGATAAGCTTCTTTAAGGATATAAAGAGCCGGAAGAGTGAAAATTGCGCCGGCGACAATCACGCCCGAGCAAGCTCCTATCGATTGGATTATCACATTCTGACCCAGAGGATTACCCTGCAACTTACCTTTTTTCTGAAGGTAGCCGGATAGTCCGACTGCTATAATGGCGATAGGGATAGCGGCTTCAAATACCTGACCTACTTTAAGTCCCAGATATGCAGCTGCCGCACTAAAGATAACGGCCAAAATCAGACCCATTGATACAGAGTAAGGCGTGACCTCGGCATAGTCGCGTGCCGGATGCATCAAGGGACGATATTCTTCGTCATCGCCAAGTTCTCGAAAGGCGTTTTCCGGCATATCAACCGGATCAACCTCAGCAGGCGGGACTACTCGTGTTGTGTCGTCCGAAGACGGATGATTGGTTTGTTTCATAATTATTATATGATTGGTAATTATTTTCTCCTACGCTTGGATTTTTTTGACTTGCCTTTTTTAGACGAGGTATTCTTGGATGGGATTTTAATTTTCTGTCCAATATCCAGGTTATCACTCTTAAGATTGTTGGCTTTCTTGATATCGTTGACAGAAACACCATATTTCTGGGACAATTTATACAAGCTCTCACCCGATTTTACAGTATGTGTAGTAGATTTATTGGTGCGAGACTCCTTGGCAGACTGCTTTTTATCCTCACGAGATTTTTTACCCTTGGCAGTTTTGTTGTTTTTAGCGACATCGGTATCATTACCGTCTTTTCTGTTGTTATCGACAACATCAGGAGTTGATTGCATAGCCCGGGCCACTTGTTTGTCGGGATTTAAATCAACAGTCGAGTCGTTACATGCCACCGTTTTGTTCTGTCCATCGGCCGCCGACGATTGAGAGGCTTCATCAGTATCCGAGGGCTTGGCAGCCGGGACCCACTGGCGTTTATAGGTGTTGATTTTCAGAGTCTGACCTCGGCGCGGGCGTTTGGATATTTTGTTGGATTTTTTTATTGAGCTCTGGCTTACACCATATTTAGATGCAATAGAAGCAAGAGTCTCGCCACGACGCACTTTGTGATATTTCACGACAAGCTTGGATACATACTCGCCATCACCCTGAGGCTCGACCGAAGCATATCCCGATGATGGCTCGACTGAAGTGCGGGGAGCGTATAACTCGGCATTGTGATTGACAATAGAATCTTCGTTGGCTAAATAGGAATAGACCTGTAGATTAGGCAACACAAGCGGATATTGTTTATTTACATCGCCGGGGATTACATCTTGTCTATATTGGGGATTGAGGATACGCAGCTCGTCCATGGGGATACCCATGACATCTGAGATCTGCTTGAAGTGGACTCGTCGTGACACATGTATAGAGTCGGTGATGATGGGCTTGGAAGCAAGAGCCGGCGAGATACCATGTCGGTCATAGAAGTTCATGGCATAATTGGCGGCGATAAAAGCCGGGACATATCCACGGGTCTCGGTGGGAAGAAATGGGTATATCTGCCAGAAATCTTTTTTACCCCCCCCGGCACGGCGTATGGCCTTGTTGACGTTGCCCGGGCCACAGTTATATGCGGCGATTGCCAGCGACCAATCATCATAGGTGTTATAGAGTTTTTTGAGGTAACGAGCAGCGGCATCCGATGATGTATAAGGGTCTCGCCTCATGTCGACGAGCGTACTGACCTCAAGGCCTTCGCCACGGGCTGTGCCGAGCATGAACTGCCACAGTCCTGTAGCACCGGCACGAGAGACTGCGTTGGGATTGAGAGCCGATTCTATCACCGGAAGATATTTCAGTTCAAGAGGCATCTGGTATTTCTCAAGAGCCTGTTCAAATATAGGCATATAATAGATACTCATACCTAACATGGCCTCAACCAATGACTTTTTACGCTCGACGTACATGTCAATAAACGCCCTGACCGGTTTGTTATAGGGCATTTCTATAACATTGTTGAGCGACTGCAAGCAGTCGATATAGTCCTGATCGGAATAAGAGACATTGGTATTGCGTCTACTGCCCTTGTCGAGTGTAGCATAGTTGGTTAGATACCAGTTTTTCATCAACTCGTGGGTGTCGGTCTCAAAGCTCTCAGGCGCAATAACGATTGACGTGAGAGTGGTGTCAGCTGCTATAGCGGTAACATTGTTTGGGAGCTTGGCGGCCGTGGCAATAAATACACTGCCGACGAGTAGAGACGAGGTAATGATTTTTCTCAGTGATATTTTCATAAAGCGTTGTAAGTGGGAGAGGAGCACTATAAGAGCTCGTTGATTGTTGATATTAGGGTTGTAGGACCGAGGATTGAGGATAGCATATTGTCAGTTTAATATTTTCTAAAAATTGAAAGCCCAGCTGAGACCTATACCCGGGAGCGAAGAACGCGCGTCAGGAATAAGCGCCGGGGTGACATCCATGGACAAGTCGGGGGATATATCAAAGTGGCTCAGTGAGGCATCGACATACGCATCCACCATCGCCAATAAGTATACACCCACCATGCCAATGATACAAAGGTCGCGATTGCGACGATAGAAGTCTTTACGTGACTTTAGCAGATTGGTAAGCCAAGTCTTGTCAAGATCGGCCTCGGATGTCGTTGGAGGGAAAAAATCCATATAAGAATTGGTCGACGGGTCAGAGTCCATAATATCTCTATAGGCCCGCTGATAGTCATTGAGCATATTGTTATTCCACGAGGTTGCATACCCCAGGCCCATAAAGCCACCGACGACTATAGGCAACTTCCAGTAACGTCGGTTATAAATTTGACCCAGGCCGGGGAATAACGCCGAGAGCCACACGGCTCGCGTGGGAGACGGGTTGAACTTGGTTTTACGTTCAATCCATATGTCATATCCGTCAAATGCTTTATTAGCAAGAGAGTCATTGGCTCCAACAACCGGAGGACCCTGGACTGTTTGAGAGGTGGTGACGGTCATTGATGCCGAGTCACCGACTATGACAACGACATCATCGGGTTCAAGGTCTACTTTCACCCCGATAGTGGCCGGGATAGTGTCGACAGACGTCGAGTCTGTCCTGATTGTGCCATGAGCATTGATATCGAGTATCATTATAACAAGCAATGTCATCACTTGTCGTGAGACAGGTAATGACTGCAAGGCTTGTAATATGTATCGGCCGATGAATTTCATCCTTTGTTGAGAGCGTCAAATATCGACAGCAGTTTCTCGAGTTCTTCGTCGTTCTTGAACGGGAAAGTGATATTTCCTTTACCGGAGGCGTTGCATGTAAATTTAACCGGCGTGTTGAATGTCACCGAAAGATGTTTTTTCAGTATATCAAAGTCCCCCGACGAGTATTTGGAAGCTGAAGGCTTGGCGGTAGCTTTTTTTTCAGTCTCACCGTTTTGATAAGCTCTGGCCAGTTCTTCGACACGTCTTACTGAAAGGTCTTGTTTGAGTATCTCATTGTACAGCTTGAGTTGCAGGGCCGGTTTATCAATCGTAAGAAGGGCACGTGCATGTCCCATATCGACGCGTTTGTCACGTAGTCCGAGTTGAACCTCGGCAGGAAGCCTCAGAAGTCTCAGGAAGTTGGCTATGGTGGCACGCTTCTTACCTATACGCTCTGACAAACGTTCTTGGGTAAGATTATACTGGTCAATAAGTTTTTTAAATGTAAGTGCAATCTCAATGGCATTAAGGTCTTCACGTTGGATATTCTCAATAAGAGCCATCTCGGTGAGTTCGGCCTCGTTGGCTGTGCGTATATAGGCAGGGACACGAGTAAGGCCGGCACGCATAGCGGCACGGTAACGACGCTCACCGGCTATTATCTGATATGAGTCGGGTCCTGTTTTACGTAATGACAGAGGTTGAATGATGCCAAGCTCTTTTATCGACGTTGCCAACTCGTCGAGCGCGTCCTCGTCAAACGTTGTGCGTGGTTGGTCGGGGTTGGGCTTTATCTGTTCAAGAAGAACATCATTGATCGCTGTCGATCCACGGGCGGGTACGTCATCCATAGAGATGAGGGAGTCGAGGCCTCGACCGAGGGCATTGCGTTTGATTGACATGATTTTGAATTGATTTTACTTTTGGAAATATTAAACAGAGCTGATTAAAACCTTTTCATAAGATTATATCAGTTCGTCAAATTATTTTTTCTGGGAATGTTTTTTGATGATTTCTTTTGCCAGGGCAATATGCGATGTCGCACCTCGGCTTTCAGAGTCATACAGCAACACGGGAAGTCCGTGGGATGGGGCCTCGCTGAGTTTGATATTACGTGGTATCACGGTATCAAATATCATATCGGCAAAATGATTTTTCAGTTCGTCATATATTTGATTGGCGAGCTTGAGACGAGAGTCATACATTGTCAACAGAAAACCTTCAATCTCGAGAGCGGGATGAAGACGTGACTTAATGATACGTATGGTGTTGAGCAACTTGGTGATGCCTTCGAGAGCAAAGTATTCAGCCTGTACCGGAATGATTACCGAATCAGCGGCAGTCAAAGCATTGACTGTGATGAGTCCCAACGACGGTGAACAGTCAATAAGTATGTAGTCATACTCGTTCTTAATCGGCTCAAGCAGATTTCTGAGCACTTTCTCTCGGTCAGGACGATTGATAAGCTCGAGCTCGGCACCGGCAAGATCTATACGCGAACCTATAAGGTCAAGACCCTCTATACATGTCTTGACTTGAGAGCCTGCCAGAGGATACCCGTCGACGAGACACTCATAAATCGATGATACCATTGAGGCCGGGTCTATACCATATCCCGAGGTAGCGTTGGCCTGAGGGTCGGCATCGATAATTAATACTCGTTTTTTGTTGACGGCAAGAGAGGCAGCAAGATTAATAGTGGTAGTAGTCTTACCTACACCGCCTTTTTGGTTGGCTATTGCAATTATTTTACCCATTTTGCGAGTTGTTTTAATCTTGGTAACGCTTGACATGGGGCACATTGGAATGTTCCACATCAACGAGCTGAAAACTCAACCATGTGTTTTCAGCCCTAATCAGAGCCATGTCCACAAGACTACTTCAAAAATCGCTATCCTTAGAATTAACACGTCTCGTGATACACGATTCTTACACTGCAAAGGAAACCAAAAACCTTCAAAAAATCAAGAAAATGTTCCACAAATGTTCCACAATGTTGAAAAGTAACCAAAAGTGTTGATAACTATTTGAAAAAATCTTAAATTTGCCTTCTGTTTAGGCTTGTATCTACAGATATATTAACAATTAATAGTTATGGCATATATTATGAATGATTATAGCAAATCTATCCGCCCCCTGATATTAGTAACTAATGATGACGGTGTCAGAGCTCCCGGTCTTAAGGCCATGGTAGATGCCGTTAAAGACCTTGGCGAAGTGATTGTTGTTGCTCCGGCCCAACCTCAGTCAGGTCAATCATCAGCATTATCGGTTAACAAACCGTTGCGCATCAACGAGCATGAGGATTATAATGGTGTGCGTGTATTTTCGGTTACCGGTACGCCGGTCGACTGCGTAAAACTCGGGTTGCACTCGATTGTCTCACGCAAACCCGACTTCTTGTTTTCAGGAATAAACCATGGCTCCAACTCGGGGAATGCCATTACATATTCAGGCACAATGGGAGCTGTAATCGAGGGTTGCACCGAGGGCATATGTTCGGTGGGATTTTCATTGCTTCATCACTCGTTAGCGGCTGACTTCTCTCTCTCGTCAGAGTTGGTCAAGGAGTTGGCGACTCGCGTTGTGACCAATCCATTGACGACTCACCAATGTCTAAATATCAATATTCCGGCCAAAGTTGTCCCCGAGGGCGCACGCGTCTGCCGCGCTGCCATAGGCCACTGGAGTGAACAATATGAGCGCTATCTTGATCCTCAGGGCAAGCCATTCTATTGGCTCACAGGCCGATTTATCAATGAAGAGCCAAATGCCATAGACACCGATGAGTATTGGCTTTCTAAAAATTACATCTCGGTAGTACCTGTCACCCCCGACCAGACTCTATTCTCGGCAATTGACCCGATGTCCAAGGTATTCAATATCTCATGATGTTACCACCGCCTCGGCCAGGCTCTTAATACAGGAAGCCGGGTAATCTCGGCTCATGATGGTCCCTGGGATTTCACATTGATTTTTTTGTGCAATGGCGCTGCTGTAGCTTTTATTGAACGACTATACACCTTGTCTTCAAGTTGAATATATAGAGTGTTATCATTGAATTGAAATGCCACCGGCGTCGCGTGGAATGGATACCTCAGTATGGCACGCACGCGGCCATTTTGGTCGGCAATCTGTATACCCATCGAAGTCGCCACGTACAGGTTGCCATCATAGTCAAAAGCCATACCCACAACGCCCGGGTCAGTAAACGTCATATCATGAAGCAGGTAAGTATTCTGCCATATATGAGGCGTATCAATATTGGCTGTCTGTAGCCACTGACTACCCGGCAACACTTTCACTATATACGAACTGTCAGGATAAACGACAGTCGTCTGAGCCGGAATTACAACGGTCGTGGTGTCAAGTTGCCAACCGGTCTCACCCTCGAGTAACGGAGTAATAAAATTATTGGCTGTATTACCGGGTGTGAGCGACCGGGGATAATCACGCCACAACCATTTCATGACATCGGGGAACAACCTGGTACCCGGTATTATCGAATGTCCGGTATCATCCCATCGGCAGTCTATATCATATCCGGCAAACTTAAGCGACGACGCCAACAACTGATTTTGCTCAAACCAATGACCAAACAATGGATTCCAAGCATCCTTACTACCATCATGAATAAACATTCTCAGTGGCAATGGCTCGGTTTTGCGAACAATAGCAGGCAATAAATCGCCTCCTCTCATCGATACATAGGTACCGCACGTGGTAAACACACGCCGGAACAAGTCAGGTCGTTGCCATGCAACAACAAACGAGCCTATGCCTCCCGAACTGGCTCCGGAAATAGCACGACAGTCGGGATTATCACTGATACATACCCGTCGTCCGTCAGCAGTGGTAAGTCTTGAGGCGGCTGGCAAAAGTTCGGTCTCTATAAATCGAGCAAGCCGTCCGTCAATGGCGTCATATTCATTGGAGCGATTATAACGTACTGTTTTGCCATACATATCCTTGACCTCCCCCGGCTGAAAGTATACCCCTATAGTTATAGGCATGTCTCCTGCTTTTATTAGAGAGTCTATGACATCCGGAGCATGATATAAAGGTCCGTCCAGACCGACATAGAGACAAGCCGGCGTGTTACCGTCATACCCCTCAGGTATCGAAACTTTATAAGTATGGACAGTATTGGGATAGACCAAACTATTGGGAATAGTATCACTGAGCATTTCATAAGCATATCCTGATACATAAAACAGTATACTTATAAATAATAGTGGATAACGCATATTTACATCATTAAGGTTGTTATTGAAATGCAAAAATATTGATTTTTTTGTAGTAGCCGAATATCTTTTTTGTAGAATGTAAAGATTTTGTTTATTTTTGTGACAAACAAATTTTATTTTATGAAAGGAGAATGGTGGACATGCCCGACTGTCAGTGAGTCGGGAAAGACGGTGATAGTCACCGGACGTGAAGACATTAATAAATTTCGTGACAATCCCCGCTTTAACGTGCGTGTCGAGGTGTCGTGGGAATATGACGGAAATGCAACCCACGGCATGCCGGACGTAGAGACATCGATGATGATGGAAACAGTGACCGATCGCCTCACCGAAGTCTTTGACAAGGATCCTGTGGCTGTTCTTACCGGCATATACACCGGAGATGGACGTCGCGACTGGATTTTTTATACACTGAGTACCAATATCTTTGGACGCAAGCTCAATGAAGCCTTGACAGACTTGCCGGTTTTACCACTCTCCATATACTGTGAAAACGATTCAGAATGGAATGAGTATCAGGAAATGAAAGACAATAGTTATATCGAGTAATGGCAGCCCCCCATCCCGACAATTACCCCCCCTCAATAATATTAAAAAAATCGCGCCATTGATTATAATCATGACGCGATTTTAATATTTAATCAAGGAGGTTATTTACTTGACATCCGAAGCATATAGAATATATGAAGTGAGAGGAGCTACATTACCGGTAAGTGTACCATTTTTTACTTTAAAAATTGTGCCGTGCACACCGTCAGTATAGACTCCATCAGGGAGAGCAGTTGACATTTTGGCCTTAACTTTCTTGTTCGAAATATTTACAAGTGAAGCGCCCTTGTTACCACGGCCGACCTGTACCAAGTCGCCCTTGTCAGACACAGTAATGGATTCGGGAAGTCCTGACATTTTGTCCCTGAAATAGTTGACGGCAACGACCTCAGGATGAAAGAACTCATCATTGCCACGGGCACCTATACGGTTATTGCCCCAATAGTTCTCGCGTGTAGAACCTGCGGGTCGACTATAGAATAGAGGTCTTCCACCTTGGCGCGAAGCGAGTATCACCCAGCCGGCCCTTATCTGATCATCTGTAAGGCCTGCACTCTCGTGGGCATTGCAGTATGTGTCATGGCTCTCAACCCAAGATACCAGGTGCTCGGGGGCCACGGGGTGATGCCAGTTGATGATATCATGGTTCTTGGCATCGCCTGAGGCAAGAGCCTCACGCAGGGCATGACCATAAGAACTGGCAGTCTGATCAAAATATTCGGCATACTCGGTCTCCTTGGTATTTTTATCCTGAAGGACCTCTCCATATATGTAGATACTGTCAGGCATAAGCATCGACAGTCCATGGGCTCCTTCCTTACCTGTTGCTACAGCCCAGAAGTTATTTTTCTTGGACTTGGCATCCAGTGGATCGGAAGGAAGACCTATATGCTTGGCTGTATCATATCTGAATCCTCGAGCTCCCAGATTGATCAAATCATTTACATACTGCAGATAATAATACTGAAAATCAGGATTCTCAGTATTAACATCGGGGAGCCCTCCCATCTGACCGGTAGTACATTGAAGACGATCGTTATAGTCCTTGATTTCGGTAAAACCGTTGGCATGATATAGTTTGTCATGTCCACCCACTGCGTGATCCAGACCGGGAAGCACTGCATGGTGGTCAATGGCTGTATGATTGGGAAGAACATCGACAATTACCTTGACTCCATATTTGTAGGCACTGTCACACATAGCCTTGAAGGAATCTCGGTTACCAAGCATATAATTTCCGATAGTCCAATCGGTAGGTTGATAGTAATAATACCATTTACCCATAATCGAGTCACCCGGTTTACTAAACAGCGCTCGTCCTCCGCCATCTCCAACATAGCAGGCCTGGGCCGGTGATGTTTGTACATAATCATAGCCCGACTTAGCTATAAGTGGCATGTTGGCCGCGATTGTATCAAAAGACCATGTCCAGGCATGAAGTATTACTTCATTGTCGGCAGGACGAGTGGCCGCTGTGCGACCAAAAGATGGCATTGAGCACACAGCGATTGCTGCGGCCATACCACCCAATAACATTTTGTGTTTCATGAATTTAAAATGAATTATTAAATGGTTAAGTTATAATCGATAAAAGTTAAAATCCGTCAATAGCAAACACACTTAATCTATCAGCAAATCAGACAAATACATCATATAAGCACTTTCCCCATATAACCGATTGGCCGGTGATGTTACCATCTGTTTTAACTAATAGAGCGTTGATATAAGCCTTATCAACCTCAAAGTTAATCATAAATCTTGACATGAACAAACACCATCCAAGAATTGAACGCGGGATGGAGACAATGTCAATAACGCCAATTAGACCGGCAATAAGGGTCAGGCGACTTAGAACTATAAGTTAAAATAATACTTTACAAGTCCATATTATTGATAATTCCGACAAATTTGATTAATTTTGGCGATATGAAACTTCACTTGCTCTTATCACGATATATGCTTGGTGCTGTGATGGTGTCTCTGACATTGGGACTCGGGTCTTGCGGTTCGAGCAAAAAGACAACTGCCAAGCCCGCCACCGGACAACACCCTACTCATGGGACCAAGCCTATAGTAGGCCCCATGCATGGTCATAGTGGTGAAAAGCCTACCGAAAAGTACCAGAAGGATCTTGTCTCGACTGCACGAAAATGGATAGGCACTCCTTACAAGTGGGGCGGAAATACCAAGGAGGGTGCTGACTGCTCAGGATTTGTTCTTGAAGTATATCGTGACGCTGTAGGTGTAAAATTGCCACGCACTTCTTATAACATGCAAGAATACTGCAACAAACTGGAGCCTGACAAACTCTTGATAGGCGACCTGGTATTCTTCAGTAGCGCCAAATCGGGTGGCAAAGTTGCCCATGTAGGAATGTACATCGGCAACAACCGCATGATACACTCGGCATCATCGAGAGGTGTAATTGAGAGCTCGCTCGACGAGAGCTATTGGGTAAAATATTATCATAGCGTAGGACGAGTACCGGCCATCGCCCAGATGTTGCCCGGGCGCAATAAGCCGACAGACACCCCTCAGGCCCAGGGTGAAAGACAATTAGCCCTGACAACAAGTCCCCAGCCTATTGTTTCTAAAGCACGCAAGACCAAGCACTCATCCAAAAAGCAAACCAAGACGGACAAAGATAATGACCCCCCATCACCTCATTCCTCACCTGTCCCTAAAACCGAGGTCAGTATAACACTGAACGAGATGGCATTGATGTCCAAACAAGTAGAACCGACTCCCCCAGCTGTCACTCCCTCGGCTGTCACTCCCACGCCAGTGACTCCCTCTCCCGTACAAGACACGCCTCAACCGTCTCAGCCTCAAGACTCACCTGATGAGTCTCCCGAGACAATGGTTGCCAACGCTTTTGCTGGTATCAAGGCCCAATGATAAACCATTAACCTCCAACCAATGTTATAGTAAATCATACCTATAAAACATATAGCATTTTACGGCATCCGCCCTATCATCTTTCAGTCCTCAATTAAGTCCATAACTCAATTTATATTCCATCCCTAAACTTCATGTCCAACCAATCATCTCTTAACAAATTTAAGACACACATCCTATTCATTAAGACGCGAGTCTTGTCGGGATGGCAATATGTCAGCGAAGATGTTTGGCGCGACACGCGAGATATATGGTGGGTTAATATATGCAAGACACTAAACCTCTCTATCCGTTCATTCCTCAATACCGATATACAGTCACGCGCCTGTGCCATGGCTTTCAGAACGATGCTGGCTATTGTTCCGGCTTTGGCTCTTCTGTTTGCAATAGGACGTGGCTTTGGGTTTCAGGATATTATCAAAAATGAATTATATGGTCTGGTACCGGCCCAACAAGAAGCTCTCTCCCATGCGATGACATATGTAGACTCTTATCTGAGTCAGACGAGCGAAGGCCTCTTTGTCGGTGTAGGCATCGCCTTCCTGTTGTACACCGTAATATCCCTGCTGATTAATGTCGAGGACTCGTTTAACCGCATCTGGAATGTAAGACATGGTCGTTCGATATGGCGCAAACTTACCGACTACACCGCCATATTACTGATACTCCCGGTGCTGATGATATGTGGTAGTGGACTGACAATATTTGTATCATCGACATTGCCCACGCTACTTGACTGGGAATTCATAACACCCCTGACAACAGCATTATTGGAGGGAGCTTCATGGATATTCACGTGGCTATTCTTTGCCGGGGTATACATCCTCATCCCAAATACCAAAGTTAAAAAATCCAATGCCCTGATAGCCGGAGTTATTGCCGGAACCGGATTTTTAATTCTTCAATGGCTATTTGTATCAGGCCAATTGTACGTCACACGATACAACGCAATATATGGTAGCTTCGCCTTAATACCACTACTCTTGATATGGCTACAACTCACATGGGTTATCACCTTATCAGGAGCACTCTTATGCTATGCATCACAGAATATATCGCGGTTCTCGTTCCAAAATGACATTGACAGCATTTCGGCACACTACAGAAGATGTGTGGCATTGGCTGTATGCTCGGTCGTTGTCAAGAGATTTAAAGAAGGACTGAGCGCCCCTACAGAATTGGGGATTTCGATAGCATATTCATTACCGTCCCAGCTGACATCTGATGTATGTGACCGTCTGATACGCTCGGGGGTGCTTAATACCACCATCATTGATGCCAAGAATGAAATCTATGGACTGCAACCGGCAATGGATATCTCCAGGTTGACAGTAAAATATGTATATAAGCAGTTGGACAATCTCGGTCGTGACGGTTTTATCGCCGGTTTTGACAAGAACTTCAAGGGTGTCATCGAATTGTCTGATAAAATAAGCGACGCAATAGCCGGCGTCACATCAGACCGCCTTATCGGAGACCTTGAAATCACCCCTGAAGAAATCGCTCTCGATACCATCCACACTGTCGACCACGTTAAATTTAAAATCAGGGACAACCACCCTATAACAAAATAAACCCATTCATTAACAATCTAAAACACCTATTAATATGAAGAAAGTAATCGCAACGACAGCCGCTCCCGGCGCCATCGGCCCCTATAGCCAAGCCATTGACACCGGTACATTTGTCTATGCCTCAGGCCAAATACCCTTGAACCCCGCCACCGGCGAAATACCTGAGGGCATAACCGCTCAGACCGAACAGTCTCTCAAAAATGTTCAGGCAATCCTCACTGAGGCAGGCCTAAGCGTGGATAACGTGGTCAAAACCACTGTTTTCCTCGCCGACATGGGTGACTTTGCAGCCATGAACGAGGTATATGGCCGAGTATTCACCGAGCCCTATCCCGCACGTTCGGCGGTAGCTGTCCGCACTCTTCCCAAGAATGTTCTCGTCGAGATTGAAGTTATCGCCGTAAGATAAAACACCACAATGATGCATCATGACAGGTCCAGACATATTGGTCTATCATGATGCATCATGTAAAAACACGTTACTAACCAATCCAATAAAAACACATTGCTTGTCAAAACCTACGCCGGTGCTCTGCAGGGTGTCGATGCTATCATCATAACAATTGAGGTGTCAGTAAGCCGTGGCATCATGTTCTCGCTCGTGGGGCTCCCCGATACCGCCATCAAGGAGTCTACTGACCGTATACGGTCGGCAGTTACCGAGAACGGATATAAATTCCCGCGTGAACAAGTTGTTGTTAATCTTGCTCCAGCTGATGTGCGCAAGGAAGGTGCCTCATACGACCTGCCGATAGCCCTTGCTATACTTGCTGCTTCAGGAAACATTCAGGCCCCATTGCTTCACCGTTTCTTCATAATGGGCGAGTTATCGCTTGATGGCACAATAAAGCCCGTAAAAGGAATATTGCCAATGGCGATTGCAGCACGAGCCGGAGACTTTGACGCCATGATAGTACCTCGCGACAACGCCCGTGAAGCGGCTGTTGTCAACAATCTCAAGGTTATTGGTGTCGGCTCAATCCAAGAGGTCATCGCATATCTCGAGGGTAGTATTGAGATCCAACCTACCGTAGTGGACACCAGACGTGAATTTTATGACAGTGTCGAGGTTTTCAGTGACGACATGGCCGATGTCAGAGGTCAAGAAAATGTCAAACGTGCACTTGAAGTTGCTGCCGCCGGTGGACATAATATTCTCATGTCGGGACCTCCCGGAGCCGGAAAGTCCATGATTGCACGTCGATTACCGTCAATAATGCCACCGTTGACCTTGGAGGAAGCACTCGAGACCACCAAGATACATTCAGTAGCCGGCAAATTAGGATCCCAAGCCCGACTGATGACCTCACGTCCCTTCCGTGCGCCTCACCACACAATCTCTCCCGCAGCTCTTGTTGGCGGTGGCACATCGCCAATGCCGGGCGAAATATCACTTGCCCACAACGGCGTGCTCTTCCTGGATGAATTTCCTGAATTCCCTCGCTCGGTGCTTGAAGTCCTACGTCAACCACTTGAGGACCATCATATAAACGTGTCTCGTGTAAAATACTCGGTAGATTATCCGGCGCATTTTATGCTCGTGGCATCAATGAACCCTTGTCCATGCGGCTATTACAACCATCCCACACGACAGTGCACATGTTCTCCATCGGCTGTAGCACGCTATAAAAACCGTATCTCAGGTCCATTGCTCGACCGCATAGACATACATTGTGAAATATTGCCGGTCGACTTTGACGATCTCAGCTCCGAGGCCCCTCCTGCCGAGTCAAGTGCCGACATTCGCCAACGTGTCATTGCAGCCCGAATGAAACAGATCAAACGTTTCAAAGACGAGCCATCGGTCAATAACAATGCATCAATGTCATCGAAGCTTATTAGAAAATACTGTAAACTGGATGAACAATCAATGGCTGTACTAAGGTCCGCAATGGAAAAATATGACATGTCGGCGCGAGCCTATGACCGCATCCTCAGAGTGGCACGCACCATTGCCGACCTCGCCGATTCTGAAAACATACTCATGCCACATATCGCCGAGGCTATCTCTTACCGCACCATGGACCGCTCGACTTGGGACTCCCCATTCTGAATCGGATTATAAGAGCCCGGTGGTGGCTACGCAATATCAATCAAACCCAAACAGTAGTTTTAGCTCATCACAATAAAGTTGTCAGATTGATTATGGCAACATCGTCCACCCTCTCAATCAGGGGTAACGATGTTGCCTCTATTTTTATCCACCAATACCGATGCCGGGCCAATGAGCGTTGATACCCTGGCATGGTTTTTGTTTATCATAGGGATAAAATACTTCCATCCTACTTTATGAAGGGAGGTTCTATTATTTGATTTTTCAGACTGGCGCATCGAGACAGAACCTCATTAAGCCTCGCCTGTCAGCCTTTGTCAGTTGCAAAATTAATGATTTGGTATGATATTTCAAAATATTTTTATGTCATTTTTTGTGTTTTTTGGAGGGTGGGTAAGCGATTGATATAAAGACAAATACGAATTTCGAGTCGTTCTTGTCAGGCTTTTATCCAATCAGGGTGATACCTGAAAATCTGTGCGAAACGGGCGATGTTGTACGTGAGATTTGTGAGAGCCACGCAGGCTTTTGCCCGGATCATTCCAACACCGCGGAACACCAGTCCGCCCATCGAGCGCTCGATGAAACCGAATACATGCTCGACCCTGCTCCTGATTTTTGACTTGTCTCTGTTGGAAGCCTTCTGCTCATCTGTGAGAGGATGGTTGCGGTACCCTTTCTCACATATGAGCGGAATCACATTTTTCTCGACAAACCCATCCTCCGTGCCGACATATCCGGCATCCAGCCAGAATGTCTCGCCCTCGGCATCGTTGTCGTCAACAAGCTCCGAGGCTCTCCTTGAATCATGCACCGATGCGTCTGTGGTGTCGTATCCTGTTATAAGTTTGGTCTTTACGCATACCTTGGCGTGATTTTTGTAGCCGTAGAATGTTTCGTCACGCTTCTTGGTCCATCTCGCGTCAGTATCCTTGTGGCGCTTCTTGTTGGGCTTGTCTGCCCAAAGCTCGTCCCCTTTGCCATCCTTTATGGCGGTGTTTTCTTCCCGGGTGTTGCGCTGGCGGGGGGAGACAACGAAACTTGCGTCTATCATCTTGCCCTCGTGAACTATAAGACCCAGTGTTGCTAGATGATTGTAAAAGTCCCTGAACATGGCGTCATAGCCGCCGCTATTACTCAGGGTCTCCCGGTATTTCCATATCGTGCGGGCATCGGGAACGTCCGTGACCGTCAATATGCCTAAAAATTCTCTGAAACTCGTACGGTCTTTAATCTGGTATTCAGCCTTTTCGTCACTGAGACCATAAAGCCTCTGGAGAAACATCACCTTAAACATCAGCACCGGGTCTATCGGTCGTCGACCGGCATTGCTTTTGCGTTCCTCGTTGAGAAGATGCGCCTCAAGCGTGGGGCGAAACAGCTCGAAATCGACTATGCCGCTTATGAATTCAAGAGGATTGCCCATTTCTGAAAGCGATTGCACTGTCGATTCCTGCTCAAACAGACTGGTGTTTTGCTGATTCCTACGGTAAGATGTTGTCTTCTTCATATCTTATAATTTTTACACAAAGATACGAATTATTTCTCTGATATGCAAATATTTAATTTATAGAAGTTCCTTGAAAATAATCCGGAATAACATATTACCACTTGGCCGTCGCTATGTGGCCATCAACCTGTTCGGAATATTGTTTGTCAAACGTGGATGCCTATTATCACCCCAATTGATTAACCACGAGTCAATACATACCCGTCAGATGCTCGAGACCGGTATAATATTCTTTTATCTCCTATATATCATAGAGTGGATAATAAGACTATTTCAAACACGCTTTGACACCTTCGCGGCCTATCATAAAATCTCATTTGAGCGCGAAGCCTATACCCACGGCGATGACCTATCCTACCTCTCCAGCCGCCGTCCCTACTCCATGTGGCGCCGCAGAGACAAGTTTCTAATCGATTGAGGCACTATGTAGGTATCCGATATTAACAACTCAATTTATAAGCCTTTTATGTAATATCTTTAAGGGCGACAACCTTCAGCCTGTTATACGGTGACGGTTATCGCCCTTGTTTATGGGATTATGTATCTAATATCACGCCTGTGACACTGTAGTCGCCAAGGGTTTTACTTCCCAGCCGAGGGCTGAGGCACCGAGGATGGCGGCATCGGCTTCTTTGAGCTCGCTGAGCAGAATTTTGGGCTTGCCCTTGAATATTGACATCATGTTGCGGTCCATCGAGGCACGCAGGGGACGCATCAGCAATTCTCCACTCTTGGCAAGGCCACCAAAGAGGATAAAAGCTTGGGGCGACGAGAATACTGTCATGTCGGCAAAGGCTTGTCCAAGGATTTCACCCGTATAGTCAAACACTTCTTTGGCAAGGGCATCGCCCGATACGGCTGCGTCATAAACGTCCTTGGAGGTAATCTCGTCAATAGGGAGATTACGCAGTAATGAAGGCTCTTTACGTATCTCGAGGAACTCGCGGGCAGTGCGTGCAACGCCGGTTGCCGAGCAATAAGCCTCGAGACATCCTGTACGGCCACATCCACACAGACGGCCGTTGTTACGTTTCATGGTGACGTGTCCAAGCTCACCGGCAAATCCGTCATGACCATATACCAACTGGCCGTTAATCACGATACCCGAGCCAACACCGGTACCAAGGGTAATCATAATAAAATCCTTGAGTCCACGAGCAACGCCATATGTCATCTCTCCGATAGCTGCCGCATTGGCATCATTGGTGACATTAACCGGGAGACCGAATTTATCACTGATCTTACCGGCCAGGTCGATAGGGGTCTCCCATGGTAGATTAACAGCATCCTCGATTTTACCGGTATAATAGTTGGCATTTGGGGCTCCGATACCGATACCATGTATTTTATCCTTGGCATCGTTGGCTTCTATGAGGCGTGTGAGCTCGGTATAAAGTTCGTCAACATAGTCGTCAAAGTTGGCATGCTTGGCTGTTTTGATAGACGATGAGGCGATAACTACGCCACGAGCATCGACAATACCAAACACCGTGTTGGTACCACCGAGGTCAATTCCTATAACGTATGGTTTCATGGTTATATATTTGTTATTTAGCAAGTTATGATATGATTTTCAATACATTCTCAACAATCACCACTCGCCTCACATCGGCAAACGATGACTGATATCAAATATCTATATTTAACCACAAAGATAACGCTTTTTTTTGCACTCCAAGCACAAAAAAACATGCTTTACAACATGTTTACACAAAACAACACTTAGCTCGTCCTTTTTTAATACCTTCCTACCCAGCAATCAGAGTAACCAGGCCACGACGATTGATGACCTTAATCTCATTGGCTGTATAGTCTATCAAACCGGTTTCTTTCATCTTCTCAAGGCTTGCGAAGAAGGCCGACCGTTGTAACCCGAAGAAGGCATACATGTCGCGGCGACGACATGTCAATGTGATATCCCGGCCACGGGACTGGGACAACGATATGAGCCATAAAGCGACACGCTCCTCAATCGAGCCTGTCGTCAACGCCAATATGCCCTGCACCGCTTTTTGGGCGTTCATCGACAAGAGGTTTAGATAGTTTATCATGAATACCGAGTCTCTCTTGAGAATTTCCAGATAATCAGCCTTGGAAATTGAGAGAATATTGACTGTAGTCTGGGCCTTGACCGTACATGGATAACACGTCTTGAGTCCAAACAGACAGTCGGGCGCAACAACATCGGGGCCTGTCAATGTCTGGGACACACTGAAACGTCCGTCACTATTCTCGATGGTCGACCTCACCTGTCCGTTAAGTATAAATTGGATGTGGTTACAGGGCGTACCGGCATTGATTATTGTCGCTCCCTCGGGATACTTCAGAAAGTTTAATTTGATATGACCGACTATTTCGGAGATACGTTCATTGGACACCCCATGAAACAGAGGCAACTCCAATAATCGTGTTAATATACTATCCATGGTAAGTGTTTTATGTCAATAATTTTAACGCATGACAATACTTTAATGTTTAATAAGCCTGCCATTATCAGCACAAAGATAATAATTATCCACGTTCATTACAAAAAAAACGATGACCTCCACTCCAATCGCTTCCACATAAATTTTCCATTATGGCAAACTTCAAAAAAAAATTGTACTTTTGTAGGTGCATAAAACCCGAGCAATATACTCTCCCGTCATTCAACACTACTTCTACTTGAATACCTAATTATATAATCAACCATTAATACCTGATTATGAGACTTATTATTGAAAAAAACTATGATGAAGTGTCCCGTTGGGCCGCCAACTATGTGGCTTCACGCATCAACGAGGCTAAACCAACAGCCGAGCATCCATTTGTCCTTGGTTGTCCCACCGGCAGTTCTCCGCTGGGAATGTACAAGCACCTGATTAAACTAAATAAAGAAGGTAAGGTTTCTTTCAAGCACGTTGTAACCTTTAATATGGATGAATACTGCGGTATTCCACGTGACCACGAGCAGAGCTATTATACCTTCATGTGGACCAACTTCTTCAATCAGATTGACATCCTTCCCGAGAATGTCAACATCCTCAACGGCAACGCTGAGGACCCCATTGAGGAGTGTCATCGCTATGAAGAGAAAATCAAATCATACGGTGGCATAGACCTGTTCATGGGTGGCGTAGGCCCCGACGGTCATATCGCTTTCAACGAACCCGGCTCGGCGCTGACTTCCCGCACCCGCATGAAAACCCTCACCCAGGATACAATCATCGCCAACTCACGCTTCTTTGACAACGACGTCAACCTCGTGCCCAAGACAGCCCTCACTGTCGGTGTCGGCACTGTCATGGCAGCCAAGAGCGTTATGCTCATAGTCAACGGACACAACAAAGCCCGTGCCCTCAAACACGGCGTCGAAGGCGGCATCAGCCAGATGTGGACCATCTCGGCTCTACAGATGCACCCCAAGGCTATCATTATCGCTGACGAGGACGCTTGTGCCGAACTTATGGTAGGCACCTATCGCTACTTCAAAGATATCGAAGCCGCCAATCTTGACCCCGACACCCAACTGTGACAACAAGTATCAATATATAGCAATTGATACTCATATATACCTTTACTAAACACGGCCTCCGGACCAACAACGGTATTCAACCCGCTGGTCCGGAGGTCGTGTTATCATTGACAAAGACCGATGCTACAGGTCCTTGGCATCCACAATACCGGTAACAAGATTACCATATTGGTCATAGAAGTTGAATACAAATCGCACACCGTCAGCGACAAACATCTTTTTTGCCTCGACTGCATTAGAGCTATTACCCTTAAATCCTGAAATAAAGGATTCCGAAACAATACTTTTCAAATAGTTTTTTTCAGATTCTGACATCTTGTTGAGATCTATTTCTTTATCTGCAAGTGTAAACGATAATACCACATCATTGCCGTTTTTGACACATTTAAAATCCGAAAAAGTACCGTCAGAAAGCAAATCCTTACGCACCTCAGGAGTATTATACTGCTGAACCAACACTGTAGCCAAGTTGCTCGATTTCTGAGCCTCTGCTATCTGAGTGCTTCCAATCATTACTGCAATCAAAAGCACCACTATAAACTTTAAATTTTTCATCACATGTTATTTTTAATTGGAATAATTTCGGGGCGCCAAGCATCTACATCAGCTGCAAAGTGCATACCCGTAAGAGGCACTGTTGTATCTTGGTCTGAGAAGATTATGAGCACTCTGTCTCCGGTAGTCTTATCGGTTTTATCTACAATAAGCACATCGGCTTCTCCAACACGAGTGCGCGTAAACTTGGGAATTCCACGCCACATAGCGGGATGCTCACGGCGTATCATCATGGCATTGGCAAGATAATCTTTTAGTGCCGCTTCTCGGTCGTTGCGCGGCTCGAGATGTCCGGTGGTGCGGGCTATGTTATCTTTCTGCCCACCGACGGTTTCAGCCGAACGGTCGGCATATTCATCACCATAGTATAGAGTGACAGGCCCATTATAGGCGGCAAGTATGGCAAATCGTGCCATTTGCTTCTCATAATAATGCTCATCCTCAGGGTCAAAATGATCAGCCAGACGGTAACCGTCATGATTGGTCAGAAATAAATTGGGAATAACCGTATCTGTTGCATATCCACGTGAAACAGGCGATGAAAGGATTGTGACAACGTCATTCCATCCGTCTTCGAGACCCTCGCCTTTAATATCCTGCATCGGACCTGAAATCAGCTCTTTGCCCTGGAAATCAAAAGCGCTGGTGAGACCACCATCACGATAGACACCTTTATTGATGACCTTGGCGTCACCCCAGTCTTCCCCAACCATATAACCGAGTGTTCCCCATTGCTCGCCACGATCACGACGTTCTTTACACAACTTCTCTACTGCACCACGTATCTCGCGCCAGTAATTGTGACCTCCCTGCATCGCCTGATAAGCCTGGTCAAGACGCCACCCGTCAACATTATACTTATCTATCCAGTATGTTGCCACCTCCTTGAAGTAATCAAGTGAACCCGGATAGGCAACATTGGAGTTGCCCTGAGGTTCACGGTCATTGGGCGACGGTGTGGTATCTATCTTGTAACCCGACGGTGACGGTGATGTGACGCCACCATGGTGACCAAATACGCCATCGAGTATCACATACATACCTCTTTTGTGGGCCTCATCAACAAGCTCGCGAAAATCGGCATCAGTGCCAAAGTGTGGGTCTATCTTGAAGTAGTTATTAGTAAAATAGCCGGTCGACTGAAGTTTTTCGCCACCCAGCGCTGTTGATGAATCAAAGACAGGTGTCAACCATATTGCATTGACGCCAAGAGACTTGATATGGTCGAGCGCCGAAGTAATACCCTTGATATTGCCGTTTTTGCGATGTCCGTCGGGACCCCACATGGCTTTATAACCTGGCGCACCGTCGGGAGAGTGCTGGAACGAGGCCACCATAATCTGATATATCGTCAACGAGCGATGCTCGTCAGGAACAGTGGCACGGGATGTCCCAAACAGAGACGCTATCAGCGTTGCTAAAATCAGTCTTATCTTATTTAATTTCATATCTGTATATTGAATTGGTTTATAGATGTATGTGTGTACCGCCACCGGTCAGTGAGTCGGCCCGGGTAATTACCACCCGCGAGACACCTCGAGATAATGAGCTGAAAGCATTATCAAGCTTGGGTATCATACCACCAGAGATAACGCCTTGCTCTTTCAGCTCAGCATACGAGCCGGGAGTGATGTCCGGGATAAGGCTATCGGCATCATCGGGGTCTCGCATGACACCGGCCAGTTCAAAACAATAAATCAGCGTCACGTCATACTCGCGACTCATGGCGCAAGCCACCTCTGAGGCAATAGTATCGGCATTGGTATTGAGTATTCCTCCCTCGCCATCATAGCTCAAAGGGGCCACCACGGGAGTGACTTCCACATCAAGAAGGCTCTTTAAAGCCGTGCCGTTAACCTCACGCACATCTCCCACATATCCATAGTCTATCGGAGTGGCAGCACGGCGGACAGCCCTTATTATCGACATATCGGCTCCGGTAAGCCCCAGAGCATTGACACCTCGAGACTGGAGTGCGGCAACAATATTCTTGTTAACCCAACCCCCATAGGTCATAATAACCACTTCGAGCATAGCTCTATCGGTGACACGGCGACCATCAATCATATTGACTTCGATACCCAGTCGCCGGGCTAAAGTTGTGGCTGAGCGTCCTCCGCCATGTACCAGTATTTTGTCACCCTCAATAGCGACAAAGGCGTCAAGCATCTCATCAAGAGCCTGAGGGTCTTCAGCTACGGCACCTCCGACCTTGACTACTGTCAATTTACTCTTCATTACCGGCAAACTCCATAAGATAAGCCTTGATAAACTCGTCGATATCGCCATCCATCACACCATTGACGTTTGAAGTCTGATGATTGGTGCGGTGATCCTTGACCCTACGGTCATCAAATACATAGGAGCGTATCTGACTTCCCCACTCGATTTTCATTTTGCCGGCCTCAATCTTGGCCTGCTCTTGGAGTCGATGCTGTAACTCTTTGTCATAAAGGATTGAACGCAGTTGACGCATGGCGTTCTCTTTATTTTTGGGTTGATCTCGGGTCTCGGTGTTTTCGATCAGGATTTCTTCTTGTTCTCCGGTATATGGATCGGTAAACTGGTAACGCAGACGCACGCCCGATTCCACTTTATTGACATTCTGGCCACCGGCACCTCCCGATCGGAATGTGTCCCAAGACACACATGCCGGGTCAACCTTAACCTCGATAGTGTCATCGACCAATGGTGTCACAAAAACCGAGGCAAACGAGGTCATGCGTTTGCCCTGGGCATTATAGGGGGAAACACGTACCAGACGATGAACCCCGTTTTCACTTTTGAGGTAGCCATATGCAAAGTCTCCCTCAATATTTATAGTACAAGACTTGATGCCGGCTTCATCGCCATCAAGCAAGTTGGCTATCGAGGTTTTATAACCATGTTTCTCACACCAACGCAGGTACATTCTCATTAACATCGAGGCCCAGTCTTGACTCTCGGTGCCACCGGCGCCTGAATTAATCTTGAGAACAACTCCAAGCTTATCTTCTTCGCGGCGTAACATATTTCTGAGCTCAAGGTTTTCTATAAGCTCCACGGCCTGGGTATACATGCTGTCAAGCTCGGCCTCTTCCACGAGCCCTTCTTTGATAAAGTCCCAACCGGTAGCCACTTCCTCGACTGCCTTGTCTACATCTTCATAGCCTTTAATCCAATGTTGCAGGTCTTTGATTTTTTTCATCTGCACCTGTGCCTCCTTGGGATGTTCCCAGAAATCAGGAACATGGGTACGCAACTCTTCTTCTTCGACCTGTATTTTCTTGCCATCTATATCAAGATAGCGATTTAACGCATCGCGTCGTTCTATTATCTCTTTAAGTTGATCTTGTGTTATCACGTGAAATCCTTATTTACATTTATGTTTACAAGCAGTGCTACTTTTAGACCACAAAATTAATAATTAACACGTTAATTTCCAAACTGTCCAGAGGTGGTGCCAGAAGACGGAGCCCCTGCCATCGAGCCCCCTGCGACCGGCAGTCCTCATTGATAAGGTAATCGTTGACAAATACACCTTTCAAGCGTGTCCGAGGGTTCTCGTTAAGATGTATGTGTTAAAACACAGAAAAGGAACAACTTTTTGGCGGAATTAATGGTTAAAAAGTTATAACATGATTAAGACACCAATGACTTTATTGATATTGTACTATGAAAACATCTACGACTAATAATGATAAAAAAAGTGTTCTTAGCTACAGTACCCGTCGTATGGGCATTGCCGAATCGGCAGGCAGAATGGTAATGGCTATTTTGGTTGGAACATTAACCTTGCTGATGCTTAACTCATGCAGTACACATGATGATGACGCCTATGATTCAACGCCATCCAAAGTCAAGAATTTTGTGGCTCACTATTTTCCGGGGTATGGAGTGGAATCATATACCGTCACGGGCAACATCTCGCACGTAAGATTATCTAATGGTCCGGGTATTACCTTTGATAAAGACCTCAACCTTGAGGGTGTCAACGGCTATGGTAGTCCTCTACCCCAAGTGATGCTTTTTGACATGCTACCACCGGCATTGTTTGATTATCTGCAGTCCAATGAAGAACTCAACCAAGTGTTTGCGATGACATTCACACCAACCCAAGTCATCGTCGAGTTGTTAGAGTCGCGCCTTACCTATGACGTAAAAACGACGTCAATCACACGTGCTTTTGTCACTACCGATTAATCAGATTTAGGAACCGTCAATTTAGAGCCTGTTCCATCAACTCACGTGTAAGCGAGGCAAAATTTTCAGGGTCAATATCATAGGGTATATGATGCAACATAAATCCTCGACGCTCCATACCTCTGAACCAAGTCATCTGACGTTTGGCAAACTGCTGGATAGCAATCAGTAATCTGTCATGCATCTCTTGAAATCCAAGACGTCCGGTAACATACTGAGTCAAGAATTTGTATTCAAGTCCATAATATTCAAGATCCTCAGGTAAAACACCCGAGTCTATCAGTCGTCTTACCTCATCGACCATTCCCATCTCAAGGCGACGGTCAAGTCGCTCGGCAATGCGTCGGCGACGTGTATCACGGTCTATGTCAACCATAAACACGATAGCATTTTCCAATGGATGGGGCTTAGCTGCTTGAGCTGCCTCGGGATGTTCTTGATAATAAATCTCTATTTCTATCGCACGTACAGCACGCTTTACCGTATCAACATCGGTGGTGTTATGCAAGCACTTTATCGATGCAAGCATTTCAGTAAGCTCGTCCAACGACAATTGCTCAAGACGAGCCCTGAGCTGAGGGTTGACCGGCACTTGTGGCAACGAGATACCTTTAAGTATCGACTCCACATATAGACCGGTCCCTCCAACCACTATAGGTTGGCGTCCTCTCATGACAATGTCTTCATGAACAGCCTTAAAATCGCGCAGGTATTCAAATAAGTTGTAGCGATAACCGGCCGGCGCAATATCTATAAGATGATATGGGATATCACCATATTCTTCAAGATCCTTTCCGGTGCCGAGGTCCATACCACGGTATATCTGCCGAGAGTCAGCGCTGATGATTTCACCACCAATTTGACGTGCCAGAGCCACTCCCAGCGTTGTCTTACCGGTAGCGGTAGGCCCAGTAATTATAATCAGTCTATGGGTCTGTTCCATAAGGGGGGAAATGTTGTTTATCCAACACGTTTGGAATGTGGTATAACTTTAAATAGCCGCCTCCACAAGCGTCTGATGTGCCACAGTCGACGGTCTTGATTATTGGATGCCACATCAAGCCATGACAAGTCGTTATAGTCGACATCCCAACGGCTGATATCGCGCAGGCGGAATGTCGGGTGGTAGTTACGTATGGGATATTGCCGGCGCCCCGCACGGTCGTATGTTTTCCATGCCATGGCAATAGTATATACGCGATATATTTCAGCACCAAGAGCCGGTGACAACATATGCATCTTCATCAAGCGGTCAATAGTGGCGAGTGTAGCCCACTCCCCTTTCAACTTCCATTCCTCGGGCATCTTCTCCCCATAGTTTCCGACAACATCTACCAGATAATGATGTATTGTAGATCGATATGAGAGTGTGCGGTTATCATATAACCGTCTCATTTTAAACTCCGACGGTTTAAGTCCCGACATACGTTCAAATACCAGGACCGCATCATGCTCCGAGGGATACAACACATCAAGTGTACACTCGGCTGGAGTGTCCAACAGATTGTGCACCCCCTTGTCAAGCAACAACATATCATCGCGTATAATCAAAAACCGCATGATAGTAGGTTTAACTCCGACTGTAGGAGTGTCGCGCTGTTCTTTCAAGTCAAGTATCACAGCATAGTAGTGTCGCCATATATATAATAATGAAGCAAGATACAGCACCACCGGCATGATGACAAAGAAGAACCGGTCAGACGGACTGATATTTATATTAATATAATAAAACCAATAATATAACACATCGATGACAGTAATTGCCAACGAGAGATATATCATCAAGTTGAGCTGACAACGTGTCTGAATATGGAAAAAGTTGCCGACAAAACCTTCGTCCGGACTGTAACCGTGGGTTGTTTTACACACATGGCAAAAATGGGAACGGCCATGATATATGCGACCCAATATTGACATCCCCAACGCCGACGGGAAGATAATCAAAGATGCCACAAACGGTATTGAGGTATTGACCTGAGGTTTTTCATATAATTGGTCTACCAATGGAGTGTGGAACAAGATATCTATACCCGCCATAATTATAGATGAGATAAACAACGAGTGCGCTATAATCGCAGCAAAACGACGGCACCCCATAATTGAGGTATCGTTAAATTTGGCCTCAGCCCATGTTCTAAGGACCCAAGCTGCCACCAGAGTCACGATTGTAACCACCAAGGGAGGCAATACCGTCGAAAAGGCAATGACTGCAATGAGTGTGCCTATAGATATAGCCCACTCGCGCCATAGAGCCTTAACTGCCGCTATCTTTTCGTCTTGGGTATTGTATTCTTGCATTGGAGTGTGAGTAATCCGTTATTTTTTTTAAGTAATAAATACGGTGAGGACCAGAATTTACATTATAAGATTATGCTGACACTCACTTATTTGTTGTCACCTTGAAGGTCTTGGATAGCCAATCAAACAACTTCCCATATACAACAGCTTGTGAGCCACAATGGTTGATGCTATGATTCATATTGGGGAATACGAGCATATCACATAGTGAGCCTTGGCTCTGAAGGGTAGATACATATTGATAGGTATTAAGAATATGCACGTTGTCATCGGCTGTTCCGTGCATTATGAGCAGTGGGAGAGTCATTCCCTCGGTGTGCTTGATTGGAGCTGACTGATTATATCCATCATCATTCTGCTGAGGAGTAAGCATATAGCGCTCGGCATATACAGTATCATAATAACGCCAGTCGGTGACCGGAGCCACTGCTACTACAGCCGCATAAGGATTATTTTCTGCCGATCCGGCCATCAATGCCTCATAACCGCCATAACTCCAGCCAAAGATAGCTATTTTCTTGGCATCGGCCCACGGCTGACCGGCCACCCATCGTGCGGCTGCAATCTGGTCGAGAGTTTCATAATAGCCAAGGTTTTTATACACCACTTGCATGAAGTCCATACCACGACCGGCTGTACCGCGTCCATCAGCACATACAACGATAATACCGTTGTTGGCAAAGTAGTTCATCCAATTAGCACTCCAACGGTTTAGAACCGACTGAGATCCTGGGCCACTGTATTGATACATCAACACCGGATAACGATGTGACGGATCAAAGTCACGAGGTTTGACAACAAAGGCGTTTAATTCTTGCCCATTGGCCGCAATTTTTATAAATTCAGTTTTGGCCATTAAGGATTTGTGCGTTGAGGCATAAGTGACGTTATCAACGAGGGTGCGCACACGTTGCCCGGTCCCATTGACAAGATTATAGACAGGAGGGGTGTCTATATCTGAATAGGAACTAACCGCATACCTTTTATCGGGAGAAAATCTCATGGATGTAGTTCCTGTCTCGGCCGAGATACGCTGTACTCCATTCTTGGCACCGGTGCGATATACTGTACGGTCCATGGGCGATGGTGCGGCAGCCTGATAATAATGATTTCCGGTAGCATCCTGACCATAGTAGGCAGTAACGTCATAGTTGCCCGATGAGATGGTTGTCATCAGCGCACCGGCATAGGAGTATTTTTTTAATCCTACATATCCGGTATTATCGGGAGCAATAATGACAAAACCATCGTTGAGGTACGTTATATTTTCGTAAGTCTCCGGCAAAATCCAGGCCTTGCTGTCAAGCGAATATACTGAGCGAGATGTTGTTGCCTTGGGGTTTACAGAATAAATTTCAAAGTGATTCTGATCACGATTGAGGGTCGAGACCATAAGTTGCTGAGCCGAAGGACCATAATTGATGCGTGGTATATATTCTATGTTATGGTCAGGGAGAGAGATATCTTTGGTCTTACGTGTATCAATATCATAACTGTGTAGGCTCACCACCGAATTTTTTTCACCCGCAACCGGATATTTATATGTGAACACACCGGGATAATAGGTATATTCATCCCGAGGAGCACATGTCCCTTGATAAAGGGGGAAAGAGTAGAGAGGCACCTCGGCCTCGTTGAACTTAAGATAACACAGTGTAGAGTTATCCGGCGCCCATGCCAATGTTGAAGTCATGGTAAATTCTTCTTCATAGGTCCAGTCTACAGCACCATTGATAATCTTGTCTTTTACGCCATCGGTAGTGACCGGCACCTGAGAGCCGTAGTCAAGCTTGGCAACATATATATTGTTATCGGCAACAAAGGCTATCATACGGTTGTCCGGCGAAAATACAGGTATACGCGTGCGTTCATGTGTAGTGCTTATCGGCTTCAATTCGCGAGTTCTCTGTTCATAGACATAGTAGCGAGCTGTAAACGATCGGCGGTAGATATACTCGACATCGGTCCATACAATGATTTTGGAGGCATCGGGTGAAAGCATAAAACCCTCTATCGATGATAAGCGTGTAGTACGAGCATTGGCAACATCAAACACTGTGTTAATTTTCTTGCCCGTCTTGACATCATACACATCGATTGTGTGCCCATCATCAGACAATATCGCATAAGACTGTCCGTCGGGCATATAAGTAAAGTTGTAGGGGGCGTCAGGAGTGGATTCAGGCGCTATATATTGTTTGAGATCCCGAACAGCGGTAGATGCCCCGGAGGCCGTGGTATATGTGGCAAGAGTCAATAAAATTGAATATAAGACTGCAGGTTTAATCATGTTTATTATATTTATAGATAATGGATTAACAAGACGAACACCGACATATCGTTATGCCGTGAAAAAATCGGAATCAGAAGAGAGACAGTTGGGAGTCGTTGTCAGGTTTGGGTTTATGGTCTCCCCGACGGTCAATATCTTTATTGTTAGACGATGGTTTAACAAGCCAATCAGTGTCAGTGAGAATATCCTCAATAGGAGTTTCAGGTCGCGAACGACGTTCTTGAGTCTTATTACCACCATAAGACGAACGATTGTAATGATTGCCATCGTTTCCTCGAGTTGTTTTACGATTTCCCGAGGGCTTTATTTCCTCTGTCGTGCTACGCGCTGAATTAGTCTGAGTAAGTTGGTCCTTAGCGAGTTTCAACTCATTTTTTAGACGTGCGATAGTGGCGTCTTTCTGTTCCTTGATTTGGCGGAATTGAGCCAGTTGTTTCTCTATTGCACCAAGCTGAGCAGCAACTTCCTGTGCCTCATGACAGTCATCATTAAGCTGCCTGATAGTGGCTTCCTGTGCCGCAATCTTCTCGGCTTGCTTCTGTATTTTCATCGTCTGGGCCTGCAGTTTTTCGCTTTGCTCTTGTATTGTACGAGTCTGTTCCTTGATGCATGTCTCATTGGCGGCCAATGCTTCTTCATTATTCTTGAGTTGAAGACGTTCAGCGAGTTGTTTGGTCTGTTCAAGTTGTTTATTTAGCTCAGTAATCGAGGTCTGCAACTGTTGATTATCAGCGGCAAGTTTATCTTTAGAGGCTGACAATGAGGCATTATCGCGTTTGAGTGTCGTATTGGAGTCAAGTAGCTGTTCAAGCTTTGCCGAGGCATCAGCAAGCGACTCTTTGGTAGTTTCAAGCTCCTTAGCCATGGCATCATCGACTTTTAATCCTGATGAAGATTCTGATGAAGAATTCCTCATGTGTAGGTTCTCAGCCTGCAAGCGATTAAGTTCAGTGCGCAACTCGTCATTCTCTTTCTCAAATACCGTTGCCACCTTGAGTTTATTCAAAAGGCTCTTGTTCTCAAGGTCGAGTTGTTCACGATCAGCATCAAGTTTACTCACCTGTTTTTCAAGGTCATGCACACGTTCACTAAGCGCACGTTTCTGGCGATCGGCACTGAGTTGTTTTTGGGACAGTTCGAGACGCTTTTCTTCAATTTCCTTAGCACGGGCCTCGAGTTGCTTGACCTGGGCGTTGAGGTTGGACTTATCACTACTCCAGCGACTTTCACACATAGCTTGAGCACGTTGTCCAATCTTATCAAGATAATCCTTGACGTCCTTGTCGAGTGTATCATATATATATCGACGCTGAGCCTCGGGATTAACCGACTGTTTAAAAAAATCGGGAATAGTCTTATTAAAAATCTCAACAACGTGAGTAAAGATTGTATCAACATCAATATCTATCGATGAAGGCTGGTCTGTATCATTGTTGGACATGGGCGACGAGGGTAGAGATGGAGCTTCGCGCTCACAGTCATCATGGATAACGTCATCGTATTCATCGTCACCCGCAAATCCAAAGGCTCGTTTTAGGTTTTTGAACATGTGATATAATTATAATTGTCTATTAAGAGGTTGTCTATTCAGTTGTTTCTCCAGTCCGAGGCTTCAACACAACGCCTACGCTACGGCGGCCGTCGACCGCAATTTTAACGGGACCCGATAACTTGACCACCCTTACATAATCGCTGTTAACGATTGCTGGCTGAGCATCAAGATAACCAATGTCGTAAAGTCCGCCTTTACTACCGGGGTTGATAGTAAAATAACCGACCCCAAACGAGGTGAGATTTTGGAAGAAATGGGTTCCCTGGCTGGGTTCTATACGGTAACCGGGTAGCGAAGCCTCGACAATAAGTCTCGCCGAGGCAATGTCTGGCCACTTGACAGGAATTCCGAGGGCATTGTCCGACGAGCCCCAGCGACCGGGCCCTATCAGTATATAGTTGACACCCTGTTCTGTGAGACGCCGGTTTATATCGGCAATCTCAGCAGCTATTGATGGCGTTTCCATAGAGTTAAACTTATCGGGACGCACATATACAATGGTATCTATAGCATCAATCGTACCATGGCCGAGCGCCGTGTCTGAACGCAGTATCAGGTTGCTGTCGTCGGTTTCCATGATACCATCTTCAACCATATCTTTACGGTCTATAATCGGACGTATCTGCAACCAGTAGATGTGTCCCTTGCTTTTGGGATGCCGATGCAGGTCAGAATTAATAATGCCGGCAAACTCAATTTCTATCGGACGTCCCATCGCCTTGGAGCCCGTGGCAAGCATAAAATCCACAGCATCGGCCAACGGGAATACTTTATCACGTAATATATTGGCAAATGTCACCACTCGTCTTCCCGGACCCGTGTTTGAGTCTACCAACATATCGTTGGCGGCATCATAGCGTGACACCATATAGTCAAGAGCATGATCACCGGCAAGATCACTGATATTGCGGTGAACAATATTAAATCCATCATCAACGGTAAAGTCAGATGTAAGGTTGGCACTCAAGGCGTCAAACCGGCGCTGGCTATCTCTCAGTGCCAGGTCGAGGGTCGAGGTCTGTAAAACGCTCTCGGGATGCCGGGGACAAAACCTCAGCGACTGCCCTCCATCTACAATATATTTGCCCAAGCCAACCGCTACTTGTGCCACACCATCCTCGGCTTTCTCATCTCCTACAGGATAGTAGTTGAGCGAACGTCCGACACCCGAAAATGACGGAAAGTAGATATAGCCATGCTCCTCCCCTATCACTTCCTGGATGATGATGGCCATTTTTTCCTGATCTATGACATTGCGGGTCGCATTCATATAAGCTTTAGAGTCGGCATAAAACACCGATGCATATACACCCTTGATAGCGTCGGTAAGCATTTTGAGCATGCGGTAAGGGTCACTCACATGTGGTATCATATATGTCGAGTATATGCCGGCAAATGGCTGATAATGTGAGTCTTCAAGCAACGATGAAGACCTCACCGCCAATGGACGGTCAATCACTTCAAACAATGCCAAGAAGTCTTCAATCAAGCGACGTGGCATCTCGGCCGCCAGAAATCGTTCCAATATTTCCTGGTCTGAGGCATTGCTGAGCGCCACCGGGTAGAGGTCGTTGGCCGACATGAATTCGTCAAATATATCGGTACACAGCACCACTGTGCGCGGTATGGAGATTGTAACGCCGTCAAAATGATCACATACCGGATTTTTTTTAATAATGGAGTCTACAAAAGCCAGACCACGTCCCTTGCCGCCCATTGACCCTTGACCGATACGCGCAAAATTGGAGTAGTGGTCAAACCGATCCTTACGAAATACAGCCACTACTCCTCTGTTTTTCATCTTGCGATATTTGACGATGAGATCAAATATCAGACGCTTGACCGCATCGGCCTCGTCCAATGACATGAAACGATGCATCTTCATGACCTCGGCGATGGGAAACATCGCACGTGAGTATAACCAACGCGAAATATCATTATGCGAAGCATGGTAGTAAAGTGACTCGTCGGGGATTTCAAAGACATGCTTCTGGAAGTCTTTCAACTGAGATATCCTCAGTATCTCTTGACCTGTGTGCGGATTACGTATAACGAAGTCACCAAAACCAAAGTTATCCATAATGGCCTTACCTAAGTCAACAGGCAACTTCTTACTGTTCTTGTCTATAAACACACCGTTAAACTCGCCTACCCGGTCGGCATTTTCTATTTCCGACGACTCAATGATTATTGGCAGGAACGGGTCGTGATTTCTGAGATAACGCGCCAATTCAAGACCTGCCTTGGAATCTTTCTCCCCACCACGCTTAAATGACACATCACTGATAACGCCAAGGATATTGCGCCCATAGCGTTCATACAGCGCCAAGGCTTCTTCATAATCACGGGCCAGCATAACCTTGGGACGTCCTCTCATTCTGAGCATCTGCTCGTGTTCATTAAGGGCTTCAGTAGCAAACACTACTGACTGCTTAAGGAGGAATTTGTAGATATGAGGCAATACCGACGAGTAAAATCTTACTGAGTCCTCTACCACCATAATCATCTGCACTCCAACCTGATTGATGTCTCGCTCGGCATTCATCTTATCTTCGAGCAACTTTATAATCGCCAACAAAATGTCAACATTGCCCAACCACGAGAATACATAGTCGATATTGCTCAGATCCTCATTGGCCAAGCGCCGCGACACTTCTCGTGAAAAAGGAGTCAATACCACAATAGGAGTATCAGGAAAATCTCTTTTCAAGAGCTTGGCGCCCTCAAAGCACTCGCTGATATCCACTCCGGGCATAACTATAATCAGGTCATAATGTTTACGGTGCAACTGTTCAAGCGCGCCATCTATATCCGACACCCGCGTCACACGTGGCGGCGAACTCAGATTAAGTGCCACATACTCAAAATACAACTGCTCCTCAACCCTACCATCTTCCTCCATCATGAAGGCATCGTAAGGCGAGGCTACCAGCAATACGTTAAATATACGACACTGCATCAAGTCCTGAAATGCCGTATCCTTGAGATATAATTGACTAAGCGCGTCCTCGTTCATCTTTTTTACTTTAACACACAAAGTTAACATTTTTCATTCAACCCCACCACATATTTATCAAAAAAAATAACCTACTTAAACTTCAGTGAAAATACGACTTCTTTTTCCATGATTTTTTAACAAGCTTTATTTGATTTATTTGCAAAATAATTTTACCTTTGCCCCACAATTGGAGCACTTCTATCCGTGTTATTTATTTTTCCACATTAGAAGCCCTATCATACAACAAACTTCACTACTTTTCTCAACTAAACCCGTTTTAAGACCGTTAAACTAAGGTAACTATTTAATTTAAGCAACAAACAACATCTTTTACCAAACATTTAATTTTAATCGAGACTGGACTTGACCGCGAGGTTGTAAAGTCTATGTCAACCGATTTACTAACATCCGTTTGGCCGACACCAAACACAACTAACACTCTAAAAACTTACACAAACAACTAAAGTTTTCAAAAAAACATTCTATCATGGACAGCGAAGAAAAAAAGCCCAAGCGCCCACGCATCGGCGAGCCACGTCAACTAAACAATAACCAGGAGTATAATCGATATGACCGTCCCCGATACACCAACGACAGTGACATGAGCGATATGCCTCAGCGCCCCTATCAGCCACGCCAATACAATAATAATCGTCAGGGCGGATATAACAACAACTACAACCGTCAGGGCAACTACAACAACTACAATCGCCAAGGCGGGTACAACAGGCCTTATCAAACCCAAGGAGACTACATCCCCCAACCCGAGGGCGAAGATAACGATTCAAATACCAATAACAACTACAACAACTACCGCCAAGGTGGTTATAACAATAATCGTCAAGGCGGATACAATAACCATCGTCAAGGCGGATACAACAACCGTCAAGGCGGCGGTTACAATAACAACCGTCAAGGCGGATATAACAACAATCGCCAAGGCGGGTACAACCGTCAAGGCGGTTTCAACAACCGTCAAGGCAGTGGTTACAATAACAACCGCCAAGGCGGATATAACAACAATCGCCAAGGCGGTTTCAACAACAACCGCCGACAGCAAGGCAACAACATGGGAGGATTTGCAACTCGTGGCAAGAGTTTCACTCCACGCCCCAAACGCATTGAGTATGAACTGCCTATCCCCGATCCCAACGAACAGATACGCCTCAACAAGTTCATGGCCAACGCCGGCATCTGCTCACGCCGCGAGGCCGACGAATTCATCCAACAAGGCCTTGTCAAAGTCAACGGCCAGGTCGTGACTGAATTGGGCACCAAGATTACTCACAGCGATGTTGTAGAATATGACGAAAAGATTGTAGCCCTCGAGTCCAAGTGCTACATTCTTTTGAACAAGCCCAAAGATTGTGTCACCACCACCGATGACCCCAACGGACGCCTCACAGTCATGGACATCGTTAAAAATGCCTGCCCCGAACGCATCTATCCGGTAGGGCGCCTTGACCGCAACACCACCGGCGTGCTCCTGCTGACCAACGACGGAGACCTCGCCTCCAAACTCACCCACCCCAAATATGTAAAGAAAAAAATATACCACGTGTGGACCGATAAAGATGTCACCGAGGAAGATATGCAACGCATAGCCGATGGTATCGAGCTCGAGGATGGCGAAATTCATGCCGATGCAATTTCCTATGCCACCGAGACCGACCGCAACCAGATTGGTATTGAAATTCATTCGGGCCGTAACCGTATCGTACGTCGCATATTTGAATCATTAGGCTACCACGTCACCAAGCTCGACCGCGTTTACTTTGCCGGTCTTACCAAGAAAAACCTTCCACGTGGCCGTTGGCGCTACCTCACTCAAGAGGAAGTCAACTACCTTAAGATGGGGTCCTTTGAATAACTTCCAGCTACCATTCAGCACTCAAGACAACCGTTTGCAACATCTTTAGAGTAGCCCCTGCCATCTTACTTCTCCTTTAAAACTAACAGGCCACCGTTTGGCCAACTCATCATACAACATGAAAAGAACTAAAATTGTCGACATATTTGATCCCGCACTCCTTGACACCTCGGTATGTGTCAAAGGCTGGGTGCGCACCCGCCGCGGGAACAAGCATGTTCAGTTTGTAGCCCTCAACGACGGCTCAACTATAAAAAACATCCAGATAGTGTTTGACCTGAGCAAGTTTGACGAAGAACAGCTCAAGGCCATCACCACCGGCTCGTCACTATGTATCATCGGCCAACTCGTTCCCTCAATGGGCAAGGGCCAGACATGTGAAATCCAAGCCGAGACTTTTGAATTATATGGATCGGCCGACCCAACCACCTACCCACTGCAGAAAAAAGGCCACACTCTCGAATTTCTGCGCGAGATAGCCCACCTGCGTCCCCGCACCAACACCTTTGGCGCCATACTGCGCGTCCGTTCGGTATTGGCCTACGCAATACATAAATTCTTCAACGACAAGGGATTTTTCTACCTTAACACCCCGCTGATTACCGCCAGCGACTGTGAAGGGGCCGGAGCAATGTTCCAGGTAACAACACTCCCAATGAACGACCTTCCCAAAACCGAAGAAGGCGATATCGACTACTCCAAAGACTTCTTTGGCAAAGCCGCCGCTCTGACAGTTTCAGGACAGCTCGAGGGCGAACTTGGAGCCACCGCATTAGGCGCCATATACACCTTTGGCCCAACATTCCGCGCCGAGAACTCCAATACTCCACGTCACCTCTCGGAATTCTGGATGATTGAACCCGAGATGGCTTTTTATGAGATTGAAGAGAACATGGACCTGGCCGAAGAGTTTATCAAATATTGCATCTCCTTTGCTCTGGACAAAGCCAAAGACGATATCGAATTTCTCGCCCAAATGTATGACAAAGATCTCGTCGAGCGCCTGAAATTTGTCATTCACAACGACTTTGTAAGACTCACCTATACCGAAGGCGTCAAAATTCTCGAGCAATCAGGCAGGAAATTTGAATTTCCCGTCTACTGGGGTGTGGACCTGGCGAGCGAACACGAGCGCTACCTCGTCGAAGAACACTTCAAGAAACCCGTCATTCTCACCGACTACCCCAAGGAAATCAAAGCTTTCTATATGAAGCAAAACGAGGACGGCAAGACAGTACGCGCCATGGATGTCCTATTCCCCCAGATTGGCGAAATTATCGGAGGCTCTGAACGTGAGGCCGACTATGACAAGCTGTTGAAGCGCATCGAAGAACTCGGCATCCCCATGAAAGACATGTGGTGGTATCTTGACACACGTCGCTATGGCTCGGTACCTCACTCGGGATTTGGTCTCGGATTTGAACGTCTCGTTCTGTTTGTCACAGGCATGACCAACATCCGTGATGTCATACCATTCCCCCGCACTCCGGGCAACGCCGAATTCTAATCATCTCCCATCATACCATGTGATGCACCATTCCACTCATTATACATGTGGGTAGTGCATCACATTATTATTACCAATGCCACATTTAAGGTCCGACATATTCTCCCGAACATTTCACACCATCCGACGCCCACTGATGACACTACTTACATTATGGGGCGCTTTATTGACACTGATGGTCATACAGAAACCGCTGTTCATGCTCATCGAGCCGACATACAGCATCGGGGACCTTAAATACCTGCCTGAGGTTATCACACATGGCCTTAGCATGGACATATCCATGTCGGCATATCTATCCGCTCCCATACTGCTATGGCTAATAGCCGGCCAGTGGATAAATAAATCCTGGATGCCTCGCATATTACATATCTACCTTGCCATCTCGGCTTCCCTGATAGGCATAGCCACCGTGGTCGATGCCGCGCTCTACCCCTATTGGGGCTTCCGCCTCGACACCACACCATTATTTTATTTCACCACCTCCCCCTCAGCTGCCTTTGCTTCACTTCCGTGGTGGGCCAATATCTCCTTGATTATCGTCACTGCCACCGTATGTTGGGCATGCTACCGATGGTTACTCTGGGCAAAAAAAAAGGCCACCAAGTCTCCTGACGAAAATCAGAGGTCAAACCACAAGACCAAGATTGCTATAACAACAACACTTGCCATCGTTGGCGCACTAATGATTATCCCAATTCGCGGTGGCATCACTGTATCGACAATGTCTCCAGCCAGAGCCTACTTCAGTGACCGTATGGAACTTAACCACGCCGCCATCAACCCGTTGTTCAGCTTTATGTACTCGCTGAGCCATAACGACAACCTCGCTGAGCAATTCCGCTTCATGGATGACACCCATGCCACATCACTGGTCAAACAGCTACTATCCCCGACCGAGCCCGACAGCACTGTTATTGCCCAAGTCAAGGACATCAGACTCAATACATCGCGTCCCGACATTTATATCATCATTCTCGAGAGCTTTTCGGCACATATCATGCCCTCATTGGGCGGCGAAGCTGTTGCCGTCAACCTTGACAGAATTGCTAAAGAAGAGGGCGTATTGTTCACCAACTTTTACGCCGAGAGCTTCCGCACCGATCGGGCTCTCCCGGCCATTCTTAGTGGTTACCCGGCACAACCATCGACTTCAGCACTGAGATACATAAACAAATTTACCCATCTGCCATCTTTAGCTCTACAACTCAAGAAAAACGGATATACAACCCACTACTACTATGGTGGCGACATAGACTTCACCAACCTCAAGGCCTATCTCATCGCTACCGGCTATGACCGATTAACAGCCGATACAGACTTTGACATTTCGCTACGCACTGGCAAATGGGGTGTACAGGACCAATATGTCTTTGATCGCATTCTCAGCGACCAACTACCATCAACACCCAATCTGATTGTCATACAGACATCATCGTCCCACGAACCATACGACGTACCATATAACAAACTATCAGATAAGCGTGCCAACTCATTTGCCTATGCCGACAACTGCCTCGGCCAATTCATTACAGGTCTAAAGAAGTCAGGTCAATGGAACAATGCACTGGTAGTGATTACCGGCGATCACTGGGGTTCTTATCCTCCCGACCTCAAAGACTATGAGGCACGCCACCACATACCTCTTGTACTTACAGGAGGCGCTCTTGACGGCACACCTTCACGCGTCAACGTCATCGCCTCCCAGAGCGCAATTGCTTCCACCATCACAACGCTCTTAGGTATTGCCAATCCAACTCCCCAGCTCAGCCTCCTCGATCCTCAACGCCGCCAATTTGCATGGATATGCGAACCCGACTGGCTGGGCATGAAAACTCCCCGAGGGCTCTCGATTGTGGACGCCAACACCCATAACCCACTCTCCGATGGCCCCGACATAGACCTGGCAAAAGCCTTTGTTCAAAAACTATATGACGACCTTGACAGACGATGATTGAAACCCTCCACAAAATAGACACCCAACTGTTTTTATGGCTCAACAGCCTCCACAGTGACATGCTTGACAGTTTTATGTACGACTACTCAGGCAAATGGGTGTGGGGCATACTATACGCCACCATCCTATATGCAATGATACGCACCTGGGGGTGGCGTCGTGGCATGTTGATTGCCTTAGGAGCTATCCTGGTAGTAACTCTGGCCGACCAAACCTGTGCCTCACTCTTACGCCCCGAGATACAACGTCTTCGCCCCACCCACCCCGACAATCCCATTTCAGACTTGGTCCACACCGTTGCCGGCTACCGCGGAGGAGTCTACGGCTTCCCCTCCTGCCACGCCGCCAACACCATGGGTGCCGCGATGTTTATTTCACTGATATTCAGACAACGATCCGTGGGGGCATTTATGTTTTTTTGGGCACTTCTCAACTGCTATTCACGTATATACCTCGGTGTTCACTACCCCGGCGACCTGCTAATCGGCACCATAATAGGACTATTCTGGGGCACCATTGTATGGCTGATTTGTCGCTATTTACTCACGAGTTACTCTACTCAAGGTTTTACCCATCACCCACATACCCACACACGACACATCGGACCATTCAAGGTAACTCCACCTAACATGATTCCTCTAGTTGGTATTGCCATTACTATCGCCCTACTCTTAAAAAGCATACTTTGAGCCAACTCTATTACATATAAATTACCCACATTTTATCCCAGGTATGGTTTTTTGAATAAATGATTGGGTGGCGATTGCAGGATTTTTTGTATTTTTGCCCAAATAATTAACCCTCAATATATCCAGTTATGCTCATCATCGGTATCGCAGGTGGTACAGGCTCAGGCAAAACCACTGTCGTCAATAAAATTGTCAGTAGCTTTCCAGCCGGAGAAGTTGCAGTAATTCCCCAAGACTCTTATTATAAAGACTCGAGCCACGTACCGGTTGAGGAACGCAGCAAAATCAACTTTGATGAACCGGACGCTATCGAATGGCCTCTACTTGTAAAACACCTCGAGGACCTGAAAAGCGGCAAAACAATCCAGATGCCGACATACTCTTACCTTACATGTACCCGGCAACTCGAGACCGTCACAGTAAATCCCTGTGAAGTAGTAATTGTCGAGGGCATCCTGGTGTTATGTGAGCCCGAGCTTAGAGATATGATGGACGTCAAAGTATTTGTCGATGCCGATGCCGACGACCGACTCATACGCGTTATCGCCCGAGACTGTATACAACGTGGCCGCACTCCCCAAATGGTTATAGACCGATATCAGGACGTGCTCAAGCCCATGCACTGCCAACACATCGAGCCATCCAAACGCTATGCCGACCTCATCCTCCCCCAAGGAGGAAGCAATACAGTGGCCATCAAACTCCTAACCGACTACATCGAGGGTCGCCTAAAAAAATAACAACACCATGGCAATAAGATTTGGTCTTGACAGTCTACGTCGCCGGCACGAAGATGTGCCTTCTATCATTCCCATAGAAGACCCAATGCCCGTTGATGACAGCTCAATACCGCTTACCGAGAAAATTGGAGATGACGAGTTGCCTAATAATGATACAACTGCCAATCCTGAACACTCACCCTCGGTACTGCGCACCGACAATCTTGTCAAAATCTATGGGTCACGCACCGTAGTCGACCACGTCTCAATAGACGTGTCACAAGGCGAAATTGTAGGACTTATGGGGCCTAACGGCGCCGGCAAAACCACCACTTTCTATATGACCACAGGCCTTATACGTCCCAACTCGGGTCGTATATTTCTCGATGGTCTTGACATCACCGGATATCCTGTTTATAAACGTGCCAAAAACGGCATCGGGTACTTGGCTCAGGAAGCTTCGGTTTTCCGAACACTCACGGTTGAAGACAACATCAAATCAATACTTGAAATGACCGGAAAGCCCAAAGCTTACCAACGCGAAAAACTCGAAAGTCTAATCAACGAATTCAACCTCCACAAAGTGCGCCACAACCTCGGCCGCAACCTCTCAGGAGGAGAAAGACGTCGCACAGAAATCGCACGCTGTCTTGCCATCGACCCCAAATTTATAATGCTTGACGAACCATTTGCCGGAGTTGACCCTATTGCCGTTGAAGAAATCCAATCAGTAGTATATAAACTCAAGGAAAAAAACATCGGTATTCTCATCACCGACCACAACGCCGCCGAGACGCTCAACATCACCGACAGGGCCTACCTGCTATTCGAAGGACGCATCCTATTCCAAGGCACCTCTGAAGAACTCGCCGACAACCCCATCGTGAGAGAGAAATACCTCGGCACTCAATTTGTATTCCGACGCAAGAAATTCAGCTGACGCCCTACAACATTCACGGAGTAACGGAATGTTAACAACCATCAGACTAACAGTTAAAACTATACCGACATGTATAAAAAAGTAATTGCCATTCTCGCCCTCGCCCTTACATTTTCAGTAACAACTTCAGCCCAACTTGACTTTGGACGTCTCGCCCAAGGTGGAGCCAAACTTTTACAAGCCGTTCAAGTAAGCGATAATGACATTATCGCTTATGTCCACGAATATATCACCAAGACCGATGCCGAGAACAAAATAGCCGATGCCAATTCAACATATGGCAAACGTTTGGCCAAACTCACCAAAGGACTCACCCAAGTCGAGGGTATACCCTTGAACTTCAAAGTATATATCAAGGACGAGGTTAACGCCTTTGCGTGTGCCGACGGTTCAGTAAGGATTTATTCCGGTCTCATGGATGTAATGAATGACAACGAGGTACTCGGTGTAATAGGTCACGAGATGGGGCATGTCGCTCATAAAGACACCAAAAAGGCCTTCAAACAAGCCCTCATCAACCAGGCTCTCAAAGATGGCATAGCTTCTACCAACTCAACAGTCGCTCGTCTCACCGACTCCCAGCTCGGCGCTCTCGGTGACGCGCTCTCTAAAGCCAAATACTCCCAGAAACAAGAGAACAACGCCGACGACTACGGCTATGACTTCCTCAAGAAAAACGGTAAAAACCCCGCGTCAATGGTGTGGTCGTTCCGCAAACTACAACAAATCGAACAAGCCTCGGGAGCCGGTAACACCTCGGCCATCAACCAATTGTTCTCTTCCCACCCCCAATTATCAAAACGTATCCAACGTATGGAGAAAAAAGCCACTAAAGACGGATACTCTATCGAAGACGCCGCCAACGTTGTCGAGACTGAAAAAACGACCTCGTCATCCAAGACCGGTAAGTCTGGGAAATCAACCAAATCCTCTAAATCATCCAAGTCGACCAAGACATCCAAGAAGAAATAATATATACATCGCTTCACTCCCATGCTTAACGACGGTTTTCTCAGAGTAGCATCAGCCATCCCCACGGTAACTGTTGCCGACCCACAAACCAACGCCCGCGCTATCATCTCGTTGGCCAAAGACCTTGAAAACCAAGGTGTACATGTGGCCGTCTTTCCTGAGATGTGTATCACGGGATACACCTGTGGTGACCTCTTCCACTCTCGGTTGTTGCTTGACCGGGCTATCGATGCCCTCGGCCTTATTATTCAGGAGACCCGACACCTTTTAATTACTATTGTAGTGGGGATGCCTATTGAGGCCGACGGAACCCTTTACAACTGTGCCGCCATCATATCCCGAGGCGCTTTGGCGGGTCTTGTCCCCAAGACTTATATCCCCAACTACAACGAGTTTTATGAAAAACGCTGGTGGTCATCGGGACATGATGTAGACTCCCATGTCAACATTCTCGGACACGATGTCAAGCTGTCCAACCACCAAATATTTGACGTAGCGGGCGTTAAAATGGGTATTGAAATATGTGAAGACCTGTGGACACCTATTCCGCCCTCCACCTATACAGCCATGGCAGGTGCCGAGGTTATCCTCAACCTATCGGCCAGCGATGCACTGATTGGCAAATATAAATACCTCATGTCACTGATAGCCCAGCAGTCGGCACGCTGTATATGTGGGTATGTCTACGCCTCAGCCGGTTATGGCGAGTCATCGACCGACCTTGTATTTGACGGTATAGCCATGGCCGCCTGCAACGGAAAAATACTTGCCGCCAACAAGCGTTGGCAATCAGGTCCTCAATCGGCAATAGCTGACATTGATATCGAAGCCCTGCGCCGTGACCGCATGCATATCGGTTCGTTCAACGATTGCGCCCGTGCCAATACGACAGACAAATATACCATTGTCCCGACAGCCCATAATATACATCCCAACAATGATCTGTTGCTTGAGGTATGCCCAACACCTTTTGTTCCTCCTGTAGACGAACAACTCAAGCAACGTTGTGAGGAAATCATCAACATTCAAGCCGCCGGCTTGGCCAAGCGGCTTGATGTCACCCACTCGAGCCACCTCGTAGTAGGTATCTCGGGAGGACTCGACTCCACCCTGGCACTCTTGGTTGCCGTACGTGCCATGGACCGTCTCGGTCTTGACCGACGGGGCATTATAGCAGTGACTATGCCGGGATTTGGAACCACCGACCGTACATATACCAATGCCTGCACCCTGGTCAGCGAATTAGGAGCTACATTACGCGAAATTCCAATAGCGACCGCTGTCAACCAGCATTTCAAGGATATCGGCCACGATCCTCAGATACATGATGTCACCTATGAAAATTCCCAAGCCCGTGAGCGCACTCAGATACTCATGGACCTGGCCAATCAAGTTGGTGGCATGGTCCTTGGCACCGGTGACCTCTCGGAACTGGCTCTCGGATGGGCTACATATAACGGTGACCACATGTCAATGTATGGCGTAAACTCGTCGGTTCCCAAGACTCTGGTAAGATATCTCGTCAAGTATGACGCCGACATGGCCGCCCGGAAAGGGCTTGCCCGTTTGTCAGCAACCCTTCTGGATATACTCGACACGCCTGTCAGCCCCGAACTAATTCCGGCTGATGATAAGGGTAATATTACTCAGATTACAGAGGACCTCGTGGGACCGTATGAACTCCACGACTTCTTCCTTTACTACACATTGCGCTATGGATTCTCACCTCGCCGCATCTATCGACTGGCCCAAAAAGCCTTTAACAACAAATACGACAACCCTACCATCATTCACTGGCTCAAAACATTCTTCCGCCGTTTCTTCAATCAACAATTCAAGCGCTCATGCCTTCCCGACGGGCCCAAGATAGGATCGGTATGTCTATCGCCACGTGGTGACTGGCGTATGCCATCCGACGCGTCCGCGGCCACATGGCTTGCCGAGTGTGACTCGCTATAAAAACAACATGCCAAAGTGTCATCTATATTTCCCTGAGAATGACTTGGCATTGGCTGCCAATCTTGACAATTACACTCCACCACGTCAAGCCCAAGTCATGCACCGAGATGGCGCGACACTACCGCTATGGTATGGACATCCCGGTGACGTATTTATCGCCACAGGAATAAACGGCCAATGGTATGAAACCATGGCCAAGGCTTTTAACCTGCAAGTAGACTTGTATTCGGGTGACGCGTCGGCATACATTCCTGCACCCTGGGGATGGTCTCGGGCTGCACGACGGGCATTGGAACATGCCGGTTTTAATTCTCGACAACTCCCCGATGACGCGGCGATTGAGCATATACGGGACCTCAGTCACCGACGGGTAGCCCGCGACATTGCTTTGGCTCTGACAGACAACCTCGACTTTCCCATCACCATCCCAGCGATTGAGGCCCATACCATTGATGAAGCCATTGCCGCCATACGCTCCCTTGGGCAGGTAATAATCAAGACACCCTGGTCCAATGCCGGACGAGGTATAATACCGGCCGACTCTTCATCGTCAGACACCCTGACACAACGCCTGACACCCATTATCTCCCGTTATGGATCAGTGATGGTCGAGAAACGGCATCAACGCATCATGGACTTTGCAATGCTCTTTGACAGCACCTCGGATGGTGTAAAATACATTGGACTGTCAGTCTTTGATACCGACGACAACGGTGCATATACCGGCAATATTGTTGCCAACGATGAGATACTTAAATCTTTCATTACACGGTATCTCCCTTCAGAGCACCTTGACCAAATCTCATGTCTACTTACCAACATCCTGTCTTCCAGACTCACCGGTCAATATGAAGGCCCTTTAGGTGTTGACATGCTCGTGGCACGCCATGGCGACACCTTCATCCTTGACCCGGCCGTTGAACTTAATTTAAGAATGACCATGGGGCATGTCGCTCATCGCCTTGCCATCGACACCCTCGCCCATGGACACACAGCTCGCTTCTCCATCACTCCCAACACCAAGCCTCACTGTGATTTTAACAACCCGACAACAGGCATTTCCATTACCAATCACATGCTAACCTCAGGCTCGCTACGGCTCAATCCACCATCTTGCCCTACCTCTATCACTCTTACAACACTATAACTCAATGGAACATTTTTTATCCCAATGGCATTTGTCAGGGCTTATCATCGGCCTGGCTACTTTTCTGATTATCGGATTATTTCATCCGGTGGTGATCAAATGTGAATATTATTTCGGCACACGGTGCTGGTGGTGGTTTCTTGTATTAGGCATCGCGATGTGTGGTGTCTCGGTATGGATTGACAGCATGATGTGGTCAATTCTGGCAGGTGTCGTTGCATTCTCCTCATTCTGGACTATCAAAGAAATCTTTGACCAACGCAAACGTGTATTACGGGGCTGGTTCCCACGCAATCCCCGTCGCCACGACTACTAATAGACTGTCCCATCAATAAATAATCTCAATACATCGAGGGAGGCTGCGCCATAATAATCAGGCGCAACCTCCCTCGGTATATTATATTATTGCTGTCCGATAAAACTCGACGGTGGCAAAAATGTATGGCTCGACGACTGCTGATTATCAGCGGTCGAGTCTGATTTTATTCTTTGACAAGCCCCAGTCAGTCGAAAAGAGATGGCAAGGGAGGTCCTGATGCGGCA
>JAGASI010000049.1 GCA_017621845.1 Muribaculaceae bacterium
ACGGCAACGAGCGACCGAAGCCCTCGATGAAAAAAGAGCATATCCACCTTGTAATCCTTGCCGTTATAGGACAGGACGTGCTGGTTGCCGATGTATGTAAATCCCTGACCGAGTTCAAGAAGGAACTGTTTTACCTTCTCAACCAATCTCCGCTCAAGCTCCAGTTCAAGAAGCGGCTCAGTTACGCCAAGAAACCCCATGCAATAGGAATCTTTGAATACCTCGTTGGCGTATGCGGCCTGAGCTTCCGGGAGAGCAATGGCGAAATTATTTGAGGCGTTGTTTTCCGGCTGATGCTTGTGCATCTCCAATTTGATGGCATTAACCAACAAGTCGCAATTCCATCCTTTTTCGATAGCCCTTTCAGCATAGTATTGGATAGCGTTGTCATCATCTTTCAGCTTGGTCATCAACTGATTTATGTGTCGCCATGGCAAAACTCCAACGCTGCGTTGGAGTTTTGGGTCGGAGAGATGGAACCGGACGTAATATTTCTTCATCGCCCACAAATTGCTTACCGACATGCCCATTTTAGGGTATATCGCTTTCAGGTCTACCGAGAGCCGCTTTACTACACCATCCCCATGTGCGCTATCGAGTTTGCGCTCATATAGTAGCTGACCAATCCGCCAGTGCATTTCATTTGATGTGCTGACAATGGCACGAGCGGCGTTGCTTCTCGCGTTTTCAATAACTGCGACGGCTTGTCGCAGTATTTCATTATATTCTGATTCGTTATGAATACGAACAATTGTTTCCATACACAAAGTTAATACTTTTATTTTGACTTTCAGCTATGTGCAGATGCTTTGTACCTCAGAACACTTCTTCTTTTGCTCCGTTGACGATTGCGTCTATCTCATCGGCGATTTCATCAGATGAGAGTTTGATGTAGTCCATGAAGGTCTTTTGTGTCTTGTGGCCGCTGACGTGCATCATCTGTACGATGGTGAATTTGTGGGAGAGATACATATTGGTAATGCCACTGCGTCGGGCGGTGTGGGTAGTTACGCAATCGTAGCGAGGCATCATCACTTCCCCTTTGTCATTGCGCTCTACCGTCAGTTCCCCGGCTTTCTCCTTTTCCTTCTGTTTCATTGTGAGCTTTGTCGGCACCTTGACCGCAAGTGTCGGCACCTTCTCGGAAAGGTCTTTCAGTATCTCCTTTATGTAGCGGTTAAGAATCTGGTCAACCACCGAGGGGAGATTATACTCGTATTTCTTGCAGATCGCTTCAAGGTTGGGATTCATTATGGGAATCTTCACCTCGTTGCGGGTCTTTTGCTGGACAAGACGGATGATCGGAGTTCCTTTTGCGGTTGTGGTGAAGTCCTCCGGCTGGATATTATTGTAGTCGCTGACACGCTGACAAGTATAGCAACCGACAAGGAAAATATCACGCACTTGGTCTTTAAGCCCTGTCAGTTCCATCTCGGCTAATGCCTGTAGCTCCGTTTCGGTAAGATAGATTTCGACAGCCTTGTCGCTTTCCTCAACCTTGCGTTTGGAGAAACAGCTCAACGCACGGTCGTTGTTGTGCAGTCCGTCCTCGTATGCGTAGCCCACCATCGCGCGGAAGGATACGAGATACTTGTTGACAGAGCTGCCCATATAGTCGAGTTTCTGAAGATGGTCGAGGAACTTCGTCACCAACGCACGGTCAACATCCGCCCACGTCAACTTGTGGCGCGGGTCAAAGCCGTTATAGAGTTTTCGGAAACTGCTCCATGCCTTGCAGCTCCCGGCGGTATAGCGGTTGTTGCCGTTCAGCCGTTTGCCGGATTTTATCTCCTCGACAAAACGGTCAAGAAAATTCCAGATATTCGCGCGTTCAGTTTCAGCGGCAATACGAGCTTTCTCCGCTTCTTCCCGTTGCTGCTGTTCCTCTCGTTCCCTTGCAATGGTTTCGGCCTCCTGCCGGCGGCGCACAATCTCGGATTTCTCCGGGTCTGCGATAGCCATTATCTCATGCTTGACTTTTTCGCGGTCAAATTCCGGAGTTTCCATCTCACGTTTGAGCATAACCTCGATACGACCGAGCTTGTCATGCAGTCTCGGATACTCCTTGCGATGCCGTGCCAAAGCGTCCTCGCTCGACACAGCCATTTTCCACTCCGGCACAGATACCCGGAGCCGAGTGGTAAACTGAACATCAATTTTGCGTATGGGGTCTTGCACCCTTACGAAAAGGGTTGCCTTGTCCTTGTTCTCGTCTTTTTTGAGCAGATAGAATCTGGAGAGAGTCTTTGCCATAATACGTTTAACTTTACAGGTAATTCAATAGGTGACTTTTTGTCTATTGGGGGAGATTCTCAAAAGTTCGATTCCCGCCCGATAGGTAACTTTTTTGTCAGTTGGTCGGGATTTTCAAAAGTTCGATTCCCCGACTGCAAAGATAGGGAACTTTTGAAAAGTTACCTATAAAGTTACCTATAATTCTTGAATATTAACACCTGAAAACAGATTCAGTTCAGTTTAATTCCGTTGATAGATAGTATAATAGCATTTAGTGCCATTCGCTACGATTCATTACAATTCACTAAAAATGGTGCTGGTGGCACCACCAAAGACCGCTAATTCTCAATGAGTTAGCGGTCTTTTGTTTAACTACATCCCACCAAGTCACCACAATAGTCACCACACCCACGCTAACACGCTGTAATATTGCGCGTTATGCGTGTCGAGATGGGCATCTATCTTTTTGTGCGATTACTTAATATGCTGATAATCAGCACGCAATTCATTCTAATTCAAAATCATTCAGCTCCATTCAACTCCACACCACTGCCTCGCAGCCCCAAACTTTAACAGACTTTAACTATAATCGAGCGGTAAAACCTTTAGCTCGGCGAGGCTTGACCGAGCCAAATGTGGTGACCTCAGCCAAAATTTCGCCGGGTCACCACGCATAACCGTTAAAATCTCATAATAATTTCGTAACTTTGTGGTCGGGTTGACACAAGTTTGCCCATGACATTTTGAGAATAAGAAGCGATATGCTCTCTTGTATTTGGGAACGTAGGAAATTCACCAGTGTACTGAGATTGCATAGCGGTTCTCACGCATACGGCGTGGGCTGCTATCACTACATCTGTACACAAGGTTTCCTACGACCTCCAAATAAGACGTGGCATTGCAGTCCACGCTTCTGCATTTATATTCTGCCCACAAGGACTGATGGGCAAAAATGAAAATAACAATGGAAATGAAATTCTGTCAGAGCTGTGGTATGCCGCTCACCAACGAAGTCCTCGGTACAAATGCCGATGGCTCTCCAAACGAAGATTACTGCATCTACTGCTACAAGGACGGTAAGTTTACTCAGGACATGACGATGGAGCAGATGATAGACCACTGTGCCCAGTTCACTGACGAGATAAATAAAAACTCCGGTCAGAATCTTACAGTCGAGCAGATGAAAGAGCAGATGCGCCAATTTTTTCCGCATCTCAAACGCTGGAAGGATTGATATGTTTATAGCAATTCTTACATACAGGAAGCCGCTTGAAGAAGTTGACCGCTTTCTTCAGGCGCATCGCGACTACCTTGCGGAGCATTATGCCGCAGGCGATTTCATTACCTCCGGTCCTCAACACCCTCGTATTGGAGGCGTGATAATGATGAAAGCCGATAGCCGTGTCGCTGTTGATACCATCATTTCACAGGATCCGTTTAATATCAATGGCATTGCCGACTATCAGATTGTTGAGTTCAAATCGACAATGTTCTGTGACGCTGTTCTTTCAAATTTCTTATTATAATCAGGTGATATATGGTAAAATTAGAGGATGCTGTTGAAATAATATCTGCGCTCGAAAATGCAGGAATCAAAGTGTTCATTGATGGAGGCTGGGGGGTCGATGCGCTGCTTGGCTATCAATCCCGGACACATAATGATATTGATATCTTCATCGAACAGCAGAACAAAGATTATGCAGTCAAACTACTGAAGAAATATGGATATTCTGAAAAAGTAATGGAATACACCACTCTTAATCATACTGTCTGGCAAGATGACAAAGAGAGGATTATAGACCTGCATATTTTTTCGCTCAACAATGAGGATGACTTTGTGTTTGAGGGTGCTACATATCCCAAGGACGTATTCTCCGGTAAGGGGCAGATTGGAGGTCTCGAAGTTGATTGCATCGCCCCGGAATGGCAGATCATTTTTCACTCCAGTTATGAACTGGATGACAATGACATCAAGGATGTATTGTTGCTCTGCAATAGATTCAATATCGGAGTTCCTGATGAGATTATAGAACGAATCCGTATTGCCAGTAAACGCCTTTCGATTCGCCGTTGGAGCGAGGATGATGCCGAGGCGCTATATAAGTATGCCTCTGACGGTCGTGTGAGCGAAATGGCTCTATGGCCCCGGCATACTTCGGTTGACATGAGCCGCGAGGTTATCCGCGACTTTTTTAAGCCGAATCCCTATACATTTGCGATAGTGCTGAAAGAGACAGATGAGCCGATAGGCTGCATCGGGCTTGTCCCACCCGAAGAAGAGCATTTCAAGCCATTGGCAAATGAACGTGAAGTGGGCTACTGGATTGGCTTTCCATATTGGGGCAAAGGCCTCACGACTGAGGCTCTTTCAGCATTGATAATCTTCTGCCAGGACTGTCTACACCTTGATTCTCTTCTGATAACTACCGATGCAAAAAACATTGCCTCTCAGCGTGTAGCCAAGAAGTGTGGATTCAAGTTCATTGCCGAGTATACATACAACGATGTTGACAATCACGCCTATAGATTAAGTCTCAAATGATGATCTATCAACCGAGTGAAGAATTGCGCCCGTTTGTGCGCTATTACTGGGTGCTGGAAAGCAATGAACCTTTCAGTGTCCTGACATTTCCTATCGGTTGCCCGCAAATTATCTTCCACAGGAAGTCACCTCTTTATATTCCGGAACTCGACAAAAGTCAATCGCAATTTACAATCAGCGGTCAGGTAAATTTCCCGGCGCATATCCAATCAGATGGACGATTGGAAATGATTGTGGCAGTGTTCTATCCTCACACTATCGGTATGTTTATAGATACACCGCCGTCGGCATTCTACAATATGGAAATATCCGGATATGATATTGAGAACCGCCAACTCAATGAAATCTCGCAAATTATCTTCGACAGCGAAAATCACGATGACAGCATCGCCATTCTGGATAAATACCTGTTGTCAAATATAAAACCTATCTTGAATATATCCCGAATTGGCAAATCCATCAAGGCAATGTTCCACGTACCTTCAATGCCTGTCAGTTCACTTGCTGACATTGCCTGTCTGAGTAAAAGGCAGTATGAGCGAATATTCAGTGAAACGGTGGGTATGAATCCGAAGGAGTATTCTCGAGTTGTGAGGTTTCAAAAAGCATTGTGGCTGATGCAGAATGGCGAAAAGAACTATGCCGGAATAGCTTCCGCCTGCGGCTTTTCAGACCAGTCGCATTTTATCAGTGATTTTAAGGCGATGAGCGGACATACCCCTCGTTCACTCAGCGAATACTGCCTTCCATATTCGGATTTGTTTACGAACCCGACATAATGTCGCATTTCTTCTATCTAAGTAAAAGGCACCGGAGTAACTTTGCATCAAAAAAAGATGATGCAAGAAATAAATCCGAAGGATACCACTCGGGCATACGCCTTTGAAATGTGGATGAAGGCTCCGATGCCGATGGTGACGCATATAAAGACACTTGATGTCAGTCGGCTCCGCAGTATCAGCAGGAAACGAGGTCTGAAATTCAATATGCTAATGTGCTGGTGCATTGGAAAAGCCGCATCACAGGTAAAGGAGTTCTATATGCTGCCGGTAGGGAACAAACTCATCAAATATGATTCTATAGCAGTCAATACAATAGTCGCCAATTCTCAGGGGGAGGTCAGCTCTTGTGATATTCCATACTGCGAAGACCTCTATCAATTCAATGACGATTATCTTCGTCTGACACGACAAGTTGCCGAGACCTGTGAGAATCACGACATCACCGACAGCATCGTAATCGGGACTTCTGCATTGGCTCAATACGATATAGACGGTGCAGTCGGGATGTATAGCGGAATCTTCAACAATCCGTTTATAATCTGGGGACGTTACCGCAAGTCGTGGTTCAAGACCCGATTGACCATCTCGTTTCAGTTCCACCACACGCAGATGGACGGTGCTCACGCCGCACAGTTTCTTGATTTTTTACAAAAAGAAATCAATAAATTGTAGAATAGCGCCACCGAGAGAAAGCCAAATCTCTCGGTGGCGTTGGGATTTAGTAGCCTTCGGGTAGTTCCGGCTTGGCATCTTCGGGGATATGCGGGTTTGCCCGCACTTTCTTGATTGCTTCGATTTCGCCCGGTGTCAGGCGAGAGCGTTGCTCATGTGGCAGCGGTTTCGGCTTTGATTCTACCTTTGGCTTTGATTGCTCCGGCTCTGCCGCTTTGGGTGGCTCCGGCGGTTCGGGAGTCCAGTCATCGACAGGTCGGAAGTAGAGGAACTGCGGGGCGTTGCGCTCCATGTTGAAGATTTTGGTCTTCATGCCGTTCCGTTCCTCTTTCTTACCGTCGAGCATACGGCGTTCAAAGTCCTGATACTCCTCGGTATCAGCCTTTCCGATGCGACTCCAGCGATAGAGCCATTCCACTCGTTTAAGGTGCTCAATCTTGTTGTCCTGATAGAAGAACGCTACACCGAATCCGATGAGAACAGCAGAATATGCTATAACCAAGATTTTGAACGCAAGTAGTTTGTTGCGCAACGTGGTCTCGTTGTCGGAACTGTTCTGCCAAACCTCCATTCTTTTGAGAATGGCATTGTTGCCGGTTACCGTATTCTCCATATTACCGATTTCGTCCTTGACTGCCTTTCGGATCTTCTTGTCAAATTCGACTTTTTCGAGAACATCCAAAGGACTGACTGTCACGGATACCGGACTGGAAGATTGGTTTTCCCCGGTCTTACAACTCCCGACTATCCGGGTCACGGCATTGTCAATGTCTGACTTCCGGGCAATGTCCTCAGGAATAACCACTTTGATTTCCGTTGGCTCCGCCGGAGCTTGTGGAGGTGGCGTTGCCTTCGCTTTTGTTTCGAGGGTCTCGATGCGAGTGGTGTGGTTGGTTACTGTCTTTTGCAGGCCGTCAATCTGCACTCCTTGTTTTTTGACGTCTTCGTAAAGTTTCGACATATCAGGGTCTGTGTTTGATGGTGGGTTTCTTCTTTTTCTTTCTCATGCTTCGGGCAAATTCTTCCTCCTGCGGATCATAACCGGGACCGAGGGTGAACAGGTTGCCGACAGCTCCGACAGTTGCATCCAGCACATCCTCAACGAGAGAAGGCTTGTGCGAAGGTGCATATTCTACCGTTACTTTAGGTTTCTGAGGGATAGTGTCAGATTGCTGACATCCCTGTTTGCGGTTAAACTCAAAGAGGTTGTCGATACGACGATAGGTGAAATCACGGTCAATCTTTGAGCCGGTCATGGTTATGTCACCGTCTGAAAATTTCACTCCGATGTGCTTGCCGGTGTTGTGATCATCATGGAATTTTACCTCAATTCCGGCACAGGCGAGGCGACGGCGGAACTCGTCCCAGGACTTACAGCCATAAATAGCCTGACTGATTTTTTCATGAAATACCGGTTTCATGTCCTCATATTTCTTTTTCAGAGGCGAGTATGTAAGTCCGTATTTGTCCTTGATTCCCTTGACAACCTTGTCGCTCCGCTTGAAATTGTTGCGCTCGTTGACTGACTTGCCCGACATATTCACACGGTTATAAACGATGTGGAAATGTGGATGCTCGGTTTCCAGATGCCGCACAACAAGGAACTGCGTGTTCCTGATGCCCATGCCGTCCATATACTCTTTGGCGAGCTGAATCATAAATTCATCAGTCAGACGAGGAGCGTCGGCGTTGTCAAAACTTATGGAAATATGCCCTGCTGGATTCTCCTTGTCAGGCATGAATCCATGTGCGGCCTCGAATGACTGCACCATTTTCTTATAGTCAAGCGTGAAAATATCGCCGCTGTCTATGATTCTCCAAGTGTCGGAAGTGTACTTGCTTTTGTCGTGGAACTCACGGACAACATAGCCGACAACATCGTGGAAAGAGCCACTGCTAAGTATTCTTGCAAACATAGTCGGTCTCTTTATTGGGTCTTAATTTTTTGAGAATGTCGAACATCGCGTCAACGACAGTTAGTAATTTATCGGCTGCTTTGCGCAGTTTTAGGCTGTTCAGCCATGTCACCGCCTGATTAAAATCAGAGCCCAAGCGCAGGATTTTCTGTGCGATTTCAGTCTCGATTTCGTTCAGACGGCTTACGATAGTGAGCCGGAACGCACCGTGCCGGATGAACTCGGAGAGTTTCACACCGGCGCATTTCGACCTCTTTTTAAGGTCGAAGTATTCGGCATCGGTCAGCTTTACAGTGACTGTACGGGTACGCCTTTCGTCGGTCGTTTTGGAGGGGCGACCACCCTTTCTATTATCAATCTTCTTCATTGAATTACATGTTTGGATTATTGTGATTGGGAAAGCAAAGAGCGGCTATGGCTGCGACGTTACGGGGGTGCGTTTTCGGAGAAAAAGTAATCCCGAAACATATCCTTGCTTTCCCAATTCACTACGTTCATTGGGAAACTGCTCCACGGCTTCGCCGGGCGCAGTGGCTCCCATTTTTATCTCAGAGTTTCATCCATTCTTTTACCTTCGGCAACACCTCGCGGAGGTGGGCTGCGATAATGGAATTGAGGTAGCTGGTGGCGTTTGACTTGCGGTCGCCGACACGACGCACTATCAGGTCGAGCAGCTCCCACTGCTCATCCTCGACAGCCACGTTGTGCTTCTTCTCGAACCTATGGGGCGAGAGGTATTCCGACTTAAAGCGGTCAAGTTCCTCCCTGCGCTGTTTTGCGCTGATGCGTGTTGGTCTGGATTCATCCACTTCACTGACTGCTTCGGGTTCACTGACCGCAACAACATCATCGGGTTTGGCTGATGGTACATCAGCATCGAGCGAAGTCTGGGCATTTACTTCATCGGATGGAGTGGGTGTGTTCTCCGCACTCGGTTTATTGCTGGCATCGGCGACACTTGCATCATCGGGCACTTTGGTTGTATCCGTTTCTGCTTCTGTACCGGGTTTGGCTGATACTGTTGGCTCAGCGGTTGTTCTGATAATGCTTTGTTCAAAGAGAGCATCAATGTCAACATCCGCATCGGGCGCAATGGGTGTGTTGACTGCATCGAGTTCACTCTTGAACAGTCCGGGCTGATTATTGTCAGCACCTTTATTGCTCCTGTTGACGGCGTTGTCTGATTTCACTTTGGGTTTGCTTTTTGGCTTTGAAGCCATTGTATCGGTTGCAACGGTCAACTGAGTTGACTCGGTTGCGGGGTTGGTGGGGTTGTCTTGTTTTTTCATCACACGAATTGTTTTGGGTTTGACTTTGCGCCGGATTCATCCGACAAATAGGTGTTCTCTGTTGACAGTAGAACTGAGCCAAGCGTGTCAACACCGATAGCTCGGTTTACATCACGGCTCGAATGTATCGGTATACCATACTGATGTCGGCACACCGGATTAGCTAATAATTCTGAATACATGGTAATTCGGGATTATGACCGCCGAGAGAAAAAGCCCGGCGACCGGGTGAAGCGTTGAACTTGATAAACTGATGAATCGAAATGGTATCAACATCTATATCAGCGTGTTACTCTTTCATCATTGTTTCATCACTATTTCTGGACAGTGAGAAGAAAATTAAAGCGAGGGAAAAGAGAAATTGCGTTTTCTCTCGGTGCCACACAGCTTTTCTTTTGCATAATATCGGCGGCATCTCATCAATGCTCAAGCAAGCTTGGCATTGAGTTCGATTTGCACGATATTTCATTGCCTTTCATCTTTTGATGAAATATTGATGAATGACCGATGAAAAGAAAAAGCACTGATAAACAATCTTGTATCTCTCTTTTCATCAGTTTATCAAATTTCAACGAGAAAAAATTATAAACTCTCTAACATCTGCCGGGTGACGGTGTAGAACCGTCCGACTTTGCGGGTCTCAACGTATGCCGGTTCGCTGACGGACACCCCAATCTGATAGGTGGTGTAGGACAGCGAATTTGGCGCGGGTCGTAGTTTCCAACAATCTTGCACTACTTTTCTCAGTGCCGTGCGGTCGGTCTTGACGCGCTGATAGTCGAATAGGTTGAGAATGTCGTTGAAGCAGAAATACACGGTATCCACGTGCATGGTCGCCATTATGTCGAGCAATAGCTCGGCGAGTTCCAGCTCCACACGGTTGCGGTTGGCACGGATGATCCGTTGCAGGGCATCGGTGTCAATCATCGCTGGGTCGAACCACATTCGGCTTTCCTCTGAGGTTGACAGCTGCCGATAGGTCAAGGCGTGGAGAAATGCCGATATCTCGTAGCGTATTTTCTCCAGAAACGTGGTGTCGTCGGTGGTGAGCTTCGGAATCTTTCGCACCCAGTAGCGGGTCTCGCCGGGGTCGATGACTACTGGGAGATACTCGTTGTTGGAACACAGCACGAACTTGGCGAAGAAACTCACCTCCTCGCGGTCACGCCCTTTGGCTTCCATCTTGTAGTTGTACGTTGTACTGAGATTCTTTAATCGCTCGGAGTCCTCGCGCTTGTTGAGCAGCACCTCGTCAACCACGATTACGAGTTTGCCGTTCCAGTCGTCGTTGAACTGACTGCGGAAGTTCTCGTTGGTGTTGAACGTAACATTCGCTTCAAAGAGCAGTTTGAGGAAATTGAGGAATGTGGACTTGCCGGTGTTGCGTTCCTCCGACACCAACAGCAGAATGGGTAATTTCTGCAACGGCATGGTGTAGAGGATTTGGAGATAGTCAAGACCGAGTTCGTATTGGTCGCCGAAGATGTGGCGCACGAGCGATTCGATGCACTGCCATTCTCCCTCGGCGGGGATATGGCTGAGCGGTGAATACTTGTTCTTGAAGCTGCCGACTACCGGCTGATAGTCCAGATGCGAGGGTACACAGCAGAAGCCGTCGTATTTGGGTACGTTGGCAAGAAAGTCCTTGCCGTAGTCCTGACGTATCGCCTCGATTGTCCACGGGATGCTGCGCTCTATGAGCTGTCCTGCGGCGTTGGGCTGTCGGACAATCTTGTAGTAGGTGGTGCCGATGCGCTCAAAGCGGTCGTCAGCTCCGGGAGTTGTATCAATTTCTATCATGGGTTCAGTCTTCATTGCGGGCGTTTATAATCTCTCGTATCTCACGCTGGCTGTAACGTGTGCTGCCGTTCACCTTGAAGGTGTGCAGTTTACCGCTTTGAACCATATTCCAGACGGTGGTCTCGCACACGCCGAGCTGTTCGGCTACCTGTTTCTTGGTGAGCGGCTTGTCTTTCTCCGCCTCCATGAAGATGGGGAGAAGACGCTGGCGTGTGGCTTCTATTGTGTCCACCACCAACTGATGAAGGTCGGAGAGGTGGACGGTGAGGAGAATATTGGGGGAATCAGGGTCGGACAACGACACCTGAAGAAGGTCGTATAGGCTTGCTTTCATCTGGGGGGAATGAAGTTAAGTTATATCGCCGGATTGTTTACACCATCCACTGCCCGGCGAAGATTAAGGCAGTGAAGATGTGTCCCCGAAAGGACATAGAGAGAGCTGTCGGCTATGTTTCGCTAAAGCCGACGGGTGTCGCTGCAGACCGTTCAAGGTCAGCGCAAGGCGTAGCTCGCCCTATCCCATACCGTGCGGATTGACAACGGCATGAGTGGCATCCGTCCCGAAGATAGGGCGGACACAAGGCGGCTGTGTCTTACTTACATAGGGTAAGGCATACACATTTTTCTTCTTTTTAATTGATTGTTTTTGACGTACAGGTTCTGTACGGGCACAGTTATGGCTGTCCGCTATCTGATTACTGGCTTATTACGGCTCATTTATGAACACACGTCATGCTGCACCGTCTGATAGTCTATGATTCTCGGTGAGATATGGGTGTTGCAAATGTCAGCCTGTAACGGCTCTATGACAGCTCATTGCTGTGCCGGGCATTCTTCTCTGCCGTTGTCCCACGTGCTTAATCCGTTGAGCATCGCTTCCTTAGGGCGAGTAGTTACCGGATTAAACCGTTGCGGTTCCTTCCGCATTCAACAGCAGGTTCTTCATAGTGATGCCGGGAATTGTGTTCCGGTCTTTCCTGGGGTACCTCTTTTTCTTTTCGTTGCGCAATATCGGGGCTTGCATCCGTCCGGGAGCATCGTTCCATTTCCGGGCTATAAAGTTGAACGTGTCGCTTTCGGTATGCAGGCTCTCAATCGCTACATAAAGATACGAAAAATTTTTGAGGATCCCAAATCTGCACAAATTCCCATCAGCGGAAGACCATCTTGTCAGCTATTGTGTGTATGATGCAGGTGTGTCAATAGCTGCCACAAGCGTTACGTTTGAATATAAGCATCGGCATCGGTGTAAGTGTCGGGTATGTACCCGCACACCGATTGTGTTCGCATAGGTCGCTGAGCCGGTTGCGAATTTCAAGCACACACTTTTGGGGTTGTGCGATAGTGTCCGACCCATCGGGGTCGAATCATAGAGAGTCAGCCCACTCTTGGGCCGGGAGGTATGTATGCGGTGAGATAAAGGCGCAACCGTCACGGCAGAGCAGTCTGACGCTCCGCTATGGTTGCAAAATATGCCACCGCAACTTTTCTAACAAGGCTTTGTTCGGAAAAGTTCACGATTTGGCGAAAAAAGTTATCCATAGCCAAAAATAGTGCATGGCCGGGCATGGTTCCCTGCTGGCTCAGGACTTTCTTTTCAGCGGCAAAGTTAAGTAGCAATTTTCATCACTGCCAAATATTTTCCGCAGGATATAGCACAAGGTTGTACATGTATCTCGGTATATACAACCGATATAGCTATTATAGGCTGCTCTATCGCCCGGCAAAGATAATACCGCCTCGCCGAACTTTCCAAATTATTTCAGCCAATGTCCGTAAATGTCCGTTCTGCTTCTGTTCTTTTCCGCTAAATGTCCGCAAGAATGACCGGTAGGAACCCACCAAATATGCTTATAATCCCCCAAATCTATGCTTTTTGACCTACTTTTGGGGGATTATAACGAGATTTTCTCAAAATATTTTACTACCTTTGCATTTGAAAATATGATGTGTCCTTATGATAATAGGAAGAAAACCAGAGCAAAAAGAACTATTGGATGCCGCAAACTCGGAATACTCCAAGTTTGTGGCAGTATATGGACGTCGGCGTGTGGGAAAGACATTTCTTATCCGCGAAACCTTCAATTACTCCTTTACATTCCAACATACCGGATTAGCTCGTGGGAAAATGAAGGACCAACTCTTAAGTTTTAGGGAATCCCTTAAAAAGGCTTCAGGGGAAAAGTACAATCAATTCAGGAATTGGTACGAGGCTTTTTTTGCATTGGAAGAGTGGCTCGGCTCATTGCCTGAAGGTAAAAAGATCGTTTTCTTCGACGAACTACCATGGATGGACACTCCCCGCTCTAATTTCATATCCGGGCTAGAGCATTTCTGGAACAGCTGGGCTTCAGCAAGAAAAGACATACTTCTCATTGCTTGCGGTTCAGCGACCTCTTGGATTGTCAACAAACTCATTAACAATCATGGAGGTCTCCATAATCGTCTGACCAATAAAATTCTACTTCATCCTTTTACACTTTCTGAATGTGAACAGTATTCTGAGGCGAATAAATTGGGACTGAGCCGTTATCAGATGGTGGAGAATTATATGATAATGGGTGGAATTCCATTTTACTGGAGTCTGCTTAAACGAGAAATAAGCATGGCTCAGAATATTGATTCGCTGTTCTTTAGTGAGGATACGGAAGGTCTGTCTCATGAGTATGAGCAATTATACTCTTCCTTATTTAATAATCCTGAGCCATATATGCAGGTAGTTACAACATTAGCCAAAAAGAACAAAGGACTCACACGCGATGAAATAGTCAAAGACAGCAGTATTAAAACGAGTGGGGACTTAACTCGATATCTTAATGAACTTGAATGGTGTGGCTTCATAAGGAAATATAATTGTATTGGAAAGCACTCCAAAGATGCATTGTATCAGCTTATCGATAACTTTACACTGTTTTATTTCCAATACATCAAAGGAAATAAAAACAACGACTCCCATTTCTGGACAAACAACATCGGAAGCCCCTTACATCGAGCATGGAGTGGATTAGCTTTTGAACGTGTTTGCCTTCAGCATATATCACAAATTAAAGAAGCCCTCGGAATATCCGGAGTCTTGTCTAATGTTTATAGCTGGAGGACAGAGGCTGATGAGGATAAAGGAATTGACAAAACTCAGATAGACCTGTTGATTGACCGCAATGACGGGGTAATCAATCTATGCGAGATGAAATTCTCCGCACAAGAGTATGCGATAACGGAAGACGAAGAAATGAAACTCCGCCGCCGTCGCGGCAACTTTATAGATGCCACTCAGACTAAAAAGGCTGTCCACATTACAATCGTCACACCCTATGGCCTCAGGAAAAACTCGCACTCATCCATTACTCAGAACAAGGTAATCCTCAATGATTTATTTAAATAAATTTATCAAAGTTAATCAGTTTTGTGGTTATCTCGACAAACAATATTTCCTAAAACAATTATCAACCCAACAGTTAGCAATCCCACAACAATACACATACAAGGTGCGCATTCTTTGGATACTAATATATATGTTGAAGTACACGCAAAGAATATTAGACACAGCGATAATAAATATACACTTAAAAATTGTGTACTTATCCAATCAATTCGTTTGGGGTATTTGTAATTAATCCACATTTTACTTTGGTTACTAAACCCAAAAGGTATATTCTTTAAGTAGTTATTGCGCAATTCGTTCACATAATTAGACATTTTGCAGAAATATACACGATTACGCAAGAGAGCCATAACACATAATAGAGTAAATAGCCCCGATATGACTAGTAAAATTGCAATTACTGATATGTTTATACCACAGAAATTAAAAAATTTATAAGAAGGATCTTGTTTTTCATATATGTACCAACAAGCGCCAATTACAATCAAAATTTGGCTAACGCAAAATTTAGTAATATCCCAATGGAAAGTGTCATAATGGCGCAGCATCTCCATCGATTGTTCAAAGTCAGATCTTATAAGCTCTTTGTTATATTCTTCAATATCCATAGCACTATTTTCCCTCCCACGGTTTAAAGTTAATAATTTCAGTATAAGCGTTGCTCCAATCGCCCCTAAAAGTAATAGCTCTATCATCTAAATATACATCAGCAATAGGTTTACCTCCTAGTGCATTTTCTGGTTGAAAAGGATTTTCATTAATAGAATCAAAGTAAATGTTATTGTGTCTTAAAAAATCACCTACAATATCTTTATCAGATCTTGTAGAAAAAATAATTATATACCATCCATCATTGTGCAATTTATTTATTGTCTCTTTTGCTCCTGGTAAAACTCTCCCAAAATGATGTGGACTTACCCATTCCAAGTATTGGCAAATCGTCCCATCTATATCTATACAGATTGTTTTCACATTCATTTAGTTTCCATTGTTGGGAAATAGCCTAGAGTTTTAGCCGGTTTATATCCGTCTCTAACTGGAGCATTATGGTGCCGACGTAAAATATTGCCACGTGTACAAAATACTCCAAATCCCATTTGATTTAATAAATTCACGAGCCTTTTTGATGGATGATGCCCTTCATCACCAGATACACACGAAAAATAACATTCGGTCCCATCATGCCCTAATTTACACATAATGTCTGGCGTAATGTTCTTACGACTACCATGATGAGGCATTTTTATTATATCTAATTTTGATAAATCAATTCCATTAGCTTCCGCATAATCAATTGCTTCTTGAAGACACTCTATGCCAGCATCTCCAGTAAACAAAATTTTAACATCAAGGTATTCAAACATTATAACCAAACTAGTTTCATTAATTGCTGTAGTTTGTTCATTATAATACCATTTGATACTATGACCTATATTATATGGTTCTTCATTTAAAATTTTACCAAACATTTTTGTCTCACTCATCCGTGACTCTACAACTGAGTCAGGTGTTTTATCACATAAAGCGATTTGTGTCTTATACAAGGATGGTGACGGGGCTAAAATATGTAAAATGGCACCTCCAAACTTGTATGAATTTGGCATTGAACTACATGTGTAGCTCTTTTTCGTGGCGAGATCCAATTCATATGCTTTACCAAAAGCATCTATAAGACGTTGTCTTATAGATTTGTTTGTTATGCGACCATCCTTAAACCATGATACACTTAATTCTTCCCATGGTCGATGCATCATTATTCGAATAATCTGAATATCTGGATCGTTCGCTAATTCCACCAAACCGCCAACATGATCAACATCGGGATGAGTCAAGATCATTAAATCTATTTGAATCTTCCCTTGTGCATTAATACAATTATAATACTTTATAAGATGATCTTTTACTGATTTGGCGGTACATTTATATCCGCCATCTATAACGACAACTTTTTGAGCAGATTTTCCTTCATATAAATCGCCAAAGCGAAGCAATATTGCGTCTCCACTTTTTGAACCATCTCCAACTGGAAGTAAATCTATTTCGTATCCTAGTTTATTCATATCAATTGTCATATATGATGCAAAGTTACGAAATTATTTTGGATTAACCACTCTTAATGAGTAGATTAAAAGTATCTACTCCGAAAATATAGACATTTGACCACTTTTTCAGAATAGGTAAGTGCATAGATAAACAGCCTCCTGATTAGTATCACTCCAAAAACACGGTCAAATGACCACTTTTTTGGAGTGTGTTACATCCTACCACATATCATTCTCTTTCTTCGACATGGCGGCGATTTCGTCGGCTATCTCCTCGGAAGATAGCTTGATGTAATCCATGAAGGTCTTTTGCGTCTTGTGTCCGCTGACGTGCATCATCTGGAGAATGGTGTACTTGTGACTCAGATACATATTTGTGATGCCGGTACGTCGGGCGGTGTGGCTTGTCACGCAGTCATAGCGAGGCACGATCACATTGCCATTAAGGTCGGTCTCCGGTTCTTTCTTCTCTTTTCTCAACGCCTCCTTCTGCTTCATGGTGAGCTTGGTCGGCACTTTCTCTTTTAGCGAGGGCAACTGTTCCGACAGGTCTTTCAGAATATCCTTGATGTAGCGGTTCAGCACCTGCTCGTTGGCTTTGGGTATGTTGTAGCCATATTTCTCGCAGATGGTGATTAAGTTCTCGTTGAGAATGGGGATTGTCACCTCGGTCTTAGTCTTTTGCTGGACAAGGCGGATTATGCGTGTTCCCTTGCGGGTGGTCTCAAAGTTGTCGGCATTGAGGTTGTTGTAATCACTAACGCGCTGACATGTATAGCAGCCAATGAGAAAAACATCGCGGATATGTTCTTTCTTCCCGTTCAGCGGCATTTCGTAGAGGGCTTGCAATTCCTCCTCGGTAAGATAAATCTCGACAGCCTTGTCGCGGTCTTCAATCTTCTTCTTGACAATTAGTGCCGCTGCACGTTGGTTGTCGTGTACGCCGTCAATGAATGCGGCGTTGATAAGAGCCTTCAGGTTTGTCAGATGCTTGTTGACCACCTTCGCCATGTAACCATGTTTCTGCAAGTAGTTGATGTAGCGCGACACAAACGCACGGTCGATGTCCGCCCACCCGAATCTGTGCAATGGGTCGAAGCCTTCATAGACCCCGATAAAACTTTTCCATGCCTTGCAGGTGCCGGGTGCATAGTCGTCACTACCGATCTTGCGCGCCCCGCTCTTGATGTCATCGACAAACTGAACGAGAAACGGCCATATAAGACGGTTCTTCTCATCCTCGATGCGTTTCTTTTCCTCAGCTTTTTTGCGGGCTTTTTCTTTCGCCGCCTCCCGTTTGGCGATAGCCTTTCGCTCGGCTTCCGCGGCTTCTTCCATCGCTCGGCGTTCAGCGTCCACCTTCTCCGGCTCGGAAATGTAACGTACATCCATGTCGAGAGCCTCACGGTCAAAGTGCACCTTTGCAAGATGAGCTTTGACAATGCCCTCAATCTGCGTCAGTTTGGCGTGAAGCTGATAATTCTTCTTCTGATGCATCAGCCATGCGCGAGGCGATGCCGTAGCCTTCTGCCAATCGGCAGCTTCGACCTGAAGCATGGTTGATACAAGCACGTCAATCTTGCGGGTATGGATACGGATAAAGAGTGTCGCGGTCTCTTTCCCCATGTCCTTGTTTCGGATGTGAAATGGGGTCAATTTCTTTGGAGAGGGTGATGTTGCCATATTTTTTCGGAGTAAAAAGTTTGAATGGTGGCGTTCACAGTTATTCACAGTCAGCCACTTTGGTTCTGCAAATATAACAACCCAAACCACATTTTGTCAAGTCGGGTCACCACGCAGGTCACCACGTTTTTTGAATAAATCTGAAAATTAGCAAAATTCGCTATAATTCATATTGTGTTATTATTCAGTGTTTTACCTAAATGGTGCATTCAAATATGTTCGTATTCATTCAGAAACTCAGGTTCTGGTGGCACCACAGAAGACCGCTAATTCTTAATGAGTTAGCGGTCTTTCTTTCGTCCATACCGCTTCTGTCCGCTGACCCACAAAAGTCACCACGTCTACCGTAAATCGGGGACAGCGGACAGGAGCGGTTGGTAGCTCCCCTGATTGAACTGCAAACTCCCGGGCACGGGATGCAGGCGCGGAGCGCCGGGCTGTGATTAACCCCCGGTGCAGGGACAGAGTCCCGTAGCCGGGGGCGATAGC
>JAGASI010000009.1 GCA_017621845.1 Muribaculaceae bacterium
CAGGCGCCGACGCTTTCCATGCAATCCACTCCATAGCCGACACGGCTTGGAAAAACAACCAATCACCACTGGATGCCATTCTTGCGCTCGTCTGATGATGAGTGCAAATCAGGTATGCCTATCCTTTGGCTGAATAGTTACGCGAGTTGCCAGAAAGCCACGGCCGAGGCGGCGGCAACGTTTAGAGAGTCGACATTGTGAGACATAGGTATTTTGATGACAATGTCGGCTGAATCGATGGCTTGTTGAGCGAGTCCGTCTCCCTCGGTGCCCATGACCAATGCGAGTCGGTCGATATCATGTAGGGTGGGGTCGTCAAGCCACACTGAGTTGTCGCGCAAAGCCATGGCCGCTATTTTAAAGCCGAGGGCGCGCAGGTCGTTGAGATCGGTGTCAACCCAAGTCCAAGGGATAAGGAATACAGAACCCATCGAGACTCTTATCGAGCGTCGGTTCAGGGGGTCACATGAAGAAGGTGTGAGCAGGACGGCATCAATGCCAAGAGCGGCGGCCGAGCGGAAGATGGCTCCAATGTTGGTGGTATCGGTGACTGAGTCGATGACACATACACGACGGGCATCATGGCACACATCCTCTATTTTTCTTGGAAGGGGACGTCGCATGGCGCACAGGACTCCTCGGGTAAGGGTGTAGCCGGTCAGGGACTCGAGTAACTGACGACTCCCGGTATAGACGGGTATATTGCCTGAGCGCATGATTATTTCAGAGGCATCGCCGGAGATATGTCGTCGTTCACACAGTATTGATACCGGTGTATATCCGGCATTGAGAGCTACTGATATGACTTTGGGACTTTCGGCAATAAACAGAGCCTCTGTCGGGTCAAGGCGTGAGCGTAGCTGTCGTTCGGTCAGTGACGAAAAGACCTCGACGCCGGGGGCGTCGAGGCTTGTAATTTCAATGATATTCATTGTTGACCATTGGTATTTATTCCATATCAATGTCTGTGCGTACACCGGCTATACGGTAATTGGCACTAACGATAAAGTTGACAATCTCATCGCGTATATCACATGGGTCAATATCGTTTTCGATGCGTTTGACGGCATTGAATACCGATGTCTGAGTCTGGAAAAGGTGGCGGTAGGCTTTGGCGGCAGTGTCAATGTCCTCGGCTGAGAAATTCTTGCGTGCCATTACCGCCGAGTTAATGCCATAGTAAGCCACGGGGTTGTGGGCCATGACTACGTATGGAGGAACGTTTGAGCTGATACGTGTGCCACCTTTGATAAATACCCACTTGCCGAGGCGGGCTTTCTCGTGCAGGATGACGTTGGATGATAGGATTGAGCACTTGTCAATAAATGTGTCTCCTGCAATTGTTACGCCGTTACCCAATACGCTTTTCCCAACAATTTCTGAGTCATGACCGATATGTGTTTCAGCCATGATAAAGCATTTGTCGCCTATATAAGTGCCGCGTTCAGATCTGAAGCCGCGATTGATGATTACTTGCTCGCGTATGGTGTTGTTGTCTCCAATATGGCAAGCACTTGGTTGCCCGGGCTTCCAGCGGAAGTCCTGGGGATCAGCGCCTATGACGGCGGCTTGATAAATTTTATTATTACGACCGAGTGTTGTGCCACGCATTATTGACACGTAGGGCATGATTTCACATCCGTCACCGATTGTGACATCGGCATCAATAAAGGCAAATGGGTGAATGGTGACGTTCTCGCCAATTTTGGCTGAGGGGTCAACATGAGCTAATGGGCTAATCATGGTGTAATATTTGTTTAGGTTAGGTAAAACAAAAGTAGCATTTATAGGTTATCGTCCACCACCGAGGGCTTTGTAGAGGTTGATGACTGCCTGGGTGTGGTTAAGTTGATTGTTGAGCCGGTTCATCTGAGCCTGAAGAAGACCTTGCTGTGCGGTGATAACCTCGAGGTAAGTACCGTTGGCATATAGGAGCAGGTCGTTGGTATACTCTACAGACTTTTCGAGGTCTTCAACCTGGGCTTTAAGGTGGGCATCGCGCTCGTCGGTCTTGGAATATAGGGTCATTGCATCGCTGACCTCGCCGGCTGCAGACATTATGGTATATTCAAAATCATTGAGGGCCTGGGTCTGCTGAATTTTGGCGGCTTTAAGTTGTGCGATGTTCTGACCGCGGCTGAACAGTGGTGCGGTGAGCTGACCGGCAAGCTGGACAAACCATTCGCCGGGGTTTTTAATCATCGAGCCAAGCAGATTGGTGAAGCCACCATTGGCGGTAATATTAAGTCCCGGGTAGAAGGCGGCGCGTGCCGAGTTGGTGGTGTAATAGGCGGCGGCCAAGCCACGCTCGGCGGCATATACGTCGGGGCGCTGGGCAAGGTAGCTCATAGGGATGCCTTGGTCAAACTGAGCGGGGAGGTTAAGGGTGGCGTTGGGTGTCACTGCCCATTGCTGAGGCATGGTGTTGAGCAACAGTGACATGGTGTTGTTGAGCTCGTGACGTGTAACCTCGAGATCGGCGATAGATGCAAGTACCGATCGATAATTGGCATCGGTCTGTACCACGCCGGCTTCTGTCATATTGGGACGTCCGGCATCTTTAAGGTCTCGCATGGTCTGAACGCTGCGTTCCCACAGGACGGCGGTGTTGCGCATCAATTCGAGTTGGGCATCGACCGATGACATTGCATAGTAGGTATTGGCGACAGCGCTGATAATCTGGGAGCGCACAGCCTGGGCATAGGCCTCTGAACGCTCGACGGCAACCTGTGCGCCACGTTTGGAGTTGAGTAGTTTTCCAAAGATATCAATTTCCCATGACACCGATGCCGGGATTTGGTAAGACCAAGAGAATTTGGATCCGGCGTATGATGCTCCGGCTCCATTGGGGGCGAGTGCTACCGAGGGGAAGTAGGCGAGTTTGGCACCTTGCAGTTGGGCTTTGGCAATGTCGATATTGAGTCGTGCGTTGGTCAATGAGTTGTTGGCCACCAGGGCGCGGTCAATATAGTCGACAAGCACGGGGTCGGTGAAAACGTCTTCCCATAACAGGTTGCCTAAGGCGGTTGAGTCAACGGCCTGAGAGCGAGCCTCGACATATGCCTTGGTAATGGGTGTGTCGGTGGGCGTCTCATATTTCTTATATATGCCACAGGAGGTCGACCCCAGAGCCAATGAGCTGACAGCGGCAATACATAATATTTTATATGATTTCATAATATATTCTGTTTTAATTTGTTTGTATCCTCGTGTTAATTGTTTCAATCGAGATAATCGGTTGAAATGATTAACTCGATTGAAACTGTAGTGGGGAAATTTATTCTTCGCTTTGTGGGGTGAATTGTTCTACCTCGTTTTCGATAGTTCCACCTCGCTCGGTGTCGTTGAACTTGATGGGTGAGATTTTTTCCTGGATGATTTCAAACAGTACAAACAAGGCGGGTACAATCAATACCTGGAGTATCATACCGATGAGCATACCACCGATAGATCCCGAGCCGAGAGCCTTATTGCCATTGGCACCTACGCCGTGGGCAAACATCATGGGTAACAGGCCGATAATCAGCGCGAGAGATGTCATCAGGATAGGACGCAGACGAGCGGTGGCACCGTTGATGGCCGAGTTGATGATTGACATGCCTGTGCGGCGACGCTCGAGCGCAAACTCAACGATAAGGATTGCATTCTTGGCCAAAAGACCGATGAGCATAATCAACGCAATCTGTAGGTAAACGTTGTTAGAGATGCCTTCGATATCAGCAAAGATGAACGCACCCATCAGGCCGAATGGAATTGAAAGAATTACCGAGAAGGGCAGGATGTAGCTCTCGTACTGGGCCGAGAGCAACAGGTATACAAACAGCAGACACAGGCCGAAGATGATACCGGTAGCGCTACCTGAGCTTTGGGATGCCTGCTCGCGTGTCATACCGGCATACTCATAACCATAACCTTGGGGCAGTGTCTCAGCAGCGACGCGGGCGATAGCCTCGAGCGCCTGACCTGACGATACGCCATCTTTGGGGTTACCTGTTACTGATATTGAAGTAAACATGTTGAAACGGTTCATGAGGTCGGGGCCATAGACACGCTTGAAGGTTACAAAGTTGGAGATTGGGGCCATGTCGGCGCCGTTACGCACCTTGATATTCTTCAGCGACTCGATGTCAACGCGTGACTCGGGATTGGCCTGCATCATTACGCGGTAAATCTTACCGAAGCGGTTGAAGTTGGATACATACATACCACCATAGTAACCTTGAAGGGTCGATAGAATTGTCTGTGGTGAGATGCCGGCTTGCTTGGCTTTGGCGGCATCAATGTCTATCTGATATTGTGGGAAGGTGGGATTGAAAGTTGAATAGGCTTGAGCAATCTCGGGTTGCTTGTTAAGCTCGGCGATAAAGTTCTGTACCACCCCGAAGAAGGCGTTGATATCACCACCGGTTTTATCCTGCATCTTGATTTCAAAGCCGTTGGTTGCTGAGTAACCGGTAATCATTGGAGGAGCGAAAGCGACGATGCGGCCATCTTTAATCTGGGTGGCGACACCATAAATCTTTTTGATGATTTCGGTCGAGCTTTGGGATGCGTCACGTTCTTCCCAGTCTTTAAGCTTGATGATAAACGAGGCGTAAGTTGGGCCTTGACCGGCGATGAAGCTATATCCAAGGATTTTCTGGGTGTACTTTATGCCGGGGATTTGGAGCAGGGCCTTGTCAAGTTGTTCACACACTACTTCGGTGCGTTCTTGAGTGGTGCCCGGTGGCATATCGACAAGGGCAAATACAAGACCGGTGTCTTCGTCGGGTACGAGTGCCGATGGTGTGGTATTCATCATATATACAAGAGCGGCAATCGAGGCACCGACAATACTCAATGAGATAACTTTATGTCCGACGAAAAATTTTGAAGCTCCTTGATATACCTTCAGCAGACGGTTGAAGCCCACTTCAAATCCCTCATGGAATCGCTTGCCGAACATGCCGAGAACTGCTATGATGGCACAGAATATTGCAATACCGCAGTGTATTGGAGACTCAAATGTAAACCAGCCTAATACCATAAATGTAATAGTGGCGGCAATGAACAGGAATGTGATTACCGGTGGCAGGTTGAGTGTGAAGCGGCGGCGATAACTCTTGGCAACGACTTTGCCGGCCTCGGCATAGGCTTCGCCCATGCGTTCTTTAAGTGTAGACTCGCTGTTGTGAGGCTTCAGGAATACGGCACAGAGGGCAGGGGACAATGTCAAGGCGTTCAATGCCGACAGACCGATAGCGATAGCCATGGTGAGACCAAACTGACGGTAGAACACACCTGAAGTGCCCGGCATGAATGACACGGGAATGAACACCAGCATCATTACAAGGGTAATGGAAATAAGAGCGCCTGAAATCTCGCTCATGGCATCAATGGAGGCGCGTCGAGCGCTGCGGTATCCGGCATCAAGCTTGGCGTGTACAGCCTCAACTACCACTATGGCATCATCCACCACAATCGCGATAGCCAACACCAGTGCCGACAGTGTAATAAGGTTGATTGAAAATCCGATGACATTCATGAAGAAGAATGTACCAATCAGGGCCACGGGAATGGCTATGGCCGGAATAAGTGTCGATCGGAAGTCTTTCAAGAAGATATATACAACAAAGAATACCAGAATGAAGGCCTCGATGAGGGTCTTTATAACCTCGTTGATTGAGGCTTCGAGGAAGTCGTTGTTGTTCATAGGGATGGCGATGTCAAGACCTTGAGGTAGCTGGCCTTTCATCTCATCGACAACCTTGAGACAGTCCTTGATAATCTGTGTAGCATTGGATCCGGCGGTCTGGAACACGATGGCCGAGGTGGCGGGGTGTCCGTTAAGTGAGTTGGCAAAGCCATATGTCACACGTCCGAGCTCGACCTCGGCGACGTCGCCCAACTTGAGCACCTCGCCATTGTCTTTGGCACGGATTACAATGTTCTCAAATTCTTCGGGTTTGGATAAGCGTCCACGGTAACGCAGGGTGTATTGGAACGATTGGTTACCTTGCTCACCGAAGGCTCCGGGGGCGGCCTCAACATTCTGCTCGGCGAGAGCTGCTGAGACGTCCGAGGGCATCAGGTTATATTGGGCCATAACCTCGGGCTTGAGCCATATACGCATCGAGTAGTCGGCACCGAAGGACATCACGTCACCAACACCGTTGACACGTTGTAATTGGGGAATGATGTTTATCTTCATGTAGTTGTCGATGAACTCTGAGTTGTAGTCATCGTTGGGTGCATATAGTGATACACACATCAACATTGAGGTCTGACGTTTTTGGGTCTGAACACCTACCTGGTTGACCTCGGCGGGTAATAGGTTGGCGGCTTTTGCAACACGGTTCTGGACGTCTACAGCGGCCATGTTGGGGTCAAAGCCTTGTTTGAAGTATACGTTGATGGTTGCCGAACCGGTGTTAGTGGCGGTTGACTCCATGTAGGTCATGCCCTCGGCACCATTTATAGACTCCTCAAGTGGGGCAATCACTGAGTTAAGTACAGCCTGGGCGTTAGCTCCGGTATAGGTGGTGGTCACCGAGATGGTCGGTGGCGCGATATCGGGATACTGGGTCACGGGAAGTGACGTCAAGCCGATGATACCCAACAATACGATAAAAATTGAAATTACCGTTGAGAGTACCGGGCGGTTAATAAATCTATCAAGTTTCATTATATTATGTGTTTACGGTCAAGGGTAGGTAGTAGGAGAGAGATGTGGAATTCAAAAGCCCTCGGCCGGAAATTATTGATACTTGTTAAAATATAATAGTTAAATTAAACGGTGTGGACTATTATTGTTGGGCTTGTTGTTGGGCTTGTGGAGCCTTTGGCTTGACGGGGGTGCCGTTGTTGACTTTGGTTCCTACACCCTCGGTAACGATGCGTTCGCCCGGTTTGAGGCCGTCAAGTACAACAAAGTTTTGTCCATCGGTAATTTCGAGTACTGTGATTGGGCGGGCAACAGCTTTGTTGGAGTCGTTGACAACGAGAGCAAATCGTTTGTCCTGAAGCTCGTATGTGGCCTTCTGGGGAATAATAAGGACATTGTCCTGATGACGGGGAATTACAATCTTGCCTGTCGAACCGCTACGCAACATGCCGTTTGTATTGTCGAACAGGGCGCGGACAGTGGCGGCTCCTGTGCTTGAGTCAATTACACCGCTGACGGTCGAGACTTTACCGGGTATTGGGTAAACAGATCCGTTGGCGAGTATGAGTTGAACCTCGGGCATGTTGCCGATACGCTCGTTAAGTGAGTATTTTCCGCCATCGGTCAGGTCAAGAAGCTCTTTCTCGGTAAGAGAGAAGTCGGCATATACCTGGTTGATATCTGAAACGGTGGTCAGAGGCTCGACTGACGAGGGTGAAGCAAGAGAGCCTTCACGATAGGGGAGTGTGCCGACAACACCATTGCTTGGGGAGGTAACCTTGGTATAAGATAGGTTTTTCTGGGCGGCAACGAGAGCGGCCTGGGCTTGTGCTACGCCGGCACGGGCTTGGTTGAGGTTGTCAACCGATGTATCCCAAGAGGTCTTGGATATGATGCCTTTGTCATAGAGCATCTTTTGGTTGCGTTCTTGAGATTGAGCTGAATTGAGGGCTGCTTGAGCCGATGCGACTGCAGCGCGTGCTTGATTTACAGCTGCTTCATATGGAATAGGGTCGAGTGAGAATAACAGTTGTCCTTTATTGACATGTTGACCTTCTTCTACATGCACCTTGACAATGGTGCCACTGATGAGGGGTCTGATCTGAATGTCGGTTTTACCTTTTAATACTGCTGGATAAGAAGTAGACAAATCGGTGGATGTTGTCTCAAGTGACACGACCTCTACTTCGGGAGCCTGTTGTTGTTGGGCTTGTTGCTCCTCTCCTTTGGAGCATGATGACATGGCGCCTGTCAATATCGTGATCATAGCCAATGCGCCGGGATAAAGTTGTTTAAGTCTCATACTGTAATATTTATGATGTTTTCTGATTTATATTCTTTGATGGGGAAGTGTTTAAGTCAGTTTTTTTATGTGGTAAAGTTTAATGAAATTTTCTGAAAGTCAATGTGCTGAAATAATGATGTTGAAACCTATCGAAATTTAAAAGTAGGACAGTGAGAGCTAAAAACGTCCTAATGGGGGTTTTAGAGCAATAAATCGAGTGCAAAATTAACAAGAAATCCCGTAAAAAAGCGAGTCTGATTGGTCAAATCATCGCAAATAAACCTGGTCTATTGGTCTAAAGTGCCAATAAATACCTCTGTTAACCATTTTTAGAAGTTGTAGTTGATGGATAGTATCTTACTTGACATTGTAGTAGGCAACCGGGTTGAAGAGGCGTGTGATGCCGTATGAGATGGTGGCGGTGATAACAAGGGGAAGAATCAGGTTGTAGCTGTTGGTCATTTCGGCTGTAAGGAATATTGCCATGAACGGAGCCCTTATAACGCCTGACATCACACCTGCCATGGAGCAAAACGCAAATGCCGATACCGGTAGTGTATAGGACAAAGAAGTATTTACAACCGAAGCAAAGCAGAAGCCTAAGAAGCATCCGGCAAATAGGGTTGGGGCAAAGTCTCCGGCGACACCGCCGCCACAGTTGGATGATGAACAGACAACGGCTTTGATGATTGAGATTACAGCCGAGATGATGATGAGTGTAGGGATACCGTGGTAGGTTGAATCGATGATGCAGCCCGAGATGAGAGTCATGCTGTCACCGTTGAGTATCCTGGCCATAACACCGTATCCTTCGCCATACAGCGCCGGGAACATCATAATGCAGACTCCCGCTACCAGTCCGCTGGTGATGTTTTTTACCCAGGGGTTGGATATGTGATTGTAAAATCGTTCCATGTTTTTCATGATCATGGAATAATAGACTGAGTAAAGGCCACATATAAATCCTAATAGGGTAATAAAAATCAATAGGTTGTAGTCGAGGGGATATTCCTGGATATAGGACAGGTCTACGGTAAATCCTGATAGTGTATAGGCTACTAATGACGATGTTACACATGCTAACAGTATTGCCATTACAGACATGGTGGTAAGCTCGAGTTTAAGTACCTCAAGGACGAATAGGAATCCTCCGATAGGAGCCTTGAAGATACCGGCTATACCGGCTCCGGCGCCACATCCGATTAGTATCATCAAGGTGTTGCCGCTAACCCCGAGTATACGGCCAAGGTTGCTGCCTATTGATGCTCCGGCAGTGGCTATTGGTCCCTCAGACCCGGCCGAGCCTCCAAAGCCAAGGGTCAGTGTGCTGGCAATCATGGGGCCGTAGCTATATTTTGGTGATATGTTATACTCTCCTGATTTTATATAGTTGGTAATCTGTCTGACGCCGTGGGTGAGATCGGTATGTAGTATATAGCGTTGAAATATCCCACATAGTACAATCCCTGATATAGGTAATCCCAGTAGATACCAATTTATTCCATCGTTGTTGAAATGAATAGTGAAAAATCCTGACACAGAGCCAATCATCAATTTAAGCAAGGCGGCCATGGCACCGGTGACAGCACCGATGAATGTGGCGATGATAAACAGCCACGCTTGTCGTTGAGACACAAGTTGTCTGTGCCTCCACAATCTTATATGTGGTATATTTACATCATCAAGTCGAGACATGCTTATACTGAAGATTATTCAGTATAAACACGCCGGACAGGAAGATGGTTTAAGAGCCCGGGGTGGAAAGTCGGCGGGCAAACAGGCGATTGACAATTTGGGCTATTGCGCCATCGCCGGTGACATTACAAGCAGTACCGAATGAGTCCATGGCTATGTATAAAGCTATCATTAAGGCGTTGTCGGCCTCGCTGAACCCCAGTATTCCACTTAGCAGACCAAGAGATGCCATGATGGCGCCACCGGGGACACCGGGTGCCGCGATGATTGTGATACCCAGCATGGCGATAAATCCGGCAAACATCGATATGTCATAATGATAACCCATGGTAATCATTAATGCCAGCGCACAAGCTACAATCTTGAGTGTCGATCCCGACATGTGTATCGTGGCGCACAGAGGGATCACAAATCCGGCAACGTCCTTATTGACTCCCATTTTTATTGTTTGCCTCAGAGTCACGGGTATGGTAGCCGCCGATGATTGAGTACCAAGGGCGGTGAAATAGGCCGGCATCATGGTCCAGAGAGATTTAAATGGGTTGCGGTGGCTGAATAATGATGCGATAAGATATTGCAAGACAAGTATCAAGACGTGTAGTATGAATATCACAATCACGACTCGGGCAAAGGTTGACAGTATTGAGCCAACAGTTCCGGCGACGGTCATGGACAGGAAAATACCAAAGATGTACAGTGGCAACAGGGGAATGATGGCTTTGTTGATGACCAGAGTGATGATATTCCTGAGGTCGTCGAGCCAACCTTTCATGTAGTCAGAGTTGAGTGTTGCAGCTCCCAGGCCGAGTGTAAATGCCAGCACCAGGGCTGTCATTACGGTCATGATTGGAGGTATGTCAATGGTGAAGTATGGAAGAATGGCAATTTCATCGTTGACTGAGGTTATATAGCTGTGAGGTTCAATCATCGTCGGGAATAAGGCTTGGCCGGTAAGATAAGACAGCAGGCCGGCACTTAGAGTTGCAATATAGGCTATCAGAGCTGTAGCCAGTAGCATGCGTCCGGCGCCTCGGCCAACATCGCTGATAGCGGGTGCTACAAATCCCAATATCAACAGCGGAATGATAAAACCTAAAAAAGAGCTGAATATGGTGTTAAACGTCACAAACACGCGGGTTAGCCATCCGGGGCATAATATGCCGGCTCCTATACCAAGGAGTATGGCTATGATAATGCGTGGCAGTAGTCCGATTTTGATCTTCATGGATTTGATTTATGAGTGTTGAGGATGATAAGAGTGAATGATAAATGAGGTAGTCAGTTTCTTACTGCTGCTCGGATGTTTGCCGTTTGAGCCTTGGAACGAGAAAAGCACTTAGTTCCCATAGGCTATATAGGGGGGAGAAAACGATGAATAGAGTGAAAAGGTCGCTTGTTGGTGTGATGATGCCACTGATGATGAGTATGCTTACGATGGCATATTTACGGTATCGCTTGAAAAATTCCCGGTCGACAATTCCGATTTTGCCTAAAAACCACATCAATAGCGGTAGCTCAAATAATATGCCCATGCTCATTGTCACCAGATAGAAAGTATCCATATATGAGTCGAGGGTAATGGTATTGGCGATGCGCTCGCTGAGTTGGTATTCACTGAGAAATCTCAGAGCCAGTGGAAACACAAGAAAATAGCCGACAGCTACGCCAAAATAAAAGAGCATGTTGCCGTAAATAAAGGCCCTGCGGGCACCACGTCGTTCGTTGGGAAATAAACCGGGGCTGACAAATGACCACAGCATATAGATGACTATGGGGAACGCTATAATTATGGCGAGCCAGAAAGAGGCGCTCATGTGGGTCATCAGCTGTGTGCCTAATTTGATGTTAATCAGCGTGACGTTGAAATTGTCAGAAGCAAGGTCGGGTAGAATGTCGCCATCACCGTGCATGAAGTCAAACATGCGGTATATGATGAAGTCGTTGCTGCATGGGGCCAATATCACGTGTTCAAATATTGGCCTCATCACACAGAACATTCCTACCATGAGTATAATTAACAGTAGGACAATCTTCACCATCACCGAGCGTAGCTCGTTGAGGTGTCCCCAGAATGTCATTTCTTCACCCTCGGTCGGTTGGTCGATGCTCAGCCGAGGTGGTGTCGGTTGTAGTGTCTCCGGCATCAGTGTTATTTGGTGTCAGTGGAGCGGTCTGTGTCCTTGTTTTTTGTTTCTTGGGTGGGGTGTTGGTCGTGCTTGACGATTGGTTTATTCATCTCTTCCTTGGCGTCCTCGATGCCTTGACGGAATGAATGGACTCCCTTGCCGAGGTTGCGCATGATTTTAGGCAAACGTGCGGCTCCAAATATTAACAATATAATTATAAGGATAAAGATAGCCTGAGACCCTCTTAGTCCCATGAAGAACAATGGTAATGTAGTGGATATGGTTGTCATTGTAGTGTTATTGTGATTGGTTGGGCCAATATTTAATTATTTATCATGTCAAGAATTTTTGTTCAAGTCAATCGTCAAAGTTAGCAATATTTTTTCAATGTCAACAATCTCAGGGCCTGAAATAATTTTAAATTTCTCAATGAAAATCTCATAGGAAAAGCGGGTCGGTAACGGTTGTCAGATGACGACTGCTACCGACCCGCGGGGTTGGTTATTTCTGAAGCAATTTTTTTATATACAATAAGCCCGGATTATTGACGGCCGGAGACAGCTACCGAGCGGTCAATCTTGGATACAAGACCTTGGAGGACTTTACCGGGGCCGAGCTCGACAAATTCGGTAGCGCCATCGGCAATCATATTTTTGACCGACTGGGTCCAACGCACGGGGGCGGTGAGCTGGGCGATAAGGTTGGCTTTTATTTCTTCGGGAGCGGTGTGAGGTTTGGCGTCAACGTTCTGGTATACCGGGCAAATGGGAGTACTGAACTTGGTGTTGGCGATAGCTTCGGCGAGTTTGGCACGTGCAGGCTCCATACATGGTGAGTGGAATCCACCACCTACTTTCAGTTTGAGCGCGCGCTTGGCGCCGGCTTCGAGGGCTTTGGCACATGCGGCGTCAATAGCCTCATTCTCACCGGAGATTACAATCTGGCCCGGGCAGTTATAGTTGGCGCATACGACGACACCATCAACACTATTACATATTTCTTCTACTTTTTCGTCGGGCAATGCAAGAACAGCGGCCATAGTCGAGGGGTTGATTTCACAGGCTTCCTGCATGGCTTGGGCACGGGCCGAAACCAATTTAAGGCCATCCTCAAATGTCATGGCGCCGGTAGCGACCAATGCCGAGAACTCGCCTAAGGAGTGACCGGCAGCCATATCGGGCTTGAACTCATCCCCCATGGCACGGGCAAGTGCTACCGAGTGGATAAAGATTGCAGGCTGGGTTACTGAGGTTTTCTTGAGATCATCCTCTGTGCCGTTAAACATCAGGTCGGTAATTCTGAAGCCAAGAATATTGTTGGCTTGTTCCATCATGTCATGCACTTGGGCGTTTGACTCATACAAGTCTTGGCCCATGCCTACAAACTGGGCTCCCTGTCCGGGAAATACAAATGCTTTCATCGAAAAATATTGTTTTGTTATATCGGTTGGTTGTTAAATTTCTTGCCTAATGGAGTCTGTTAGAGACTGCAAATGTAATAATTTTGTAATTAACACACAATATCTACTGATTTTGTCAGGGGGAGAGTAAAGGGGGGGGAATGTTAGTTGTGAAAGTAATCTATGTGATATTTGTGATTATGTTTCTAAACATCAGAGTAAACATCAGAGTATCGGATATTAAGTGATGGAGACCGGTTATTGTTGTAGGTGTCACGGTTTTGCTGTATATTTGTAGACTTAACTAAATTGAAAGATATACCTTTGACCATTGTTTATTATGAAATTTAGATATTTTATATCGATTGTTGCTGTTGCGATGTCGTTCTCGGATAATATTTATGCCCGTGAAGGTGAAGATCAATATCTATCGTTGCAGACTGAGATTGAAGATTATATAGATAAGAGTCGAGCCGAGGTCGGGGTAGCCGTGATTATCGGTGACAAAGATACGGTTGTTGTCAATAATGGCAGGTATCCGATGAACTCGGTGCTCAAGCTCTATCAGTTGTTACCTACTGCCCGGGCGCTCTCAGAGCGTCATATACTTCTTGACTCGGTAGTAAGTGTCAGCCGAGGCGACTTGGACCCCGATACATGGTCATCGATGCTCAATGATTATCCAGCCGATACGGTAATCGAGACAACCTACCGTAAATTGATGGAATATGCTGTTGGCCAGAGTGATAATAATGCTTGTGATGTGCTTTTTGACCGAGTGTGTCCAATTGCCGAGGTTGTTGCCTTTTGGCGAGGCAAGGGTATTGATGACTTCAGTATCTGTTGGAATGAAGCAGAAATGCATGCCAATCCTTCGCTCAGTAATGATAATTGGACGACGCCTCTGGCCGCTGCCGAGGTTATTGCATATATGATGCCCTACAGTCTCTATTCATCGGATTATAATACATCTCAGGTGTCGGGATTTCTTACCGGATGTTTGACGGGTGTCAATCGTATACCTAAGCCACTGGCTCGGTCGGGTGCTATTATAGCCCATAAGACCGGTACCGGATTTAATGATGCCGATGGCTTTCCCACCGGCATTAATGATGTGGCTTATATAATCCTTCCCGATGGACGTCACTATACGTTGGCTGTATTTGTGAAGTCCTCACGTCGGGATATTAAAGGGACCGAACAGATTATCGCCGACATCTCAGAGATTGTCTACCGGTATTGTCTGTAAATCATAGGCCTATGTTTATATAATATTATCACTCCGAGATATGAGATTTATTTTGAAATAAATTATATCCCGGAGTGATAATATTATAACCAGTCTTTTAGCGTGGTATTCAGAAGCGGAAGCCTAAGGAGAACACCAGTTGGTTGTTGTTGTCCTTGACGTTGTAAGATGGAGCCTTGCCGGCTGATGAGTTGGTGAAAGCCATAAGTGTACTCTCACGTGTTGTATGGACATATGCGGCATCAATATGGAAAGCACCAAAGCTGTAACCGAGACCACATGAGATATTCTGAGTGGATTTATCCAAAGAGAAAGAAGGATCGGTGCCCGATGTCAGGACTTCGGTCTTGCCGTCACGTGTTTCCTGAGAGATGTTTGAGTCGGTGTAGTTGTATCCGAGACGAGCGCTGAGCTGGCGGGTGATGCGGTACTCGGCACCGATGCGGAAGGTATTCTGAGCCTGGGTGTAGGTTTTGATGTCGTCCTTGAGGTATTGTTTCTCGGTATAGTCGAATATATATCCATAGTCATCATATGCGGCTGTTTTCATGGACATGTCGGGGTAGGCACGGCGTTCATAGTCGGCACTGAGGATAAAGTTGTTGCCAATGACACCGGCAACGCCGACCATGAATTTCCAGGGGCTTTTGAGTTTCCAAGTATAGTATCCGTCATCGCTAATCTCGCTACCGGTAAGAGGATTTTGGTCTGACTCGGGATGTGCCGGGTCAAAATAGCGGTAATCAGTGCCTCCTACATATTGTTGTGTGAGATTGTACCATGTTGGCGAGTGGATGGCGGCGCCTATGCGCAATTGTTGAATTGGCTTGAAGATGAGGCCGAATTTGACGTCCCATCCGGTGCCGTTGATGCGTTTGTAGTTGTCAAGATAGAAGCCGGCATCACCGATATTACCATTATAAAGCCGGGCGTTTTCCATAGACTCGCTGTAGGTGGTTGCACGTATATAGTTCAGGTCTGAGACACCAATGCCCAAGCCCCAGAACACGACGTCGTTAAAGTTGCCACCAAAGTTGAAGCTGTATTGATCGATATATCCTTTCTCGTGTACGGCAAGATCTGCGTCGCCTTTGGTGCCTCTCTCAGCGAGACCAAGGTATTGGTCGGTTTCGTTGGGTGCAGGGTTAATCAAGCCTGAGGTGAATGATAGGATTGACAGCCAATCATAGCCGCTGTCGCGGTAGGGGTTGTAGTCTTCGCCAAATTGCAGAGCCTCAGCTTTTGCACCGTTGGTGTAAGCGGCGACATAATTGGTGAGGGACGTGGAGGTGGGCATCTGATATCCGCTGACAATCCGGTCAAATGATACTGCGCGACCATAGCTGACACCCCATTGGAATGTTGACATTGCACCGTCAAGATTGGCGACGCCAACGTATCCAAAGTTGGAACACGAGGCCTTGGTCTGGTCGTTGGTCATGGAATACGTGCCTGAGTTAGCTCGCGATTTCATCATATTTATATCAAGCGTGGCTCCTATCTCGCTACGACGATATACGGCGATGCCGGCAGGGTTCTGAGTGAGAGTCGACAGGTCACCGCCAAGAGCGGTGAAGGCACCACCCATGCTCATAAAGCGAGCAGTCCCCTTGAAATCGCCTTGGGTTACTTGCAAGGCATCGGTAACGCTTTGGGCGCAAATGCAGGGGGCTACCAAGGCTATCAGTGAGGGTAATATAATGCGTTTCATATAGTTGGGGGTTGAAGAATTGGTGAGATGATAGATGTAGGAGAGGGAGAAAGAGTAGGATGGGAATGTTGGATTGGGAGTAACGGGGACGTGTCGCTACTTTAGCGACGACCGCCGAAGCCTCCCGAGCGACCGCCTGATGAGCGTCCACCGCCATAGCTTCCGCCTGACGAGCGGCCTCCGAAGTTGCCCGACGAGCGACCGCTACCGTAGTTGCTGCCCGATGAACGGTAAGACGAGTTTGACGAGCGGGTTGTCGAGGGACGAGTCGATGAGCCGTTATAGTTGTTGCGACCACGTCCCATGTTGCCGGGGCGAGATGATGATGAAGACGAGGATGAATTTACCCCGGGACGGGAGCTGTTAGAGTTGACGCCTGAGACTCCGGGACGACTATAAGAGCCGGTCGAGGGTCGAGTTGCCGAGCCATTGTAGTTATAACGGCCACGCCCCATGTTGCCGGGACGTGATATTGAAGAGCCTGACCCGGTGACCGAACTGCCACCGGCGACAGTGCCTGGACGACGATTGTTGCCAAGGCCGCCAATCGAGGGGTGGGGACGTGATGACCCCGGAGATGTCGAGGGACGCCATGCGTGTCCTCCCCAGTAGGGTGGACGTACAGGAGGGTAGTAACCGGGGTAATAGCCGGGATAGTAACCGGGATAGTAGCCACCCCAGTACCATGGATCATAACCCCAACCCCAGCTATAGGATGGTCCCCAATACCAAGGGTTGTAATAGCTGTAACTCCAGCGCCATGAGGGATAATACCAAGGGCTGTTCCATCCCCAATTCCAGCTCCAGAATGGATCGGTGTTGACATAGACATTGGTCACACATGAATTTGATGGGGTGTTGTAGTAATAGTCAATCACGTCTCCGTCATTGGAACTCACTACAACGTCGGCATTGTGGAAGCGCTCAATACGGCGTGTATATTCAAAGTCGTTGGCTGCCGTCAGTGCTGAGTCGAGGTTGGCTGTATCAGAAACTGTGGGGATATTACGACGGTTGTACTCGTCGATATCGCGTGTCGACCCGGTCGAAAAGGTATAGGTGTCGGCAGCGGGATAGTCGGGAGTGGATGTATAGGTAACGGCGGTGTTATTATTGTTATAATAGGTGGTACCGCTGGTGGTCTTAGTTTTTTTCTTGACCTGTTTGGAGGGATTGTAATATATGTCATCCTCATAGTCCTGGGCGTGTGTCACCATGGGTAGTGACATGATAGCCATGGACATAACTCCTAATATATATTTAGAGAGGTTCATAGCAGTATGGATTTATTAGAGGTTGTTGATGTTTATTGTTTGTTAGACAATATTTATGTAAAAAAGTTTAGCCAAAGATAGTGCTTTTTTTTGGAATGACGACATATATAACATGATTTTAGTATTTCCGGCCAATATGGGAATACTTGGGGAGAGCGTGAACAAAAAACACCCACGGCCATTCTTGATGATGGAAGTGTGGGTGTTTTTTTGTATGATGAAGAATGAATATTTGTTTTATTTGTCGTTATATGGCTTGAGTGTGTAGCCTGTCATCGCTACGGTAAATCCCCAGTAGATAAATGCGATAGAGGCGAGGAATGAGGTCATCCACATGTCAGAGAGATAACCGGCCTCGAGGAAGAAAAATCCGATGAGACACAGAAGAATACCGTTGATAAGGTTGAGCCACCAATATTTGCCGGTACCTCGGTAAGATATGCTTACAATTGCCTCCAGACCCCAGAAAATGAAGATAAAGGCCAGAAAGTAAGGCATAACCAACTCGCTGAGCAAGATGCTGCGTACCATCATAAAGCCTACAAACATATTAATGACGCCACCGGCTATCCACCAACCCCAGCCTCGGGGCGTGTTGGGTCCTGCAGCTACACATAGCTGTATGATGCCGGCAAGAATTAGAAGCCAGCCGAAGAGTTGTGAGGCTACGGCGTAACCGGCAACAGGCCAAAACCAATATGCAAAGCCGCCAAGTACCAATAAAATGCCTACAAGGACAATAAGCCACCATAGGCGTGTCTGTCCAAAGTTTAAGTTAAGTGCTTTCATAATAGTTGAAATTTATTTTGTTAGATATATATATTTTAAGTGTGATGGAGCTGATTGCTGCTTTTGATTATGAGGAAGGTGCTATCTTATAGCCGATTGACTACCGGAGATAGGGGTGAGTGTATTGTTCAGCCAATTTAATAGTTCAAATAGCTTTACTGTTATGCGAGGTAGTCTGATGATTTTCATGATGGATATAGTTAGAGGTGTTATTGATTATTATTTTATATTCTTAAAACAATTTCATAAACGATAAGTTCACTATCATTACCTATAGATAACCTGTAGGAGGCTATAATAATTTGGGTGGCTGAGGAAAAATCATTAATTTTGTGGGTCTAAAAAAGTAAGATGTTGTGAACGAACAATATATAGATATTGATGGCAGTCGGGTGCATTACCGGGTGAGTGGGCAAGGCCGCCCGCTGATACTTATGCACGGCTGGGGGTGTAACCTCACGACGGTAGCCTCGATAGAAAAGACTGCAGCACAGACCCACACGGTATATAATATTGATTTTCCGGGCTTCGGACAGTCTCCCGAGCCTTCCGATATATGGGGCGTAGAGCAGTACACCACATTGGTAGAGAAGATGGCTGATAAGCTGGGCATTGACTCGCCGGTATTGGTGGGACACTCTTTTGGTGGTCGTGTGGCAATACTTTATGCCTCGCGTAGCCCGGTCGATAAAGTTGTGTTGGTGGATGCGGCCGGATTAAAGCCACGACGCTCGCTGAAGTATTATGTCAAGGTATATTGGTTTAAGACGGCCAAAAACATAGTCAAGTTGGTCATGCCTCGAGCCAAGGCCGATAAAATCATTGAAAATATGAGAGGAAAACGTGGCTCGGCAGATTACAATTCATCGACGCCGATGATGAGAGCTATACTCAGTAAGATTGTCAATGAAGACCTTACCGACCGATTATCTCTGATTAAGGCTCCAACTTTGTTGATATGGGGTGAGGACGATACCGCCACACCGATGTGGATGGCACGTAAGATTGAGCAATTGGTCCCCGATGCCGGTCTTGTAAGCTTTAAGGGATGTGGTCACTATTCTTTTTTGGATAACCCGATGGGCTTCAGAGCTGTACTCAGTTCTTTTCTTAGTAATGAATAAAAATATATAATGATATGCTGATACTATCAAGTATAGCCGCCGTGATGATGGCAGTGGCAGTGTTGACCGAGTTGCGACGCGACCTGATGATGTTTCAACAGAATTCCTATCGTCATGAACGCTATATGAAGTGGTTGCGCGCCTCCGGTGATACTACCTCGGTGTCGCGTCTGTTGGCGCTTGTAATCCTGTTTATCGGTCTGTGTGGACTGCGTATTGAGTTATTATCGATGAGTGCCATGTGTATATATGGCTTGATACGCACCTATCAGCTCGTTACCGCCAAATATAAAAAGCCGTTGGTGATGACAGCGCGTGCTGCGCGCATTTATGTGACAGCTGTGACGCTGACTCTTATCTGTGTGGCTGTGACACTAATCCTGTTCAGTGATGGTGTCGAGCAAGCTACGGCCATAGCCGCTATTGCTTTCACCGGTGCTTACTGTCTGTCACATGTGATTATATTGACTTCGGGGTTTATTCTGGCACCGGTCGAGAAGTCTATCAATCGTGGCTATTATAACGATGCCAAGTCAAGGCTCGAGTCAATGCCAGACCTCAAGATTGTAGGTATTACCGGAAGCTATGGCAAAACTTCTACCAAGCATTATCTTTACCGCATCCTTTCGGAGCACTATGACACGTGCATGACTCCCGGAAGCTATAACACCACGTTGGGTGTCATTCGTACTATACGTGAGTATCTAAAGCCTTATAATGAGGTGTTTATAGTCGAGATGGGCGCCAAACAGACCGGTGACATCAAGGAGATATGTGACTTGGTGCATCCGACAATAGGCATAGTTACGGCTGTAGGGCCTCAGCATCTCGAGTCGTTCCACACGATTGAGAATGTGAGAGATACCAAGTTTGAGCTTGTTGATGCCCTTCCCGGAAATGGTTTGGCTGTGATTAATGATGACTTTGAAATGATATCGGGTCGCGAGGTCAATAATACGCGTGTTGTGAGATATGCAGTACGTAACATCGCCGGCGCCGAGTTTATGGCCGATGATATTCAGTATTCGCCTCAGGGAACAACTTTTGCAATCAATGGCCCTGACGGTTTTTCAATGCTACTCACTACGCGATTATTGGGCGAATGTAATATTTCCAACTTGTTGGCAGCCGTTGTGGTGGCTATCGATTTAGGTGTTCCGGTGGATAAGATACGCTATGCCGTGAGCCAGATTGAACCTGTCGAGCATCGTCTGTCTATGAAGCGTACAGCGGGAGGACTCACCATCATCGATGATGCGTTCAACTCCAATCCCTCCGGCTCGTCAATGGCTCTCGACGTGCTGTCGATGATGACTGCGGGCGAGCGCATAGTGATTACTCCCGGCATGATTGAATTGGGTGAAAAACAATATGAGCTCAACCGCGAGTTTGGCTGTAAGATAGCTAAGTCGTGTGATTATGCATATATTGTAGGTCAATATAACCGTCAAGCTATCCTTGAGGGTATCACCGATGGGGGTATGAGCGAGGACCGTGTAAAGACCTTTGATACATTCCTCGAGGCCCAGACCTACCTGATTAAGACTTTTCACGCCGGAGATACCGTCCTTTATGAAAACGACCTGCCGGACACGTTTAAATAGTGAGTAACTTAAAAAAAGATTAACTCGGCAGACGCGTCATGCCATACAGGCAAGTCATACCTGGCAGACAAATCGGGCAAGTATGGCTGTCAACTTATTAAAGATAATATATAGAAAAGATTATATAAATAAATTGCAATGAAAACCAATATAGGAGTGTTTTTTGGAGGTCGTTCGACCGAACACGAGATATCAGTAATTTCAGCTTCTCAAGCTATGCATGCCATCAACCGTGACCGTTTTGATGTCACCCCCATCTATATAACCAAGGACGGTCGATGGTATACCGGAGAGGCTCTGTTTGATGTTGCCAATTATCGCGACATACCATCGCTTCTGGCCAAGTGTACCCCGGTATATATGCGACCCATCTATGGTGACTATAACCTATATCATGACCACAAAACAATGTTCGGGACTACCCCCAAGGTGTTCACCACTCTCGACGTGGTTATACCGGTGCTTCATGGCTCAAACGGCGAGGATGGTACATTCCAGGGTGTCATTGAGTCGACAGGTATACCATTTGCCGGATGTGATGTGCTTTCTTCGGCCAACGGCATGGATAAAATCACCATGAAGATGATTTTGAAGGAATGTGATATTCCTGTGGTTGACTATGTGTGGTTTACCGATAAGGAGTGGTTTGTCCGTCGTGATGAGATTATAGAGCGTGTTGAAGAAAAGATTGGTTATCCGGTCATTGTAAAACCCGCCAACCTCGGTTCATCAGTAGGTATTGCCCGTGCCGATAATCGCGAGGCTCTTATAGATAAAGTTGATAATGCGTCCAAGTATTCTTCACGTCTTATCGTCGAGCATCTTGTTGAGCAACTTCAAGAGATTAACTGCTCGGTGTTGGGAACGTGTGACGAATATCAGACTTCGGTATTGGAAGAACCTATCAAGTCGGGTGAAATCCTTTCATACGAGGACAAATACATGGGAGGTACCAAAGGCGCCAAGGGTATGCAGGCCTCTCAGAAACGCATCCCCGCCGACCTTCCCGCCGATCTTACCAAGCGCATACAATTCCTTGCCGGCGAGACATTCCGTGTTCTCTCTTGCCATGGTGTCAGCCGTGTAGATGTTATAGTTGACCGTGCCGACGGCTCGGTATATGTCAACGAGATTAACACCATCCCCGGTTCACTGTCATTTTATCTGTGGGAAGCATCCGGCATTTCCTTTGACAAACTCATGGAAAAACTTGTGTCGCTTGCACTCAAACGCAAGCGTGACATCGACCACAAGACAGTGTCCTATTCGGCCAACATCTTTGCTCTCGGTGGCGGTGTAAAAGGAACAAAAGGCGCCAAGGGCGTCAAGGGATCCCAGGCATAATTGTCATAATAAGAGGTTGTTTAAAAGTTGAGACCCATGGGAAATAAAAACTTAAGTTGTAAAATCTCGTGGGGCATACTACTTGTGCTTGCCGCATTGATAGTGCTGATGTCGAGTGTAGTAGTGTGGCTTGGAGATGATGTCGATTATCGGTATGTCATACATGACTATGTGTGGCTAAGTTATGGTAACATCAATTCAATCAGTGACTTGATGCAATCTCAGGTCATGCACTGGCAAAATACCAATGGACGAGCTGTGGCTCACACTTTGGTACAGATATTTTGTGGCGTGACTCCTGAATGGGTGTTCGGATTGTGTAACGGATTGGTGTACATGTGCTATGTATGGCTGATAGCTCGATTGTCGTCGGGACGTCGCCCTATGCGTCACCCTATGGTAATAGGAAGTGTTGCCGTATTGATACCGTTGGTGTTTATCACCAAGATGATGCCGAGCTGTCAGGTGGGCTTTGTATGGATGTTTACGCTTAATATGTTATGGCTATGGCTCTTTCTTAACCATTATCACGCCGGAGTCATATCATCAGTCTTGATTTCGGTTCTCGGATTTATGGCCGGTAATGGACAGGAAGGGCTTACTGTAGGCTTGTCGGCATCACTGGGTCTGTGGTGGTTGAGTAAGCGCGCCAGAGTGGGTTTGCATCGTAATGTATGGCTTGTGTGCTACTGGCTGGGAACATTGTCCTCTTGTCTTTCACCAGGCACAATGTCCAGGGCCAATGGCCTTGTTATTCCATTTGATGAGTCAATCATATATATGTTATTGTCATTGCGTGCGTTTTATATATTGGTGGCAGTGATGATTTGGATGAGGGTGAGACATGGGGTTACTCTAATGCAGATGTGGAAGCATGCACCTTTATATATCAATACCATTGTTGTTTTGCTGCTGTTCAACATGGTTATAGGTGTTTATAGCAACCGTCAGCTGTTTGGTATCGAGTTGATGTCAATTATCGTTACACTTAGACTGTTACCAAGACATGCGTTCAACAAGGCATGGCTTATGATTTTTACCATTGCGTCGATATTGATAAGTGTGCATCAGATAGGGTGTGCCCTTAGTGTCAGACGTCAATATCAAGACATCGAGAAGGAATACTCTCGTTCAAAGACTGGTGTGGTCTATTATAACCGCACGTTGGGGTCCTCAAATCCGTTTGATCGTGAAATGCGTATCTATGAAGAAATTATAGGTTATGGTTATCATGACACGAGCCGTACGTTAGCTAAGATTATGAAAGAACGATGGCCCGATCATCCATATTTGAAAATTTTTTCACGTGAATTGAACAATATCACTACTCTGGGTGATACTATAATTGAGTATAGTCCTCATCACTATATGGTAGTGGTTGCAGATAAGTTTGGCTCATATCAGGTTCATGGGAAAAGTGAGATTTTTCCTTGGATAGAAGATGAGCTATTGGAACTTGAGGCATGTGAGAAATATGCCTGCTCCTACAAATTACTCGATGGTAAAACGGTTAAGATTTTTAACGTGGTGCCATGGAAACCTTTTTACTCAATAGAAGGAATCACAGTAAGAGAGTCTCAAATGAAAAATAATGATAAATGAAAAAAATAACTAATCAGCCTATTGGTCTAACTGATATTCAGGTACAGGAGAGCCGTGCCAGGTATGGAGCCAATGTCTTGACACCACCCGCAAGGACGCCGTGGTGGCGTGAATTTATTGATAAGTTCTCTGACCCACTTATTATTATACTGTTAGTGGCTGGAGCGTTATCTGTCGGTATATCATTTTATGAATATTTTGGGTTGGGACACGACTGGAAAGTATACTTTGAGCCAATCGGTATATTCATTGCCATCGGGTTGGCCACGACGTTGGCATTTATATTTGAGCAACGCGCCAACAAAGCTTTCAGGATACTCAACCAGGTCAACGACGACGAGTCTGTTGAGGTCATACGCGACGGTGTGGCCACGACAATCCCTCGGAGAGATATAGTTGTAGGCGATATTGTAATCATAAATACCGGTGATGAAATTGTGGCCGATGGCGAGCTTCTTGATGCTGTCACCCTGAGCATCGACGAGTCAACGCTCACCGGCGAGCCACTTTGTGTCAAGACGACAGATCCTAATCACTATGATAAGGATGCGACCTATCCCTCAAATCATGTTATGCGAGGTACTAAAGTGATGGAAGGACATGGTGTGATGAGGGTATCTAAAGTAGGCGATGCCACTGAGATGGGCAAGGTGTTTGTTGAGGCTCAGATTGATGACTCGGTAAAGACTCCCTTAAACGAACAGTTGGACGGTCTGGGCAGATTAATCACTGACTCAAGTTATACATTTGCCGGACTTGTCATCATCGGTCAGCTGATACACTTTCTGGGATGGGCCAATTGGCAGGCTTGGATGCTCGTTATACCTGTTGTATCGTTCTTCTGGCTTGTTATCAAGAAATTCGGGGATTGGTCCAAGATGGCGTGTGTCTTGACAATAGTTGGGTTCTTTGTCCTGTTCTTCATGATTGTGATTGGTGCTTTCGCGTTGATAAATCCGGGGGCTGATATGTCGTTATGGTCAGGACTTCTGGCCCATACACTCAAGACTCTGATGGTGGCCGTTACGCTGATTGTTGTGGCGGTCCCCGAAGGCCTGCCTATGGCGGTGACTCTATCTCTCGCTTACAGTATGAGTCGCATGTTGAAGACCAACAACCTTGTGCGCAAGATGCACGCTTGTGAGACCATGGGTGCCACCACCGTCATTTGTACTGACAAGACCGGCACCCTGACTCAAAACCAGATGCAGGTCTATAAGACCGATTTTTTTGGTGAACCATCAGACCAAGTTATATATGAAGGGATTGCAGTAAATTCGACCGCACGACTTGATCTCAGTGGCGAGAAACCACGTGTGCTGGGTAATCCCACCGAGGGCGCTCTGCTCTTGTGGCTCGCATCACGAGGAGCCGACTATCATGAATTAAGGGATGCCACACAACGTATCGAGGAACTGCCGTTCACCACCGAGCGTAAGTATATGGCTACGGTCAGCCAATCGGCATCGGGGAAAAAGGTACTTTATGTCAAGGGAGCCCCGGAAATTGTATTTGCCATGTGCCACGATACTGTCGGTGTCACTCGTGATGAGATTGACGCCCGACTTCGGGAATATCAAGACCAGGCGATGCGCACCCTTGGCATGGCATATCAAGAGCTCGGTGACAGTGATGAGGTAATAGCCGGTGGCAAAGTGGTTGCAACCCGACTAACATTCCTCGGCATTGTTGCCATCTCAGACCCGGTGAGAGCAGACGTCCCTTCGGCAGTCGGTGAAGTTGTTAATGCCGGAATTAAAGTCAAGATTGTTACCGGTGACACTCCAGGTACAGCCAAGGAAATAGGCCGTCAGATTGGCCTCTGGAACGATGCCGCCGATACCGACCGTGGTATCATCACCGGTGTTGAATTTGCCGAACTCTCGGATGATGAACTTAAAAACCGGGTCGGAGACCTTAAAATTATAGCCCGTGCCCGTCCGATGGATAAAAAACGCCTTGTCGAGGCACTTCAAGCCAATGGCGAGGTCGTAGCTGTTACCGGTGACGGCACCAACGATGCTCCGGCCCTGAAAACAGCTCATGTAGGTCTATCGATGGGCGATGGTACTTCGGTTGCCAAGGAAGCATCGGATATTACCATCATCGACAATTCTTTCTCGTCAATCGGACGAGCCGTGATGTGGGGACGCTCGTTATATAAGAATATACAACGCTTCCTGCTGTTCCAGCTCACGGTCAATGTTGCGGCTTGCTTTCTTGTCCTTTTTGGTTCATTCATTGGCACGGAGTCACCGCTGACTGTCACCCAGATGCTGTGGGTCAACCTTATCATGGATACGTTTGGAGCGATGGCGCTGGCATCGTTGCCCCCATCAGAGGGTGTAATGCGAGACAGACCGCGTCGTCGTGAAGCCTCGATATTGACTCGTCCCATGATGGTCGAACTGCTCAGTGTAGGCTTGGTATTTTTTATCCTGACCCTTGGGTTCTATTGGCTGTTCAGCCATGCCGATGTGACCTCAATCCCTCAGATGTTCTCAGCTACAACAGGTGTTGAAGCTCCAATGACTGCCTATGAGGCAACCTTGTTGTTCTCTATATTTGTATGGACCCACTTCTGGTACATGTTTGACGCACGCGTGTATGATACCGGGAAAAGTGTATTTAGAGCCAAGATGAGCAATGGGTTCTGGGCAATCGTCGGCATCATTGTCATCGGCCAGCTGTTTATCACTGAGGTTGCATATGAGTTCTTCAACGTCTCCCCCATGCTCCACACCCTCGACTGGCACTTTAATCCGTCAGGGGCACTCGACCTGCTGATTATTGTCGTGGCTTCGTCTATGGTCCTATGGATACGCGAGATTCATCGGGCTGTCACCCATACCCGTTGCTCCAAACATGCGTTAAGTCGGGTATAAATCTCAGGTTCCGGTTTATAAGCCAATTCTCACAAGGGCGTTTTTGAATTTTAAAATGTCAATGACCTTTCGGGCTTCAGTGTGCTGAATTTATTAGATCAGCAACGGTCGCGAGGTGCTGGTCAAGTAATACCTGACGGGTTATGATTGAGTTGGAAAAATAACATAGCCCTCAACACCAAAGCTATGGGTTGAGGGCTATGCTATCAGAATTGATATTCCTAATCAGAGAGGTTGTGTTATTTTGTACGGGCGAGAATTAGGGCCGAGGTGGCGGGGACTGTCATCTTGCCACCACGGGTGGTGTCGAGGCCGTCGGCGTTGAGTTGGCCGTCGCGGGCGATGACTGTCCAGTCACCGTGGGGTATCTTGACCTCGATGGGTGCTTCCTGACCGTTGAATACAAGTTTGATTTCATTGAAAGAGTCACCGCCGGCGTTGTTCTTGATAGAATAGGAGATGACGTTGGGGCGTTTCTCGTTGTCAAAGACGATGTTGCGGGCGATGTCCTCGGCTGTGGTCATGCGGAAAGCGGGGTGGGCGCGGCGCAGTTTGATGAGTTCCTGGTAGTAATGGAATTGGTCGGCGTTGACGTGCTTGAGAGTCCAGTCGATAGCGTTTACTGAGTCGGGTGACTTGTAGGAATTGTGGACGCCTTTCTTGTCTCGGAAGACTTCCTCGCCGGCAAACATAAACGGTGTGCCTTGAGAGGTAAACACGATAGTCTGAGCCAAGCGTGCGGCGCGTTGACGCTGAGCCTCGGTGGTGCCCGGCATTGATTTGGCGAGCTTGTCGGTGAGAGTCAGGTCGTCGTGGCAGGAGACATAGTTGATAATCTGGGTTGGAGCCGAGGCGTAGGGGAAGCGGGAGTTATTACCTTTCTTGTAGTCAACCTGGGGGTGGGCAGTAGAAGCGACGATGCCGATTTTGACGGTTTCCTCGTTGCCGGGCTTGCCGGTGGCAAAACCACGGTCGGCGGCGTTGGAGTAGTGGCCTTTGACGGCGTCACGTATGTCATCGGAGAACACAGCGATGCCTTTCATTTTGGCAACATTCTCCTTGAGAGCGCGTCGTTCGACAGGTAGGGGTGAGTCTCCGGCAGTCCACCCCTCGCCGTAGATAAAGATGTTGGGGTTGATTTCCTTCAGGGCGGCAGCCACTTGGCTCATGGTCTCGGTGTCGTGGATGGCCATGAGGTCAAAGCGGAAGCCGTCGATGTGGTATTCCTTGGCCCAGTACTTGACCGAGTTGATAATGAAGTCGCGCATCTGCTGACGGTCTGAGGCTGTCTCGTTGCCACATCCCGAGGCATCGCTGTACGAGCCGTCCTCTCGGTGTCGGTAGTAGTAGCCCGGAGCTGTCAGGGAGAAGTTGGAGTCGTCGTTGTTGGCTGTGTGGTTGTACACGACGTCCATGACCACGCCTATGCCGGCATCATGTAGAGCCTTGACCATTTGTTTCATCTCGCGCACACGTGTCGAGGGGTTGGCGGGGTCGGTGGAGTAGGAGCCCTCGGGGGCGTTGTAATTGTAGGGGTCATATCCCCAGTTGTACTGATTGGCAGGGAGGTTGGCCTCGTCTACCGAGTTGTAGTCATAGGATGGGAGGATATGTACATGGGTCACGCCGAGTTCTTTGAGATGGTCAATGCCGGTGGCATCGCCCAGTGGAGATTTGGTCATAGGCTCGGTGAGGGCAAGGAATTTGCCTTTATGAGTTATACCGCTCGAAGGGTGAACCGAGAAGTCGCGGTGGTGCATCTCATAAAGGACAGCGTCGGTGATAGCGTTGATGGCTGGGCCGTGGTCGGCCTCCCAGCCCTCGGGGTTGGTGGCGGCAAAGTCGATGATGGCGGCACGGTGTCCGTTGGTGCCTACAGCCTTAGCCCATACACCTGGAGTCTCGTTTAGCCATTTATCACCCATTTTGACCTGGAAGGTGTAGAACTTGCCATAAAGCTGTTCAGGAACCGATGTGCGCCAGACGCCGCCGGGAGTGAGACGCATCTCGAGTGTGCGAGTCACGGGGGTGTTGCGCCCGGTATCATAGAGGTTGACGCGTACAGCTGTGGCCTTGGGAGACCATAGGGCAAATTTTGTACCCGAGTTATCAACCACGAGCTCGAGGTCTTGGCCGTTATAAGTGGGGTAGGAGGCGTAGACTGCGTCGGGATTGGTGCCTTGGGCATAGAGGGTGCCGGGAAGGGCAAACATGCCTGTGAGTAACATGCCTGTTAATGTTATTTGTTTGATGTTCATTGGTAAGTGGTTATGTAAGTATGAATAATTTCTATGTCGTTTATTTTGAGAGGGATGATTGACTTGGAATTAAAGTCCTGGAGCAAAAAAAATCGCGTTTGGAGTTCCTGGGAGGGGGATTGCCAAACGTGATTTTGTATATGGTGTAATGTCTGTTAACGTATTACGACACGTTGGGACAGGCGATCACACTTGATGATGTAATAGCCTGACTTTAAGTCAATGGAAGTGGTGCCCGGATGGATGGTAAGAGATTTTACCACCTGGCCTGTAATTGCATAAATTGTAACCTGACGAGCTTCATCTCCCGGGAGTGTAATCTCGACATTCTGGCCGACAACCTTGATGGATGGGGTGGCTTGAACGTGGATCGAAGCACGCGAGTCAGCACCGGCAGGGTCGGGCACAGGGGCTGCCGAAGCTATCGAAGCTCCCATGGCCAGAGTTAATGCTAAGAATATGTTGCGTAGTGATTTCACGTCGATTGAGGCTAAATGTATGTTGTTTCTGTGGCAATTGATGTGGTTGCCTACTATTTACGTTTACAAAATTAGCAACATTGAGGCTCTTGTACAATAAGTTGGAAGCCAATTATTGTGTAATATTGGTTAAAAAACATTAAAATTCGACTGATAGGCGAACATTAAGCTGTCGTCCGGTAAGATAGTTTGGAACGGCATATTGGATATTGTTGACGTCGGTGACCCAGTAGTAGGAGCTGACGTTGGAGATGTCCAGCAGGTTGAAGCAGTCGAGGCCTACCCAGATGGATTTAAAGGCACGGTGTAGGCCGGTGCGGGGTTGGCCTGACTCGACGGGAGAGAGGAGGGCGTAGGAGAGTCCGACGTCAACGCGTTTGTAAGCGGGAGCGCGGAAGTAACCTTTGTCGCGGGAGGAGCGAGGTGCCGTTACCGGGAGTCCGTCATTGAAGATACCACGCAGGCTGAATTTCAGTTTGGGAAATTTAGGAAAATAGTCGGTGAAATATAGTGCGAACCCATATCGGCGGTCAGACGGACGAGGGACGCTGACGCCGTTGAGGTTCTCGCGTGTGTTCATCAATGAGAAGCTAATCCAGGAGTCAGAGCCGGGGACAAATTGTCCGAAGAGTTTCAGGTCCAGTCCGGCGGCATGTCCCTTGGTGGAGTTGACGCCCGAGTATACAATCTTGAGGTTGTCGAGCTCATACGGGATGAGGTTGCTGAGGATTTTGTAATAAACTTCGCCTGAGAGTTTGAATGGTCGGTTGAAAGCTCGGAATGTCCAGTCGGCGCCGGCGATAATCTGGTAGGAGCGTTGGGATTTGATGTCAGAGTTGAGGTTTACCGAAACGTTGCCTTGGTCGTCGGTAATGGGTTGTCGGTATTCCTTGAAGAACGGAGACTGGTAGTACAGGCCGGTGGCAAAGCGGAATGCCCATCGCGGTGCGGCATCAGGGACAAAGCCTACGTTGAGGCGTGGACTCACCAGAAATTCGCGGTTGAAGTCCCAGTAAGACATTCTGACGCCACCGGTGATGTTGAGATAACCGGCGCGTGTGTGCCATCGGTAATTGTCCTGGAGATATGCGGTGACGCGGTTGGATGACATGTCATGGCGAGAGTCGAGGTTATAGACAACCTTCAGTGCATTGGGGTCAAAGGGTAGTGAGTAGCCTGCCGAGTCGCGGCGTTCCCATTCGCGTGAGCGGTCATATATGCTCTCGCGGTTGAAAGTTACACCGTAAGATATGGAGTGTCCTTTTATGCCATTGGCACCGTGGAGAGCCAGAGAGAATACCGAGGCTTTGAGACGGTCGCGGGCATGCTCGTGGTAGCGTCCCAACCCTAATTCACCTCCGATGCTTCCACCATTGTCTCCGTCACCTGAGGTGCCGGCTTGGTCGAGCCAATACTCACCAGAGATATCGTAGGAGACGAGCTCGTTGGTGAGGTAGCCTGAGGCGAGAAGGGTGTATTCGGCTGATTTTGAAGGCTTGTATGTGAGGTTGAGCGAACCGAAGAATGTTTCAAATTTATCTTTCTCCATGCCGTCAAAGTAGACTTTAAACTGTTTGGCATCGGTCGAGGTGCCAAAATTGGTGGAGCGGTCATGGGGGATGAATTTGTAATTGTTCATCGAGATGTATCCTAAGACCGAGGCTTTGAATTTAGGAGTGATGTTGAAGTTGAGGAAGCCTTGGTAGTCAAAGAAGCGGGGGTCATACTCTCCTTTCTCGTCCATTGACCCGAGAAGTGAGCGGTTGGACTTGTAACGCACGCCATGAAGTTGGTTGAATACTCGTGAGCTGGTGCCAAGGGTGAGTGAGCCACCTTGGAGTGAAATGTCAGCGGCACCCTCAAAAGCCTCGGGCTCTCGGTAGGTAATGTCGAGTACCGATGACATTTTGTCTCCATAGCGAGGAGCAAAACCACCGGTTGAGAAACCGATGGCTCCAACCATGTTGGGGTTGATTATTGATAGGCCTTCCTGTTGTCCCGAGCTGACAAGTTGGGGACGGTATACTTCTACACCGTTGATATATACCGAGTTCTCGTCAAACGATCCACCGCGCACCGAGTATTGGGATGACATCTCGTTGCCCGATGTGACGCCTGCCATTGTGGATATGAGGCTTTCGACTGATCCACCGCTCACGTCGGGAGCCAATTTATATTTGTCGGCATCGATGGCTTGCATTGAGCCGGTCTGCTTACGGTATTCGGTGACTTCGACTCCCTGAAGGTTGTAGGCTGTTGGCTCCATCTTGACATTGACGGTGACATCGCCTTTGGGGGCGATGAGCCGTCGGTTGGACTCCTTATATCCTATGGCTGTGAAATTAAGACGCAGTGTGTCGGTGGCCGGCGCGGTGATGGTGTAACCTCCGTCAAGGCCTGAGGTGGCGCCTATCATGGTGCCTTGGACGCGCACCGATACAAATTCCAGGGGTTCGTTTTTCTCGTCGGTAATTTTGCCGTGGATTTTGACATTGTCGGCTAAGGCCGACAGAGTGCCGGCTAAGGCAAACATGATGGCGAGTATATATATGAGGTGTTTCTTAATCATTAGTGATAAGTGACGGTATAAATGGTATAACATTACTTATCATAAACGTGTTTTGTTGCCAAAAATTGTGTGATGTGATATTATAGGGGTAATCAGTCAATTTCAGGGCGCGTTCTTTAGCGACAGCAAAAAAAACGATGAGTCACTGCCCGTTGAGGGGGATGTGACTCATCGTTAGGAGTTGAATAAAATCTTCTGACGAGAGAATTATTCAGCGGCGGGAGCTTCAGCGGTGTCCTCGGCGGGAGTAGCTTCGGCAGCAGCGGCAGCCTCAGCTTCAGCTTTGGCGGCGGCAAGCTCGGCTTTCTTTTTAGCGACAGCCTCGGCTTTGGCGTTGTTCTTGGCTGTTTCAGCCTCGAGTCGTGCCTTGGCATCTTCTTGCTGTTTGGTTGCCATAGAAACCTTGAAAGCTTCTACTTTTTTGAGCTTGTTGGCTTTCCAGGCGTCAAAACGACGTTGGAGCTCGGCCTCATCAAAAGCGCCTTTCTTTACGCCTCCTTGGAGGTGTTTCATCAGCAGTACGCCCTCGTCAGAAAGGATTGTGCGTACAGTGTCGGTGGGTTCAGCACCGGTGTTAAGCCAATACAAAGCCCGCTCGAAATTGAGATTAATTGTAGCAGGATTAGTGTTCGGATTATAAGAACCTATCCTTTCAATAAATTTACCATCTCGTGGTGCCCTGCTATCGGCGATAACAATAGGATAGAACGCATAGTTCTTGCGACCATGGCGTTGCAGTCTAATTTTTGTTGCCATTAATTATAAATGATTAATAATTAAATAAATAAGAGTTTTGTATGGTTTTAACCGACTGCAAAGGTAGCTTTTCCTTGTCTAACTACCAAACAATTGGGCAATTATTTTTTAGGTCGTTTATTTTAGACGGTTTATCAGACGGAGTTTCAGATGGGGTAGGCGAGTCGGACAATAAAGTTAATTTGTGGGTTCAAAAAAAATTGTACATTTGTGATGATGAACGAAGTGGCACGACAGTATATAGCTATAGATTTAAAGAGTTTTTATGCCTCGGTGGAATGTGTCGAGCGTGGGCTTAATCCCCTCGATGTATGTCTTGTGGTGGCCGATGAGTCGCGCACTGACAAGACAATATGTCTGGCTGTATCTCCGGCACTTAAGGCTTATGGCGTTCCCGGACGTCCTCGACTGTTTGAGGTCAAGCAGCGTGTTGGAGAGGTTAACCGTGGCCGAGGCCGGGTTGGGACTTCGACCTCGGGGAGCGAGTTGACGGCACATCCCGAGTTGGCGGTCGACTTTATTGCAGTGCCACCGCGTATGCAATTATATGTAGACTATTCGGCGCGTATATTTAATGTCTATCTCAAGTATATTGCACCTGAAGATATTCATCCTTATTCGATAGATGAAGTATTTATAGATGTCACGGCTTATCTCAAGACATATAAGATGACTGCTCATGAGCTGGCGATAAAAATGATTAAAGATGTATTGGCGACCACGGGTATCACAGCCACTGCCGGTATCGGCACCAATTTATATCTTGCCAAGGTTGCCATGGATATTGTTGCCAAGCATATTCCAGCCGATGAGGATGGAGTGAGAATTGCCGAGTTGGATGAGATGTCTTATCGCAAGAAGTTGTGGAGCCATACCCCCTTGACCGATTTTTGGCGAGTGGGACGAGGTACGGCGCGTGTTCTTGCCGAGCGTGGAGTTAAAACCATGGGCGACCTGGCGAGGATGTCGTTGGAGTATGAAGACTGGTTGTATCATCAATTTGGAGTTAATGCCGAGTTGCTTATAGATCATGCATGGGGTTGGGAGCCGGTTACTATGGATAAGATAAAGACCTATCGCTCCGAGACACGGTCGTTATCGAGCGGTCAGGTGTTGACCGAGCCATATACCGCCCTAAAGGCACGGGTAGTAGTGCGGGAGATGGCCGATGAAGCAGCCTTGCAACTCGTGTCCAAGCGTTTGGTGACCAATCAGGTGGTTCTGACCATCGGATATGACGTTGAGTCGTTGAATGGGGATGTTGATTATCAGGGACGTGTAAAGATAGACCGCTATGGACGGTGTGTCCCATATCCTGCCCATGGTACAGCCAATCTTGCGATGTTCACCTCGCTGTCTTCGGTAATTGTTAAACGGGTGGTGGATTTGTTTGACAGTATAGTCAATCATGAGCTGTTGGTGAGGCGCTTGACGCTTTCTGTCAACAACCTTGTAGTAGAGGATGATGTCATGAATACTGAGGCGGTGCCGACTCAATTGGAATTGTTTGTAGATTATGAAGCCGAGGCTAAGAGGCAACAAGCCGAGAATGAAGCTCATGAGAGAGAGCGTCGGCGTCAGGAAGCAATACTCGGTATTAAACGGAGATTTGGTAAGAATGCTTTGCTTAAAGGGCTGAACTATGCCGAAGGTGCTACCCAGCGTGACCGCAACAATCGTATCGGAGGACATAAAGCATGAATCGGGGGTTGGTAAATCAAGCAATCAAACAGTCAAGCTTGAACCTTGAAATTATTTCTTCGCTGAGGCTCATTATTTTATGGCATCATTATTTGTGTTACCAAGATTATTTTTTTAAATTTGCAATGGCTTAGCACTTACCTGTGGGTATTTAAGCAAGTTTCGTCCCATAAGAAATAAAATAACAACAATAAACCACTATATCGAAATGAAATTCAGCGTATCAAGCAAAGCGCTCCATGCTGCAGCATCGGCAGTGAACAAGGTAATCAATTCCAAAAATGCAATCACCATTCTGAATAACTTCTATATCAGTCTTGAAGAAAATCGCGTAATTCTGAGGGGCTCGGATGTCGAAAATGCATTGACAGCATTTGTTCCTGTAGGTAATGCCGAGGGCGTCGGCTCGTTTTGTGTCGATGCCAAGCGCTTTACTGACCTACTAAAGGAAATACCCGAGCAAGGCATTGAGGTGAAAGTCGATGATAACTATAATGTCGAAGTTAAATATTCGAGTGGAGTATATAATTTTGCCGCTCTTCCCGGCGAGCAATATCCCGAGTATAAGCGAGATGAAGACGATACCGATGAGCCGGTGGCATTTACACTCAAGAGCACACAGATTGTGCGTGGTATTGAAAACACGCTGTTTGCGGCCAGCACCGATGACTATCGTCCTATGATGATGGGAATATATATGGATGTCAAGGCCGACGGTGTGACATACGTCGCTACCGATACGCGTAAGTTGGTGAAATTTGTTGACCGCAGCTCAGCCCCTGGTGTGACCGTCGCACGCATATTGCCTCCCAAGCCGGCAGGTATTCTAAAGAGCGTGTTTGGTGCTGACGAGGATGTTAATATTTACTTCACGAGTAAGAGCGCGACGTTTGAGAATGAAAATATCCAGTTCAATTGCCGCTTTATCCAGGCTACATTCCCACCCTACGACCGTGTAATTCCACGTAATAACAATCTTATTCTCAGCGCTGATCGCATGTCATTGCTTACTGCAGTACGTCGCGTGGGTGTGTTTGTTGATCCCAACTATGGCCTTGAGAAATTACTTATTACTCCCGATAATATTGTCATCAAGAGTGAAGATAACAATCTGATGAACTCGGCCCGGGAGGAAGTCTCCGCCTCCTTTACCGGCGAGAAGCTCATAATTGGCTTCAGCGCTCCATATCTCACTGAAATATTAAATATCATCAAGACACAGGATGTTACCATACTGCTGAGTGATCCCGGACGTCCCGGTATCTTCCGTCCCTCGGAAGATGAGGCTGATACCGAGCTCGTGATGTTATTGATGCCCATGACTGTGGGTGAATTCTAATCAGCCACTAAGATAAAAACTCTCTGACAACAGACATGAAACTTACGCTTCGTCGCCCCATCATCTTCTTTGACCTCGAGACTACAGGTACCAATATCACTGCCGACCGTATTGTCGAGATTTCGCTGATTAAACTTATGCCCAACGGTGAGGAGATTACCAAGACACGTCGTATCAATCCCGAGTGCCCAATACCGGCCGAGGCTACAGCGGTTCACCATATTACCGATGATGACGTCAAGGACTGTCCCACATTCAAGCAGGTTGCTAAATCCTTGGCCGAAATCTTCAAGGGCTGTGATATCGCCGGATTTAACTCCAATCGTTTTGACGTCCCATTGCTCGATGAGGAATTTCAACGCGCCAATGTAGACTTTGACTTCACTAAAGCACGGTTTGTGGATGTGCAGACTATTTTTCATAAAAAAGAGCCTCGCAATCTTGTGGCCGCCTACCGATTCTACTGTGACCGGGATCTCACTCAAGCTCATAGTGCCAATGCCGATACTCGTGCCACGTATGAGGTGCTTATGGCACAGTTGGAAAAATATGAAGACCTTCCCAACGAGGTTGAAGAGCTTGCCAAGTTTTCGTCCCAAAACAATAATGTAGACCTGATGGGTCGCCTGATATATAATGACAAAGGTGAGGAAATCATCAACTTTGGTAAGTATAAAGGTAAGGTTGCAGCAAAAGTCCTACATGATGACCCCGGGTATTATGATTGGATTATGAAAGGTGACTTTAGCAAAAACACTAAGGATGTCTTCACCAAGATACGTCTCCGTTCCAAGAAATAGCCACCTCACTCTTAGAGTCTTATCATAGAAAATAATGCACGATACATCAATTCTTGCAGGTAAACATATCATCCTTGGTATCACCGGTGGCATTGCTGCCTATAAGTCGGCATCGCTGGTGAGATTGTTTGTAAAGGCCGGTGCCGAGGTTCAGGTCATCATGACTCCTAATGCGCGTCAGTTTATCGCGCCGGTGACCATGTCGACTCTCAGTGGCAAGCCGGTTATAACCGAGTTTTTTACTGCTAACAGTGGAGAGTGGCACTCCCATGTAGACCTTGGGTTATGGGCCGACGCTATGGTTATAGCCCCGGCCACTGCATCGACTATAGGCAAGATGGCCGGTGGTGTGGCCGATAATATGTTGGTGACGACCTATCTCTCGGCCAAGTGCCCGGTATTTGTAGCTCCCGCCATGGACCTTGATATGATGGCTCATCCATCGACGACGCGCAATATCGAGTACCTGAGGTCCTATGGTAACCATATAATCGAGCCGGCGGCAGGTGAACTTGCCAGCCATCTCATAGGCAAGGGACGTATGGAAGAGCCTGAAAACATTGTTGCCGTCTTGGCCGACTTCTTTGCTCGTGCGTCGAAACGTGACCTTGATGGTAAGCATGTGATGGTTACTGCCGGCCCTACTCACGAGCCTATCGACCCGGTGAGATATATTGCTAACTCATCAAGCGGTAAAATGGGTTATGCCTTGGCCGAAAAAGCCGCCCGTCGTGGAGCCCGGGTTACACTTATCAGTGGCCCTGTCAATATCTCCACTTCGGTCCCCGGCATTGATGTCATCCATGTAACCACGGCCCGTGATATGCTTGAAGCCGCCATCGCGACCTTCAAGACTGCCGATATAGCAATTATGGCCGCCGCTGTCGCCGACTATCGCCCTGAGGTGTACCACGACCATAAAATCAAGCGCGAGAGTGACAGTGGTCTCCAAGAGATTACACTCGTCAAAAATCCCGATATCGCGGCCTCGCTGGGAAAAGCCAAACACCACGGACAGAAACTCATCGGTTTTGCCCTCGAGACTGATAATGAACAAGCCAACGCCTTGAGTAAAATCCACCGCAAGAATCTTGATGCCATAGTCCTCAACTCCTTGCGTCAAGGCGAATGTTTTGGTGTTGATACCAATATCGTTAAGGTTTTTGACCGCGATGGCAATATCTTGCTTGACTCACCACTCAAGGCCAAGAGCGACCTTGCCGACGACATTCTTGATGTCATATCCTCAATTTAACACATCTCTATGAATTACAATCCACACAGGCTTGTGACCATTATTTTGTTCCTCGTTATGTCGGCTACAGTAGGGTCGTCTCAGGAACTCAATTGCAAGGTCGAGCTTAACACCGACCAAGTTCAGGGTACCAATAAGTCAACCTTCCAGACACTTGAGCAAGCTATCAACGAGTATATGAACACCAACGTGTTTACTTCTGCCCAGTTTGCTGCCAACGAAAAGATTGAGTGTCGACTGCTCTTTACCATTAAGGAAGTCAACGATAATGTCTATACCGGCGACCTCCAGATACAGGCCTTACGTCCGGTTTATAACTCGTCCTATACTACTACTCCACTCAACTTTAAAGATACCAAGATAGAATTCTCTTATCAGGAAGGAGAACCGTTGACTTTCTCCAAGACTGCTATGGAGAGTCAGCTCACAGCCATACTTAATTTCTATGCCTACCTTGTATTGGCCATAGACTTTGATACATTTGCACCTCGTGGTGGTGAACCTTGTTGGGACATGCTCAAACAAATTGTGCAGATGGCCCAATCTTCGGGCGAAACCGGATGGAAAGCATTTGAGGACACCAAAAACCGCTCGGCAGTGCTCAGTGCCTACACCGATGCCAATACCTCGCCATTGCGTGATTTGCTATATCAATATCATCGGCAGGGACTTGATCAGATGTCAGTGTCACCCGACAAAGGGCGCGCTAATATAACGTCCACGCTCGACATCCTCAAGAAGGTATATGACATCGCTCCCATGTCGGTGGGTCTCTCAATGTTCAAGGACGCCAAGCTCGATGAGTTGGTCAACGTGTATTCCAAAGCGCCTGCCGAAGAACGTGCTCAGGCTTATAAAATCCTTCAGGAAATATTCCCCACCGAACAGTCTCGTCTCGAAGAAATAAAAAACGGCAAACAGAAAAAATAACAAACCGGATGTTAAGCTCGCTTCATATCTCCAACTATGCCTTAATCTCATCCATAGATATTGATTTCACTCCCGGACTCAATATTATCACCGGTGAGACCGGTGCCGGCAAGTCAATAATGCTCGGAGCTTTGGGTCTTATTCTTGGTAACCGCGCTGACACCAAAGCTATCAGGGATGTCGAGCGTAAGACAGTGGTCGAGGCGGTATTTGATATTAAAAATTATAGCATTGTAAATAAGATTCTTGCCGAAAGTGGGGCTGATATTGATATCAACCCCGAGACATGTATACTGAGGCGCGAGATTACGGCTCGTGGCGGTTCAAGAGCATTTATCAACGACACCCCAGTCAATCTTGTCTTGCTACGTCAGGTGGCTCTGCAACTCATTGATATACATTCCCAGCATCAGAACCTTCTATTGGCCGAGCCGGCCTATCAGCTCTCGATTATTGACTCTCTGGCCGGTATTTCAGAGCTTAAAGAACGGTACACCGTGGCATATAACCGTTATCGCTCGGCACTCAAGGAGTATACCTCACTACGTGACATGCTTACCCGCAATCGTGCCGAGGCCGAATACTTCACGTTTCAGCTCAATCAACTCGCCGAACTTAAACTTAAACCCGGAGAACAGGCCAGTTTGGAACAACAACGTGACATCTTGTCCAATATCACAGACATCAAGGTCAATCTTCAGGAAGCCATTGATGCCCTTTCCGGTACGGGAGACAGCGTGTGTGGTGCTATATCACGTGCTTCCGATGCCTTAGGACGCCTCAATGATGTTTATGAGGACAGTGATACACTTGTCGAAAGACTGTCTTCGGCGCGTATCGAGATTAACGATATACTCGACTCTGTAACCGAATACCAGAACTCTCTTGTCGCCAATCCACGCGAGCTTGCCGATATTGAAGAACGACTCTCGGCAATATACTCATTGGAAGCCAGACATAATGTCGAGACAGTCGAACAACTTATTGATATACAGCGACAACTTAAAGACAAGCTCGATAAAATCACCAACGGTGATAACACCCTTGCCGACCTCGAGTCTAAGGCTCGACATGCTAAAAAAGAGGCTGTGTTGTTGGCTCGTGACATCTCGGAACGCCGTCATGCCACGGCCGATAAGTTTGCAAGGGAATTGGTCGAGGCCGCCACTCCGTTAGGCATGAAAAATATTAAATGTGAGATAAGGCTTAACCCTGTCAAACTATCTCATCAGGGTATGGATGAAATCCAATTCATGGTTGCTTTTAACAAAAATCAGCCACTACTGGAGATTGGACACACAGCCTCGGGTGGTGAGATATCGCGCGTAATATTAGCTATAAAGTCCATTGTGTCGCGCTCGATGAATATGCCTACTGTAATCTTTGATGAGGTAGATACCGGCGTCAGTGGGGACATAGCCAGGCGTATGGGAGACGAAATGTTGCACATAGCAGGTCACACTCAGGTTATCACCATCACCCATCTTCCTCAGGTTGCGGCACGTGGAGCGGTACATTTCAAGGTCTATAAGAGTGACGATAACGACTCGACCACTACCTATATCAAAACCCTCAATGACGACGAGCGTTTAGGAGAACTCGCCCTCATGATTAGTGGCGACTCTCATAATCCCGAGGCTCTCGCTACTGCCGCCCGTCTTCTTGACCGATAGGCATTTTGTATCATTGATTATTATGGCTCAGAAATTCATAGTGACATCGGATGGATATTTCAAAATGGGCAATGTTACCATGCATAAGGACCTGCTGTCGGTGGGTGAAACGTGCATAGGAGGTGGAATGTATCAATGGGACTATACAGCCAATCGGTTGCTATTGGAAGGCAAGAGTTATGACTATGGTCGCGTGAAATGGTCATGGATAGACCGGCTTATCCTCCCGTCATCTCTTGATGGTGTCTCAATATACTATGAAGATTTACCTCTGAGCGACTTTGTTACACTCGTCTATACCCGATAATTTTACTTATCTATATGGAAGATAAATATCAAGACATAATAGACTTGCCTCACCCCGAGCCAACGGGTCGCACCCGCATGTCAATGGAAAGCCGAGCTGCTCAGTTTGCACCCTTTGCGGCACTATCCGGCTCATCCCCCTCCAGCAAATCAAAAAAAACGGTCAATTAATCTATTGCGGTACTTTTTATCAGAAGGCTAACCTCTAAACATAAACATTATTGCAATTTATGATAAATCAGGGGGCGAAAGTGAGGGAGGTCAGTGGTAGGAGGTGGGAGGCAGAGTCAGAAAGGTCGGCTGAGGTGAGTGTTGAAAGGATTGCTCGGAGTTCGGGGTTAGAAAGGGCGCGGCCACGCGAGAGTGTGGCGCGGGCAAGGGAGATTATGTGATTCTCGATGTTCTGGGAGGCGACGGTGAGTTGGCCGAGATATTGTTTTTTGGCCATTGACAGGGCACGAGGAGTCAATCTATCATTGATAATTTCATCAATTGCTTGACGCACAAGCCGGTCACACTGCTCATTGTGCTCGGGGTCGCAGCCATAATAGATGGTGAACAGACCCCGGTCCCGGTAGTAAGACGTGCCGGCTTCGATGTTATATACCAGACCGTGCCGCTCGCGCAGGAGAACGTTCAGTCGTGAGTTCATGCCCGGGCCCCCGAGAATATTGGTAAGCAGGGCCATCGTTACGCGTGAGCGGTCGTCAAGGTTTTCAATTTGGGAGCCTAATACAACATTGGTCTGGTGACAACCACGTATATGACGTGTGACCTGCTCGGGAGTGTTGGGAATGGTGTTGTCAACCGGTGGTGGAGATAGGGTAAGTGAGGTTGACGGGGAGGGCGTAAACTTGAAATACCTCTTGACAGTGTCGGCCCAACGGTCGACGCCGGTGGCTCCGGCATAGAACACCACCATGCGCTCGGGACGGTAATAGGTGTCTATCCACGCGCGGCAACGGTCAGAATCAAAGGTCTTGAGGCTCTTGACGGTGCCAAGAATGTTATGCCCCAGGCCTGTGCCGCGGAAAATCAGGTCCTCGAAGTCATCAAACACAGCCTCAGAGGGGATGTCGCGGTAAGTGCTGATTTCTTCGGCAACTACCTGGCGCTCTTTGGTAAGTTCACATTCAGGGAAACGCGAGTTGATAATCAGGTCGGCGATAAGTTCAGTGGCACGGGAGAGGTTGGCGCCGGGAAAGATGGAATAGACCACGGTGTCTTGCTTGGTGGTGAAAGCATTTAGTTCACCACCGACAGCCTCCATGCGGTTGATGATATGCCATGACGAGCGCCGGGCGGTACCCTTGAATATAGTGTGCTCGACAAAGTGGGCCATCCCGTCGAGATGGTCGGCGAGGTTTTCGTCACGGGAGCCGGCAAGTATTGCCACACCGGTATATCCGACATTCAGGCCGGGAATATGGAGGTGAACGCCACGCAGTCCGCCATTCAAATCAAGATAAGTCAGTCGGGATTTTCTCATGGCTCTATCCATCGGCCATCGGCCTTGATAAGGTTGATAAGCTCGTCGACCGCACTGGATGAAGGTATGTTTTTGAGTACACACTCTTTGGCGCGGTAGAGAGAGACATTGCCCACCGCTGCACCGACATATCCATAGTCAGCGTCGGCCATCTCGCCCGGCCCGTTGACAATACATCCCATGACGCCGATTTTAAGTCCCTTGAGATGGAGTGTGGCGCGGCGCACATCGTGTAGTGTTTGTTGCAGGTCAAATAGAGTGCGACCACATCCCGGACAAGCGATATACTCGGTATGTGAAATACGACGACGTGTAGCTTGCAATATATTGAGAGCTATATCTCTGGATCGTTCAGGCGTAAGTGCCCCGGCATGTATGCCGATTGCCGAAACGGGTACACCGTCAAGTAACAGTGCTCCTAAATCTATTGAAGCGGCGACGGTGACTTCATCCTCGGTCATGTCATCGGGGTAGTTGACAATGATTACGGGGGCGATAGTTGCGCCAAGGTCTATTTCATGTTTTATCTCATGCTTGATGTCATAAAGCAGTGCCGTTCCTGAAACTTCTATTACGGGCGCTCCATCGGGAAGGTCGTTGTCATGGCCTACGACGCCAATGACTTGAGGGGTGATGAGCGATGTTGAACTGAAATCATAGCCCGACGTGTCAAACTTTTGAGACAATGAAGTGCTACGCTCAGCCAGAGTATTGATATGGCTGATGATGGTATTGGCGACAGGTACTTCGTTTTCAGGCGGTTCGCTGAGCGATACCCTTATTGTGTCACCTATACCTTCGGCCAATAGTGTGCCAATTCCTACAGCCGACTTTACACGACCATCTTCGCCATCACCGGCTTCTGTGACGCCAAGGTGTATGGGAAAATCCATATTCTCGTCATGCATGGCCTTGACCAGTAGTCGCACGGTCTCCACCATGACACACACATTGGATGATTTGATAGAGATAATGACGTCGTTAAAATCATGGGCACGGCAAACTCTCAGGAATTCCATCGCCGACTCAACCATGCCTTCGGGAGTGTCACCATAGCGACTCATAATACGGTCAGAGAGTGAGCCGTGATTTACTCCAAGGCGCAGGGCGGTGCGTTGTTTGCGACATAAGTCGAGCAGTGGCATGAGTGCTTCTTCGATGCGACTAAGCTCGGCTTGATATTGCTGGCCGGTGTAGCTCAAAGATTTGAATGTGCGTGCCGGATCGACAAAGTTGCCGGGATTGATACGCACTTTGTCAACATGTAGAGCCGCCTCAAATGCGGCGGCAGGGTTAAAGTGTATATCGGCTGAGATAGCTACGTCACATCCTCGGGCGCGCACTTGTTTGACAATTTCACCGAGATTGCGTGCATGATTGACGCCTTGGGCGGTGAGTCTGACGAGTTGAGCACCGGCGTTGGCTATAGATATTGTCTGGTCGGCCGACGCTTTTGTGTCGAGGGTCGGGGTATTGGTCATAGACTGTACTATGATGGGGCTACTACCACCGATATATATGTTGCCGACAGGTACCGCGTGGGTCTTGCGTCGGCTATAGGACATTGCTGTTTTCAATTTGTCTTGAATGAATATGTATCAATTTGGGCCAACCGGTTGTTGGCGTTAACAATCTTGTCGGCGAGTGAGGAACGCCATGTCCCGTAACGGGTGGCAATTGATGGGTCGCTCAGGGCAAGGATACGTGTAGCCAGGACAGCGGCATTCATGGCACCGTCAATGCCTACAGTGGCCACGGGTATGCCGGGAGGCATCTGTACAATAGAGAGCAGGGCATCCTTTCCGTCGAGTGTCGAACTGATAGGCACGCCGATGACGGGGAGGTCGGTCAATGCTGCAATGACACCGGGTAGGGCGGCGGCCATACCGGCGGCGGCAATAATGACTTTGATACCGCGTGTAGCAGCTGTAGTGGCAAATTCTTCGACCTCGCGTGGAGTGCGATGGGCGCTCAGAGCAAGTAGTTCAAACGGAATTTCCATTTTTTCAAGGAAGTCAGCAGCTTTACCTACGACGGGCATGTCGCTGGTGCTTCCCATGATGATACTGACAAGTGGTTGCATATTGATGAATATTTAGCGGTTGTTTAATATACGATTGCCGGCTCCTGGATTGGTAGCAGATAGGTTAAATTCATTGCTATATAGGTGAGTACGCCACTGATAACAATACCTGTAATGACCTGGCTTACCGAGTGTTTGTTTAGGTAAACACGTGCCGAGCCGACTATGCCGGTAATAAGTATGGCGACTGTAATCCAGGGCATCAACGATATCTCTGTCATGTTGTTGATGTCAAGCCATACGAGCATACCGATGAGTGCCCCCATGCCACCACCATGTCCACTGATCTTCCAAAAAGGTGAAATGATTGCATATATGATGGCTATGACGCTGTTACCGAGGTACAACATTGTCAACCATTGGGGTGCATGCATGCGATATAGGTATATACCTGCGGCAATGTAACATAGTCCGGTTGCTGTCAGTGGTATAATGCGTTCGTGGCGATTGGTGATGTCAAGATTTTGAACATGGCCTGACTTGATGAGTCCCAAAATCATTGCCATGGGAATGAGACCGGTAATCAGGAGCACCATCATTGTTGACCAAAAGCGGGCACCTTCAGGTAGTTCGTTCAATGGTGTTATCCACATTGCTACAGCCATACAGTAGGTGGGTAGGAGCAGAGGAGAGAATGTCGTGCTGATATAGCCGGCCCAGTTGTTGTTATGTCTCATTGATGATGCCATCGGTGGTGTTTCAGTATCATCAGTTATTATTGTCAATTTGGGAGAGACTGAAGGATTGATGTCTTCAGGATTGTCGGTCGTTACTTGTGCTTCGTTGTTTTCGTGACTATCTGATGTTCCCGGTTTTTCTGATGTCTCAGATGATTTTGTTGTAGTAGTGTCTTGGTAGTCGGGCATATATCGGGAGTGGTCGGTATTCATGTCGATATGATGTTGGGTTATAGTTTGCGCCTTAGACGTGCCGGGGGAATGGACATTTTTTCGCGATATTTGGTGACTGTGCGACGAGCGATGTTTAGACCGTTAGATTTGAGTCTGTCTTGTATCGCTTGGTCACTAAGTGGGGAGGCTCCGTCTTCATTTTCGATGAGCTCTTTGATCGACTCTAAAATCTGGTGGGATGTAGTGTCGCTGTCGTCATGAGGACGCTCGTTGAAGAACATTTTCAATGGATAAATTGCGGCCGGGGTGGCTATGTATTTGCCTGAGGTCGCACGTGAAATCACAGATAGGTCTAAGCCTGTCAACGCTGCTATGTCTTTTAATATCATTGGACTGAGATTGGCAGGGTCTTCGGTGACAAAGAATTTGTGCTGTATTTTGACAATTGCTTTAATGACAGCCATCAGAGTCTCGTCTCGGCGTTTGAGTAGAGAGATAAATCCCTCGGCCTGGTCTCGACGGCCTTTGATGAAGGCGGCACTCTGACCGCTGTCGTTGGCTTGTGAGGCAATAATGCTGTCGGGACGGAAGGATTGTTCTACAACAAGCTGGGGTATGCGATGGGTGAGTCCTAAGGAATAGGAGCCATCATCGTGTGGCTCTATGTAAAAGTCGGGGTTAACATGCCTGAGACGGTCCTCGATGTCCGAGGCACTGTCGTTGCCGGGCTTGGGATTGAGGCTCTTGATAACTTCTATGGCTTCCTTGAGTTGTTGGCGATCAATGCCCATGCGTGTCCTGATTTTGTCATAATGCAGGTTGCTGAATTCGTCGAAGTAATGGTCGAGGATATCACCGGCGATGCGTGTTGTCAGAGTCTTGGGCTCGCGGCGTTTGATTTGTAATAGCAGGCAATCTCTAAGGTCGATGGCGCCCACACCGGCAGGGTCGAGTTGTCTCACATATTCGGCGGCATCCATTACTTGACGTGTGGTGGTCTCGTGTCCTGTGTGAATTGTTATGTCATCGGCGATAGCGTTGTATGGACGTGTCAGACGTCCATTGTTGTCGAGCGTGCCTATGATGTATGTTGCAATCTGCCGTGTCTCGGTGTCAAGGTCATATTCGCTTAACTGCTCTATAAGATTTTCACCCATTGTCTGGGTCGAGGGATTGATTTCGAGGCTGGTGGCAACAGAGTCTCGCCCCGAAGATGGTAGGGAGGGCATATCCTCGTCGTTAAGATAGTCGGCTTGTAACAGGTCGTCAGATGTCTCGTTGAAGTCTGAGCCTTCGTTATCATCATTGTTGTCTCCTAAGGGGGTGACTGCCTCGAGAGCCGGATTTTCGTCAAGTTCATGGCGCACTTTATCCTCAATCTCAGCAGTGTTCATCTCAAGCATACGCACAAATTGCACCTGTTGGGGAGACAGATGCAACAGCGTCTTCTGGCTTTGTTCGAGATTTAACTGTTCATTCATTCCACAAAATTACCAACAAAAAATATAAGTACGTAATTTTTTAACTAAATTTGTGTCACCTATAATATTCATAGAAATGGAAACAGATGAGAGATATATGAGGCGGGCGCTGGAGCTGGCCTCACGTGGTGACGGATATGTGTCGCCTAATCCTATGGTTGGAGCAGTGATAGTAGCTCCCGACGGGCGTATTATCGGCGAGGGTTATCATCGTCGGTGGGGCGAGGCTCATGCTGAGGTAAACGCAGTTAATTCAGTCAGTCCTGTCGACCAGGGCCTTATCCCCAAGTCGACAATCTATGTGACTCTCGAGCCATGTTCCCATTATGGCAAGACACCACCGTGTGCCGAGTTGTTGATACGCTCGGGCTTTCATCGTGTTGTTGTAGGAGCGGTGGACCCGTTTGAAAAAGTTGCCGGGCGAGGTATCAGGATGCTTACCGATGCCGGTATTGAGGTTGTAAGCGGCGTGATGGCCGAGGAGTCGCGACGTCTCAATTGTCGCTTTTTTACAGCTCACACTCTCCAACGACCGTATGTTCTACTGAAATGGGCATGTAGTCGCGATGGATTTATGGATGTGAAGCGTGGGGAGGGGAACATGCCGGCCCGGTTTTCAACACCCGTTGGGCAGGTCATGGTACATAAGCTTAGAAGTCAGTATGATGCCATTTTAGCCGGGCCCGGAACTCTTGTCGCTGACAACCCGAGTCTTGACAATCGCCTTTGGTGGGGCCGGTCTCCACGTGCCGTAATTCTCAATCCTCATGGTTCCCTGCCACCCGACCTCAAGGTGTTGGGCCGGGATGACAATATTATATATAATGAATCGACAGGAATTGAAGATATGCTCTCAGACCTCTATCGCTGTGGTATCACATCATTGATGGTAGAAGGTGGCGCCAAGACTCTTAATAGATTTATAGATAGTGGAATATGGGATTTGGCCCGGGTTGAAGTCGCTCCATGGGATTTGGCCGAGCGTGGCTGTGTATCCAGCCCTTCAATCCCGTCAGGTTATCTTAGTTCATCATGTGCTCTTGTTTCCAACCGTGTTGATATTTATTCCAACAATCCTTTAAAATTAAACTATATATGATTGTAATAAGGCAATGAGACTTTCGGACCTTGGTTCAATCCATATAGTAGATTTGACATGTCTAAAGCCTAAATCAGTTTGGTTAAACTTTAAATCAGTCTATATGCTTTATCAGTTAAAAACCTATAAAAATGAGTTTGCATAGTAGGTTTTGTTGATAACTTTGTCGGCGTTAAGAGCGTTTTTTATAACTTTGCAAGATGAAATAACTACCGGTATGATTAAAAAAATAACTAAAGTATTAGCTACTACCGCATTAACCGTTGGTGTCATCGCTTGTAACAGTGAGGCCGACGTTACTGATATTATATATGCGACAGATTCAAGTGCATTGATATCGTCGTTTAGTCTTGAGGCCAATGAAGATATACTTGACAATCTGGACTCGGTATTCTTTTCGATAGATGCCGTCAATGGCCGTATTTATAACGCCGATTCCTTGCCTTATGGAACTCGTGTGACAGGACTGGTACCTGTGATTTCGACTGATAATGCCAGGATTGTCGAGCTGTCAATTCCTCGAGCCAACAATACCGATACCATCGTTGACTACCTGTCCAATACTACAGACTCGGTTAATTTTTCCCGAGGACCGGTCAAGGTGAGGGTGGTGTCTTATGACGGACTGTGTGAGCGTACATATCAGGTATCGGTCAATGTCCATCAAGTCAAGCCTGACACCCTGGTGTGGGACCGTGTGGGACAGTCCAACCTGCCCTCACTATTTATTGTGCCGGCCCAACAGCGTACAGCTCAATCGGGCGACCGTTATTACTGCCTCACCACCTCAGATGGCAAATACTCACTGGCCAAGGCCGATGACCCCGCCGGTCCATGGACTGTTGGTGAGTTTAAGCCCACGTTCACTCCCGACGTGGAGTCGATGACCGGGACACCTGATGCTTTATATATATTGTCGACCGACAACAAGCTATATCGCTCGATTAATGGCGGTGACAGCTGGACTGCTGTCGCTGATGATTGGAAATATATCTATGGAGGTTATGGCACCACATTGTGGGGCGCACGCTATGCCGATGGCCGATGGTATCGTGTAACCTATCCCGGAGGTAAACAGGAGGATATGCCTTCTGCGTTCCCCGTGTCCGGCACCTCGCTTCCTATTACCTATACCTATGAAATGTCCGACACCCCTCAGATGCTCATAACCGGTGGTCGCCGAGCCGACGGGTCACTGGTGGCCGGGACCTGGGGATATGATGGTAATTCGTGGCAATACCTCACCCAGCAACCTCTTGATTATGCCCTGAGTGATGCAGTGGTTGTGCCTTACTTTGTTTCCAAGGTTAACACCAACACCTGGAAAGCATCGCGGTCGTCGGTAATACTTGCGATGTTTGGTAGCCGTGCCAACGGCACACTCAATGATACTGTATATCTTTCCCCTGACATGGGTATAAACTGGGTTAAAGCCCCTGAACAGATGCAGATTTCAGGCAAGATTCCTGCTCGAGCCAAGGCTCAGGGATTTGTTGCCGAGCAGACCCTGAGTGTTGACTCCAAGGCTGTGGCATCATTCCGCGACACCTATATGGCACGGTTGCCTATAGGTGCCCGCTGGATTGAGTATAATGACAGCAAGAGCCGAGTCATAAAGCCCGTGACCACATGGGAGTGCCCATACATATATATATTTGGTGGAGCAGGAGCTGACAACCAGACATATAACACTATTTGGCGTGGAGTTATCCGCCGCTTCACGTTCAAGCCCCTGTATTAGAAATTTGCTATATGATAAAGTGAAAATCATATAGATGCACACAAACAATAATAGATAACAAGATACAATAAGCCCGCTTCCAATAACAAGATGCCCCTGATTACCCGTCTTACCCGCCTGTGCCACATATCGGTGATGATGTTGATAGCCATCGTCACAACGGATACATGTGCCCAGGAGACACCATACAAGTATAATATAGGCGCGCGTTTAGGCATGAGCGGATATGTAGGTGAGGCATCTTCCAACCTGTTTTCCCATCCCGGTTTTTGTGCCTCGGGTGAGTTTAATTATCAGTATGACTCACGTTGGGTATTTGGAGGTTCGTTGGGTTTCCAGACACTGAGTGGCTCGACGGCCGATATGGACAACGTTCTACCCGGAGGAGCTGTTTATGACTTCAAGTCATCGGTTGTGGACCTTGCCGGATATGCCGAATTCAACTTCTTCAGCTTTGGCATAGGAGAGACATACAAGAAGCTCAAACGATGGACACCATACCTTAAGTTGGGCGTGGGTGTAGCGATGGCAACATCTGATGGCTCGACAGCGTGGGCTCCTACAATTCCAATGGGTGTAGGTATTAAATATAAGGTCTCAGAGAGATTTAACCTCAACGCCGAGTTTCTGGCTGTGAAAGCCTTCTCAGACCATATTGACGGCCCCCTGCTATCTGATTTACAACTTATCAAATCTTCATTTGTCAAAAACAACGACTGGTATTCGCGTATAAGTATAGGTTTTACTTATGAGTTTTCTCGCCGATGCGAGACCTGCCATTATGTCGATTGAACACAGACGCTAAAAGTAGATAATCAAACAGACACTCTAATATATCCGCTATATTGACACTCTTAACAGATATTGAACAATGACAACATCCAAGACTTATACGGTTAACTTCCCGGTACCTGCCCATATCGCCATGATTATGGACGGCAACGGCCGTTGGGCACGAGAGCGAGGCTTGGAACGGGCAGCCGGACATGTCGAGGGTGTCAATACAGTACGTCGTGTCACTGAAGCCGCTTCACAGCTCGGGATTAAATACCTGACGCTCTATGCTTTCTCTACCGAGAACTGGAATCGTCCCCGGGAGGAAGTCAATATACTCATGCATCTGATAGTGACTGCTATTGAGCGCGAGACTCCCGACTTAATAAAGAATAATGTGAGACTCAGTGTTATTGGTGACTACTCGCGGGTGCCTGCCGACACAATGACACGTCTCAACCAATGTGTCGCTGATACTGCCCACTGTACCGGTCTCAACCTCATTCTTGCTATCAGTTATTCCTCACGATGGGAGATTGTGGAAGCCTCACGTCGCCTTGCAGTCTTGGCTGTGGAGGGTAAAATTACTCCCGAGAGCATTGATGCCGACATTTTGGAAAAACAACTTGCCACTACCGGCATCCCCGATCCGGACATACTCATCCGCACAGGCGGGGACATGCGTGTGTCCAATTTCCTGCTGTGGCAAATCGCATATACCGAGCTGTTCGTAACTCAGACATACTGGCCCGACTTTGATGGAGACCAGCTTGTAGATATCATCAAACAGTTCAACACCCGCCAACGCCGGTTTGGATTAACCGGAGAACAGGCCGAGGCCCTAAACAACACATCATCCCGGCCTTCATCATGAACGCCAATAAGTATTCCTCTCCTGTAGATATGTAAAAATAACTATAAGTTAACAATTAACTCCTCACATTTCTCCTCCACGACAATATATTCAATACTCTATCGCTCACGTTTTATCGACAACAACAAGTTTACAACATTTATCACGATATGTTCAAACGTTCCCTTGCACTGCTGACCCTAATGCTCGCACTTATGGTGCCGGCAGCTAAAGCCCAGACTGACAATACAACCCGCACATACACCGTGGGTGACACCATTTATAATCCCCCCATGTTGTTCAATGGCATGCCACGCACCTATGAACTTGCTGACATCAAGGTGACAGGCGCACCGGAATATGACGATTTCATTGTTCTGGGCTATGCAGGCCTAAAAGTCGGTGATCGACTTGAACTCCCGGGTAATGACCTCACCACTGCTGTCAAGAGACTTATGCGCCAAGGCCTTTTTGCACAGGCACGTATCAAAGTATTAAAAACGGTGGGCGACCGAGCATGGATTGAATTACAACTGCGCACACAGCCGCGTATTTCCAAAATAAATTACAATGGGGTCAAGAAAGGCGAGCGTGACGACCTATCCAAGATGCTCAACCTCATGCCGGGCAACCAGATAACACAGAATATAGTTAATCGTGTTACTGCCATTGTAAAAAAATTCTATGCCGACAAAGGCTTCAATAATGCCACCGTCAATGTAGTACTCAGTGAAGATATATCCAAAGCCAACGAGATGATTGTTGACATCAACGTCGATAAACACTCCAAAATCAAGGTGCACAAGATATATATCGATGGAAACGAAGTTCTGTCGGACAACGCCATTCAGCGCGCAATGAAGAAAACCAATGAGAAAAACAAGCTCATCAACCTCTTCAAACAGAAAAAATTTGTCCGTTCAGACTATGAAGATGACCTTGTGCGCATTATTGACAAATATAATGAAAAAGGCTACCGCGATGCAGTCATCGTCAGCGACAGCGTCGTGCCATATAACGAAAAGCTTGTAGACGTCTATATCACAGTTGATGAAGGTAAGAAATACTATATCAAGGACATCAAATGGGTGGGCAATACCGTCTATTCACCTGAAATTCTTGATGCTTACCTCGATATGAAACCCGGTGATGTCTACAACCAGAAACACATGAACAAACGCCTCACCGAGGATGATGACGCCGTCTCGAGTTTATATATGGACAAAGGTTACCTATTCTACCAGCTCGTACCCATCGAGCGTGAGGTTGTCGGCGACTCCATCTCTTTGGAGATGCGTATGATGGAAGGCCCTCAGGCCCGTATAAACAACGTTGTCATCAACGGTAATGACCGACTGTATGAAAAGGTGGTACGTCGCGAACTGCGTGTCAAGCCCGGTGAGCTGTTCTCCAAGAGTGACTTGATGCGTTCACTGCGCGAGATTGCTCAGACCGGCCACTTCAACCCCGAGAATATGCAACCAGACATACAGCCCAATGAGGAAAACGGCACCGTAGATGTTGTCCTAAATCTCGAGTCCAAGGCCAACGACCAGATTGAGTTCTCTCTGGGTTGGGGTCAGACAGGTGTGATTGGAAAGCTTTCATTGAAGTTTACCAACTTCTCTATCAAGAACCTCTTCCATCCATCAACCTATAAAGGACTTATACCTCAGGGAGAAGGTCAGACCTTCACCATCTCGGCTCAAACCAACGCCCGTTACTATCAGTCTTACTCAATCTCGTTCCTCGACCCGTGGTTTGGAGGCAAACGACCCAATTCGCTTCAGGTATCGGCATACTATAGCCGTCAGACTGGTGTCAACTCGTCCTACTACAACTCCATGTGGCAGAACTCGATATATAACAATCCATGGTTATATCCCGGTTATGCCGGTGGCAACTATGACTATAACTATAGCTACCAAAACGCCTATGACCCCAACAAGGTACTCCAGATGGTGGGTGTCAGCGTCGGATTTGGTAAACGTCTCAAATGGCCCGATGACTACTTTACCTTTACCGCCGAGCTTGGTTATAACTGGTACTATCTTAAAAACTGGGAATACCTCTATTACATGAATAACGGAACATCTAACGCGCTTGTCCTCGGCCTGACACTGTCACGCACCTCTATTGACAATCCGTTATACACGCGTTCAGGCTCTCAGTTCTCACTCAATCTCCAACTCACACCTCCCGCCCAGCTTTTCACCGGAAAGAAAGACTGGGAAAGACTCTCCAAAGAAAATACCACCGAGTCCAAGAAAGAACTGTATCGCTGGATTGAATATTGGAAATTGCGCTTCAAATCCCGTACCTATACACCTCTGGCCAATGCCAACGGCCAATGGACACCCGTGTTGATGACGCGTGCCGATATAGGCCTTATCGGTTCTTATAACAAGTGGCTTAAGACCCCGTTTGAGACATTCTATGTCGGCGGTGACGGTATGTCAGGCGGATATACCTATGCGACCGAGACTATCGCCCTGCGTGGTTATGATAACGGACAGTTTACACCCTATGGCGCTGAAGGCTATGCCTACACCCGTCTTGGCCTTGAGTTGCACTTCCCCCTCATGCTTCAGCCCACCACCACAATATATGCACTCGCTTTTGTAGAGGCCGGTAATGCCTGGACATCGGTCAAGGAATTTAACCCGTTCTCACTTAAACGCTCGGCAGGTGCCGGTGTACGTATCTTCCTCCCAATGGTTGGTATGATGGGTATCGACTGGGCTTATGGCTTTGATAAGGTCTTTGGCCAACGTGGTGGCTCTCACTTCCATTTTATCCTTGGACAAGAATTCTGACCTATAGACGCTTTTTATACCGGGAGATAAACCTTTTGGCTACCAAAGTGTCTATAATGATATAACTAAAATTAAAAACATATCAGCATGAAACGAATAATTCTCACTCTGACCGTTGCCATCCTCGGCATCATGGCTTCATCGGCCCAGAAGTTTGCCATGGTAGACATGGAATATATACTTAAAAATGTTCCTTCATTTGAAATGGCCAACGAACAACTCAATCAGCTGTCCCAACGGTGGCAGAAAGAGATAGAGGCCAAGAGTAAAGAAGCCCAGACACTGTATCAATCATACCTCTCGGATAAAGTATTCTTGACCGAAGAACAGATTGCCAAGCGTGAACAGGAAGTCGTGGCCAAAGAAAAAGAAGTCACCGAAATGCGTCAAAAATATTTTGGCCCTGAAGGTGAGTTGGGTAAAAAACGTAACAGCCTTGTCAAACCTATACAGGACGATATCTACAATGCTGTTAAGAAAGTTGCTCAAAAACGAGGTCTCCAGGCTATATTTGATCGAGCTTCGGCTTCTGATATAATATTTGCATCGCCTCAGATTGATGTTTCCAACGATGTGCTCACCGAGCTTGGTTACGGAAAATAAAATAGTATGATTAGACGAGACACCGTATTTTTAGGGTTGTTTAATTTACATAATACCTGAATTAGCGAGCGAATGTTCACGGTGTCATCCCTCTGATGAAAAAGAAATATTAATAACAAAACAAAAATAACAATTAATAAACCTGAAAAAATCATGTTTAAAAAAGTAATTATCGCATTGGCAGTAGCCTTTGCCCTCCCCGTGATTGCCGCTGCTCAGAAGTTCGGCACTGTAGATGTTAACTCTATCTTCTCGGCACTTCCCGAGACCGAGGCTGCACAGAAACAACTTGCTGAGGCTTCTAAAAAATATGAAGACGAGTTTAAAAAACTACAAGAAGAATTTGACAAAAAATTTCAAGAATACCAGGCACTCGGAGCCGACGCCCCTGCTTCAATCAAGGAACGTCGCGAGCAGGAGCTCCAAGAGTTCAATGCCAAGATGCAACAATTCCGCAACACTGCTGCCCAAGACCTCGAGAAACAACAGCAGACATTGCTTGCACCTATCGAGCAAAAACTTAACGAGGCCATTAAGGCAGTAGGTCAAGAAGGTAACTTCACCTTTATCTTCCAAGATGGTATGAGCCTATACCAAGGCAAGGATGTAATTGATGTAACTCCCACAGTCAAGACCAAGCTCGGCGTTAAATAACGTCGCCTGTTTTTCAGATACGATATACAGCGCCCCTCGCGAAGTGACAATCTTCTCGTGGGGCGCGACTGTTTACAGACCTCCATTTCGTCCCGAGGTGACAATGTATTGAGGTTATTCCGGGGAATTATTGTATTTTTGTGATGTTAAATTTAAAGATATGATTGAATATATTAGCGGTAAGATTACCGACCTTCAACCAACCGAGGTGACTCTCGATGTATCAGGCGTGGGATATCTGTTGAATATCTCATTGACGTGTTATGGCTTGTTGCAAGGCAAGAGCGAGGCTCGGCTGTATGTACACGAGTCGATACGCGAGGATGCTTGGACATTATATGGTTTTGGAGACAAAAGAGAGCGATCACTATTCCGTCTGCTTATAGGTGTCAGTGGAGTGGGAGCCTCGACGGCACGTGTCGTATTATCCTCATATACAGCTCCTGAGCTCGAGAGTATTATTGTCAATGGCGACTCTAAAACGCTCAAGGGTGTCAAAGGCATCGGAGCAAAAACTGCTGAACGTATAATTGTTGACCTGCGTGACAAAATAAAACCGGGTGATGAAACGTTATTAATTGACGTCCCACGCCACAGCGAAGTCTATGACGAGGCATTGGCCGCTCTCACCATGCTGGGCTTTACACGCCAGAACAGTGAGAAAGCGCTGAAAAAGATATTTGATGAGACCCCGACAGTTACTGTCGAGGCGGCCATCAAAAAAGCTTTTTCGATGATGTGATAAGATATCCCATCATTAAGATAGGTCTCCTCTAAAGACATGCAACTCCCCGGTGTAGGTGTATCGTCTAAGCCTTAAAATGGATCAATCATCTAATCGACATATATCATACAAGACATCACGTATCGGTCACGTGCTTATGAAATTGTTCATAAGCATGGTAATTGTATTCGTCGTATCGATGTCCTTTTATGGCGTGTCACAGACCCCGTCTACCACTGCCACCCCCACCGGCATAGGTGGCAGCACGGCCCCAATCGGGCCACCTCCCCCTTACTATCCGGTCACAGGCTCGCCCTTGGTGGACACAGCCGTGCAGACTATCTTACCCACCGCCCCCATCATCCCGCAAAGCTATGAGGACCTTATGGCCGACCAGTTGGCCTATGATCTCACTGCCCCGTCTAATATCAAGACCGAAGCCGAATTTGATCCTGAGACCGGCTGTTATGTCGTGCGTACCAAAATGGGCGACATCGAGATAGCCACGCCATTCCTGCTGTCCGAGTCCCAGTATAACAACTGGCAACTGCGACGCTCGATGCAACAATACTACCGACAGCGTAATATGGAGGCTGTCACCGAAAAAGAGAAAAAACCGTTCAATGTGTTTGACATGAACTTTGCCCTCGGTCCACTTGAAAAAATCTTTGGTCCCGGCGGGGTACAACTCAAGACTCAAGGCTCGGTGCAAGTGTCGATGGGTATTAAGTCCAATAAGACCGATAACCCGGCGCTGTCGCTCTCGTCCCGTCGTAAAACCTACTTTGACTTCGATCAAAAAATCCAAGCCACGGTCCAGGCATCGGTAGGAGACCGTCTTAAGTTCAATATGAGCTATAACACCGATGCAACATTTGACTTTGACTCCAAAAATTTGAAACTCGCCTATGAAGGCAAAGAAGACGACATCGTCAAACAGATTGAGGCCGGTAACGTGTCGATGACCACCGGCTCATCGCTTATACGAGGCTCTACAGCCTTGTTTGGTATCAAGACCAAGCTTCAGTTTGGACGACTGACAGCTACCGCCTTGGTCTCCCAGCAGAATTCAGAGTCCAAGACTGTCAATACCCGTGGTGGTGCCCAGGCTACCAAATTTTCGATTAACGCCGACCAGTATGACGCCAACCGTCACTACTTTCTGGCCCAGTACTTCCGAGACAACTATGACCAGTGGGCATCCAAGCTCCCGTTTGTATCCTCGGGTATCAATATCACCCGCCTCGAGGTGTGGATAACCAATAAGTCATCCAAGTTTGAAAACTCACGTAACATCGTGGCCTTCATGGATCTTGGCGAAGAACAGAAGCTGGCCTCATCCTACTGGACACCAAACCCTTCACAGGTCAATCCGGCCAACAACTCCAACAACCTGCTCCAGATAATCAAGACTGATTATCCCCTGGCACGTAATATAGCCCAAGTGTCACAAGCATTGTCACCTCTTGAGGCTTACGGTATCGAGGGTGGACGAGACTATGAGAAAGTTGAGAGCGCGCGTCTGCTTAACTCCAATGAGTATACATTTAATCCTACCCTTGGCTATATCTCGGTAAAACAAGCTTTGAATTCCGATGAGGTCCTGGCTGTTGCCTTTGAATATACTTACCACGGTCAGGTGTATCAGGTCGGAGAGTTCTCGTCAGACGTTACCACTACCGACGAGTCTCTATATGTCAAAATGCTCAAGAGTACCACTATCAATCCCCATCTGCCGATGTGGGACCTGATGATGAAAAACGTTTACAACCTCGGTGGCTACCAGATACAGCAGAACAAATTTAAGTTTAATATCAAATACCTGAGTGATACCACGGGTATCAAAATCAATTACCTGCCCATCCCCGGTCTCAATGACAAGTCCCTTCTCCAGGTTATGAATCTCGACCGACTTGACTCCAACCAGGAGAGCAATTCCGACGGGTTCTTTGATTTCATTGAAGGGTATACCATCATTGCCTCTACAGGCAAGGTGATTTTCCCGGTAGTGGAACCTTTTGGTGAGCATTTGCGTCGCAAAATCAACAATCCTGCAATTGCCGACCAATACTGCTATCAGGAATTATACGACTCAACACTCGTTGTGGCCAGACAGTTTGCCGACAAAAACAAGTTTATCATGGATGGCGAGTATCAAGCCTCGTCAGGCTCCCAGATAAGGCTCAACGCCATGAATGTACCACGAGGCTCGGTAGTTGTCACCGCCGGCGGTGTGACACTTACCGAAAATTCCGACTATACCGTTGACTATGCCATGGGTATTGTCACCATTACCAATCAGTCAATCATCGACTCGGGCCAAAATGTCAGTGTCACTCTTGAGAACCAGTCAATGTTCTCGACCCAGCGCAAGACGCTTCTCGGTCTTGACTTGCAATATGAATTCTCCAAAAACTTGAACTTAGGTGCTACTTTCCTCCACTTTTCCGAGAAGGCCTTGACCGAAAAAGTCAATATCGGAGACGAGACTGTTAATAATTCGATGTTCGGCTTCAATCTGAGTTACAACACTGAGTTCATGTGGCTGACCAACCTCTTGAACAAAATTCCCACCGTCAATGCCACTGCCCCGTCCAAGCTGAGTCTTACCGCTGAGTATGCCCAACTGCTTCCACATGCCCAGAAGTCAGGCTCCAACAAGGGTTCGTCGTATGTTGACGACTTTGAGTCTACCCAGACCGGCATAGACCTGCGCTCGCCCTACTCATGGTTCCTTGCCTCAACGCCTTACGACCCGTCGCCCGATGCGCTATTCCCCGAGGCTGCGCTCTCCAATAATGTGGATTATGGTAAAAACCGCGCCCTGATCAACTGGTACTACATCGACCGTATGTTTACCCAGCGCAATTCATCCTTGGCTCCCGGCTACCTCAAGTCTGACCTCAAACAACTCTCCAATCCATACGTGCGCGAAGTCACTACCCAAGAGATATTTCCCGGTCGTGAGCTCAACTATGGCGAGTCATCGACGATCCAGACCTTGAACCTCTCGTTCTATCCTACCGAGCGTGGCCCCTACAACCTTGATGCCACCAATATTGATGATACCGGCGCACTGCTCAATCCCGAGAAACGATGGGGTGGCATCATGCGTAAGATGGACAACACCAACTTCGAGCAGTCCAATATAGAGTATGTGCAATTCTGGATGCTCAATCCATTCCTTGACCCCGAGAACCCCAACCTTGATGGCGGAGACCTATATCTTAACTTTGGAGAGATGTCGGAGGATATCCTCAAGGACGGCCTTAAAAGCTATGAAAACGGTATTCCATATGACGGCAATGATCAATACCTGACCGAGACTGTGTGGGGACGCGTCTCCAAGCAGAACTCGCTCACTTACTCTTTTGAGAACGCTACCGGAGCACGTCTTGCCCAGGATGTCGGCCTTGACGGTCTGCCCAACGCCATGGAGTTCTCATTCCCCACATATCAGAACTATGTCGATCAACTGCGTCAGCGACTCTCGCCCGCTGCAATCGAGCAGATGCAGAACGATCCGTTCTCGCCACTTAACGACCCCGCCGGAGACAACTACCATTTCTATCGCGGATATGACTACGATGAACAGCGTCTTGGCGTCCTTGACCGATATAAACGTTATAACGGTGTCGAGGGTAATGCCCTATCGCCCGACGATGTCGATGAGCCACTGTATCAGTCGGCGCGCAATGTTCCTGATGTCGAGGATATTAATCAGGATAATACGCTCAATGAGTATGAAAGATACTTCCAGTATAAGGTCTCGATACGCCCCGAAGACCTCGTTGTAGGCAAGAATTATATCACGGATAAACAAACATCAATGGTGAGAGGCCGTGACGGTAACGATTATGAGGTCGAATGGTATCAGTTCAAGATACCTCTGCATGATTATGAGAGGATAGTGGGCTCAATCAGCGATTTTTCGACGATACGCTTTGCACGTATGTTCATGACCGGCTTCAAGCAGGTCACCCACTTGAGATTTGCTACTCTCGAGCTTGTGCGTGGCGAGTGGCGTCCCTATGACTTCAATCTCAATACCCGTGGTGATGCTCCTGCCGAGGGACAGCTTGATATATCGGTTGTCAATATTGAAGAAAATTCCCAGCGCAAGCCTGTGAACTATGTGTTGCCTCCGGGTGTAAACCGTATTGTAGACCCCGGACAAAGCCAGATTACCCAGCTCAACGAACAGTCTATGTCACTCAAGGTTATCGGTCTCAATGCCGGTGACGCCCGAGGTGTTTACCGTAACACCCAGCTGGATTTACGCAATTATCGCCGCATGCAGATGTGGGTTCACGCCGAGGCGCTTATTGACAATGTCACCAATCTGAAATCAGGAGAAATGTCACTGTTCATACGTTTGGGATCGGACGTCAAGGCCAATTACTATGAATACGAGGTTCCTTTATCTCTTACTCCCGAGGGTAAGTACAACCCCGATCTTCCATCAGATCGTCGCATAGTCTGGCCCGAGGACAATTACTTCAATTTCAATCTGCAGTCGCTTGTCAATCTTAAGAAAGACCGTAATGCTGCCAAACGTGCCGAGGAAGCCGGCGTGGGTTATGGTACACGTTATGTTGGCCGTGACCCTGATAACGAGCGCAACCGTATGGCAGTTATGGGTAATCCATCGCTCTCCGATGTGCGTGTCATCTTGATAGGTGTGCGCAATAACTCGTCGACCACCAAAGATGGTACAGTGTGGGTCAATGAACTTAAGGTTACTGACTTTGACGAAGCCGGTGGTTGGGCTGCCAAGGGCAACGCCACGCTGAATATCTCGGATGTGGCAACATTCAATGCCGGCGTGCATGTTGAGACTGCCGGATTTGGTGGTGTAGACCAATCGTTGGGTGAACGTCGCCTTGACGACTATATACAATATAACTTTGCAGTACAGGGTGATGTTGGCCGCTTCTTCCCCGAGGGTGCCAAACTTAAAGCACCCATATATTACTCTTATTCCAAAGAAAAAACTTCACCCAAATACAATCCCCTTGACCAGGACGTCTTGTTGAAGGATGCCCTTGACGCTGCCGGCACCAAGCAGGAACGCGACTCGATATCATCATACGCTGTCGAGCAAACTACTATACAGAACTTCTCCATCTCGGGTCTTAAATTTGACGTCCAGAGCAAGACTCCCATGCCCTGGGACCCCGCCAACTTCTCGGCCAGCTTCTCATTCAGCAAGCAGACCAAGACCGACCCCACTACCGAGTATGAATATACCAACGACTATCGCGGCTCGTTCCAATACTCCTACTCACCATTTATCAAGCCTCTCAAGCCTTTTGCTTGGATGAAGTCCAAGAATAAAAATCTCAAATTCCTTAAAGACTATGAGATACAATGGCTACCCAACAACATCTCTTTCCAGACCAACATGTCACGCTATTACTATGAGCAACAAGTCAGGTCTGAGACCGACGTGATGTTCCAATTGCCGGTATCTGTTTCCAAAAACTTCACCTGGGACCGTCAGTTATCTATCACATGGAACCCCATCAAGTCATTGACTCTGACATTCAATTCCAACACCGCGGCCCGTATCGACGAGCCTGTCGGTGCAGTCAACAAGAAGCTTTTCCCTGACGAATACCGAGACTGGAAAGAAGAAGTGTGGAACTCAATACTATCGATGGGTACCCCATGGAATTACAACCAGACATTTTCGGGAACCTATAAAGCCCCGTTCAATCGCATCCCCGTGCTGGACTTTATCAATGCCTCGGCGTCCTACAATGCCACTTACCGTTGGGATCGCGGTGCTACCGTCGATGGTGTCTCTACAGGCAACTCTATCGCCAATCAAGCTGCTTGGTCGGCCGATGGACGTATCAACTTTGAGTCGCTGTGGAACAAGATACCGTTCATCAAGGATGTAAACAAACGTTTCCAGAATACACGCCCGCGCAATAATGCCAATCAGGCGAGAAAACCCAAAAAGTTTGAACGCACATTCAAGCTCAAGCCTGATACAACACTCACTATCAAGCATAACTTGCGTTCCAAGAAGGTCGCAGTCACGGCTACCAAGTCTGACGGCACTCCTTTCCCTGTCAAATTTAAAATCGTTGACCAGAACACAGTCGATATCCTCACCACCGGCGAAGAAAACATCAAGTTCTCAATTCTCGAGATTATTAAGGATGAAAAATCGCTATGGCGAGAAATTGGTGAATATGCCACACGTCTGGTTATATCGCCACGTAACGTCTCGATACGCTACCGCAATACCCACACGATGAACCTCCCGTTGTTCATGCCATCGATAGGCAACGTCTTTGGTCAGAGCAAATCCTATGGACCAATGGCCCCGGGATTGGACTTTGCCTTTGGCTTTGCCGGCGATGACTATGTCGACAAGGCACTCGAGCGTGGTTGGTTGTTGACCGACGACGGTCAGACCTCGCCCGCTGTCATGTCTCACACCAATGAGCTGAACATTGAACTTAACCTCGAGCTTTTCAAAGGTTTCAAAATCCAGCTTACGGCCAACCGCACCGACAACCGCACGCGTCAGACCCAGTTCATGTATGCCGATATGCCTACAGCCTATTCCGGGTCTTATACCAAAACCCACTGTGCTATCAAGACAGCACTCCGTTCATCCAAAGCCGATGACGGCTACTTCTCTCAGGCCTTTAATGACTTTATCGGCAACATTCCCGTGGTGCGTGACCGCGTCGAAGCCCAGTATTATGGCATGCGTTATCCCACTACCGGTTTTATGAAGGATCTGCCTCAGGCCGGACAAGAGTTTGACCCCGCGGTCGGCGGTATTAGTCGCACATCTTCTGACGTGCTTATTCCTGCTTTTGTCGCTGCATATACCGGATCCGATGCACGCAAGACATGGCTAAATCCCTTCCCCTCGTTTGCTTCGGTACTGCCCAACTGGCGCATTACATATGACGGACTCATCAATATGGGTAATATGAGGAATATATTCCGCTCGTTCACCCTTACCCATGCCTATCAGTGTACTTATTCGGTAGGATCATACTCTTCCTATCTCAATTGGATAGCCACCGGAGGCGAGAATATCGGTTTTACCCTCGATGAACTCACCGGACGACCGATACCATCGTCACCCTACAATATCACATCGGTGGCAATCACCGAAAAGTTTGCACCACTGGTGGGTGTAAATGTTACACTTAAAAACGACCTCCAGTTTAATGCCGAGTATCGTGACAGCCGCACTTTAACCCTTAATTCATCGGCCGGACAGGTTGTCGAGGCTTCCACGCGCGGATTTAAAATAGGTGCAGGTTATAAGATTGTAGGCTTCAATACATTCCTTAAGATGAAAGGTTCTCAGCAAGGCATCTCCAACGACCTGACCCTCAAGGCCGATATAGGTATTGACCACACTCAGGCTCTCATCCGTCGCATAGAAGACTCTTACACTCAGCCTACATCGGGAACCAAGACTTTCAACATCAACTTTACTGCCTCATATATCATGTCCAAGCGATTGACACTGTCGGCTTACTTTGACCACCGTGTCAACACGCCACTGGTGACCACCTCGTCCTATCCCACTACCAATACTTCTTACGGTCTGTCACTTAACCTTTCTCTCGCTCGTTAACGCTACATCCGTGGGTACACCCCAAGACTATATTATTGAAATGCAACGCGGTCACCCGCTCGCTGCTTATTACATACCACTCTCTATTAATTATAAAAATGACTCCCCAAGATATTTCTATCGCCGACTTCTTTTATGACCTTCCAGACGACCGAATCGCCAAGCATCCCCTTGCACGGCGTGACTCTTGTCGGCTGTTGGCACGACGGTCCGACGGCACCATACAGGACTTCCACATGACTGATATTGTCGGCATGGTGGCTCCAGGTACCATGATGGTCTCCAACAACACGCGTGTCATCAATGCGCGTCTTAAATTTGCCAAGCCAACCGGGGGCATCATCGAGGTATTTTGTCTCGAGCCTGTCTCGCCGGTCGACTATGAACAATGTTTTGCCTCTACCGGGCCGGTGGCTTGGCGGTGCTTTGTAGGCAACAGCAAGCGTTGGAAAGACGCGCCCCTGAGAGGAATTATCACCATCGATGGCCAACAAGTCATCCTTAACGCCCGTCGTCTTCATAAACTTGATGGAGAGTCTATCGTCGAATTTTCGTGGCATGATGAAGGTGGCCAAATCACTGACTATACCTTTGGGCAGGTGATAGCGTCGGCCGGCGTTATTCCCATCCCTCCATACCTCAATCGCGAGACAGAACCTGCCGACCTTGACGATTATCAGACCGTGTTTGCACGTGTCGAAGGCTCGGTTGCCGCTCCTACTGCCGGGCTTCATTTCACCCCTGAGCTGCTACGTGCTCTCGATGATCGTGGTGTCATACGCCGTGAGGTTACTCTACATGTCGGTGCCGGAACATTCCAACCCGTCAAGGGTCAATATATAGGTGAGCATCCAATGCACAGCGAGTTTATCGTTGTGGAGCGCTCACTCATTGAGGATATCAGAAATCACGAGGGTGGGGTACTGGCCATAGGCACTACCTCGGTGCGTACCCTCGAAAGCATTTACCATGTGGGTTGTCTACTGTCGCAGGGACGATGGGATGGTGAAGTGCCTCAGTGGTATCCATATGAGGATACACATCCCGACTTGACCTTAAAGGATGCTATGGACCGTGTCCTTGACTATCTTGATGCCAGCGGTAGTGATCGCCTCGTCGGCACTACACGTATAATCATTGCTCCCGGATATAAATACCGGGTGGTAACGTCCATGGTCACCAACTTTCACCAGCCCGGCTCGACGTTACTATTATTAGTCTCGGCATTTATAGGCGATCATTGGCGTAGTGTATACCGTCATGCCCTTGAGGGCGATTACCGTTTTCTTAGCTATGGTGATGCCTGCTATTTCACCAAGTGATAATAATATAATATGATGTAACAAGATGCACCATGATGCATAAGTAACTTGAATAACAATGGACAACCGGGCGTCGATAATTAAATATATAATAGTGTTTATGGTCATGACTGCCTGTGGACGAGTCGATACGACTGTATCGGCAAGCACTCACGCTTCAAGCGAAGACAGGAGTGTTGACAGCGCTGTCGTTGAGCATCGTCCCAATCTGACTCTGGCTCTTGCCGGGGATGTCATGATGGGCACCACATTTCCTGAGACACCCAAGGGCGCCTACCTGCCACCTGATGCCGGCCGGCACTTGTTTGATGACTGCCGGGATATTTTTAAGAGCGCTGACATATCAGCCATTAACCTTGAGGGAGTTCTGCTTGACGGCCCGGGTGAGCCACGCCCTATGACCAACCCCAATACCTACTATCTGTTCAGGATGCCTACTGCCTATGTTGCCAACCTCGTTGACGCCGGCATTGACTTTGCCGGCATTGCCAACAATCATATCAATGACTTTGGACAGCCCGGTCGCACCTCGACAGTCGCTACTCTCGACAGTGCCGGTGTAGCTGTGGCCGGACTCCGTGGCGTGTGTGATTACAAGGTACTCGAGCGCCGTGGTTACAAGGTCGCCATTACCCAGTTTGGTCACGGTGACAATAACCTCGATGTCAACGATCTCGACTTACTCCAAACCACTGTCAGACTCATGAGAGAAGATGCCGATTTTGTAGTGGTATCATTTCACGGTGGCGCTGAGGGAGTCAAGTTTACCCATGTGCCTCATGCCCCGGAAGTGTATGTCGGTGAGAAGCGCGGTCATGTCGATAAATTTGCCCATGCGGCTATTGATGCCGGTGCCGACCTCGTTTTTGGCCATGGGCCTCATGTGCCACGTGCCTGGGAGCTATATAAGGACCATCTGATTATTTACTCTTTGGGCAATTTCTGTGCACCCTACCGCATGAGTACCGGTGGGAATGCAGGCTTGGCACCATTGGCGGTCATCACCTTAGCTCCTGACGGAAAGTTTATTTCGGGTCACATCCATTCCTTCAGGCAACAGCGAGCCCGCGGTCCCGTTATCGACACCACCAATGCCACAGCCCGTCTGATAGCCACTCTTACAAGTGAAGACTTTCCCACCACGTCCCTATACTTCACGTCTACCGGCAAGGTAACCCCTCGACCACCTCAATCAACGATGTCATCTGTTCGACGTTAGAGCTTTAGGCCCCAGGACAGTAGAGTCTCGTCAGCTTTATTGAGGTATAATGACAAACATTGAACAGCCTTTTCCTTGCGAGATTTATTCATAACCACTCCACCAGGTAAGTTAAATATAGTTAAACGGGGTGTCATTATGATTAAAAAACAACTAAAAATGGGACTTTTTATAAAGCAATAAACAAAATATGTTGTAATTTTGCGTTCGTGAAAACTTGTAATTGGTTAACCAAGGATTTCATTCCTGAATTATTTTCTGTTAATCTACATTTATGAGGATTAAAATAATCTGATTATCAGAGAATTGGAGATAAAACACGATAATCCCGAGATAACTTGATTACTGTATTGGCTCATGCCTCTTATCGGGCATGATTATTTAAAACAATCATTATCAATGCTATGGATTACATCTCCGGTGATAGATAATAATCAATTGGCGATTGGTCATATCATCGATGGATGGTGTTAAGACCGGAGATTGTTTGACAGGTTATTGATGATATAAACCAATAAAAATGGGTTGTTGACCCCTTGCCAAAGAATTTTATCAACCGGGATTAAATGGTTGATAGCGAGTCACATGACTTTAGAGGATATCTAACTCTGTGAGGGCATGGATATAACGGCCGGACAGAAAACGTGTACCATGCTGTGTACTCCTCCATCAAGGTTGATGCACCACACTTGTATTAACATATAACAATGAAAATACTACAGAAACTACTTTTAGCCCTTGCGTTGCTGATAGGATTTGTTGATGCACAGGCTCAATTTGCGTTAAAGACCAATCTGCTCTATGATGCCACGACGACGCCCAACCTTGGCGCCGAGGTTGCCGTGGGTTCCCGCTCGACGTTAAACCTCGTCTATGGCCTCAATCCGTGGAAATTTGATAAAGACGGAGACGAGAAGTATGCCAAGCACTGGGTATTGATGCCCGAATACCGTTGGTGGACGTGTTCGGTATATAACGGTCACTTTCTGGGCGTGCATGCCATGACCGGTCAATTTAATGCTTCAAACATATCGTTGCCCATTCCCGGCGGCTTTTTTGGAGGAGATAACCTTACCGAGGAAGTCAAGGATCATCGTTATGAGGGATGGTTTGCCGGGATAGGCGTCACTTACGGTTACCAATGGAGTCTCTCGCGCCACTGGAATCTTGAAGCTGAGATTGGCCTCGGATATAACCATGTATGGTATGACAAATTTAACTGTGGCACCTGTGGTGGCCGTGACAAGTCGGGACACACCAACTATGCGGGTATCACCAAGCTTGGACTATCGATTATGTACATCTTTTGATTGACGACCTATGAAAAAAATCAATTATATCACAACAATACTCGTGGCCGTTATCTCCATGCCACTTATGCTCACGGCCGCCAAGACAGCAGGCAATATTGACGTGCGAGATATCAAGGTTGCCCGTGTGGGCGAGAACCTCAATCTTACAGCCAATATTGTGCTTGACGATATCCACCTCTCAGCCAACAAGCAACTGTTCATCACGCCCTTGATTGAGTCGGGAGAAAACAACAGTGTCATTATGCCAACGGTGTTGGTTAATGGCCGTAATATGCACATTGCCTACCAACGTGGCACCATTAAGCGTATTGTCGCCCGATATGATGTCATCGACGAGGTAAAGCGTGCCAACGGCAAGTCACAGACAATCATCTATGATGCCAAGACTCAGCTTCAGCCCTGGATGCTCGACCCATCGGCGACTGTAAAGTTTACCGTCGATTCATGTGGATGTGGACAGCTGGCCGGAACAGTGGTGACTCCTGAGGTGTATATAGATCTTAACCCTATCGAGTCCATGCATCTGGCATTTATCACTCCGGCAGTCACCGACCTTCCGGTTGCCATACACGAGGGTAAGGCCCGTGTGCAGTTTGAGGTTGACAAGACTGAGCTCCATATCGTTCCCTACACATGTGCCAACGGTCAGCGTATCGACAATCGCTCACAACTGGCTATTATCAATGACTCCATCAAGTATGCCCTCAGTGACCCTAATGTGGAGATTGCTTCTATAAATATATGTGGTTATGCATCCCCCGAGTCACCTTATACCCATAACGATTATCTGGCGACTAATCGTTCACGAGCTCTCTCAGAATATATCGGACGGCAGTATAATCTTCCCCAAGACCGTGTGACCTATAACGCAGTTCCCGAGAACTGGGAAGAATTTCGGGATCAGGTACTCGAGTCGCGCGACATCACCCCTCAGCAACGTGCCGACCTACTGGAGCTAATCGACCGTCCGGCCTATGGTCCATCGGACTATGACGCCAAAGAGCGTGAACTCAAGACCTCACCCAAGTTTGCCGAGCTGTATCGCTCCAAAATCCTGCCACAATGGTTTCCACGGTTGCGTGCCACCAAATTTACTATCTCGACACGTCTCAAACCACATAGTGACCAAGAGCTTGCGCGTATCATAGAGAAGACACCACGACTGATGTCTCTCAACCAGATGTTCCGTGTGGCACGTCTGTATCCCGAGGGTAGCGATGAGTTTAACAAAGTAATCGATACTGCCTTGAGATACTATGCCGACAACCCTGTTGCCAACCTAAATGCCGCGGTCGCCGCCATCAAGGTCAAGGATTATGATGCAGCCCGGAAGTATCTTGAAAAAGCCGGTAATTCGCCTGAGGCCGACAATGCCCGTGGTATACTTGCTACAGCCCTTCATGACTTTGATATGGCCAAGCGATACTTTGAACAAGCCGGTAATCTGCCTGAGGCCATGCGCAACAAGGCTCTTCTGACCGAATAGGCAATTCCTAAGCCATTATACAGATAATAATTATCCTAAAATAAATATCAGTCACACTTTAATCTTTTAATTGGCATATATTACTAATCAGAAAATAAATATTTAATTTTTTATCAATCAATCTTATTAATTACATGCAACTTAAAAAAATTCTATTTGCAGCAGCACTTCCCGCCATGTTCATGGCCAGCTGCTCAAATGAGGCCGACGGCCCCACACCTCCCGACACACCGGGATTTAAAGCTGACGGTTACATGGCAGTGAAGGTAAACATGCCTGCTCAGCCCGGTAGCCGTGCCGCTAATGACAACTTTGACGATGGTACAGTCAATGAGTATGAAGTAACCGACGGCGCACTGCTCCTTTTCACCGGTAGCGATGAAGCTTCGGCTCAATTTGTTGCCGCTTATGACCTTGGGATGAAAGATCCCGTTAACGACTCGGACAATGACAACATCACCACCTCGTTTCTCGAGGCTGTCAAGGTGCAGAATGTTGATGTCCAGGGTAATCTCTATGCCCTTGTGATGCTTAACTACAAGGATGTAGCCACCGTTGATGCCAATGCTCCCGCCAACCTTGTTGTTGAAGGCAATGCCTTTGCCGGCACATTCACCGACTTCAACGCTCTCATCAGCGGTCATGCTTTCCATCGTGGTTCAGGCAAGTCAGCCGAGTACTTCTTCATGACCAATGCTCCTATAGCCAACAAACAGGGCGGTCTTGTATCTCCTGCCGGCCTTGACGTGACCACTCTGACACTTCTTAACGAGAACTGCCTCTATCCCACCGAAGCCGAGGCTAAGGCTTCGCCGGCCGGTTCGGTATTTGTTGAGCGTGCTGTTGCCAAGGCTACTCTCGGTGTTGCCGCTACCCAGGCCAATGTCGAGGGTAAAGTACTTAAAATTGAAAGTGTAGAATGGGCACTTGCCAATACCGAGAACACCTCATATGTTGTTCGTAATCTTGGCGACCAGTCATATAATCTCTTCACCTCAGGCAAGCTTTCAGCTCCCAACTACCGTTTCATCGGTCACACAGCTATCGGTACTACCGCTATCCAGCCTGTTACTGCTCTTTATCGCACATATTGGTGTGTTGACCCCGCTTACAGCGTTGACAAGACTTATACCGAGGTAGCCGGCTCATTTGTGGGCACTGACGTTCCTCTTTATTGCCACGAGAACACCTTTACCGTTGCCAACCAGAACTATAAAAACACTACCCGTGCCGTACTCAAGGTTAAATACGAGGGCGGTTCATTCTGGACCGTCAACGACCGCCAGGACAAAATCTATGACAACTTTAATGACGCCAAGTCATTCTCCGACACATTTATCTATGAGAGCCAGGCGGTTATCGATGCCATCAAGGATGCTATGAACGCCGGTCAGTCGGTAGGTATCGACTGGATTAAAGAGAATGTTGAAATCACCTATGCCCTTGATGGCAACGGTATCCAGAAAGTAACTGACATAGCCTTTAAAGCAGTCACCACCGGTGATGTATTCAAGGCTCAGCCCACTTTCCGTGACGGTGCAAAAGAAGCTCTTATAGCCAAGACCAACGAGTACTACTCTATAGCCGAGTATACCGACGGTGTAAGCTACTATGACCTGCGCTTCCAGCACTTTGGTAATGACCTGACACCCTGGACCGCTCCTACAGCCGGTAAGACCGACAATACATCTGACTCTTATCCCGGCCTCAGCGCTGAGGACTATCTCGGACGCTATGGTATGGTACGTAACAACTGGTATGACGTTTCGGTCAACAGCTTCAAGCGTCTTGGCCTTCCCGTTATCCCCAACGCCAACGTAGAGACCCCCGACGATAATGTTAACAACGAGCTATGGCTTGCCTTTAAGGTCAATATCCTGTCATGGGCTAAGCGTACCCAGAACCAGGACTTCTAAATCCCTATCGGTAATATTTTAAAAATACTATAATTAATCCGGGCGGCGATGACGCCCTTCAGAGAGGCCGCTCTCGTCGCCCGGTTTTATACTTCTCTCAACCTTACCTCTTTTTCTCTCCGACTGATGAATATAAGACAATCTCTCATCCTCCTTTTTATCTGAAATTTCTACAATCACTATTATATATTCCGATGAAGCGTATTCTTCATTCTCTAATACTCCTCACGCTGACGGCTACAACAGGCTTGTTCTCATCATGCTCGATGATGAAAGAAGATATCGAGGACTGTCCGGCAGGTTTGTACGTGCGCTATGTCTATGACTACAACACGGCACGTGCCGACATGTTTAAGGACCATGTAGGACATATCATGCTCTATGTCTATGACGAGTATGGCAACAAAGTTACATCACGCTCGGTCTCCAACACCGGTGACACCGGTCCGTTGGCCAAGTATGGATATGCCACTCATTTTCAGGACGGGGAGCTCAAAGACGGAAAATATCGCCTCGTAGCCATAGGTATGCAGAAAGACTGGGACGAGGCCCTGAATACTCCAGGCGCCAAGTATCGTCGCAATCACGATCATGAGCGCGTGGAAGAATTGCACATAGACCTTGACCGTGGCTCGGAGAAACTTCCCGATACCGACCTTTATCCTGTCAGCAACGAGGCTCCCCTCGATACCATGTGGCATACACTCAAGGTGATTTCAGAAGCTCCTACCGATGGCCTTGAGGACCCCGGTGTTCATGCTACCAAGCCTCCTTACAGTGTGCGCCCGTTTGAAGAACAATATGTCGAGGTCAAGAGCGGACGCGCTACATATGCCACGATTTCGTTGATACGTGATACCAAGCACTTGAATATCACCCTTCGCCAGATTGACGACCCGGACAATATGTTTGACTGCAACTATGATGCATATATCACTGTTTCCAATCGCTCGGTAGGACATGATAATGAGCTCAGCTCCTATGAGCATGTCCAATATACTCCTTACCATCAGTGGACAACCCGTTTCAATGAAGATGGCACCGTTACTATTGATCCTACACGCCCCGAGGATTATAAGCCGGTCATGTCCAAGGCGCCGACAGGGCCCAATGACGTCATGCGCACAGCCCATTTCAATATGATGTTCAACCGTATCATTGACCGTCCCCAGGACCCGATGTTAAAGGCTCCCGTGCTTGTCATCGTCAATCGTCAGAGTGGTAAAACAGTCGCCGAGCTTAACCTTTCATCGGTGCTTGCCGAGGGCCGTCATGCCTACTATACTTACAATTACTCGCCACAGGAATATCTCGACCGCGAGTATGACTATCATCTCAACTTCTTGCTCAAGGGCGACTCATGGGCCTACTGTGATATTGTCATCAATGTGCTGGGATGGAGCAAACGAGTCCAGAACGTTGACTTCTGATATTGGACCATTTGCAGCATCTGACCACTTAATTTCCACTCTGCTACCACTTATAATATAGTACACCAAATTAAAGTGAGATTACTAAATTACATAACCATAAGCCTTGTAGCTATTCTGTCACTGTCCGGATGCTCGTCATACGATGAGTCGCCGGTCAACCCCGATGATGGCGGGCCGGGCACATACTTGCGTCTCAAGATGTATGTCGCTCCAGGCTCACGCTCCAATCCCGAGGCCGGTGAAACAGGAGATGGTCTTGAAGACGGCACCGCCGCCGAGAACCGTATTGACAACCTCACCATATTTATCTACAATTCCCGTTATGGGCTTGATGCTCCCGAGGACACGCGGGTGAATTACTCGGTATATATTCCCACGGTCGAGGTTAACCAGAGCGGTGTTATCGTCTCATGTCTAATTAAGCTACAGAACTACACCCCCACCACCGACGACCATATCATCGTTCTGGCCAATATGGGCAATCAGACCCGTCTGGAAACACTTGGGGAAATTGCTGCCTTTAAGGACTTCGCCGCCTGGACCGCGGCCTCGATGCCCGCAGCATGCTCATCATTTGCCATGGCTACCGCCCGCAACACTGCCGATGACGGTGTCATCAAATTCCGTGATAATATGGGCATCCTTCCAGGCACCCAAGAACAACCCTTATATGCCGAGACTTCAATCGAGCGTGTCGCCGCCAGGATTGACCTGTGGTTTGACGACGCCAATATTGACGCCGACGGTAATTTTATCTATCCGGTATATACCTCCACGGGGAGCCGTCAGACAGCCACCGTGCATATCGACAAGGTTATCCCCGTCAACGCCATGCAACTCAGCCCATGGGCACTCAAGCATCTTACCAACAGTGTCTCGGATGATATGTCATGTTTCAGCGACCTCAATTTATGTGGTGACGAGCTTGTCGGCAATGATCGTCTACCCGTCAACTATGTTGTGGAGCCGACCACTGTCCTAAAGACAGCTTCGATGACCATTCCTCCGGCCTCATGGTATGGCAATACAGGGGCCGCTGTGCTGAGAGCCGACATTACGGGAGCCCTTGATGCGGCCCCGGCTGTATCGGCTTACAAGTCCACCCACCGCCCCAGTCCCGATGCCGACCATCAGCGGTTTTTCACATTGACGTATGTCAACGAGAATACCCAGCATCTCTCGGCCCACGACTCACGTTTCATCACCGGACTGCTTTACCGTGCCGTCTATGAGCCCCATACTGTCTATACCGACGCCGAGGCTTCGGCAGTTGCATCTACTTACCGCCGTGGTGACACATTCTGGTGTTACCGTCCTTCACGCCATGAGATGCTCGAGGATGACGTGTTGTACTTTGCCTCAGAGAGTGCCGCCCGTAGCTATGCCTCGGCCCATCCGGGCGACCAGGCCACTGTCACCGAGTATCCCGGTGCAATATGCTATTACAACCTGTGGCTCAGGCATGCCAATAATGACAAGAGCAATCCCCACCGCACATGCCCGATGGAATATGGAGTTGTGCGCAATAACATATACCGTGTCAGCGTGACATTCTCGGGTGCCGGTCAGCCCCGTCCGCTGATTGATGAGCCGATGAATATACGGTATCGTATATTTGTGAGAAAGTGGAATTTCCGACCTCAACCTGAAATCATAATGTAAGCAATGACAGATAGATTGAAATATATAATTATAGGGCTGGTCACGTTGCTGGCTGTATCTTGCAGCTCTGATGACAACGGGCATGAAGACGAGCCGGTAAGCGATATCAAGGCCCACGTCACGGTGACTATCGGGTCTTATACCGGACCTGCCGCCGACCCGGCCAATGACTACGAGAAAATCCACTCCTGGTGGATGGTGTTTGTCAATGCCGAGGGCAATGTAGAGACTATTGTCAGCCGTGATCCCTCGCTCACCGATGCTGTCGAACAGGAGACCGTCACTGCCGAGATTCCCGTAGGCAATTATAAAGTATATGCCTTTGCCAATATTACTCCGTCAGAACTAAAAGAGCATAGCGGTCTTGAATTTACCATCGGGACAAAAGCACCGTCACGTCTTAGCGCACCGTCTTGGTCATTCACCACCGGCTCCTGGCCTAAAAACCAATATCTACCTATGACAGGACATGCCAACATAAGGGTTACCTCCCAGGTCAACCAGCCGTTTGCCATAGAGGTTGTCAGAATGTTTGCCAAGGTGAGTCTTACCTTTGCCAATGATGCCACCGAGGATATTCTTGTCAAGCAAGTATCACTAAATCCTGTCCCATTTCAGGGACGCCTTGCCTTGATGCCCGACTATGAACGGTTGGGAGGCGAACCGGTGGACCTGATAGAAGGTGGTGTCGGACGTGATTTTTTCAATCTTGACAATTCCACGACATTACGTGCCGGTACCAATGACACTTTCCAGGACTATTTCTATTGCATTGAAACCACGGCTCTTGGTAATAATCCACCGCGTATCATTTTCGGTGTTAATGTGTCGCGTGCAGGTCGTGACGAGGAATATATCTATGCCTTGGCATCAGAGCTTGCATACATCAACCGCAACGACCATGTCCTCATACCCGTCCGTTTCACCGACTATGTCGTAGACATCCGAGCCTTGTTCTATCCGCCTATCGGAGGCTATCCTGCTGTCGAGGTAGAAAACCGTGACGATGAGTTTTATGCCACATTTGGCACCCGCGGTCACTTTGTCCTCTATCCTCAGGCGCGTGATGCACGCCCCGGAGGCGAGTCGTTGGGTAACGGAATGGTTAGAGCCACGGTGGTATCATGTGACGATCCAGATGGCATCTTTGAGCAATCACCCGTTGCCGACCCGCTGACCGGGGAAATTACCGGTGTTCTTGGCTCGGTTACCGGCACGGCACGTGTCACGGTTGACATCGATGTGCGTGTCACCGACCTGACATGGCGCACTTACCGGCGAGTTATTTACATCATCCGCGACAATCCTTGAATTTCAGCTCCTTAAGGAATTTCATATATGAAACCAATATATACGATAAATTTTAAAATATTCATTCTGTTGACGGCGATGCTGTTGACGCTACCGGCTGTATATGCCAAGCGGCAAAACCTTATAACTTCCCCCGACCAGTATTCTTCCAACGCCACACAGAATAGCTCGGAACATCCCATAAGCAATCTCTATGACCGAGACAGTAATTCTTATTGGGAGACCGACTCGGTGGGTGATATCCAGGCTGAACATTACATTTCGGTTGATTTGGGAAATGAAATAAGACTTGGCAGCGATGAGGACCTGGTAGTGTGGTTGCAGAGACAACCTGTTGATGGTCGATATAATGTGGCCCCGACATCGTTTAAGGTCGAGGTGTCGGCCGATGGATACTCGTGGATGCCATTTTCAGACATTCACAAGGATACACATATACACTTTCAATTCCGAGGCTGGAACACCAAGGAGTACTCTGAGCGTATTACTACTCAGCGTCCGTTCCGTTATATTAAGTTTACCCTCAAGGAAAATTTGTCCCACACCTACAACAGCGCCGGCCAATATTACATGCGCTTGAGTGAGTTCCATATTATACGGCTTAACCGTAACGATCGCTATACCTATAACCGTGTAGACCCTTTTAGAGCCTATAATGACTATAACGATTACTATAACGACTTTACATTTGAACACACTCATGGTATTATCGATGAACGCAACCGACTCAATGATACGGAATGTTTAAACTGGGTGGCTGACATTAAAACGTGGAGTGATTGGAGCAAATGGAGCACTGACGGACATTGGAGTGACCCGCGTGCTGCCGAGGCCGGTGTCAAGATGCCCGACTTTACATTTATCACTCCAACAGACTCCAAGTATCCGATTGACGATGTCAGACAACGTACCCATGTCATCGAGCATGAACTGTATGCAATACCCGGTGACGTCATCCCACTATATCCTTTTTATGAGTTAAATGCTACCGGGGCGTTTTACGAAACATTTTCCCACTGGTATGACTACAAAACCGGTGGTATATTGAAAAATGACAAGGGAGACAATCTACTGGATTTTCTTATCAATCCGAGGCAGATTTACCGTACAGACAAGAATGGTTACTTTGCCGGCAGTAAGATGGTAGGTTATGGATATGCTCCCAAGTATAACGGTTTGACTCAGGACGAGGTGTTTTATATCCAGACAGTGGATGACTTTCTCGATTATGCCAGTTATAGCAAAGAGTGGGGTGGCGTATACTCTAATGTAATACTTGAGTCAGATCTCGACTTTGCCGGCATTAAGTTTGAGCCGATCGGCTCGGGCTACTGGTTTGAATCAAGTACATTTGACGGTCGTGGTCATACCCTTTATAATATTAACTATGAGACATCAGGCGACTATGCCGGTGTTTTTGGGAAAATCGCCGGTTCTGTAATCCAAAATCTTATCATAGATAGTTCGTGTCATTTTAAGGCGTCATCGGCTGCGGCAGTGGTGGCATCGGTCTATGGAGACGATGCTCTTAGTATTATCAAGGGCGTCGTTAACCATGGTACCATGGAAGTCGGTACATGGAATGCAGGCGGTATAGTTGGCGCGGTATGGGGTACACGCTCAATAGTACAGATCACAGACTGTGGCAACACCGGCACTATTATCGGCCCTCCCTCTGATGGTAACCGGGGCGACTGTGGCGGTATCGCCGGCTTCTTGGGTACTGAAGCCATGACTTCGACTATAACTAATTGTTGGAATACAGGTAATGTCTCGGGAAATAATAGTAACGGAAAGTTCTCGGCCAGTATAACCAATTTTATCAACTGTTATGATATCTATGGAAGTAACGGATTACCTGTAACTCCGGAGAACGTAAATACCTATGACTTTGCCAATAGCTTGGGAGGACTCTGGGGAATCCGAGACGGGAAGTTGTTGCCTTATGCACCGGCTATTACCTATAATATGGATTTGCCGACATTACAAGAAAGTATGAATCGCACCATCGGCACAGTGGGTACATTTTATTATCCAATTGACCCGTATGCCGATGATAACAATCCCGGGTCACTCCCCGATGAATATATTATCGCCGCCGACTTCAGTCAGAAATTCCATGGTGACCAGAATGTTGACTTTGCAAATAAAAAAATCATAGAACCGATACTCGTATACCGTCATCTGTTCCATATCAAGGATGGACGGACCTTTGCCGAGAAATTCAGCGGTTCCCGCCAAGCTAATGAAGCATATGTTAAAGAAAACATGCGTATCGTGACGGCACGTGCCGGTGTTAATTTCCAGGTGAGACTTGAAAACGCGATTCCGATTGTAAATAATCGAGGAGCACGGTCAGTATATTATTACAAAGCCGGTGAAAATGACTATCGTCGTGTCGGATCGTCCAAAATCGTTGTGCGTAATACCGATACAGGTCAAGAAATTGATAATACGATGTTCTACTTCGGTAATGGGTTTACCGCCTATGGAGGACGTACTTACACCAACCCCACTATTAATAGCGACTATTACAGACTGGGTGGCTGTGATGTATGGTATAATCGCTTCATAATGTGGGATAATCCTGTTGCCGGCCGATATACCGTGCAGGTTGTCGGACTGGATGACAATGGTAATACGATAAATGTTTATGAATCGGATAGTCCGTTGATTATTCAGGAATTCAGATTGTCGTTTGTGCCTGACCCGACAGCATTTGTGATAACGGCCAAGGAGCTTGAAGAAAATGAGAAATATGCTTTTGCCCGAGAGGAAAACCTTGTGGCCAATATGGGTCAACCTCAAGCCAAGGTAGACTTTGACCAATATCGCGTGCTTATTGATGAGAAGTCGTCCAATGATTATGTATATGCCCGAGAGGATAATGGACGATGGGTATACCAGTGGCGCTGGCCGGTACCATGGGAGGAGTCTTCCTATGGGTTTGGCTACAATGCTTACTATGACTACAGTATGTATCGCATATCGTCCCATAGTCTTTTGGTACCCTATAACGGGATACCGAACAATCGCCCGGCCGAGCAAAACTATGGTGTCGGTAGCGGCTTGTATGACCGTCTGTTCTATAAGACCAAGGGCAAAGAGCAGGGGTTCTTCTATTACACCAATGCCGCTACCGATCCCGGCATTATGGCAGTGTTGAAAATTAATGACTTGTGCTCGGGAAGTACACTTAATGTCTCGGCATATGTCAGTGAATTCTCGGGAGGAGAGACCGCCAATATATCGTTTAATTTTGTGGCGCGCCTTAAAGAGCAATATGGCAATCGGCGCGTGGTGCTACATTCCTTTATCACGGGTTATGTGCCGGCTCATGTTAATAACCCCGAATGGTATAATGTGCATTACTCGTTTGTCCCTAACTTCTCTGAGTTAATGTTGACCACTGATATGATTGACCATTATGAACTGGAGTTGGACAACAATTGTAAGAATTCGGGAGGTGCCGACTATGCTATTGATGACATCAGGGTATATGTGGTGCGTCCCGAGGTGACGGCCGCTCATATCACCCCCATGTGCCGTGATGACGAGACTACCGATGTGATGATTAAGACACCGTTTGAGGTATTGTTGCAGACTCTCGGCTGTGAAGCAGCATTGTCTGACGAGACAGCCAAGGATGTCGACATGTTCTATACGTTTATTGACAAAAAGAAATATGATATGGCCCGTCAGGCCGGTAAGGATGGAGAAGATGCTTATAATGAGGCTGTCTTGAAGTTTGACTATATGAACAACGGTGACAAGACCCAGTCTTTTGGTAAGTTGGTGTTCAAGACTTATTATGACTCGCCATCACATATCAAATATATAGACAAGCGTCAATCGTCCCAGATAAACACCGCCATGACTCTCACCGAGGATGGTGTCAAGTATATAGTATTTAACGCCCGTCCCGGGAGTGATGATCTTGCTGCCGGCAAGGAGTACCTTTTGGCTTTATACACCAACCTCCCGTCGGACGGTATCGTGGTGACACATCCCACGGCGTCCCACTTTGATGTTGAGGGTGAATGTAGCAAGGTAAGTACCTTCCGCCTCGAGGCTTCGGGCACTATCAAGATTGACGGTATCACTCAACCCGATTTGACATCAATTGTGTGCTGTGAAAATCAGCAGCCTGTGGTACAGATAGACCTCCACGGTAAGGAAAAGCCAGATGGGCCTCTGTTAGGGCTGGTGGAGCGTAATGCTTTCTTTGATTGGTATGAAGGTACTCGTGATGATTTTGACGCCGAGATTGAGAATGGTATTTATCTTCATGATGCCATCATACGTTTCCGTCAATACTATCCCGACTCGCCTACAGCTGATGTAGAGCCTCGTAATGAGTTTACCGCCGAGATGCGTGATTTTGTGCTGAAGATGTCCACACCCCGTGATGGCAAGCGTGCCAAGTTGCAACTATACAAGAGCTCCTATGTGTTCCCGCCGCTTAAATTCAATGAGGGCGAGAAGGAGACAGTGGTGAGTGTTCTGGCTGTGCCTATAGACCGCATGTGTGACGAGTATATAATGTGTGCCGAGCCGGTAGACGTGCCGGTGAGGGTGATGCGTCGTGCTCCCGATCTCAAGCATGGACTCCTGGGCGTGGAATATCCTGAATATATAAACGATGTCCCGCTACGTGTGGGCCTGCGTCAACTCATGTCGGTATCGACAAGCTCAGCCAACTTACCGACGTTTGACAAGACGCTGAGCATCCCCGTGCGCACTGTAACCTCTACTCTCCCTATCATCCGTGAGATGAAGATGACTGACAATCGTGATGTATATCTCGCTGTCACCAATGACCCCGAGTATAAACACTTACGCCCCGTCGAAGGAGACCCTGAGGATGTCAACTCGGGCATAGTCGATATCGAGGGTGACGGCCACGGGCTTATGTCGGTAGGTCAAATCAAGGAGCTTAACGCCGAGGTCGATAAGTCGGGTCAGACCGGAAACGTCCTGAGGGTGGCTTTTGATGATAGTTTTAAGTTTAAAGAAGGATATTATTATTCTTTTGTGTTCAACTATGAGGAAAATCTTCAGACTGCTACCGGCACTATCGACCCTGACGATATACCGTGTGCCGGAGACCATGTATTTACACTTAAGGTAGTCCCAGAGTATATGAGATGGACCGGCGCGGGCAATAATCTCAATTGGCATAATGACCGTAACTGGAGTCGAGTGAAAGCCGGCGACCTGAAACGAGCACCGGAAGCTACCGACCGCTTTACCAGCGATGGCGCCAACAGCGCTACTTTCAGCTATGCACCTCTGGACTTTACTAAGGTCATCATCCCCGAGGGTGATAATTCACCCTGGCTTTACAGTGTCGGCGAGGGAGACCTCAAGACCGTTACTGTCACCGACGGGGCCGAGGAGTACTCTTTCCGGTGGCCGTCCCGACCCGAGGATCCCGACCCGTCATCTCCTGCCGGTGCGCCACAAGGCTCTACCGACCTCACCATGGATGGCCTTTCGACTGATGTCCATTATGATATGGTGGCACGTCGCGTTACGACGGGTATACATGTGCGCCCCTGGTATATGCATGTATGCGACCAGATACATTTCACCCCCGGTAGCCGTATTTTTAACCAGCAATATCTTACCTATAACCGCGCCTGGGTGGAAATGGAACTCGCCCCCGCGCGTTGGTACACCTTGTCCTCGCCGCTCCAAGGCGTCATTGCCGGTGACATGTTCTTGCCCAAGAACGGCGCGCGTCAGGAGACCGAGTTGTTCTGTCCTATCAACTTCAGTTATGGCACTCATGACCGTTTTGCCCCGGCTGTTTATCAACGCTCGTGGAACAAGGCCCGGGCCACGGTATATGAGATAAAAGACGGACCCAACCGTAATGTGGCCATCGCCGCCAATTGGAGTAATGTATATAATGACGTGAAAGAGCAATATACAGCAGGTCAGGGTTACTCTATCAAAACCGATGTGTCGCGTGCTGTCAATCCCGCCGACAAGGTGCTGTTCCGTCTACCCAAGGATGATGTCCGTTATGACTATTACAGCGAGGACGGTACAGTAATAGGTAATAATACCGATGTCTCGACATTCCGTGCCGAGGGTGTGCATGGTCGCCTCAATCCGGTCAGTGGCACGTTTAGTGTCGAGGCCAACCGCCCCGGTCGATACTTTCTTGTCGGCAACCCGTTCATGGCCAATATGGATATGGATAAATTTTTTAGTGGCAACGCCGGTGTTGTTAACAAAAAGTACTGGATACTCACCGGTGACTCCCAGAAGGCTTTTATCTTTGACGAGACCACCGGAGGGTGGGTAGGCAGTGATGGCTCGATGGGAGAGGTGGCGCCTATGCAGGGCTTCTTTGTCGAGACTCGCGATGACTTGACGTCATTGACGCTGTCCTATGACGAGACAATGATGGGCCGTGACTACTCGGTCGGCTCCAATCATAAACCGTTATTGTCGCCACGCCAGTATCGCTCGTCAGATGTTCAGAGCATGGTCATCTCGGCCGTCAATGCCGATGGTGATACAACCTCGTCGGCGTTGCTGAGGGTCGTGTCCGGAGCTAACAGAGACTATGATGACACCGAGGATGTGATGCTCATGACAGACAGCGAAGATAAGCATGGTGCTATGGTCTATACATTGGCCGGAGAGTATGGAACGATGATTAATACTGTTCCGTCGCTCGATAACGTGGAGATAGGATTTATCCATGGTGAGGGCGAGACGTTATCGGGATTGAGGTTTGACCATATTGCCGGAGTCGATGGCTATATGCTTTATGATACCTCGACCGATGAGTATCATCCTATCTATGAGGGTATGGAGTATGATATGCCCGAGACTGATGGTGCACGATTGTTTATCACCTCGGGCAATAAGGATGTGGTATATGAGAGCATCAAGGTTGTCATAGGAGACCGCGGAGTCAGGATTACCACTCCCAACGAGTACATTAAGGCCAGTGTCTATGACACCCTTGGCCGTCGTGTCGATGGTCGGGAGGTGGCCTCTCATGAGCTTGATGTGTCGCTCGACCGCGGTGTCTATATATTGGATATAACCGACAATGTCGAGACGCGGCGTGTCAAGGTGGTGATAAAATGAGACGGTATCTTTATATCATAGTACTTATGTCGGTGGTCATGGTGACCCAAGCCGGAGAGCCAATGGGTCATCTAACCCTGTTGTCGGGATATGCCGAGATGGGGGCTATGGACGAGGGCGAGGTTAAAAATGACACGGTGTTGGTCGTCAATACGGGGACGGCACCATTGGTAATAAGTGCGGCGTTCTCGGCTTGCAGGTGTACTCGTGCGGTCCATCCACAAGAGGCAATCCATCCCGGTGACACAGCCTCGATAGTGGTTACTTTTGACGCAGGGCGCCGTATTCCCGGTCAGTTCCGTAAAATCATCCGCTTGCGTTCCAATGCCGACAATCCGGTACAGGCTATCATAGTGCGTGGGCACGTCAAGCAGCCGGTCCAACGCTCGCTATCTAAATATGCACGTTGATGAATATCTGTTGTAAAATAGTCGTGGTGATGTCGACCTTGTTATTGGCGGGGTGTATCACTGACCGAGACGGTGAGCCGTCGGCCGATCCGGTGAGGGTCGGGGATCGGTTGCCGATGTTTTCGGTAGCTATGAGTGATGGTGTGGTCGTGAATATGGCTGACCTTGAGGGCAGTCCGGCGGCAGTCGTGTTTTTCTCTACGACGTGTCCTGACTGTCGGCGTGAGTTGCCTAAGATACAGCAGGTTTATGAGTGGGTATCGGAGTGTGACCAAGGGATAAAAATACTGTGTATCGGCCGTGAGGAGTCAGACGCGGTGATAAGAAAGTATTGGGGCGAGCAAGGCTTGACGGTTCCTTATTCGCCTCAGTCTGACCGTGGGATATATAATATGTTTGCCACGTCAGGCATCCCGCGTCTATATATAGTCGATGCCGACCTTAAGGTCAGGGCCATCTATGTCGAGACCCTTCCCTCGGCCACTGAAATAACCGACCGCTTGAAGTCGCTTGTTGTGGATTAAAATTCAGATAGGCTCTGAAGCAATGTCTCATGACGGTGATAGTCAGAAAGGTGTCGGGTCAGATGAGCGTGTAAGGTCGGCCGAGCCTCCACCGAGTGTGGTGGCCGGCATTGGAGAGGGTTGAGGGGCGTTTATGTCGCCGCCGGTATTGAGTTTAGACCCTATCGAGGTCATTGTTGCCGTCAGATTGTCGTCCCAGTTTTCAAAGCGTGCATAGTTGGCTCTAAATCTCATCTTGACGTCCTCAACCGAGCCACTGCGGTGCTTGGCGATGATAAATTCGGCCAAGCCACGTATGTCGTTGCCCTCGGCATCGGTACCCGAGTGGTTGTAGTACTCGGGACGGTGTATAAAGCATACGATATCGGCGTCTTGTTCGATAGCACCTGATTCACGCAGGTCACTGAGCTGAGGGCGCTTGCCATCGGTGCGTGACTCTACCGAGCGGTTAAGCTGGGATAGTGCCACGATAGGAATGTTAAGTTCTTTGGCAAGTTGTTTGAGTGATCGTGAAATCATGCTCACCTCTTGTTCGCGTGAGCCGTATTTCATACCTGAGGCGTTCATCAGTTGCAGGTAGTCGATGATAATAAATTGCACGTTATGCTCGCGCACAAGGCGACGGGCCTTGGTCCTGAGTTCAAAGATTGATAATGACGGGGTGTCGTCGATATATAGAGGGGCGCCACTCAGGTGTTTGATGCGGGCCATTAGTTGGTCCCACTCGAGAGGTGTGAGTTGTCCCGACTTGATTTTATTGCCGTCAATTTCACAGACGTTTGAAATCAGGCGGTTGACGAGTTGGAGGTTGGACATCTCCAGGGAGAACACGGCGATGGGTGTGTTGTAGTTAACGGCCATGTTCTTGGCCATCGAGAGCACAAAGGCGGTCTTGCCCATGGCGGGACGTGCGGCGATGATTATGAGGTCAGAGTTTTGCCATCCCGATGTGACGTTGTCCAGGTCATGGAAGCCTGATGCGATGCCCGAGAGTCCCGATGTGCGGTTGGCGGCGTTCTGCATCTGCACAATGGCCTGGGAGATTACCGGGTCAATCTGTGTGACGTCTTTCTTGACATTGTGCTGGGAAATCTCAAATAGCCGGCCCTCGGCTTCTTGCAGGAGGTCCTCGACGTCGTTGCTCTCGTCAAAAGCTTTGTTCTCGATATTGAAGGCAAACGATATTAGCTCGCGAGCCAGGTATTTCTGGGCGATGATGCGGGCATGGAATTCGACGTGGGCTGCCGAGGCGACTCTTGAAGTAAGCTCGGTGATAAACATTGGGCCGCCGACGTTGTCGAGGTTGCCGTCGAGTCTCAATTGTTCGGTGACGGTCAGCAGGTCGATAGGTTTTTGGGCGGCGCCAAGGCTTTGTATGGCTTCATATACCATGCGGTTGGCAGGGTCATAGAAGCAGTCGCTCTTGAGGATGTCGCATACAGAGATGTAAGCGTCTTTCTCGAGCATGAGAGCGCCCAGGACGGCTTGTTCTATCTCGATGTCGCGAGGGGCGATGCGTCCGGCTACATCGAGGTCCTGGGGTATATGTTTCTTGTCGGGATACTTGTTGTTGGGGTTTGGAGCCATGATGGTGATTTATTGAATAGGGATGGTAATAATGAATCGGGCACCGTCGTTGTAGTCGGTGTCGACGGTTATAGAAGCACCTAATTTGTCGGCGATGCGTGCACTCACATATAGGCCGAGTCCGAGTCCCTGGGTCGAGGTGTTAAGTTTGGTGAAGCGTTCAAAGATTGTTTTCTCATTGCCCGGGGGTATGCCACATCCGGTGTCGGAGACAGAGACGGTGGCTGTGGAGGCGGCTTTGTTGACAGAATAGATGATATTTATGGTACCTGATGGGGTGAACTTGGCGGCGTTTCCGATGATGTTGATGAGAATCTGTTCAAATCGGCGTTGGTCAGACTTGATGTTGTCCTCGTCACTATCGGGTGCTTGCTCGATGATGAGGCTTGTGGCGTCGTTAAGTGCCGGTCTGATGTGGTAAACGGCATTGTCGATTGCCTCTCTAAGGGGAAATTCTGATATTCTCAGCTTGATGAGGTTGTTCTCGGCTTCGGCCGAGTCGAGCACGTCGTTGATCAGTGAGTGGAGCAGATAACCGTTATATTCGACAATCTTGATAAACTTATCGAGGTATTTGCGTCGTTGTCCATCGATTGACTCATTTATAAATTGGGATGAGTAGATGATGGCATTGGTGGGTTGGGAGATTTCGTGGGAAATGGTGTGAATAAATTCGGTTTTCTTGCGGTCGGTGATTTTGGCTCTTTCACGTGCTGCAATCAGGGCCTTGTGGGTCTCGGCCAGCGAGTCGCGTTCTTTTTTTAGCTCTTGGTTGGTGTGGGCTAAAGATGTGGTGAGCCATCGAGTTCTGATGTATGAGATGTACATTATGATAATTGTCAGCACCATAGCAACACCTCCTATTATAGTCCAGTATGTCTGGGTCTGGCGGGTGTTTTCCTCGATGGCGCGGTTGTCAGACTCGATGTTGGCGATAGAGGTGTTAAGGGTGTTGGAGTCATACATGACTTGTATTTCTTGCAGTGAGGCTTCCTCGGCTTTGGCAAGGTTGTGTTTAAGCATGGCGTTGTATTGCCGGTGGGCTTTGATGATGTGCTCGATATCGCCGACGTGTTCGGCTGCATCAATCCATAGTTTGATCAGCACGTATTGACGGCTGAGGTTGCTTGACTCGTAGAAAGTTTTTTCGATTAATTCCAGCGCTTGTCGGTATTTGCCTTTGAACATCAGATAGTAGATATGTGGTCGTGCTGTGGTTTCAAGGTTATGAGCGACCTCGGCGTTGTGTTTGGCAAGGTATATGATGTTGAGATATATCTGTTCTACTTCCTCGGGAGTCAGGAATTTGTATGTGCTCATCAGGCGACGGTATAGAGTGTAGTAGTTGTACTCGAGGTTTAGGAATGGGCGGCTGTCGGTTTTCAGTCGGGCAATTTTGTTATCGAGCAGGGCGAGGTTGCTCCAAGCCAGTCGTGATGTTGACTTGAAGTCGCCCATTGTGGCATAGGCCATAGCGGCAAAGTCCAGGAATGTTTCAATGAGTGGTCCGTTGGGCGTAGCAATCTTGTCCATGATGTTTTCAAGTTCGATTAGCTTGTCTTTAAGCATAGCCCCCGGGGCTTTGGCATACAGGTAGTAGCAGATGGTGTAAAGTAGAGACGCCCCGTAGGGAGTATATCGTTGGACCGGGGTCATGTGGTTGTACTCGAGGAAAACGTATTTGAGCAGGTTGGCTTGTTGGTTGTTGGAGAGGTATGTGGTATCCTTGAGCAGTGTAGTGTTGAATGTGATGTTGGTCAGTGCGGCGACTTCCTGTTGTTTGCGAGACTGGGGCATGTTTTCGGCCAGGTAAACGATGTGGGCCTGGGTCAGCGAGTCGCCGATAGCGTCACGAGCCATTGTCACCAGCATGTCAAGGCGAGTGTCTTGCATGGAGGCTCGTGTGGCGACGTTGTATATCAGTTGGGCTGTGTTTATTTTTTCTTTGCCTTTGCTCAGGTCAAGGATATTGTATAGAATGGTTACTGAGTCGCGAGGGGATGATGCACGCGATAGTGATTGGTTGAGGGCGGTGATTGTATCGTTGGGATTGTTGTTGGTCTTGGCGTAGAGTCCCAGGACGATAGTGAGCGCTAACAATAGTGATACAGGTCTTGACCACCGGTGGTATATGTCGTGTAAGGGGGTATTCATGGTGGTGTGTCAGTCCGGGTTGTTGTTGGGCTTGATGGGTGATGGAGAGTCGGTCGTGGGTTTGTTATGGCGTGGGTCGGGGATGCCGTTGGATGGGAATGTGAAGATAAATCGAGCTCCTTGGGTGTATGATGTGTCGAGGACAATTGAGCCTCCGATGATGTCGGCGATGATGCGGCACACGTGCAGACCGATGCCAAGTCCCGAGTCGGTGCGGTTGACTTGACCGTAGCGTGAGAAGATAAACTCGGCATATTGTGGTGGGATGCCGATGCCGGTATCGGCTACCATCACGGTGGCTGAGTGGTTGAGGTGGTCGATGGTATAGGATATTGTGATTTTGCCTCGTGAGGTGTATTTGCAGGCGTTGGTGAGCATGTTCATGATTACTTGCTCGACACGTCGCGGGTCGTTGTCGACGAGTGGTGACCGGCAGTCGTTGTCTTGTATAATTTCTATCACGACATCGGGTTTAAGTCGTGAGCGCACCGACTCGACCACGGTCTCGATTGTTGCCGGCAGGGAGAAGTTGTTGGTGGTGGCGTTGAGTCTTGAAGTCTCGGTGTCTACTGAGTCGAGCACGTCGTTGACCAGTGACCTGAGCAGGGTTACGTTGTGCTCGATGACTTTGATGTGTCGCTCGAGTTGAACGCGTTTGGGACCTTCTACTGAGTCGATGATGAGTTGGGAGTAGCCGACAATTGCATTGGTGGGTTCTGAAATCTCGTGGGAGATGTTATGTATAAACTCGTTTTTCATGCGGTCGGCAATGTTGGCATTGTCGCGAGCAGCGAGTAGTTCTTTGTGTGCCGAGATAATCGAGTCGCGCTCGGTTTTCAGTGCGTGGTTGGATTTTTTCAGTGATCGTGCCGACTTGATAATATGTCGTCGTGCGATGGCGACGCTGATGACGAGGGCCAGTAGTATGACGCCACCGATGATTATAATCCATATCTGGTGGCGGCGTTGGGTGAGCTCGAGTTGGTCGTTGATTGTCTCGACCCGGTTTTTTAGGTCAGATAGCTCGCGCATGTCATAAAAGAATTGGAGCTGGCGAGCCGAGCCGAGCATGCGGTTGGAGAGTCGGGTCTCCAGGGCTTGGTTCTGTATCTGCAGGGCGTCAGACAGGGCTTCTCGGTCGTTGGTCTCTGAGGCGGCTTTGACATAGGCGTCATAGTATAGCGGGTGGGAGGTCCTGAGTCGGTCGGAGTGCATGACGGTCTTGAGCATTGGCAGGGCGGTGGCATAGTTTTTATGTGCCATGTTATAGAATATGTCGGCCATGTATGAGGTCTTGTATTCGTCGCGGCAGTCCCGGTCATTGGCGGCGAGGTTGAGGATGGCTTTGTAATATTGTTCAATCTGTTCGGGTGTCAGTCGCTTGTAGCACCCCAGTAGCTGGGAGTATATTTTGAGTCGATATACGTCATATCGATGATATTCACGGCCGTCTTTTTGGTATGCTCGGCTGAGTTTGTCAATGTTGTCGAGTTGTAGTTTGGCGGTTTTTATAACCTTGTCGGTATTGCCCAGCATCAGGTGGGTGTTCATGGCAAAGTTGTAGTATTGGTACAGGAGGTGCTCGGTGTCAAATGGTATTTTGTTGATTGCTTTCTCGAGCTGGTTGACGTGGTCGAGCAGTAGCTTGCCTGAAATGGATTGTCTGAGGTAAACACAAAGTTTGAACAGTAATTCGGCGCGTTGTAGCTCAGAGGTCTTATCGTCAAGGTTGGTGTATTGGTTGATGAGGATGTTGAGCTTGGAGACTCGTTGGTTCTCGACCTCGGGGGTGTTGATGTATTGGTCGTTGTGTGCATTGGATATGCGCATACATGATGTGCTCTCCATCCTGAGGTTGCTGGATGGGAGTTCCATGGCCAGGTTTACATAGTTGTCGACCAGTGAGTCGTTGTTATAGTCGATGATTGACAGCTCGCGCAGCATCTCGAGCTGGATTTTGGTATTGTGACACCGTCGGGCGAGTTGATAGATGTTGAGGACGTCTTGGCGTGTGCGTTTCCGTCCGGTGATGTCATAGATGTCGAGGTAGGTTTTAAGGGAGTCGGTAGTGGTCTTGAGCGTGGGCAGGGCGTGTCTGAGCATTGTGATCAGTGAGTCTTGCTCGTGGCGCATCAGTCCACGTGCCCGGCCTTGAAGTGCTATCGACAATAGGAGGGTGATTAATATGTATATATGTTTTTTCACAGGGTGGGGGAAGGCGATTTGTCGCTACAAATATACAAAAAAGATGTTTCTCTCCAAGGTAATAAATCATGCTACTGCATAAAAATATCACTCCCGGTGTAAATAAGGTCCCGTGGAGTGATATAAATGGGGGGGGGAGAGATGTTGTGTGGTGTATTTGTCAGCGCAGTCGGTCGGCCGAGCGCAGTAGTCGGTGGTCGTGACGTATGCGGCTGTAGGCCCATGAGGCTGTGATTACTGAGACAATCATCAGCAGTGTGGCGCCAAAGTATTCAATCTCGGCGTCGGGAGCTCCCCGCCACAGGTAGAAGGCTCCACCGATGGCGATGGCACATATAAGTAGGATTGAGACGAGTGTGACACGCATCTGTAATCTGAGGTTCTTGAATAGGAATATGCCGATAAAAAGTAGTAGAGAGACAAGAATGTCAACGGTCATCAGCACCGGGAAGTCGGTGATGAATATCGGTGTGCCCTGGTCGGTGGCGACAGGGAGAAATAGTGCCACGGTCATCATTGCGACGGTGAGCAGCAGTAATAGGGATTGAAGACGTTGTATTACCATGATGTGTTAGTTGTTGTTAGGGTGGTTATTGGGTGACGGTGTCGATGATGATGGGGATAATGTCGGGGTCAACGCCGGCACGTGTCAGGTCGTTGATGTCGGCATTGATGCGCGAGGCGAAGTCTGGGCTGTCTTTATTTTCTGAGAGTGAGTGGCGGTACATCTCGACGGCCCGGTCGAGGTTGCCCATGGCCAGGAACAGGTGGCCATAGTTGAAGAGGTCGTTGGGTGATGGGTTGTCTTGTCGGACAATCAGTTGATAGTATCGGTCGGCATGGGTGAAGTCGCGTTTGAGGAACAATGCCCAGGCCAGGGCTCTCCAGGGGCGTGATGAGTTTTCGTCAATAAATTCGGCTCGATGGAGTGTCGTTATGGCACGGTCGCTCTCGCCGTTTTCCAGAAGTGTATATGCCAGTGTCATGGTTGCTTCCATGTCGTTTGGGTCAAGGTCGACCAGGGCGTGGGCATATCTCAGACTATCTTCTTTAAGACCCAGCCGCCGTGCCATGGCGGTGAGTCGTCTCAGTAGCCATCGTGAGGGCACACTTTGGGTCTCGGCTTGTCGGTAGTGGTTGTATGCCGAGTCATAGTCGGCGAGTTTCTCATAACAATAACCGATTTTCTGGGATAGGGTGTCGCTTGATGGCAGGGAGGCGAAGATGTCGGCTGCTTCATGCCACAGCTCGATTTTGAACAGGAATTCGCCGGCGACGGTGAGGGTGTTTTTGTCGAGACTGGCATTGATGACGGGGACTGCCGAGAGATTGATGCCTTCGGTAAATGGGTCGTAGAACTCTCCTTTGCGGCGGAAGAGTTTCAGGAAGCGGTTGAGGTTCTGGAGGTGCCGTGAACACCGGGATTTGAAGTTGTCGGTGCCAAGGGCCATGTTGGCTTGATAGAGGTTGAGACGCTGGGCTTCAAACTGGCTGAACATCATCTGACGTTGGTCCTCGGGTATCATCTTCATCGAGAAGGCCAGTGAGAACTTGTCGCTGTCACATAGCATCGGCACGTTGGCCAGAGTCTCGGCCAGTGACATGTTTCCGTCAACGGCGCGGTCGACGGCCTCGTCGGTGGGCTCGAACAGTGTAAACCAGCCGATGGGGTCGTGGAAGAATGGGAAGCGCTTGAGATGGGAGAATGTTGACATGAACACATCGCCACCGTCCATCTGTATCTCGTTCATCTGTTTGAGCTTGTCCTCGATACCGCTGTCCTTGAGTATCTGTTCCCACTCGGGGTTGGCCTCGAGTGCTTCAGGGTTGGACAGGTCGAGTGACTCGGGGTCAATCTCGCCAAATTTTTTCATAATCTCGGGACGCAGGTTGATCATCGCGGGGATGATTTCATCGCTCATCTTGCGTGAGATGCGTTCGGTGTCACGGGTGCGCAACAGCTCGATAAATGCTGTCGAGAGGTCTTTCTGCCAGCCTGGTAGTTCGGTAAGTGTCTTGAGCTGCTCGGTGAGGCTGACATCGAGGTGCCGGTAGTGATATTTGTAGAGGCTGATCAGGAGATATAGCAGTGACTGGGCGCGCAGGGAGGTATCATCGCTGCGGGCATATATGTCGGCCATGATTGACAGGCGCCGCGGGTCGTGAAATTCGAGCTGTCCCAATAATAGGGCCGAGAGCAGGGGGGCGGCTTCGGCCGGTGGCAGTGACAGCAGGTGGTCGCTCAGTGCAATGCGTGAGGTGTCATCGAGCGGGAAGGCTGTCCATATCGCGTAGAACAGCTCGCGGGATACCGGTGTGCCCGGAAGGGTCGTGTCGGTATCGCCCGAGGTGATTTGTTCAAAGAATGATGAGCTCCCCGAGCCGGTGTCGGTAAGCTCGTCGAGGTAGTCTTCGAGCTGTTTGTCAGATGTTGTGAGTGTGTTGTAATATAGTGTTGGGCGGAATGGGGCGAGTAGTCGGCGTTGGAGACGGTTGGCGGTGATATATGTGCGCTCGATAAGTGAGTGGTACATATTGATGCGCGAGGGGTCTTGTGTGCCGGCAGCGACAAGGTCTGTGAGCCGTCGGTAGTCCTCGTCTATGAGCCTGGTGTCGCTGATTACTTGCCAGTCGCGGGCCTCGGCCGCTGTGTCAGACAGTGCGTGAAGTGCCTCTCTGAGCCGATGGGCTTTGAGCAGGCTGTCGATATGTTTTAACTTGTCGTTGATCTGTTTGGTTTCCATTTAATTCAAGGGGGGATGAGGGGATAATTGTCAGACAGTTTTATTACAACTGTCACCTTGAATAAGTTCAAGCAAATTTCATGCCATGTCGTTATCAGCGGGCCACATAATGAATTCATAGCGTGACTTGCCGTCGATGTCGGCCACCATGAACCGCCCTGAGCGGTATGGCCGGGAGCCTGTTTTGACAGTCAGGTGCTGTGTGTCGGGGACGTTAGGGAAGTTGTCCGAGGGGATAAAGGAACGGATGACTGTGTTGCCGTTGACTGTAATCTGCTGGGGGTAAACTGCGAGTCGAGACCAAGGGTCGAGGGCGTAGCGGTAGTATACCATCATCAGCACGCCGGGGTATAGCAGGAAAGTCACCATCAGGGCTATAAATATGAAAACACTTTCCCACAGCGATGCGATAGTCATAGCGGCGGGGAGCGCAATCACCCACCAGAGGTTGGCCGAGAGCCAACGTCGGGCCACACGTGTCATGTAGGCCGAGGCCCCCGGCGTAAACACCTCGGTGGACATGATGCCACCGGGTGTCTGTGGGGTGGAAGGGGCAATGGTCAATGGGTCTCGATCCATCGGCGGGCGTTGACAAAGGCGTCAATCCAAGGAGTCACTTCGTCGCGACGGTGGGCATCGGGATAGTGGGCACATTGCCATGGGAAGACGGCGCGTTCCAGGTGGGGCATCATTGCCAGGTGGCGACCATCGGGCGAAGCTATGCCGGCTACAGCGCCTACCGAGCCGTTGGGATTGCCGGGATAGGACTTGTAGTTATAACGCAACACGACGTTGTAGTCTGAGACCGAGCGGCCAAGATTGAAGCGACCTTCGCCGTGGGCTACCCAGATACCTGTCTTGAGACCCGACAGTGGCCCAAACATCACTGAGTCGTTGGCAGGAATGTTAACGCCGACAAACTGAGATTCAAACTTATGGGAGACGTTATGTTCCATCTTGGCTACATTAGTGCCGTTGACGGGCTTGATAAGTCCCAGCTCAATCATCAGCTGGCAACCGTTGCACACTCCCAGGGACAGGGTGTCGGGGCGTGCATAGAATTTCTCGAGGGCGGTGCGGGCGGTGTCGTTGTACTTGAAGCCGCTTGCCCATCCTTTGGCCGAGCCTAAGACGTCGCTGTTGGAGAAGCCTCCACAGAAGACTATCATTCTGACTTGTTCAAGGGTCTCGCGTCCGCTCATCAGGTCGGTCATGTGGACGTCGCGCACGTCAAATCCTGCCAGATATAGCGAGTAGGCCATCTCTCTGTCACCGTTTATTCCTTTCTCGCGTATGATGGCTGCCACCGGGCGCTGACGGTTATCGGTGTGGCTGAATGTAAGGCCACGCGATTTGAGGCTGCCGTCAAAGCCCTTGGGAAGGGCAAATCTCAGGGGCTGGCGCTTATAGTTGGCATAGCGCATGTCGGCACATGTCCGGCCACTCTGGAGCGTGTCGAGCAGGTAGGATGGCTTGAACCACACGTCTCTCAGGGCGTCGATGTCAAAGTCGTGTGTTGACGAGCTTATGGTGATGTTGACAGAGCGTCCCGACGATGGACGTCCTATCATGAAGGCTTTCACGCCGGCCTCGGCGAGGTCTTTCTCGAGGGCCCCGGCACCGGCTTCGCTCACTTGCAGCACGACAGCCGGGTTCTCGTTGAAGAGTAGTTTCACTACGTCGTCGGTATATTGCCGGGCCATGTCGTCAAGGTTGATGTCGAGGCCTCCCTTGGTGTTGGCAAATGTCATTTCAAGGAGTGTTGTCAGGAGTCCGCCGGCGCTGACATCGTGCATGGCCATCAGACGGCGACGTTTGACAAGTGTCTGTATGGTGTTGAACGTTGTCTTGAAGTAGCCGGGGTCGATGGCGGGAGCTTCTTGGCCGAGGCGGTTCATGGTCTGGGCTAAAGCGGTGCCACCGAGGCACAGTGGGGTGTTCCCCGACATGGGTATGTAATAGAGGCGTGAATTGCGGCGGTTTTTGACCACGGGAGACATGGTGAGTCTTACCCGGTCAACGGGTCCGGCGGCGCTGATGATGACTGTGCCGGGGGCGAGGACTTTCTTGTCACCATATTTCTGGGTCATGGACAGCGAGTCTTTGCCGGTGGGAATGTTAATGCCGAGGGCACAGGCAAAGTCGCTACAAGCCTTGACTGCTTCATACAAGGCGGCGTCTTGGCCGGGATTGTTGCAGGGCCACATCCAGTTGGCGCTCAGTGATACTGATGACAGTCCGTTGCTGAGGTTGGCACCCGCGATATTGGTGAGGGCCTCGGCGATAGCCATTACCGAGCCACGTGCCGGGTCGAGGAGCGCCACGGCCGGAGCATGGCCGATGGAGGTGGCGATACCCTTGAGGCCCCGGTAGTCGAGGGTCACGACGCCACAGTCGCTCAACGGCAGTTGTATCTCGCCCTGGCATTGCTGGCGGGCTACCTTGCCGGTGACAGAGCGGTCTACCTTGTTGGTAAGCCAGTCCTTGCAGGCTACATTCTCCAGGGTCAGGACGTCACGGATATATTGCTGTAAGTCGGCCTCGGTAGTAGTCAGGGGCTGGGAATTGTCTTTGTCTGATGTCGAGTCGGTCATGACGGTCTTGGGTGAGTTGCCGAACATGTCGGCCATGGCCAGGTCTATCGGACAGGTGCCGTCTTGGCGGCGGAATACAAACCGGTCATCGTCGGTGGTGTGCCCCACAACATACATTGGCGCGCGTTCACGTCGGGCTATGCGCTCGATATATGGCAGGTCTTTGTTCTTGACCACCATTCCCATGCGTTCCTGGCTCTCGTTTCCAATTATTTCTTTGGCCGAGAGAGTGGGGTCACCGATAGGTAGGGCGTCGACGTCAATCACGCCACCTGTAGCCTCGACCAACTCGGACAGGGCGTTCAGGTGTCCGCCGGCGCCGTGGTCGTGGATTGATATGATGGGGTTGGAGGGGCTTTCCGACAGGCCGCGTATGACATTGGCCACGCGTTTCTGCATCTCGGGGTTGGCGCGTTGGACGGCGTTGAGCTCTATGGCGCCGGCATATCGGCCGGTGTCGACCGATGAGACAGCACCGCCTCCCATACCGATGCGGTAGTTGTCTCCGCCCATGAGCACCACGTCCTGCCCTTTGGAGGGCTCGCCTTTGATGGCGTCGCGACGGGCTGCATAGCCGACACCGCCGGCAAGCATAATGACCTTGTCATAGGCGGTGATATTGCCGTCGGCCGAGTGCTCAAATGTCAGCACCGAGCCACAGATGAGGGGTTGGCCGAATTTGTTGCCAAAGTCTGAGGCACCGTTTGATGCCTTGATAAGGATTTCGGCCGGTGTCTGATAGAGCCACACACGTGGATTGCATGCCAGCTCCCAGCGGCGCATCGCGTCGAGACGCGGATAGGAGGTCATATATACTGCTGTGCCGGCGATGGGCAGTGAAGCGCGACCACCGCCGAGACGGTCACGTATCTCGCCACCGGTGCCGGTGGCCGCCCCATTGAAGGGCTCGACGGTAGTGGGGAAGTTGTGGGTCTCGGCTTTAAGTGAGATGACAGTGTCGAGAGGGTGAACAACAAATTCTGATGGACGGTCGGGATGACCGGGATGGAAAGCATCGACACGCGGACCCTTGACAAAGGCTACATTGTCCTTATAGGCCGACACGAGTTGCCCGGGATTTTCCTGGGAGGTCTTTTTGATGAGCTTGAACAGGGACAGGGGCTTTTCCTCGCCGTCGATGACAAACGTGCCGTTGAAGATCTTGTGTCGGCAGTGCTCGCTGTTGACCTGGGAGAAGCCAAATACTTCGCTGTCGGTCAGCGGACGCCCCAGACGTCGGGCCAGCTCGTCGAGATAGCGCTCTTCGTCGGGACTGAGGGCCAGGCCCTCGCGCTCGTTGTATTCATGTATGTCCTCGATATATATAATAGGAGCGGGCTCGACATCAAGAGTGAAAATCTTTTGGTCAAGCCCGTCGTATGTGCGGTTAAGCATTTTGTCACCGGTGGCCCCGTCGGTACAGGGTGTATATTGCTCCATGCGTGTGACACAATCGATGCCCATGTTGTGGCATATCTCCACGGCGTTGGTGCTCCATGGTGTTACCATTTCGCGACGTGGTCCGATAAATTTACCTTTGACTTTGTTAGACGCTACAGGACGTGCCCCGTCAGTGAGCCACTGCAATTTGGAAACTTCATCGGCAGTGAGCTGACGCTGAGTCTCGATGGCATAAACTGTCCGGGTTCCCTTTTTGAAAAATACTACCATTGTGAGTTGGGGAATAAGGATGTTTGGGGTTAGGTGATAATGACTATATAATCATGTGTCAGGCCCGGGGTGCTCCCGGCTGTTCTTTTAACCGGGAGTGGCCACGAGCCGTTAACCGCTACAAAGTTAGTAATTTTTTTTGTCTCTCCGAGGCATTTGGCGCTTTGGAAATAAAAAGATGAGGGCCGGAGGCCTGAGGTGTTTAAAATCTCGCGATGATTTCTCGGGCGAGGGTGGGGATGTGTGAGACGTCGGCATGTCCATGGGTGTTGATGTGCTCGGCCATGAGGGTCATGTCACTCATGCCTGTGGCGCGACACATGAGGTAGTCGCTCAGGGTAATATTGTGACGTGAAAGCCGGGCCTTGAACCGGTTTACCTCGTCTTGGTGGCGCAGTCGCTCTTTTATCCGGTTGTCGTGCTCCATCTCTCGTCGGAATGTCGATGTTATTTCAAATCGGTCCTTGAGGTATTCTCTCAGTAATGTGGTAAGTGTGATGCCGTCGATTGATGAGTAGAAGCGCCCGTAGTGACCATATTTGACGCGCAGGAAGAAGTGCATCAGCTCGGTTACTTTCAAAAAGCCAAATCCATTGATTATCACCCTGACGATGCCCTGCATGGGCCCTGAGTCGAGTGGACGGTTCTTGAAGCCACAGAAATCCTCGAGGTCTTTAATCTGCATGCCTATCCATATTTCGGCGGTGTCACGTCCAAATGCCCGGGAAAGGGTGTCGAGGGTCGGCGCGCTTCCAAGGTAGCATTTGGCAAGATTGGCCTTTGTGCAGTATTCTTCTTGGAGGTCGGGTGTGAACAGTGACAGAAAGTTTTCTTTGGTGATGTATGCCATGCGGCATAATCTTGTGTCATCGGTCTCGGGATGGGGTGTTCGGGGAGTGCCGGTTGTCATGGCTGTTGTTGACGGTGCTGTGTGAGATTGTGTTTTCATGGTAAAGGTTGTCTTAGGCTTTAGATGTATGAGATGATTGACGCTCCAGGGCGCGTTGTCTGATATGTCGGCTCATCAGGTCGAGACGTTGGTTGAAGTCGAGACTTGGGTCGTCGATGTCGGTGATGGTTGTATTGGTTGGTTGTTTGCCAATGTTGGCTGTTGTGTTGGATTGGTAATTGCCTTCGAGCACCTTGAGCCAGTTGCTGTCATTGGCTATTACCCAGTCAAATGAAGCTTTCCAGGCCCGGTCATTGTCCCCCTTGAGGAAGTGACTCGTCTCGAGGGCCTTGAACAGTTGTTCCAGGACTGTGTAGGGGTCGGAGGCCGAGGTGGTGGCTATTTCGCGCAGCCGGTTGGCAATCTTGGTGCGGCGTTTCCCTGTCAGCTTTATCAATCTTGGATAGGAGGTGCATGTCTTGTTCCACAGGTCTACAACCCTCTTGTAGTCAATCCTGAATCTCGAGTCGGGCTCAGGCTCGGTTTGGGCTAAACCGAGACAATTATCGACTTTAGGAGATGATTGGTTTGAATTATCGTTATCGTTATGGTTATCGTTATCGTTATGGTTATCGTTATCGTTATGGTTATAGTAGGGTTGTTCAGGGTGGCGGTCGGTTGTTTTTTCAACCGGAGGGTTGTTTGGGGCCGAAGTCGCTTGTGCGGGGTTGTCACTCTTTTTTGAGGCGTTTTTGTTGCCTTTTGGGGCCCCGCCTTTACGCGCATTTGCTCTATTGCGTTCACAGATGGCCTCATATCGCTCGTTGTCTCGGTCGATGCGTTTCTTGATGATGATAAAGCAAGAGAGTCTTACCTCGGGCTCTGACGGCTCGATGCCCTCGAGTGCATATAAAAATATGGCACGATATATCTTGTGCTTTAGCTCATCGGGGTATTCCTCTATAGCCTCAATCCAGTCGTGGTAGGCAATCATGGTCTCGCGTCGGTTGTTTTCCATAGTTTAATTTGTTGATGTTAATCTGTTGATTTTAATAGATTGTTTGAGATAAAATCTGTTGGATGGTGCAAATGTAGTTATTTAACCAATCAATACAAAATGTATAATAGATATTATATCAATAATTAACCAATATTAACACGGTACAAACAGTTCCGGAGACAAGAAAATAAAATGAGACAACAAGGCCGGGAGAAACATAAAAGAGTACCCGGATAGGTCTGAAGCTGAATAATTGTTGGCATTTGTTGAAGGACAGGTTCTTTTTTATCAATAAGTTTAATCGGTTCAATAAATTTTTTTTAACTTTGCATAAAGTTATCACTGATAAGGCAGGCAATTAAGACGTGGCGGTCGATAGTCAAGAAGACCGAAAAGAAAAGTCGAGCGCCGACAGCATGATTGCATGTCTGAAAATACTTACCAATCGATATTAAGAGATGAAAAAATATGCCCTTGTAACGGGAGGCTCACGAGGAATAGGGCGAGCGATAAGCCTAAGGCTTGCCCGGATGGGGATGCCGGTGCTGATAAATTATCAGTCCAACAAGGCAGCCGCCCAAGAAGTGCTCGAGATGATAGAGAGCGCCGGAGGAGAAGCCTGCCTGATGCCCTTTGATGTATCGGTGGAGGCCGAGGTGAGCGAGGCGGTCGATCGATGGGAAGCAGCCCATCCCGACGACTACATATCCTGTCTGGTCAATAACGCCGGTATACGCCGGGACAACCTTATGTTCATGATGCCCGAGAAAGACTGGCATGACGTCATCGATGTCACCCTCAACGGATTTTATTACGTCACCCGTAAACTGTTGCCCAAGATGATGCAACGTCGCCATGGAGGCCGTATCGTCAACATAACCTCGCTGTCGGGGCTCAAAGGTATGCCGGGTCAGACCAACTACAGTGCCGCCAAGGCCGCCCTGATAGGAGCTACCAAGGCCCTGGCCCAGGAAACGGCAACACGTGGAGTCACCGTCAATGCTGTCGCTCCCGGCTTTATAGAGTCAGACATGACCAAAGACCTGCCTCAGGATGAGCTTAAAAAACTCGTGCCGATGAATCGTTTTGGTCGTCCTGAAGAAGTTGCCGACCTGGTCGCCTTCTTGTGTTCAGACAGTGCCGGATATATCACCGGCGAGGTTATCAATATAAACGGAGGCCTGTACAGCTAAGGCATGGCCCCATCAATCACAGCAATGGAAAAAAGAGTCGTAATCACCGGGATAGGTATATGGTCATGCCTCGGCACCGATATACCTCAAGTTAAGGAGTCACTATATACAGGCCGCTCAGGCATCGTCCTGGACGAGGACCGTCTGAAATATGGCTACCGCTCAGGACTCACCGGAAAGGTAGACAGACCTGTCCTCAAAGGGCTTCTCGACCGCCGTCAGCGAGCCAACATGTCAGAAGAAGCCGAGTATGCCTTCATGGCTTCGCGCCAAGCTTTCAGTCAAGCCGGCATCGACGATGACTACATGAAAGAAAACGAGATAGGATGTATATTCGGCAACGATTCGACCGCCAAGGCCGTGATTGACGGCTATCGCGTCATGGAAGAGAAACACGACTCAGAGCTGATAGGCTCGGGCTCGATATTCCAGTCCATGAACTCCACGGTCAATATGAACCTGTGCTCGATATTCCACCTGCGTGGCATCAACTTTACGGTAAGTGCCGCATGTGCCAGCGGCAGTCATGCCATAGGACTGGGTTATATGATGATTAAGCAAGGACTGCAAGACATCGTCTTATGTGGCGGTGCCCAGGAGACCAACATGTACGGCATGTCATCGTTTGATGCCATCAGAACCTTCTCGTTGCGCATGGAAGACCCGACGAGAGCCAGCCGACCCTTTGACCGCGACCGCGACGGACTGATACCCTCGGGAGGTGCCGCGGCACTTGTTCTCGAGGACTATGACCATGCCGTAGCACGAGGCGCCAATATCCTGTGCGAAGTAGTGGGCTATGGCTTCTCGAGCAATGGCGGAGGCATATCCCAGCCCGACGACCGAGGTAGCGCCCTGGCCATGCAACGAGCCCTTGATGATGCCGGTATGAAGCCCGATGATATCGACTACATCAACGCCCACGCCACATCCACCCCCCAGGGCGACATGTATGAAGCCAAGGCATTGGCTTCACTGTTCAAGGACCGGCACGCCCTGATCAGCAGCACCAAATCCATGACCGGACACGAGTGCTGGATGGCCGGAGCCTCAGAGATTGTCTATTCCATAATCATGATGCAAGGAGGCTTTGTCGCTCCAAATATCAACTTTGAGAACCCCGACGAATACTCCTCGCTGCTCAACATTGCCACCAAGACCATTGACACCCCCCTGAACGTGGTACTCAGCAACTCATTTGGCTTTGGCGGAACAAACAGCGCACTGGTCATCAAAAAAATATAATAACTCACCGCCTACAGTAATCTATGAAAAAATTATTTCTGATACTTGCTCTTACGTTAATCTGTACAGGATTAAAAGCTCACGATTTAGGCCAGCTCAAGAATGAGACGCGTCTCAATGTCATGATCGATTATTCAGACGTCCTGATTAATGGCCTTACAATAGAAGAATTTGAGCAGACCGAAAATGACTGGGTCAAAGATGCTCCCTCGATATATAGTAAGTTTATAGATGCCTTCAACAAAAAGGTTAAATATCTTGTCGGCGGTAAAATTAAAAAATCAGCCTACACCTTGACCGTTCATCCACTGGTGATAAAACGTAATGGCGATACTGAGGCCTACTTTACCATATCAGATGTCAATGGCAACGAATATTATCGTTCCCAAGAGATTAAAGCCTCAGGCGGGACTTTTGGCTCTCAGCTCAACCTTATGGGTGACGGTATGAAATCACTTGGAAAAAAGATTGGTGGTGAAGTCAAGAAATTAATCAAAAAATAAAAGTCATGAAGCTATCGCCGTCACTTACCAAGAGATATACCTCAGAGCAGTATACAGCCCGGGAGGCACAGCGTCAGGCCGAATTTATCGCCTGGGGACCGGTTGTGTTCCAGGCTTCGAGGCTGATGATTAAGTTTGGGATACTTGACATGATACGCGATGCCGAGGAAGGAATGACACGTGCCGAGATTGTCGAGCGAACAGGACTCTCAGACTATGCCGTCAAGTGCCTTTTGGAGGCCTCGTTATGTATCGGAACAATTCTGGTAGATACCGATGCCGACCGATACACCCTGTCCAAGACCGGCTGGTTTTTGCTCAACGACCCCGCCACACGTGTCAATATAGACTTCAACCACGACGTGAACTATCAAGGATGGTTTCATCTCGAGCAAGCCCTCAAAGAAGGCCGCCCCTCGGGATTGAAGCATTTTGGCGATTGGCCCACCGTATATGAAGGCCTCTCGAGCCTGCCCGAGCCGGTGAGACGTTCATGGTTGAGATTTGACCACTTCTACAGCGACTCATCGTTCCCCGAGGCCCTGGATATTGTTTTTAACAAGAACAAGACAAGAACCCTCTATGACGTCGGAGGCAATACCGGCAAGTGGGCGCTACAGTGTGTGGCATACGACCCCGAGGTACAAGTCACCATTCTCGACCTTCCCGGCCAGATAGGCCTTATGGAAGAAAACATTCGCGGCAAAGAAGGCGCCGACCGTATTCAAGGCCATGCTATAAACCTGCTGGACCCGACAGCCCTGTTCCCACGAGGCGATTTGGCTCCCGATGCTATATGGATGAGCCAATTCCTCGACTGCTTCTCGATGGACGAGATAGTCTCAATCCTGAAGCGTGCCAGGGCGGCCATGGGCGACAATACACGCTTGTATATCATGGAGACCCTGTGGGACCGTCAACGCTTTGAGCCCGCCGCCTTCTGTCTGACGATGACCAGCCTCTACTTCACGGCTATAGCCAACGGCAACAGTAAGATGTACAACACCGAGGACATGCAAGAATGTATCACCCGGGCCGGACTCGAGATTGAACACATATATGACGGCCTCGGACAAGGCCACAGCATAATCAAAGTGAAAACCCCCACACCCGCGGATAGATAAAGACCAATAGAGAGATAACTGATAAACAATTAATAACAACCAATCACTATAACAATGACAAAGACTGAAATTGAAGAAAAGGTAAAGGGCTTCATGGTCGACGAGCTCGAGATAGAAGCAGAAGCTCTCGTCCCCGAGGCCCTGTTGAAAGAAGATTTAGGTATAGATAGCCTCGACTATGTCGACATCGTGGTAATCGTGGACAAAATCTTCGGGTTCAAGATCAAGCCCGAGGAGATGACCCAGGTTAAGACCCTCGGACAATTCTGTGACTATATCGAGCAAAAGGTGTCATAACACCGGGGAGAACAAAGTGACGTGAAAAAAGACTGGTCAGGCACGACATACGGAAATGACCTGATGCATCGGTGGCTTATCAAGATGCTACGGTGTATCGATGTGCGTGTGATATATTGCTTCTCGGCAATATTTGTCATACCCGTTTGTCTGATGGTCAATCCCAGCCGTAGAGTAATCTATCGGTATATGAGGCAACGGCAGGGCTATGGACGTTTCAAAGCGGCATGGAGTACCTATCGCAACCATTGCCTGTTCGGACAGGTGGTCATTGACCGCTTTGCGATGTGGGCCGGCAAGAGATTTCAGGTCGAGGTTGAAGGAAGTGACCATTTCAACAACCTGGTCGGTAAGAAAGAAGGCTTTATACAGATGAGTGCCCATATCGGTAATTATGAGCTCGCCGGATACACGCTGTGTTCTGACCGTAAGCAGTTTAACGCCCTGGTATATGGCGGTGAGAAACCATCGGTCGTCGCCAACCGACAAAAGATGTTTGCTGCCAACAATATCAATATGATAGCAGTATCTCCCGACATGAGACACCTGTTTGAAATAAATTCGGCTCTGGCCACCGGACAGATAGTGAGTCTCCCCGCCGACCGTCTTTTAGGCTCGGACAAGTCTATCGAGGCCGATTTCCTTGGTGCCAAGGCCCTGTTCCCTTATGGCCCTTTCAGCATAGCCACGATGAGAAGCCTCGAGGTTATCGCCGTGAATGTTGTCAAGACCGGCACCAAGAAGTACAAGATTATTATTACACCCCTGCGATACGATACCGGCGCTCCACGACGTGAACAGGTCATACAGCTCAATACGGCATTTGTCAGTGAACTCGAGCGTGTTGTCAAGATGTATCCTACCCAATGGTATAACTTTTATGAATTCTGGAAATGAACCGACCCTGACCACGGGATCATATAGCGACGATTTTGTCAGAGCGATTGATGTCCACACCCTGTTGCCCCAGCAGGAGCCATTTGTCATGATCGGGCGACTCGACCATTTTGATATGACCATGGTCAAGACCTCAACACACGTCTCGCCTGATAATATCTTTGTAGAAGACGGCTTGATGTCGGCATCGGGTATAGTCGAGAATATAGCCCAGACATGTGCCGCCCGTATAGGATTTATCAACAAGTATATCCTTAAAAAAGGTATCAGCATAGGATATATCGGAGCTGTCAGAAACTTCTCAATCACCCGTCTTCCGCGGGTTGGCGAGCTGCTGAATACCGAGGTCGTGATAAAAGAAGAAATATTCGGCATGGTACTCGCGTCGGCCACGGTTGCCGTCAATGACGAGATTATCGCCCATACCGAGATTAAGATTGCAATCAAAGAATAACAACCTCTATTCCCCCAATAAAATAAAAGTCAGTGCATAATGGAGCTGAAGGCATCAAAAGACATAGACATAAGATTTAGCGAAGTGGATATGATGAAAGTCGTGTGGCACGGCTCATATCCAATATATCTCGAAGACGCTCGTGAGGAGTTTGGCCGTAAGTATGGCTTGACTTATCAGGGATATATCGACAACCGCCATTATGCCCCGATAGTTGACATGCGCCTCGAGTACAAGCGTCCGTTGAGATATGGTACCAAGGCACGTGTCGATATCGTCTATCGTCCCACCGAGGCCGCCAAGATTGTATTTGAATATGAAATCAGGGACCGTCAGAGTGATGAGCTGTATTGCAAGGCCAGGACAGTCCAGGTGTTTATGGACATGGACTACAACCTGATACTCACCAATCCCGTGTTCTTTGAAAAATGGAAGAATAAATGGCAACAATAATAGCTGATAATATCATCTCGCCACTGGGGTTGACCACCGGAGAGAACCTGCGTGCCGTGATGAGCGGACAGTCATCATTGTGCCGTTATGAAGCTACCGATGGACTGCCGTTTCCCTACACAGCCTCGCGTTTCAGCGACACGACCCGCCGTTCATTGACCATAGCTGGGTATACATTCTGGGAGTCATTGGTTATCAACTCGATAAGACGGGCTCTCGGCCAATGCCAAGGACTGATGAATGGCACTACCGCTCTTATACTGAGCACCACCAAGGCCAATGTAGGTATGCTTAAAAGCCCTGATGACGAGCCCTTTGTCACCAGCCCGGGACAGTCGGCATTAAGGGTTGCACAAGCCCTGGGCCTCGACACCATGCCGATAGTTGTCAGCAACGCGTGCATCTCGGGGGTGTCAGCGATGATTACCGCCGACAGGCTGTTGAAGTCGGGTGATTATGACAACGCCATAGTATGTGGTGCCGAAGAGTTGAGCCGCTTTATAATATCGGGATTTCACTCACTGATGGCACTGTCAGAGGATGAGTGCCGACCATTTGACATCGAGCGTCTGGGTCTTAACCTTGGCGAAGCTGCCGCTACCGTCATCCTGACGCGTCATGGCTCGCCCATCGCTCCACAGTGGCAGATAATGGATTGGGCCGTCAGCAACGACAGCTACCATATCAGCAGTCCCTCGCCACGGGGTGACGGCACACTGCGCGTCCTCGACCGACTGACACGGGGCATCGATATCAACGATGTGGCAGTGATTAATCTTCACGGCACCGCCACCATGTACAATGACCAGATGGAGTCCAAGGCCATAGAACGTGCCAACATGTCAGATGTCCCTGCCAATGCTCTCAAAGGATACTTTGGTCACACGATGGGCGCTGCCGGTATACTCGAGACTATACTCACATACAGAGCCCTTGACGAGGGTTTGATACTCGCCACACGGGGCTTCTCGGAGATTGGGGTCAGCGCCAAGGTTAACATCTCGCCCGAGACAAGAATGACCGATAAAAAAACTTTTGTCAAAATCATCTCGGGATTTGGCGGTGGCAACGCCGGGATAAGGATTACAAAAACGACCGTGCCGGCCGAGCAACAATTGACATGCAACTCTCTCTCGATAACCCATCGCGTGACAATCACCCCACATCGGCTTTGGCTCGACGGCATCGATTATCCAATGGCCAATAACGGCTCGTCCACGTTGACCGACATCTATAAAAAATATGTCGGGGATTACCCCAAGTTTTACAAAATGGACTCATTGTCCAAATTGGGGTTTGTCGCCGCGCGCATATTGACCAATGCCGAGTCAGATAACGATGCCTCGACAACGAGAGATATAGCGCTGTTCAACAAAAAATCATCATTGATGACCGATATTGAATATATCGCGTCGGTCGGACACGGTAGAGACTTTTACCCCTCGCCTTCGATATTTGTATATACCCTCCCCAATATCGTCACCGGCGAGATTGCAATAAACCATAAATACTGTGGTGAGACCGTGTTCTATGTACTGCCCGACCGGGACGACGAGTTAATCAACCGCCTTGTCAGAAGCATGACCGCCGACAAAAACCATAGCTCAATTTTGGCCGGATGGGTAGAATATGAAAGTCCTGACCAATTTGTGGCCGACATGTTCATAGCCCAAAAACAATAGGTCTCTTATGCAAGACACACACATATCAACAAGTTTAAATCAGTAAATAAGACAATGGAAGAAATCATCAGCCAACTTAAAGTAAAAATAATCGAAGCACTGAATCTTGAAGAGATGACTCCCGAGAGCATCGATGCCACCACTCCCCTGTTTGGAGAAGAAGGCCTCGGACTCGACTCCATAGATGCACTCGAGATAATCGTGCTCCTGGAGAAAAATTACGGTATCAGACTTGCCAATGCCGCCGAGGGCAAGAAGGTGTTCACCAACATCGAGAGCATAGCCCGATACGTTAGTGAACATCGCACTAAATAACAACTGTCATACATACAGATAATTATCAACAAAAACAACACAGTTAAAAAAAGCGTGGCTAAAAGCATAGCGATAACAGGCTCGGGAATAATCTGTGCCATAGGTAACGACCGGGATATGGTGCTCAAGTCTCTTAGGGCCGGGACACGAGGTATCGGCCCGGTCAGCTATCTCCAATCCTCCCACCGCGACTTGCCTGTCGGTGAGGTCAAGATGACCGATAACGAGATGAAACGGCAACTGGGCTTGCCTGAAGATGCCGTGTACAGCCGCACTTCGTTGTTGGGGGCAATAGCCCTTGGTCAGGCATTGGCCGACGCCCCGCTCTCGGTGAAGGATCTGGAGGGCAAGCGCGTGGTATTCATCTCGGGAACGACTGTCGGAGGCATGGACGTGATAGAACGATATTACAGTGAGATGACCGCCGGAGACGATATGGCTAAGTATGTCAATCGTCACGAGTGTGGTTACAATACCGATGAGATAGCACGTATATGTGGACTGTCGGCCAAGACAGTGACCATCTCCACGGCATGCTCATCGGCACTTAACGCCATCATCCTCGGCTCCCGCATGTTGCTGTCACGTCAAGCCGATATAGTGATAGCCGGTGGTACCGAGGCCCTGAGCCGCTTCCATCTTAACGGCTTCAACAGCCTGATGATACTTGACCACGAGCCATGCCGCCCGTTTGACAAGACACGCCGTGGCCTTAATCTTGGCGAGGGCGCCGCTTATGTGGTGCTTGAGAGGGAAGACGACGCCTTGAAGGCCCTGAGACACCCTCGTGGGTATATCTCGGGATTTGGCAACCGATGTGACGCCTATCATCAGACAGCGACCTCGCCCGAGGGCGATGGTGCCTTCCTGGCCATGAGCGACGCGATGACTATGAGTGGACTCGCTCCCGGGGATATCGACTATATCAACGCCCATGGCACCGGAACACCCGACAACGACCACAGTGAGTCAGTGGCAATTACACGACTCTTCGGTGACGCTTGTCCGCGCGTGTCATCAACCAAGGCTGTTACCGGACACACCACATCGGCATCGGGAAGCATTGAAACCGTTATATGCCTGCTGGCAATCAAGCATAACTTTGCCCCGGACAATATCGGATGGACCTCAAAGGACGACGGTTGCATAACCCCATGTATGGGAGAGCGTGAAGTGGAACTGAAAAATGTGATGTGCAACTCGTTTGGATTTGGGGGCAACGACTCATCGATAATCATTACCGACAAGCCACGCACGTTAAACTTCGGTCAATGTCACGATGCCATATCTTCAACACCTGTACACGAGCTTGGTGACAAGGCCGACCTGTCGATGGTCAAACAATATATCTCGCCAATGGAAGCACGACGCATGAGCACACTCATGAAAGCCGCGATACTGACCTCCATGGCAGCCATGAATGATGTTCCCAACCGCCGGGTCGATGCCATTATCATCGCCACACGATATGGTATGCTCGAACAGGGCCAGAAAATACTTGACCATCTGACAACTCATGGCGAGGACCAGGTCAGCCCGACAATATTCATGCAGAGTACCCATAATACCATAGCCGGCTCGTTGGCGATAAGACTTAAATGCCATGGCTACAACATCACTTATGCCAACGGGGACAACCTGTTGGACACGGCATTGCAAGACGCCCGTGACCTTATCTCAGAGGGTAAAGCCAACACTGTCCTGGTAGGATGCCATGATTATTGCACAGAGACCTTCATGAATATTTATGATACAGCCGGAATAAAATTTACCGGCCGACTCAATTCCAAAAGCTTGATCTTATATAAAGAATAACAAACACCTCCTCCCCCTGATTAAACAAATAGCTTAAAAACAATTCATGTAAATTAAAAGCATATAATAGATAATGATAAACACGTTAAATAGTCTTGGATCCTATGCCATGATTGTATTGGCTCTGATACAGAGTAGCCTCCTGGCTACCGGTCAGGTATTCCTGAAACTGGGACTGAGCAAAATCAATGCCTTTGAGTGGAGCGGGACATTCTGGCGCTCATTCCTGTCCAACTGGCAGATAGGTTTGTCGTTGATAAGTTTTAGCGGTGCCGGACTGATATGGTTTTATATCATCAAAAAATATCCGTTGAGCACAGCCTATCCACTGGTAAGCCTCAGCTATGTGTTCGGTATGTTGGCCGCCGTGTGGGTATTCCATGAAGACGTCTCGGTAAACAAATGGATAGGCGCCGCCTTGATTATCGTTGGATGCTATATAATAACTAAACCTTAAGACTATGACACGTAGATTATTACTCATTCTCATTATAACACTTGTCGGTAACCTGACAATCTCAGCCACCATCAACCAAACTCAGGTACTCAAAGAGATAAGCGTGGCTGCGGCATCAACCAAGACCATGCAGTGTGACTTTGTCCAGACCAAGTCGCTTAAGATGTTGGGTGACAAAATGATTTCCAAGGGACAGATGTGGTGTCAGAACCCATCCCTCCTCAGATGGCAATACAACACCCCATATAACTATATATTTATCCTCAACGGCAATACAGTGAAAATTGCCAAGGGCAAGCGTCGCGACACGATAGACATTAATAAAAACAAGATGTTTAAAGAGATTGCACGCATAATGATGAACAGTGTGTTGGGAAACGTCCTGACTGACAAAAAAGACTTCTCGGCATCAGTCATCGCCCGGCACCGATACTATATAGTCACCCTCGTCCCTCAGAAAAAGGAGATGAAACAGATGTTCAAGTCGATACTCCTTCACTTTGATACCGTGCTGAAAGTGGTGACCAAGGTTGAAATGATAGAAAAAAACGGCGACAATACCGTTATCCAATTAAACAATATCAAAGTTAACAAACCCATCAATGCATCGGTATTTAAAGTTGATTAACATACTGCTGGCAGTGCTGGCCATGGGGCTGAAGCTCAACGCCATCCCGCCTGACACTACCTATCCCGACTCGGTGGACAGTCGCCTCAGGTATGAAATGGTCATCGAGATGCCCAAGGCATACCTCAGCGGCATGCTGATTATGCACCGACCCGCCGAAGGCATTGTCAACGGCAGTATAATCAATGAGTTTGGCCTCTCTCTGATGGACTTCAGATATGACGAAGTGAAAGACAAGGTGAAGATTATAAACATTACCGATAAGTTAAACAAATGGTATATAAGACGCACACTGCGCTCTGACCTCAAAAAAGTTTTAAACGCGATGAAAGCAGGCGCTCAGCAATATACCAACACCAAGCGCAAAATTAATTATACCTTCAGGTTATCACATGAAGCTAATTGAAAACTTATATAAGATAACAGCACGGACATCAACCGATGACGCTGTCATATATCAGATAGAATTGCTCGCCGACAGCCCTATATACAAGGCCCACTTCCCCGGCAATCCTATCACTCCGGGAGTATGTCAGATACAGATGGCCCTCGAACTGCTCGAGATAATAGAGAATCAAAAGCTGAATATCAAGACGCTTAAAAACGTCAAGTTTATATCGGCTCTCATTCCACAAGGCCAACACATCAGCGTTGTTTTCAACAATATAACCCGTCAGGAAAACGAGATCAAAACCCAAGCGACAATCAAGGATACCAATGATGTCATCTATGCCAAAATATCATTACAGACAGTCATTGCGTGACCGTGGCATCTGTGTCATCATCCCGACATATAACAATGGCGGGACGATAGCCGATGTGGTGGAGCGTGCTCTGCTACAGTGTGCCGACGTGATTGTCGTGAATGATGGCTCGACCGATGATACAGCCCGTATCCTATCAGGTATCGATGGCATAGACATCATCACTCTGGACAGGAACCAAGGTAAGGGCTCGGCGCTAAAGCATGGATTTAAACATGCCATCAAGCGTGGATTTGCCTATGCCATAACGCTTGATGGCGACGGACAACACTACCCCGAGGATATAGAAGTATTCTATAAAGCCAATCTCCAATACCCCGGATGTCTGATTGTAGGCGCGCGACGGTTGGATGGCGTCCAGCGCTCGCGACAAAGTTCTTTTGCCAACAGCTTCAGCAATTTCTGGTTCAGTGTCCAGACATTCCACCGCCTGCCTGACACCCAGACCGGTTACCGGCTATACCCACTACATCATCTATATGGACTTCAGTTTCTGACATCGCGTTATGAAGCCGAGTTGGAATTACTGGTATTAGCCTCGTGGCATGGCGTGAAATTGGTCTCACGTCCTGTCAACGTATATTACCCCAATCCATGTGACCGGGTCTCTCACTTCCGTCCCATACGCGACTTTGCCCGCATATCGGTCCTGAACACCATGTTATGTTTCTTGGCTATAATCTATGGACTGCCATGCTTCCTGCTGAGAGCACTGCGTACCATGCTGTTCACACTTACTACCTATCTGGTGTACATAGCCGGTGCCACGGTCATTACACCTATAGCACTGGGCAAGCATATCTACAGCAAGATCACCCATAAAAACACTTCTGCCCTACACCGGATAATCCATTTCTTCAGCCGGTTGACAGTTAAAGCCCTGGGGTTGTTCGGCGCCAAGGTCAAGGTTGACAATCCCGGTGGAGAAACATTCCGGAAACCGGCGATTATAATATGCAACCACCAGAGTCAACTGGATATCATAGTCCAGCTGAACCTGGTCAAAAAAGTCGTATTCCTCACCAACGACTGGGTGTGGAACAATCCGGTAATCGGAGGCATTGTGAGATGTGCCGAGTATTACCCCGTCTCGTTGGGACTGGACGAGCTGATGCCCAGATTGAAAGCTCTGGTCGAGAGAGGATACTCAATATCGATTTTCCCTGAGGGCACGCGCTCGGGTGACGGCAGTATTGAACGTTTCCATAAAGGTGTATTCCTTATTGCCTCTCAACTCAACCTTGACATACTCCCGATGGTATTATACGGGACCGGGAGAGTAATGCCCAAGCATGGATGGACAATACATCGTTGGCCTATAGAATTGGGCGTATATCCTCGTATCGCTCCGTCGATGATGACACAATACGGTGACACTCTTAGGCTTCAGGCCCAAAATATGCGCCACCGTTATCAAGAAATTTATAACGAGATGAAAAACCAAATAGAGAGAAATGTCTGATCAACGAGTCATAATCATTGGAGCCGGCCTCGGTGGCCTCATGTGTGGTGCCATACTCGCCAGGGAAGGATACCGGGTGACAGTGGTAGAGAAAAATGCCCACATCGGCGGTTGTCTACAGAGCTATCATCGATGTGGGACAGTCTTTGATACCGGTATGCACATCTTTGGCGGAATGGCTCACGATGGCAATATAAGACTTATATGTGACTATCTGGGAATAACTGATCAATTGACGATATCTGACCTTGACAAATCGGCCGATGTCGAAGTGTTTGTAAAAAACAACGACCAATCAATCAACTTTAACATGCACCGTCGCTCGTTTGTCAATAACTTGGCTGAAATCTTCCCTGATCAGAAAGACAACCTCGAGCGCTACCTCGACAAAGTTGATGCTGTGATGGACTGCATGGACCTTTTCCACCTGCGCCGATGTTCAAGCCGCCCACACTCTACTTCCAACCCCGACTTCCTTATTGCCGCCAATGAATTTGTCGACAAGTATATTGATGATTACCGACTCAGAGCGCTTATGTCGGTTTTCAACATACTGTATGCCGGCGAATACAACATCACTCCCGCCTATCTCCACTCATCGATTACAAGTATATTCCTCAACGGCGCCTGCCGTATTGTCGGTGGCTACCAGAACCTCGCCAAGGCATTGGCTGATGTAATAACCGGGGCAAATGGCCAAATCCACACCCTCAGCCATGTCAGCAAGATAATACTGAACGACGGACGGGCAACACAGGTCGTGACCAATCGTGGAAAGGTATTTGAGGGTGATTATTTCATATATGCTTCGCCGGTGACCTCGTTGTGTGACATGGTTGGCGATAATGACGTTTTATCCCGAAACTACCGTCTGTTCATGGCATCTCGCCATGACTCGCTCTCATCGTTTATCGTAAATATCAAGCTTAAAAAGAACACCATACCATATAATAACCGTATAGGATTTTATCTCGAGGATTATAGCTCGGTGTGGAATTATGACGCTGTTGCCGGTATTGACAAATTCATGTATATGACACCCCCGACACTCAACCAGGGTGAATATGCCGAGACTCTTAACATAGTCGCGCCTATGAGCTGGCAAGCTGTCAAACAATGGGAAAATGTTGTAAACCGACATTGTGACCCATCGTATGAAAATTTTAAGAATAAAGTCACCAATGCCATAATTGACAGGCTCGAAAATATATATCCTCACATTAAAGACTCCATAGAATATATAGACTCAGCCACGCCACTCACGATTCACGACTTTACCGGCGTGAGAGGCGGCGCAATGTGTGGTCTGAGAAAAAACTGTGCTGACCCGATGCCATTCATTCCACTGCATACCAAAATTCCCAATCTGTTGCTCACCGGTCAAAGCGTCAATATGCATGGATTTTGTGGCGTCACCCTCACCGCAATCCAGACATGTGAGGCTATCCTTGGACGTGACTACCTGATAAATAAGATTAACCCACATGAAACGACTGATTAATGTAATATTAGGTCTGACGATGTCGATTTGTTGTTATCCACATATTAATATCTGGGAAGGCACTGAGTGCCCCAAGAAGGTGACGTTAACCCCATATATAGCTGAAGGTGAAAACAATCCGGCAGTTATAGTGTGCCCTGGTGGCAGTTATTTCTGGCATGACCATGTGTCTGAAGGCTCAGTCGTGGCTCAATGGCTTCAGCGTAACGGCATCTCGGCTTTTGTCCTGGATTATCGCACGGCCAATGTCGCGGCGTTTATTTTCCATCACCGGTATTTGTTCCGTGGCAACCGATACCCCGATCCTCAGGATGACCTCAGGCAGGCTGTCAAACTGGTGAGGGAGCGGGCTCGAGAGTTCGCGGTCAACCCCCACCGGGTAGGAGCAATGGGCTTTTCGGCAGGTGGACATCTGGTGATGTCGTCTTCCTACCTCTTTGATGTCGATGACCGACCTGATTTTATTGTGCCGATATATCCGGTGGTGACGATGACCCACGAGTGTGTGCATAAACGTTCGCGCCGTGGACTATTGGGTGACGATAAGCAGAATGATGCCGAACTGAAACATCTGCTGTCGCTCGAGAGACATGTGTCTTCTGATTGTCCTCCGGTATTTCTGGTCAACTGTGTCGATGATCCGGTTGTGGATTATCGTAACTCGGTATTGCTTGACTCGGCGCTGACTGAGGCCGGCGTTAAACATGTTTACCTGCAATATAAGACAGGAGGTCACGGATTTGGCGCATCGCCTGATAAGGGGACGGTGGAATGCCGACAATGGATGGATGAGTTTATCAAATGGATTAAGTCGCTGATTTAGTTTTTATTGATGATGACAAAGTTGGCTCTTGGAATATATGAGTTTATGAGTAAGCATCGTGTAGCCACGTTGATATCGTTTGTGGCTGTAACGGCTGTGCTTGTGTCATTGGTCTTAAAGTTAAGCTTTAAAGAAAATATATCAGACTTCATGTCGCTGGAAGGCCGTCAGCAGGAGTCGATGGAGGTGTTCAGGGATATCAGCGGTGCCGGAAAGATTGTTGCCATCTTTAAGGCCGATGCGCCTGGCCCGGTGTCGGCCGATACGCTGACAAGAGCCATAGATTACTTTAAAGAAGTAGTTGAAAAAGAAGATGTCAATAATCAGATAATCAACTTGACAACTCAGGTAGATTATGATAAGGTGTATGATCTTGCCGACTATGTATATGTCAATATACCTTACTTTCTCACCGAGCAAGATTATCACAGGGCCGACAGTATACTTGACGATGTCAAGAATATTGAACGCAGGCTTGATGAAGACAAACAATTGTTGATGTTCCCGACTTCGGGAGTGGTGACTGAAAACCTTCAGCGCGATCCGTTGGGATTATTCTTGCCGGTATTGGAACAATTGCAGTCGGGAGTGCCGTCATCTGATAATATAGAATTATATGAGGGCTATATTTTCACCAAGGACATGTCCCGGGCAATGGTATTGATGGAGTCGCCTTATGGCAGTAGCGAGACCAAGAATAACGCTCGTCTCGTGGCTCTCTTGGACAGCATAGCCATGAAGGTCAGTGAGGCCTGCCCAGGCGTTACCATTGATTATATCGGGGGGCCGGTGATAGCTGTTACCAATTCGACACAGATAAAAAGTGACTCACTGTTGTCAAGCGTCTTGGCTGTAGTGCTGATAGTCTTATTGTTGATTATGGTATTCCGTAAGCCCTGGAATATCTTGCTGATATTTATATCGGTCGGGTGGGGCTGGCTATTTGCGATGGCAATAATGTCGATGGTTCATGATAGTGTATCGTTGATAGTGGTGGGCATGTCAAGCATAATACTGGGCATAGCGGTAAATTATCCCTTGCATCTGCTTGCCCACACAGCCCATACAGCCTCGATGCGCCAGGTGCTGAGGGAGATTATCTCGCCGTTGGTAATAGGCAATATCACCACGGTGGGCGCATTCATGGCTCTGGTGCCGTTAAAAGCGACCGCTCTTGTCGACCTTGGTATTTTCAGCGCTTTAATCCTTGCAGGCACCATATTGTTTGTAATCATATATCTTCCTCATGCCGCCACACATGCTTCCCGCCCCAAAGGTGGTGTCGCGGTTGGCTGGCTTGATCGCTTGAGCAGTGTAAGGCTCGAAAACAAGCGATGGGTTGTTGTGGGTGTATTGTTGTTGACGGTCGTTATGGGGTATTTCAGTGTTCATACACAGTTTGACTCTGATATGAGCCACATCAACTACATGACCGAGTCCCAGCACGCCGATATGGTATATTTCAACGAGTTGGCAAACAATAAGACCGATGATATAGAGCCAATTTATGTGGTAAGTACCGGCCCTACACTTGACAGTGCCCTTAATAAATGCTTCAAGTTTAAATCGATAGCCGACAGTATATCAAATACTTATCATGGGGTTAAACATGTGTCCTGTCTGAGGTTCCTGTCCTCGGCAAGTCAACAGAAAGAGCGCCTTGAACGTTGGCGTGGATTTGTAAATAGGCACCGCGCGCTATTGACTGATACTCTGGCCGACTTGGCTGTCAAGCATGGCTTCAGTAAAGATGCTTTTGAGCCATTCAGCGACATATTGACCGCCGAATACAATCAACGGCCATCATCGTTCTTTGACGTACTTAGAGACTTAAACATGCGTCATCTGAGCATTGACAGTGTCAACAGCCGTTATCGAGTCGTTGATGTGTTATATACACCGCGTGATGCTGTGAAAAATGTCGAAAATCTCATCTCTCAGTCGACCGACAACCACTATTGCTTTGATGCCCGCAGTCTCAACGGGGCCATTGCCGAGGGGTTGTCCGACAACTTCAACTATATAGGCTGGGCGTGTGGACTTATCGTGTTTTTCTTCCTGTGGGCATCATTTGCCTCGATTGAGCTTGCAATGCTGTCTTTCTTGCCTATGGCCATTAGCTGGGTGTGGATATTGGGCATAATGGGAGTGACCGGCATACAGTTTAATATCGTTAATATCATCTTGGCGACATTTATATTTGGTCAGGGCGATGACTATACCATCTTTATAACCGAGGGCTGTTGCTATGAATATGCCTACCGCCGCAAGATGCTCGCCTCTTATAAAAGCTCGATACTGGTGTCGGCTCTGATAATGTTTATCGGTATAGGCTCACTTATATTGGCCCGTCATCCGGCTCTTTACTCGCTGGCCGAGGTCACTATCGTGGGTATGCTGTCGGTGGTGTTGATGGCATGTCTGTTCCCGCCGTTGGTGTTCAACTGGATTGTTAAATCGCGTGGACACTACCGTAAACGCCCGTTGAGATTGGGCCCGGTGATGAGGACGTGGTTCTGTGGCGTGTGGTGGATTACCCAATTGGTATGTGGATATATCCTGGGATTTTTGCTTATTATATTGTGCAGGCATAATAAGAAAACCGAGATGTTGTTCCGTCGTTTTGTCTCCTGGTCCCACCGTCTCGACCTGAGACTTATGCCCGGTGTGAAATTCACGATGCACAATCCTCACGGCCAAACACTTGAAAAACCATGTGTGATTGTATGTAACCACCAGTCAATGCTCGACCCGATGTATCTGATGGCTTGGAGCCCTAAAATACTTATCGTGGCCAACGAACGGTCAAGCCTTAATCCGGTGGTCAGGATAATGTTCCGCTGGTTGGGATTTTATACGATACGTCAGTCCAATTTTACCGCATGGAAGGACTCGTCGCTCGAGCGGGACATGGAAATCTTCCGACGATATGTCGACCGGGGCTTCAGCATAGCGTTTTTCCCCGAGGGTATGCGCAATCCCGAGTCGTCTATCCTGAGATGCCACAAGGGCCCGTTCTACCTTGCCAATAAGCTCGGTATAGATGTCCTCCCGGTATACCTCCACGGTGTCAATCATCTGATGCCAATCAGAAGTTTTGCCTGCTATAGCGGCAATATCAATATGTTGATAGGAGAGCGTATCACGCCACAGTCTACGCTATGGAGCGACAGCTATGGCGTCATGGCTCATAATGTACACCGGCTGATGGTATCACAGTATAAACTCATGTGTGACAGGTATGAAACTGCCGATTACTTTGCTTCGCTGGTGATAGACCGATATCGCTACAAGGGTGTCGAATTGCTACGTGAGGTAAAAGGTAATCTCAGAAAAAACAATAATTACACGTCGCTTGTTGACCAAAAACAGTCTCAGCTTGTTATAATAATCAACAGTGGTTATGGCGAGATGCCTCTGCTGATGGCACTTGTTCATCCCGATGTCAATGTGATTGCCGTCGAGAGCGACCATGACCGTCTGACAGTTGCCAAGTATGCTGCCGAGGGACTCGTTGATAATCTGGAATATAAATCTTCATTGGATAATTATGATACACTCAATGCCTTGGTTTATCAATTGTAAACATATTGCGATATCGTGTTTGCCATATAGATTGATAATCTCGTGGGCAACCGTCGTGATATTACTGATATATAACACTGAAATTAAAGCTCAAAATATGCCGTTGACTGTTAACGATGACAAGTCGGTGACTATCACCTATGTCAATCCTGTGGCCGATGAAGTTGAAATACGAGGCGATTTTGTCAAGAAGGGTAATTCTATACTTCCAATGTTCTCCAAGGATGGTAAAGCCAAGATGAAAAATCAGGGAGATGGTGTGTGGACTTATACATCGGCTCCATTGGAGTCTGACATGTATCTTTATAATTTTATTGTCGATGATGACTCGGTGATATATGACCACAGCAATGATAACACGGTCAGAGACATCGCGACACGTTACAACTATTTTATCATCCCCGGAGGCATAGGGGATGACTTGGCCGACGCTGACAGCAAGAAGGGCAGTGTCAGATACATCTGGTATCCATCTACCCTTAACGGTATGAAGAAACGACGCATGGCCGTGTATCTCCCCTATGGATATATGACGGGCAAGGAACGCTATCCGGTGCTATACCTCTTGCACGGGTCGGGTGGCGACGAACAGGCTTGGAATGAGTGTGGACGGCTGTCCCGGATTATGGACCATCTCATAGCCGACGGGCGTTGCAAGCCCATGATTGTGGTGATGCCCAACGGTAACGTAGACCTTGCCGCCGCTCCCGGGCAAGACCCGGACAACCCTGAGGTACAACCGTCGGCCAACAATGTCTCATCAATGTTTGGTAAAGTCGAGCATGTATTTATGCACGATATTGTTGACTATATAGACCACAACTACCGTACTGTTGCCGACGCTCGTCATCGGGCAATCGCCGGATTATCTCTCGGTGGCCTGCACGCGTTGTATGTGGCACTCAATAACCCCGGAGCGTTTGATTATCTGGGGCTGTTCTCGGCCCAAACGACCAATGCACTCGGAGACAAGAGTATACGCAGTCTCAAAAACCTTCGCTCACGTTGGACCGAACTCAAGGAAACACTACCGTTTGTCGGCGGAGGAAAAGTGGACCGGAAGATTACAAGTATCACCGGCGGCACGTCGGACGCATATCTTGATATTTATGAAAATGTTGACAACAAAATCAAGACTCTATATAGCAATAACCCCCGGCTTGTATACATCGCTGTAGGACGTGACGATTTTATCAAGAAGCTTAACGATGACCTCAGGGATAAACTTGACAAGGGCAATTATCCTTACATATATAACGAGACTTCTGGCGGTCACACATGGACCAATTGGCGCCGGTATCTTGTTGACTTTCTCCCTCGACTATTCAACTGAAAAAACAATATTATAGCAGTACCGGTATTTCTACCCCCGGTTACTTGCCTAATTAAAAATTTTTTAATCCGATGAAAGAACATATCAGAACATTACTGGAGGACTTATTGCCACTTGTCGATCTGGACTCTGATTTTCTGTTTGCCGAGCTTGACTCGCTGGGCGTAACCACTATCATGATGGTGCTCTCCAATGAATATGACATTAACCTTGATGCACGTGACGCCACACCACGCAACCTCCGCTCTCTTGACAGTATTGTCGAGATGGTCAACAGAAAGATAGCTGAGAAACCATGATGGAGTCATTGGAGCAATACCTGCGTCATCATGCCGAGACGATGCCGGGAAAAATTGCTGTGCAAGCACATGACGCCGCGATTACATATCGGCAATTGTGGAATGATGTCACTGCCGAGGCTGAAGCCATCTCTCGCGACCCTCGTCGAGCTATAGTCCTGAAGGCCGACCGTGGATGGAGGTTTATAGGTAGCTATCTGGCAACTCATCTGGCAGGCAAGGTGGTCGTGCCGGTCGAAAAAGATATTCCCGATGATAAATTTAAGGCCATTGACAAGCTTGTCAACACCGTCGGGATGGATGCTCGCGTGTCTGATGTGCTGTTCACCACCGGTACCACCGGCAAGCAGAAGGGTACCATGATTTCTCAGCAGGTAATACTCGCCGACGCCGATAACCTTATCAATGCCCAGGGATTCAGTCCCGAACTGTTGTTTATCATCACCGGACCGTTAAATCATATCGGAAGCCTCAGCAAGATATGGCCATCGATTATTGTCGGTGCCACAATATATGTCATGGACGGCATCAAGGACCCGGACGCTTTTTTCTCGGTCATAGAGAATAGCCCGGTCAAGGTGGCCACTTTCCAAGTCCCCGCGAGTTTAAGGATTTTGTTACAGCTGGGACATGACCGGTTGGCCGCGCTCGCCCATAAGATAGACTTTATAGAGACCGGTGCCGCGCCCATCTCTCAGTCTGACATGGAGGCTATGTGCCGGCTTTTGCCCGATACAAGGCTATACAACACATACGCTTCTACCGAGACCGGTATTATTGCCACTCATAATTTCAACGACGGGCATTGTGTCGCCGGATGTCTCGGAACGGTGATGAAAAATTCAGTGCTGGAGATTAACCCCGATGGATTTATCGAGTGTGCCGGCCCGACAGTGATGCTCGGATATTGTGGCGACCCCGAGGAAACGGCGCGCATACTCATTGATGGCCGCATTGTGACACGTGACAAGGGTACAATAGATGATTGCGGACGGCTACAACTCTCGGGCCGGGATGACGATGTTATCAATGTTGGCGGGTTTAAAGTCAATCCTATCGAGGTCGAGGACGTCGCTATGGATATCCCCGCCATCGCCGACTGTATATGTATCGCTGCTCCTCATCCTGTGTTAGGATGGGCATTGCGTCTGCTTTATCAAGTTGAGAACGGTTGCCAACTCGATAATAAATCTATAGCAAGACACATGGCATCAAAACTTGAGAGATACAAAGTCCCACATCTATACACCCGCGTCGATAAAATCAACCGCACCTATAACGGTAAACTCGACCGCAAGTCCTACCGTGAGTAATTAATGGCCCAATATAATTTTATCGGACAGGCTCTCAACAATAGCTCCACTTATTATTTTGTCAGAAGATGGTTAATCAGACAGGCTCTTAATCAATTAATTAGGTTGCGGATGATTCCCCATACAATGTAGCTGATGATATAGGCCCATATCATGAAGGTGCTTTGGAAAAATCGCTTGAATTTACGGGCAGTAGGGCCGGTGTAGATGGTCGTAAGCAGTACTCCGATAAAAAATGGAATACTGAACAGCATATAGGGGTTGTAGGACAGGGCCGTCGAGAACTCACCGTGCAGAAAATAATGTACCGCTCGGGTACTGCCACATGTCGGACACTCATAGCCTGTCAATGAGTGTATCAGACACTTGGGCATCCAGGGCGCATCATTGGGGTGGATAAGATATACGGCCGCTATCCCGATTATCAGTAGTATCAATATGACAATCGCCACCTGCTTGGATGGCGATTGCTTGTTATTGTCGGTAGTAGTCAATATTGTCAGAAATCGTATGGGTTGTAGCTACTATAGTAGTTATATGAACTCATGCTGTCAACCAGGAAGTAAATGTATATTACATACACAATCACAAAGACAAGTCCACAGATAAAAGATATGAGAGTCCACATTTTGGCCTTTCGTGATGATTCACAAGCTTCATCATACATTTTTCGGTCGTTGAAGAAGTTGGTCTTGGATGCATATACGATACCTACGATGCCAAATGGTACACAGCAGAAAATTGTAGAGAGAATAGCCCATACGAGATATGAACTGGGTTTATAAGTATCATAATCATCATCTGCATCGTATTGATTTGTCGTCGGTTGACCTTGATACTGCTGTTGATACTGCTGACCCTGATAAGGCTGTTGGTACTGCTGACCCTGATAAGGCTGTTGGTACTGCTGACCCTGATAAGGCTGTTGGTACTGCTGACCCTGATAGGGCTGTTGGTACTGCTGACCCTGATAGGGCTGTTGATACTGCTGACCTTGATAGGGTTGTTGGTACTGTTGACCCTGATAAGGCTGTTGGTACTGCTGACCCTGATAGGGCTGTTGGTACTGCTGACCCTGATAAGGCTGTTGGTACTGCTGACCCTGATTCTGATTGGACTGCAGATATTCCGGTGGATTTTGTCCTTGGGCGTTTTTCTCTTGCTGTTGGTCTGGATTGTGTTTCTCCTGACCATCCTGCTCGGGCATAAGTTGAGTTTCTGACATATCGTTATATAATTGATTGGTTTATTTTGCAAATGTATACAATTATTAACCAAGTGGAGTATGTCTCAAGGTTAATAAACGTTAAATGTGAAGAACGCGGATATCACGCGATGGTGAACCCCAGGTCCTCGATAACTTCACGCACGGCGCTGGCATCGGGATTACCTTGGATTGTGGTGGCTCCGGTGGCGAGGTCGACGCTCACCGACTCGACGCCGGGCAGTTTGGAGAGGTTTTTCTCTACCATGGCTTTGCAGTGGCCACAGGTCATTCCTTTTACAGTGATGGTTGTTTGTTGTTTATCCATTGGAGGTACTTTATTTGGAGTGTATTTAAGAATTAAAGCATTGATAAGTAGCAATATGAGCAGTACCGAGCAAATACCGGGGAAGATGCCGATATGTATATGGCAGTTGGCTGATGATTGCACCATGGGCATTGTGAACCATTCACGGGGCATAAGATAGTCAATACACATACCTATAGCGATAGCCCCCAATACAATAGTGCTCAGGTAGATGACGGCAGTCTTTTTGCCCAATGACTTGCTGACGATAATTATTGATGCAAAGTTGGCGGCAGGGCCTGCCATAAGAAGAACAAATGCCGCGCCGGGGCTTAGTCCCTTGAGCATGAGTGAGAGTGCGATGGGTATTGAACCGGTAGAGCATACATACATCGGTATAGCTACAATGACTACAGCTATCATTGACAGAATAGGGTATCGGGCAAACATCGTAAAGAAGCCATCGGGAATAAATACTGTAATCGCCGCGGCTATCACCAGACCTATGATCAACCATTTACCTATGTTCTGAATCATTTCTACAAACCCATATCTCAGCGCATCTTTCACTTTACCCACGAGATTGTCTGACTCAGGAGCGTCAATAGTGTCGACATCGGTGTTACATGATGAGTCACAGGCTTTATCCTGTCGGTTTACAAGCATACCGCCTATATATGCCGTAATCAGAGCGGCTACCGGACGGATGATGGCAAACGCCGGCCCTAAAAGAGAATATGTCGCGGCTATTGAGTCAACACCGGTCTGGGGTGTAGCTATCAGAAATGAGGTAGAAGCGCCACGAGAGGCTCCGTTGCGTCTCAGCGACACCGCTGTGGGCAGTACTCCACACGAACATAAGGGCAAAGGGACCCCTATGAGAGCTGCCTTGATGACTGCCAACGCTCCGGGGCGGGACAAGTGATTACGGTAAAATCTTCCCGGCACGAAGGCATATAATAGGCCCGCTATCAGAAAACCTAACAGCAGGTAAGGTGCCATTTCGGCAAGCATGTTTATCAGTGAGTATATAAATTCCATATCTCAAAATATTGCTGTCCGATAAAACTTTTTGAAGTGATTAAAGATTAGGGCTGATTCCATTTGCAGGAGTCAGCCCAATTTGGTTATTTTGGTTTCGCCAAAAATCACAATAACCATGGGTAAAAGTAGTCATTTTAGCGGAC
>JAGASI010000050.1 GCA_017621845.1 Muribaculaceae bacterium
CCTCATGTACATGAACCAGTTCTACAACAAGACTGTGATTGAGGGAGAAGGTGGAATGATTCACAGTAACATCTTCGTTGCCGACGGTCTGTTCACCATCAATCCAAAGACAAAGCTGCGTGTAGAGGCTCAGTATCTCACAACAGGCGAGGACGAGGGTGACTGGATTTACGGACTGGCAGAGCTGTCGCTTGCGCCACACTGGATGATAACGGCCTCCGACATGTATAATGCAGGTGAGACAAAGGAACACTACTGGCAGACTTACCTTACCTACAACATCAAGTCGCACCGCATACAGCTCGGCTGGGGACGCACACGTGCAGGCTATAACTGCTCAGGAGGCGTTTGCCGCTACATTCCTCAGACAAAGGGCTTCACTGTGTCGTATAATTATAATTTTTAAAATGAAGAGTGAAGAATGAAGAATCATTTTAAATTTTTAACGATGAGAAAAATAATATCTTATATATATATAATAGGTGTAACGCTGCTGATGGCCGCTTGCAGCAACATTGATGATAATGAGCGCTTCATCTATGTGAAGCCTGCAGAGGTGGCACGCTGCGTGCTGTTGGAAGATTACACCGGTCAGCGTTGCATCAACTGTCCTAATGCAGCAAGTGTGATAGAGCAGTTGCATGAAACATACGGTGACAATGTTATTGCTGTTGGAATACATGCTGGCCGTCTGTCGATTTCAAGCAGTTTGAGTGATTTAGGACTTGCAACCGATGATGGTGAGACATATTATAATAATGTCGGTATGCCTTCACAGCCCTCTGGCCGTGTTAACCGCAAGGGCACTCCCTCAACCATAGACACATGGCCATCGCTTGTGGCATCTGAGATTGAGAAGACTGCTCCTGTGTCTTTAGAGTTGTCTGCAGAATACAATGAGGACACTCGTGAAGTAAGTGCCAATGTTGATGCTATGGGTGTTGACGGTAACGTTAGCGGCAAGCTCCAGCTTTGGATTATTGAGGACAATATCGTTTCCCTACAAGAGCGTAAAGAAGATATTAACAATCCTAACTCTGCAACGATAAGGGATCTTAATTATGTACACAATCATGTATTCCGTGCTGCTGTTAACGGCACTTGGGGTGAGGACTTCAATATCACAGAAGGGGCGACAAAGACTGTTACTGCCAGTGCGACACTGAAGAGCAACTGGAAAGCTGAGGATTGCTCCATCGTAGCCTTTGTATATAACGACAATGGTGTGATGCAGGCAGCAAAGGTAAAAATTATAAATGGTAATAAAGAATAAATATTAAAAGAAATAATTATGAAGAGTATGAAATTTTTATCATTAGTGGCAGCAATGTTGCTCAGTGCGGGCAATGTTTGCGCCCAAGCAGACAAAACATTCAGTTTTGTTGATGCCAATGGCAATGAGGTTGCCGATGGTAGCACTGTGACCGTTTATGCGGAAGTAATACCTGGAATTCCAGGTTTGATAGAAGATGAGGTTAAGGCAGATTTCAATTTGAGTGTAAAGAACAACACAAATGCTCCAGCAACAGTTGCACTGAGAGTTTCTGCACCTATTGCTCCTAAATCAGGTCACGTGCAGATATGTTTCCCCGGTGCCTGTGATACGCATGACAAAGGAATGTTTGACACACAAATCGGTACTATGCTGGCAAATGAGGTTAAGGCATTAAATTCAGAATGGTTTTTTGATGCTGGTAAATACAGCGAAGAAACAACTTCATTGACCATCCTCAGTGGAAAAGCTGTAGGTCCTACAGTAATCTTCAAGTGCATCTATGCTGATCCGGCAGGAATCGCTGATATGGAGTCTGACATGAACGCAAAGGTTGTTAGCCGTTATGATGTCAACGGCAACAAGCTTTCTGCTCCAGCAAAGGGCCTGAACATCATCAAGCTGAGCAACGGCAAGACTGTGAAGACTATAATAAAGTACTAACATTTAAAACATTAATATTATGAAGAAATTCTACTCATTAGTAGCTGTAGCTATGTTGTCACTTACAACAGCCATGGCACAGAGTGTCGCACCGATTTCAAAGAACTTTGAAGTTGCGGCAAAGAAACATGTATCGGCAAATATCAAAACTGTCAGTACAGTTCAGATTGAGGGAATCAAGAGAGAGGGCACCGCAGTAAAGCCTATGCTCAAGGCCCCTAAGTCAAAGGTTGCGACAAGGGCAATTGCCGCAAACCAGAAGTATTACGGAGCTTATTCTTCTGATGCATACGAAACAGAGTCAGCTTATGGATTAGGCATACCAAGTGTTACTGGTGACCTGAAGGTTGCAACATTCTTGCCAAGCGGATATTTCAGCAATGTTGCCGACAGCAAGATTGTAGGTATGCGTTTCGCACTTACTAATCCGGCAATTGTCAAAAATGCGTTTATTTATGCAGAGGACATGGAAGGCAATATAAGTGAGGTTGCATCAAAATCGTTTAGAACTCTTGGTAATACATCAGCAGGTTGGACAGAGGTGACATTCAATGCTCCTGTCACCGTTGACTTTTCAAAAATCAACGGTTTGATGATTGGCTATACCTACACTCAGGTTGCCAGTGGTGCATCGGCTCGTCCTATCTCCATGGTTGATGAGGGTGATTTCATCGCCGAGTCATATATGTATGGTAATTTTAACACGGAGTATGGCACAGGCTGGTATGATGTTGGATTGACTAACTTTGGTAATCTTAGTGTGCAGCTTCTACTTGAAAACGACAAGTTTTTGACAAACGATGCCGTTGTTAATGAAATGATTATTGAAAAGAACTGGTATAAAGCTGGTGATGAAATGAAGTATGCCGCACTTGTAAAGAACTTTGGAGCTGGTACCATTGGCAATGTCGTATTGGGAACAGCCATCGACGGTATTGAGACCTCTTCAACAATCACTCTTGAGAATGTAAATTCAGGAAGTGGTGCCCAGGGTAGCATAAATTTGCCGGCAGATATAGCTTTAGGCAAACACACACTGAAGGTATTTGTAAAGAGCATGGACGGTGGAGCTTCTACAGGTAACACTGATGATGACTATCTGGAAAAAACTTTCTATGTTTACAGCAAGGAAGTGGCGCGTCAGAAAAATCTTGTTGAGCAGTTCACATCACAGTGGTGTACAAACTGTCCTGATGGCACAACAAACTTGGAGAAGTTTGTTGCCACACGCAACAATGACATAGCATGGGTGGCAGTTCATGGAAACATGGGTAATTATGAAGATGATTTCTATCTTGAGGAAAATAACTATCTGATGTATTTCCAGAATGCTACATACTACCCATCCGCATCATTTAACCGTACTGTTGTAAATGATGGCACAACAATATTTGGCATAAACATTGGCTCGTCTGCAACAACAGAGCAGATTAACGAGTATTTCAAGAACATTCTTGATTATACCACCACATTTACTCCTGCTCTTGCAACTGTGAACATCAGTGGCTCATACGATGAGGCAACACGCAAGCTTGACGTGACTGTTAGCGGTAGTGGTGCTGATGCTGCAAAGGTTCTTACAGACATGGGTATTAACGTGTTCCTGACAGAAAGCGGATTGGTTGCCGACCAGGGATTCAGCGATGGCTATATGCACAGTGGCTATACTCACAATAACGTATCACGCGGCGCGCTTACCAATGTTTTGGGCGATGACATCAAATGGAATGGTGACAACTATGAGAACACCTATTCTATTACTCTGCCAGCAGAGTGGAATGTCGACAACATGGAAGTTATAGCCTTCATGTCTACAAAAATCGTTAACGGATTTGATATCAACAACGAGTGTGTAACCAATGCCAACAGTGTGAAGCTCACAAACATCAGCACTGGCATCAAGGGTGTCTACAACAACGGTGCCGATGCCGTGGAGACTGCACGCTACAATGCAGCCGGACAAGTTATCTCTGCTCCGCAGAAGGGCTTGAACATCATTAAGATGAGTAACGGAGAGACACGTAAGGTTATCGTGAAATAAAGGAAACAACATATAAATCATTACAAAAATACAAAAAATGAGACAAAACAAGACTTTACAAAAGCGTATGGGGCTGATGCTCCATACACTTATGGTGACATTGTTGTTCCTGTGGTGCGGCAATGTGAACGCAGCCGTTGTTGGCTCTGGAACAAAAGACGATCCTTATGTTCTGGAGAGCGGAGCGTCTTATTCTATCGAGGCGTTCAAGTCGTTCTATGCCAAGTTCACAGCTCCGAGTGCGGGAAAGTTTGTGCTTACAGGCGACTCGTATAGTGTCTACACAGACGGGACATTCAGCACAATAGATGATAAAATCATACCGCAGTTCAATAATGACTTTGAGAATAAGGAATACTCTTTCGAATGCGAGGCTGGAAAAACCTACTATGTAGGATTTGATTTCGCATGGGATGCTTATACAACAACTTTTAAGTTCCTCACAGAGGCAGAG
>JAGASI010000010.1 GCA_017621845.1 Muribaculaceae bacterium
ACGTTTGTGCAGAAATTACGAGCAGCTATTGACAACGGCGGCATCTATGACCAAAATGGCATTTCTTGTGATACTACTCAAGCATATATAGCCATTCCTTGCTCTTATGTTTCAACTAATTCAATCTCCAATGTATGCGGGGGGTGAAGTTACCATCGCCTCGGCCAGCCGTTGGCATCTTTGTCCGTGTTCATCGGTCGTGTACAGCAAGTACACTCCCTCTTCACACGAACAAATCTGTTCAACGCCTGACCGTCTCAGCGTTAACATTTATCATGGGACAGGCTCTAAAAACAAGACCAAGCTCAAATAGAGGCTGCATAATCGGTTGGTTATGCAGCCTCTATTTGGTAGCCAACAAGTTTATACTTGTTTTATTTTTAACTGAACAAGGGAGCGATACCGGGCGGAATCGGCAGTTGGCTTGTCTTAAGAGCATGAAGCCGCTTGAGCCCTTCAGGTGTTATACTGTAGTAGATACAGCGGCGATCGTCATGACCCATAGTACGCGTTATCAGTGACTTTTCTTCCATACTGCGTAGCAACTTGGATGTATTGGATGGAGTGAGGCCAATATTCTCAGATATTGCGGTAGACGTGACCCGCTCATGTCCTATACAACATAACACCATTGCCTGGTTAAGAGTGACTCCATAGCGTCTTTCCAACTCGGCCTCGAGTGATGAGAGAGCTTTGACTATCTCTCTCATCACACATATACATTTTATCTTTTCCATTTAAACATTTGTTCGGAATTAACCCGATTTTAAATAAACAGATTGACGTTGGCGTTATCGGCGCGTTGCATGTATGTGGCCACTCCACCGATTGTCACATTGTCAAGAAGCTCTTCACGTGTGACTCCCATCACATCCATCGACATCTGACATGCAATGAATTCCACTCCATTGGCTATAGCCTGATCACGAAGGACCTCGAGGGAATCGACATTTTTCTTTTTCATGATGTGACGCATCATGCGTCGTCCGGCTCCACCCATATTCATTTTTGAAAGTTTAAGTTTCTCTGACGAAGAAGGCAACATTATTGAGAACATACGGCCAAACAGGTCTTTCTTAACCTTGGGTTTCTGTACTTTTTTTATAGCGTTTAATCCCCAGAAAGTAAAGAATATTGTCACTTTTTCTCCTGTAGCGGCCGCGCCATTGGCCAATACAAATGTAGCTAAGGCTTTATCAAGGTCATCGCTGAATAGAATGAATGTTTTACCATGGGTCTGACCTGTTGATGGCAATAATCCTGATGTTAAGCCTTTGCTCACGAGCACTTTGTAGTTGCCGGCGTCGGAAGTAGCCGAGATAAAACGGTTACCGGTAGTTTGGCACCATGCTTCAGCATCCCGCGGGAAGCCCGGATCGGTGGCAATAATTTCAAGTATCTGGCCTTCGGCAAGGTCAGCTATGGTGTTTTTGAGTTTGAGTATTGGGCCGGGGCATGAAATGCCGCAGGCATCTACAATGACAGTCCGGACTGTATCAGTGACATCTACTGTTGAGGACGTCTCGGATAAGGCACCAAAATCCCGAGGTTTAGGCAGGTCGGCTGTGGCCGACTCATATAATTTGAGCCCTCCGATGAGATTGTATACATCATCAAACCCATTTTGGCGCAGTATGTTAGAAGCCAAATATCCACGCAGACCGACTCCACAATACAAATATATAGGTTTATCCCGGGGTATTTCGTCAAGTCGATACCTCATATCATCCAAAGGGATGTTTATGGCTCCCCGGATGGCTCCCAACGCAAACTCATCAGGCGTGCGCACATCAATCAGAGTCACCGCAGATAGATTGGCATCCCGCAATTGACGCCAATACAACGGCAACATCTTGCCGGACAAAATGTTGCCGGCTACATATCCGGCCACGGCTACCGGATCTTTGGCCGATGAATACGGTGGTGCATAAGCTTGTTCTATGCTTATCAAATCATATATCGAGCCACCACGCTTTATAACCATTGCAAATTCATCGATGCGTTTGTCCACACCGTCATATCCTACAATCTGAGCGCCTAACAGTCGTCCATCCATGGGCGAAAAAGTAATCTTAATCGACATCGGGAGTGCTCCGGGATAATAGCCGGCATGGGAATTGGGATGGATGGTTGCCGAGAGGTAGTCGATATTCATCTGTTTAAGACGCTTGGCAGGCAGCCCGGTGGCCGCTACCGTGAGATCAAACACCTTGGCTATGGACGTGCCAATGGCTCCTTCATATTTCACCTTGTTTCCATACACCATATTGTCGGCCACAATGCGGGCTTGGCGATTGGCCGGGCCCGCAAGGTAATTGAGCCACGGCTGTCCGGTGACAGGATGAGTAAACTCGATGACATCTCCCACGGCATAAATGTCTGTGGCCGAAGTCTGGAGAAATTCATCGGTTTTTATACCTCCTGTTTGTCCCAACTCAATACCGGCATCTACAGCGAGAGCTGTGTTGGGACGCACTCCGATAGAAAGTATCACTATATCGGCAGATAATTTTTCGCCCGATTTAAACACCACATCTACACCGTCGGCCCGAGACTCAAACGAAGCTACCGCGGTTTCAAGATATAGTTGTACACCTTTCTGAATAAGGTGAGAGTGAACAAAGGAAGCCATCGAGAAGTCGATGGGAGCCATCACCTGGTTGGCCATTTCCACGACAGCGACCTCAGCGCCTGCGTCACTAAGATTTTCGGCCATCTCCAAACCGATAAATCCTGCTCCTATTATCACCGCTTTACTCACGGCATGGTCTTTAATATATGTATTTATTGCATCAGTATCATCAACATTGCGTAAGGTAAAAATCCCTTGATTGTCTATACCTGGTAGTGGAGGTTTAACCGGCGAAGCACCGGGCGACAGCAACAACTTGTCATAAGACTCGTTGTAAGTTTTGCCGTCCAGTGTTTTTACTATTATACTTTTGTCGATGGGGTTAACTCCAATAACTTCCTGCCCTACACGCACATCAATATTAAACCGGCGGCCAAAGGCTTCGGGAGTCTGTACAAAAAGCTTTTCTCGCTCAGCAATCACACCGCCTATATAGTAAGGCAGTCCGCAGTTGGCGTATGAGATATATTCACCTTTTTCATATAGAATTATCTCGCCTTTTTCATCAATTCTTCTAATTCGGGCAGCAGCCGTGGCTCCACCGGCCACACCTCCGACTATCACGTATTTCATATGGGTATATATTTAAATTTAGATTTATTTTCCAATGGAAATTTTTGCAAAGGTAAATTATATTATATATTCTACAAAATTTTAGGGATTTAAATTTTTATTGATATCCGCCCCGTATCAGATTCATGATATGGTTGTTTTATATCCCGATGTTTAATAACTTTGTCGTATTATTATATAAATAGCTATATGGCATCATCTAAAAATATACCTGCTGATATTACGACCGACGACTTTGCTTCCTGTCGCGGGTTAAGGGATACCAATACAACCCGTGGATAGCGATAACGCGGTCAATCATGTGCCTAATGGTGATATTGCTCCACTGTTGGGAACCTCAGGAGGTCTCCATCGGGATTAAGGTTGCAAGATTTCCGTTTAGATATGCCGTACCAATATTTATGATACTGTCTTTTTATCTGACAGCCCCCAATATCGTCACGGCAAACAAGTCTAAATTGACACAACGGCTCCGTAGGATTGCCATCCCGATGATTACATGGGGTATTATATCATGGGTGGTCTTCTCAATCAGATTCGATGCCATCATGCTCGATAAGTTGGGATGGACCTTGCTGGCCGACCATTGCATCAATACCCCGTTGTGGTTTCTGTGGGTGATGTTTATGTTAACGTGTATATTCTTTAACGTGTATATTCTATGGTATATTCAGGGTGCTTAAACCCAGTCGTGGGATAACGACACTGATTGTATTGTCGTTTATCTCGTTTATGCTTCAATATTCATGCCTCAACTACACCTTGTTAGAGAACTTGCCCACAGAGCTTAGCTATCCATTGGGGCGCTTGGTCGAAATGATTCCCTATGCCACGGCAGGTATCACTTTATACCAAATAAACACCCGGCACCCCGGGTGGAAACAATATGCATTCCAATCATCATTAGTGTTGATTATCTTGATATGTGTCAAGATGTTGATATGGTCGGGAGCCAGCGACCCCGGGTGGGGATACAGCGGGCTTGCATTATTTGTAGGCAGCGTATTAATCTTTGCCACCATCACATACTTGCCCTATAACAAATTATCATCTATCGCCATCGCCCGTATACGTCGGTTATCAGCCTATACATTAGGCATATATTGTATGCACATACTCATCTATGAGATACTGGATTGGTGGATAATACCGGGGCTTGGTATTTCCAATATCAACCATTACTTTATCACCTCCATAACGATTTATATAATCGGATACGGTCTATGCTACATGATAGACCACTTATCGTCAGGACGTCTTAAAATGCTTGTATGCTAAACTTGGTTTAAAATCAGGCACACTCTGATTGACGCTGTGTGGGGAAATTTCACTATTTTTGTGTCGATATTGCTCGAGAGGTTGGATACAACCACGTTACTGATATCCCTCAGGAGCAATACCGGCAATTATGTTATTTGACTTATGATACAAGAATATGATTTTGAAACACTCGTAGAGCGCCACGACACAGCGAGTTGCAAGTGGGACAGTGACCATCGCCGCGGATTGGTGCCGATGTGGGTCGCTGACATGGATTTCAAGACAGCACCCGAGATTATCGAGGCTCTGCACGAACGTGCCGACCATGGAGTATTCGGGTACACCATTCTGACTGATGAATACTATGAGGCGTTGATTAACTGGAATCGCCGGCGCCACGATTGGGAGATAGACCGCGAGTGGGTCATCGGTGTGACTGCTATCGTTCCAGGGCTCTCGGCTATACTCAGGGCATTGACCGTACCGGGCGAAAAAATTGTGGTACAGACTCCGGTATATAACTGCTTCTTTGATGTCATCGCCGACAATGGTCTCAAAGTTGTCCACAATCCGTTAAAATATCACGACTTGACTTATACGATGGACTATGAAGACCTTGAAATCAAGTGCGCCGACCCGGCTGTCAAGGTGATGATACTGTGCAATCCGGCCAACCCCGTCGGACGCGTATGGACTCCAGATGAACTTAAACGAGTCGGAGATATATGTCTAAAACATGGCGTAACGATAATAGCCGACGAGATACACTGTGAACTCGTCTATGAGGAACACCATTATACACCCTTTGCATCGCTCGGTGAAAAGTATCGCGACATTTCCATCACCTGTGTCTCGCCAAGCAAGGCATTTAACCTTGCCGGACTCCATGTAGCCAATCTCATCATCCCGGACAATGCACTCAGAGAGCGTGTTAACCGTGCTGTCACCATCAACCGTGTAGGAGAGATGAACCCATTTGGAGTCAGTGGCCTTATAGCAGCATATAATTGTGGAGAGACATGGCTCATGGCTGTCAACGAATATATTTATGACAACTACCGGTTTATGGTAGAATTTTGTGAGGAATTTATCCCCCAGGTCAAAATGTGCCGTCTCGAGGGCACCTATCTTGCCTGGATGGACTGTAGCGCCTTGGATATTGACAGCGCTTATTTGGGACAATTATTGCTCGATGAACAAGCTCTATGGGTCAATGCCGGCACTATGTACGGTCCTGATGGCAACGGCTTCATGAGATGGAATATAGCTTGTTCTCGTGTGGTTCTCACTGAGGGTCTCAACCGTCTCGCCGCGTTTATACGCCGACATCACTGAACCAACAACACCATTGAGGTGTTAAAATGTCAGATATTTTCAAATTCATAATTAACATTCATCACATTGTTCCGGGCCGGTGACATCTCCGTGCCACCGGCCCGGGCAGTTTACTGCCCGATTTAAAAACGTGCCCCCTAAACTGAGAAAAATATTTAAAGTGACAATATTGACGCTACTTACAGTAGTGTTGATTATCTTGGGCTTGACAATCACGGTGTACTCATCGTGGTTTCAAGACCGAGTATGCAAGGCGCTGGTTGTCGCCATGAACAACAAGCAGGGTACTGAATTTGAATTAAGCGAAATAAAGCTCAAATTTCCACTTGACATATCAATCAAGGGACTGTCACTGATACAGGATGGCGACACCATGATACACGCCGGCAGCCTTGATGCCTCAGTCAAACTCATGCCACTACTCGCGGGGCATGTCAATGTAGACCGTGCTATCGCGACCGATGCGCGCTATCAGATAGGCACACGTGACTCGGCCACATGTATAGTGGTGAAAGCCGGCATCATAGACCTCGACCCGGCCCATGTTGCACTTTCCCCTATGCACATCACGCTCGACAACGGCACCATAACTCATGGCGTAGTAGATATCTTTATAAATCCCGTGGATACCACGCCTCCATCCAAGTCCGAGCCTACGCCATTGTTGATTGATGTCAAGAACTTGACACTCAATAATTTTACATATCGCATGAATATGATGCCCACAATAGACTCGCTGGGCACTCATATCGCCCATGCCACATTAAAAAACGGGCACATCGATGTCGCCGGCCAGAAAATCTTGCTTGATGATTTCAGCGGCAACAATCTTGACGTCTCCTATATTGCTCCCGACTCGGCTACAATCGCCGCCACCCCTGTGGTACCCTCCCCGGTCGATACTTTGACACAAACGACCAAGCCATGGGAAATAAAACTATCCAGACTGTACTTTGATAACTCACGCGCTCTATACTCCACACGTGGATATAGCCCCCTGCCGGGTTTTGACCCGGCGTATATCTCGGTGACCGACATGACCCTTGATGTAGAGGACTTTTATAACTGTGGAGCCGACATGTCAATACCGGTCAAGGTCAAGGGACACGAGCGCTCGGGTCTTGACCTGAAGATTGGCGCTACTCTCGGGTTTGACTCTGTCAAGATGATGTTTGATGATGTGACATTGGCCACTCCCTCAGGAACTGACATTTCGGGTCAAGGCATGTTAGGAAGCGGCGACCTGATGACCGATGTCAATCTTCCGCTGGGCCTCAATCTCAAAGGCAAGATAGCCACCGGTGACCTTGCTCTGGCTTTCCCCACTTTCAGGGCCTATGTCTCGGGCCTTCCCCAAGGCACGCTCGCTGACCTTGACGTAAATATCACCGGCACCCCAGGCCAACTAAAGATTGCACGAATAGACCTCGATATACCGCGCTCTCTATCCATCAGAGCCGATGGACAACTCATGAATATCTTTGACCCCAACCGTCTCAGCGGTAATATCGGATTTGATGGCCGTATCGGTGATTTATCGCCCTGGAGTAATCTTTTGGCCTCACTGAAAGGAGTAAGAATTCCTCCATTGTCTCTTGATGGACAGATAAAATTCAGTAATGGCAACTATATGGGTACACTTGCCGCTCAAACAGAACAAGGCTCAATCGCCCTCGACGGATATTTCAAAGGCCGCAACTCAGAGTACGACATAGACTTGACCACCGATAATTTCCCTGTCAATGCCTTCATGCCTGAATTAGGCGTAGGCAATATCTCAGCCCATATACTTGCCTCGGGACATGGCTTTGAAATCTTCAACCCCGGGACTGAGGCCGACATCACTGCCGACATCAACCACATAGTCTATAACGGCCATTCACTCGCCGATATCGGTTTCTCGGCCCGATTATCCAAGGGCCATGCCGACATCAACGCCACATCTCACAACCCGAGCCTCGACTTTGACCTGATTGCCAATGGCAACTTAGCAGGTGACGTCTATGACTGGAATATGGATGTCAATGCTCGCGACGTGGACCTGCAAGCTTTAGGATTGACCAATACCACAGCCTTGATCCAGACCGACTTTGACCTGCAGGCCACACTCAATTCCAAGCGTCCTACCATAATGTCCGGGACTCTTAACCTCAACACTCTGACATATACCGACTCTATCGGTCCTATGGCACTGGACAATGTAAAAGCTCGCATTGATGCAACCGATTCGTTAATCAATGCCTCCGTCTCAAACGGCGACCTCTATGCCTACTTCTCTTCTCCTATGTCCATTGACCGCTTCACGACCCACTTTGACTCTATAGGTAACGCATTAAAGCTTGCCCATGCCAACCGGCGCATCGATATCGAGCACCTACAGCGGGCAATCCCTTGCTTTAACCTCGATATAAATGCCGGCAACGACAACATCCTAACCCAACTGCTCTCCCAAAGCAACATCTCATTTAAAGATCTTACAATCGAGGCTTACAACGACTCTACAATCAACCTTGTCGCCGCAGTAAAATCACTCACTATGGGTAAAACACGCCTCGATTCTGTAACATTTGACATACACCAATCGGGCAACAGACTCAACTATCAAGGACGCGTGCACAACCGTCCCGGCACACTCGACGAGTGGGCCAAAGTTAACATTGACGGATACTTCAGACCCGGAAGACTTGGCCTCAATATGTCACAGCAAAACATCAACGGCAATACCGGATATAATCTGGGCGCTTATATCGACCTTAATCAAGATTCCACAGCCACTCTACACTTCTCACCGGTGACTCCCACAATCGGATACAAACAATGGACTGTAAACGATGACAACTTCATCAAGTACAACTTTGTTACCAGACATATCGATGCCAACCTGAGAATGAACTCGGTAGGCAGCTCACTGGCCATATATACCGAACATGCCGACGAGGAAAGCGAGGATGGGCATACCGCTGACGAGAACCTTATTGTCAAACTCTTCAACATTCGACTCGAAGACTGGATCAAGCTCAACCCATTTGCTCCACCAATCAAGGGCGGTGCCTCGGCCGACTTATCTCTAAACTATGACAGCGGACGATTTAACATCAATGGTAATGTATCCATCGCCGACCTCATATATGGCCGCGAGCGTGTTGGAAACCTGCGTGCCGATATCGGAGTCACCACCCAGACATCAGGACTCTCACGTGCCGATATGACACTGTGGGTCAACGACCATAAATCTATGACACTATCGGGTTTGCTCAACGACTCCACTGCCGAGACACCATTTAATCTCGACCTCAAGATGATACACTTCCCATTGTCTACGGTCAACCCATTCATGCCCGGCATAGCCCGTCTCCAAGGCACTCTCAATGGCTCGCTTGATATTTCAGGCTCGTCTGACACCCCACGGCTTGACGGCCAACTGGATTTTGACTCGGCATCGGTGAGGATAGATATGTTAGGCACCACTTTCAATCTGTCACCAACAGCTATACCTGTCAAAGACAATATTGTCCAGTTCAGCGATTTTACCATCACCGGATGTAACGAAAACCCACTGATGCTCAATGGATCAGTGAAGATCAAGACACTATCCGACATGGACATCAATCTTAAAGCATATGCCAACAATATGCAGATTGTCAACTCAACACGTGCCTCCAAGGGAGCCGATGTCTATGGACGTGCATATATCTCAATGGACGGCACCGCAAAGGGATCGCTCGACTTCATCAATATCAACGCCAATCTCACGCTCAACTCAGGCACCAACGTCACCTACATCATGCCTGATGCCGTGGAGACACTGACCTCTCAGGCTAACAATGACATGGTCAAATTTGTCAACTTTAACGACTCGGCATCGGTAGCCAAGGCCGACTCACTGGTCATGACCGGCATGTCCATGAACCTGAAAGCCTTATTGACAATCGCCACCAACACCACTATAGGTGTTGACCTGTCATCCAACGGACAGGACCGCGTCCAGCTGAACGCTACAGGCACCCTTGACTACTCCTCGACTCCCATGAATGACGGACGGCTTACAGGACGGCTGAATATTAACAAAGGCTATGTGCGCTATACACCGCCATTAATCTCCCAGAAACTGTTCAATTTCAATGAAGGCAGCTATATAGCTTTCCGTGGCGATATGATGAACCCCCAACTGAATATCTCAGCCACCGACCATATACGCGCCAATGTCACCCAAGAAGGTCAAAACTCAAGGCTAATTTACTTTGATGTCGGCCTTAATGTCACCGGCACACTCAATACGATGGATGTAGTCTTTGATTTGTCAACTGACGATGACGTGACCATCGCCAATGAGTTACAGAGCATGGCCCCCTCCCAGCGAGCTTCCCAGGCTATAAACCTCATGCTTTATAACGTGTACACCGGTCCCGGCACCAAAGCCAACGCCAATCTCTCTGGCAACCCTCTGTACTCGTTTCTGACATCCCGACTCAACTCATGGGCGGCAAGCGCTATCAAAGGCGTCGACATATCATTTGGCATCGACCAATATAACCGCACCAACCAAGGTGTGACATCCCAGACTATGGCTTACTCCTACCAAGTATCCAAATCGCTGTTCAATGACCGTTTTAAAATTTCGGTGGGTGGAAACTACTCGACCGATGTCGACGCCGACCAAAATCTTGCCCAGAACCTAATAAGCGACATCTCTCTGGAATATTTACTCAACAAATCGGGTACCATGTCAATAAAAATATTCCGACACACTGGATATGAAAGCATCCTCGAGGGCGAGATTACACAGACCGGTGTTGGATTTATTTACCGACGCAAGATACGTCGTCTGAGCGACCTATTCAGATTACCTCGCCGACGTTACAGCCGACCTCACAACCAGAACCTACCACCCGCCGACAACTCCGTCACGGGACAACCTATTGTTCAACCTGCCGACACTATAAAATGAAGCAATCAGCTCCCAGCATATTATCCCCGCTCTATATTTTTATCATGATGATATCGTTAATCATATCGTCATGCTCGACAACCCGGCGACTCGACCCCGGTGAACAATTATACACCGGTGTCAAGAAAATAAATATCATCCCGGACAGCGTGGGAGCTAAAGTACCATCAGGCGTCTCATCAGCTATCAAGGACGCTGTCGATGTCCCGCCAAACAATTACTGGTCATTAGTCGGCTGGCGATACCCGTTCCCTCTGGGCCTATGGGTATATAACAATTGGCCACGCGCTGAAAAAGGCTTTAAACACTGGATATACGAGAAATTGGTCGAGGACCCGGTACTCATATCGGACGTCAAACCCGAGTTACGCACCCACATGATTAAGGACATCCTCAACAACAACGGTTACTTCTCAGGACAAGCCTCCTATCAGCTCATCCCCGGTAAAAACCCGCGCAAGGCCTCGGTTGTCTATAACATCACTACCGGTCCATCCTATACTCTAAGGTCAATAGAATTTCCTCACGACTCAACACGCCTGGGCCACATGATAGACTCCATAGCCCAGCGTCAGAAATACCTTACTCCCGGCTCACGATACTGTGTTGACTCACTCGCCGCTGTCAGAGTAAATGTTACCAACTCACTGAGAAATAAAGGCTACTATTACTTCCGCCCCGAATATCTCGAATACCTTGCCGATACCGTCTCCAATCCCGGCGAAGTCAACATCAGGATGGAGACTGCATCCAATATCCCTCACGACCTGATAGTGCCCTATACCACCGGAAAGGTCACCGTCATTGTACGTCGCAACGGGCGTGGTGGCACTCCCGACACAATTCAACTGCCACGGGCAACACTGATTCAGATGCAACCCTCACGCCTGCGCCATTCAGTGATTACCGAAAATGTCACCTTACGTCCCGGCAAAATATTTTCGGTAAGAGATATGGACCGCACCCAGAACCGACTCTCTCGACTCGGCATCTTCAACTCCATATCTATCGAACCTATTCCCGACACCCTATCTCACAATCAACATCACAATAGCGACCACGACAGCGAGCACGGCCACCACTTCCATCATCACGTGCTTGATGTTACCGTTGATTGCACACTGGACATCCCACTCGAGGCATCCATCGAAGTCAATGCCTCGTCCAAAAGCAATTCCTACATAGGCCCCGGTATAACATTGGCCGTGACAAACCATAACATCTTCGGAGGTGGAGAGCAACTCGCCGTCAAGCTTACCGGTGCCTATGAATGGCAGACCGGTGGTGACAACAGTGGGGGTATCTTTAACTCCTATGAGATAGGGCTTACCGGCTCTCTGGCTTTTCCTCGGTTACTGGCACCCTCATTCATACCACGACGCAAAAGAGACCTCAACTGGACACGTTTCTCGCTGAATGGCGACCTGCTCAACCGTCCTCATTTCTTCAAGATGGCCCAGGTAAACATGGCAATGGCTTATGAATGGCAAGCCACACGACACACCTCGATGTCGCTGACACCTCTCAAACTCACCTACACCAAACTCATGCACACTACCGCCGACTTTGACTCTATAATGGCCGTCAACCCGGCTGTTGCCGAGAGTTTCAAGTCTCAGTTTATACCCCAGTTGATGTTCAGCTACAACTATGACCGCACCTTTGACCCCGACAACCGACTGAATTGGTCTACCACGGTACAAGAGGCCGGCAACGTATTCTGGGGAATATACCAACTATGTGGCAAACACGGTGAGAAGAAACTTTTCGGCACACCCTTTTCCCAATTTGTCAAAGGTCAAACCCAACTCGTTTACAATCGCCGTCTCGGACGTGGCGACCACTGGCTTGTGATGCGTGGCGCCGTGGGCGCGGCTCATGCCTACGGCAATTCCTCCCAAGTTCCGTATGCCGAGCAATTCTACTGTGGCGGTGCCAACTCGGTAAGAGCCTTCACCGTCCGCTCTCTCGGTCCCGGTAGCTATCGTGCTCCCGAGGGTACTCCCGGCGATTACTTCGACCAGACCGGCACATTTAAGTTTGAGGCTAATATCGAATACCGCTTCCCTCTGTTCGGTCCTTTACACGGTGCAATATTCCTCGACTCAGGTAACGTGTGGCTCCTCAAAGAAGACCGTATGCGCCCGGGTGGTAAACTCGTGGCATCCAAATTTCTTAACCAGCTCGCTCTCGGCACCGGTGCAGGTCTGCGTCTTGACATCTCGATGCTTGTGGTGCGCGTCGACCTCGGTGTCGGCATCCACGCTCCATACGATACCGGTAAGTCAGGTTACTATAACATGCCATCTTTCAAGAAATCTCTTGCACTGCACCTCGCCATCGGCTATCCTTTCTAATCCAAAAGTCAATTTAATTAATATTCCTGCACACCCTCAAAACACAGCCCATGTTATAATATGCGCTGACCTTGGCGCTTTCAGTGGCCTATGGGGTATCTCTGCCGATAGTTAGAGGATTAATAGCAAGGGAATCGGGATGCGGCCGGTGATGTTTATCAAGGGTTCGCCATAGCGTGAACTGCCCTGTCTGAGATTTTTGCCATCCCAGTTATAGATTTCTCTGCCATAACGTGATGCTCCCTGCCTTACATACTGCCCGTCAAAGTTGAACAGGACTTCACTATACCTACTCCTACCGGCACGCAAATTCTTGCCATCCCAATTATATAATGGTTCGGCATAACGCGACTCCCCGGGGCGTATGTACTGTCCGTCAAAATTATATAACACCTCACCATAACGTGACTCCCCGGCACGCAGGTTCTTGCCGTCCCAATTATAAAGCACTGCACCATACCGGGACTGACCCGAGCGTATATAATTCTGGGCCGACAGCGTCATCACAATCCCCAATATCGCAAGCATTAAAATTACAGTTCGTTTCATAATCTTATACATTTGACAGTTAATATGCCACAAATATAGTACTTTATATCTAAACTCTCGGTGGAGATATAGCGTTTTATATACGTTGTAAAAAAAGTTTTACCGATGGATACCGATACCAAAGCACATATCTCCTCCCAACAGGCCGTCAAGTCGGGCAATACCGGCTCACCTCTTGATAAAGCCCCCGTTGTCAACAGCAACACCGGACCTCAGGGTGGATACTATGTCTTCTTGATATTTTATCTGGTGATGCTGAGCGCCTTCGGGTCTTTTGTCAACGATATGTACCTGCCGACGTTGCCCGACATGGTGAGGTCTTTCCACACGACACGTCCGGTAGTACAGTTGGGCTTGACCTTTGGTATGATAGGGCTTGGTCTGGGCGAACTTATTTTAGGACCATTCAGTGATCGATGGGGCCGCAAGCCGATACTTGTGGGAGCATTGATAGTATTCTGTATCGGAGCGGTGTGCAGTATCCAATCCACGACAATCCACGAGTTCATCTGGTGGCGTTTGGTCCAGGGGTTGGGAGCCTCAGGCGGGTATTTCCTTGCACGCACCATACCCGCCGATCTCTATCAAGGTAAAGCACTGGCCAAAGTCATGGCTCTCGTGGGTGCCATTAATGGCTTTGCACCGGCAAGCGCCCCAGTTATTGGCGGGCTTGTGGCCGGCGACTGGGGGTGGCAAGGCATATTCTGGATACTGTTCGGGTTCAGCGCCATGTTATTATTGCTTTCTCCTATACTCAAGGAGTCCTTGCCACACTCGCGCCGTGTCACCGGACACTTTGGCGCCGCTTTTGTCAATTACAAGGTGCTTGCCTCCAACCGTCGCTTTATAATCCACACGATAATGAAAGGTGCAGCCTTGGGTATGCTCTTTGCCTATATATCTTCAGCCCCGTTTATCTTTCAAGACCACTATGGATACACCCAACTTGAGTTTGGTCTTTTCATGGGATTTAACGCGCTGTTTGTAGCTACCGGCTCTATGATAGCTTTAAAATTCAAGCCTCTCAAACGAGCCGCCATCGTTGGCGCACGTGCCCTGTTGGCAATTGTGGCCATACAAGCTATATACTTCTTCACTGTCGATAATGTATGGGTCTACGAGGGCCTTAACTTGCCGATGCTGTTTTGTCTGGGCATGATGTTCACCGTCGGCAACACCTTGGCAATGAACGAGGGGCGTGGCGCCGCCGGGGATGCTTCGGCTCTGATAGGCCTCGCCGGATATATCTTTGGTGCCATCGTCAGCCCATTGGTAGGTCTCGGCAACCAACTCCACTCGACAGCTATCACACTGATTTCTCTCGCCATTATCACCTCAGTGTTTGCTCGTCTGAGTCGGGCCATTCCCGCCGACCTTAACACCGAATAGATGTTTTAGTACCCGACGCCACACATACTGAATGTAGGCGACATGCGCGACTGAACCACAAACTTTTTTTACACAAGATTTGTTATATCAGAAAAGAATTGTACCTTTGCAACGTCAAAAGCAATTTCCACACACTTTCCGGTAAAAATTGAATACTTGGCGTCATTATGCGCGTCAATTATTAATAGATTTATATTTAGGAATTTACATTTTTCTTATCCGACCCATATAATCGACACTTCATCAATATTCTCGGAATAACTACAGCCTGTGTGGTCCCGCATCATTTCTCCCTCCTTTCTATCAACATGCGGTAATTTATCATCACTTCCACTCTCATACAATACAAAATCAACATCGATTGACACCTCTGTATGAAGATATAACGCTATCGACATTTTCCATTCCTTTTATCCATTTACTTAAGACGTTATACATGCCATAAGGCCGTCAATCAACGCCCGAGCATGACAACATATTTTCAAATACCATTACATGTACAACATCACTGAACTTGACAATATGCCCGACGAACAACTGCTTGAAGTTGCATCTTCAATGGGCATCAAAAAAATAGACATGAACCAACGCGAGGAAGTAGTATATAGCATCCTCGATCAACAAGCCATTGACAAAGCCGCGGCCGATGCTCAAAAACAGCCTCGCAAAAAACGCGCTAAAGCCGAAGACAAGCCAGCCGTCGATGCTCAGCCCAAAAAGCGTGGCCGCAAGAAAAAAGCCGAGATCGAACAAGCCGCTGAAGCTTTGGCCCAAGCCACCGAGACGCCTTCAGAGACAATTGTCAATGAAGAAAAAGCAACCGAGGAAGCCGTTACTGAAATTCCCACGCCCGATAAACCACGTCGAGGCCGTCCTCGCAAAAAAAACAATGAGGACACCCAACAAAATCCAACTACCAATCCTACTCCTGACGACAACCAGAACAATCAGGACAACCAGGATAACCAGAAACATCCGGTCCAGGAGCATACAGAACCTTCAGTACAAGAAGAAAAGACCCCTGAGACTCCCAAGCCCGAAGATACGCCCAACAAGCCCCAGAAAAACAAAGGAGACGCCTCTTTTGCCGCGTTTTTCCCGATGGGTGGCTCCGGCCGCACCTTTACCCCCAGGTCTCAGAGACAAAAGGAAGCCGATGCTCAACGGCAAACTGAACCTCAGCCCCAAACACCCACACCGACACAAAGTAACAAACCCATCAACCAACAAGGCAAACAAGCCAAACAGCCTCAAGCTCCCACTCCCGAACAAATATTAGCCGCCCAAACTGCACCAATAACCATAGGCGAGCCCACGGCCACAACCCAGATACAACCTATAACCCCAACACCCGGACAAGGTAAAAAAGGCAAGAAAAACCGCGCTGCCAACCCGGGACTACGACTCACCGATGCTCGATTTGAATTCAACGACATCCTCGAGGCTCAAGGCGTATTGGAAATTGACAATCAAGGATTCGGGTTCCTTCGCTCGGCCGACTACAACTACCTTCCATCGCCCGACGACATATATCTCACCGCCCAGCAAATCAAGCAGAATGCACTCAAAGCCGGGGACGTCGTCGAGTGCACCGTGCGTCCTCCGCGTGAAAACGAGAAATACTTCCCACTGAATACCGTCGTGCGTGTCAACGGTCGTTCACCCCAGTATGTGCGTGACCGTGTTCCCTTTGAGCACCTCACACCTCTGTTCCCCGATGAGAAGTTTGATCTCACCTCAAGCCCCAACACATGCAACATCTCGACTCGCGTTGTAGACATGTTTGCACCCATCGGTAAGGGCCAGCGTGGTCTTATTGTCGCCCCCCCAAAGACCGGTAAGACTCTCCTGCTTAAAGATATAGCCAACGCCATCGCCGAGAACCACCCCGAGACCTACATCATGATTCTGCTCATCGACGAGCGTCCCGAGGAGGTTACCGACATGCGCCGTAGCGTTCGTGCTGAGGTCATTGCCTCGACATTTGATGAACCCGCCGAAAATCACGTCAAAATCTCATCTATCGTCCTCGAAAAAGCCAAGCGCATGGTAGAATGTGGTCACGATGTAGTCATCCTTCTGGACTCTATAACCCGACTGGCCCGAGCCTACAACACTTGTGCTCCCGCCTCGGGCAAAATACTATCGGGCGGTGTTGACGCCAACGCCCTCCAGAAGCCCAAACGCTTTTTTGGCGCCGCACGTAATATCGAGAACGGTGGATCGCTCACCATCATCGCCACAGCCCTTACCGAGACTTCTTCCAAAATGGACGAAGTCATCTTTGAAGAATTCAAGGGTACCGGCAATATGGAGTTGCAACTCGACCGCAAGCTCTCCAACAAGCGTATCTTCCCCGCTGTCGACATCATGGCGTCAAGCACTCGTCGCGATGACCTGCTGTTGCGTCCCGAGACCCTCAACCGCATGTGGATTTTACGCCGATTCCTCGGCGACCGCAACTCCATCGAGTCGATGGAATTCATCAAAGACCGCATGGAGCGCACCCACGACAACGACGAGCTGCTCCGCACCATGGGCGAGTAAATTCTCTCCTGTTTTCCTGCCACAGTGGTCAATGCCATCTTAAATAATCAGCCCGAGTCAAAAAACGACTCGGGCTGATTATTTGCAATTTATCACAATATACCGACCATCAAAAAATGATTGACCATTTTAGGAATCAGCGGACAAAGCGGTTAGTAGCCCCCCCGATTGAACAGCAAACTCCCAAACACGGGCTGCAGGCACAGAGCACCGGACTGTGATTTGTGTTCTTACACTCTAAAACTAATAAGCCAGGAGAATTGTTATAATTTATAATTAATTCACTTGGATATGAAAAACACATGGATTATAAGCGTCGGGCTACTTATGGCAGTCTCGACGAGTTGCAGTTCCTACACTCTGGTAAACAGCGAGGAAACGGTAGGCACCAATCTCGCCCGGTTCAAGACATTCAGGATTGCGAGCCCTACCGACGGCTCCATGCCTGCCGGCATGACTGACGTGACATATTATAATATCGCAGCCGCTATCAGAGAACAGATGGTAGAACGCGGTTTTGTCGAATCGCCCGATGCTCAGTTGCTTGTCAACTTTGGCATCACCGTACAGACCGGCATCACCGATGTGCCTTACACCAACACTGTCTCCACGACAGTTCCTGGTGTGGCTATAGCACCTCCACCTCCTGCACCCGCCCCTGCGCCGTCCCCCGAGCCCGGCCCGGCATTTCCTCCCGGCAGGCGTCCTCAGGGGCCTCCTCCCGGACGCCCTCACGGGTTTACCCCGGCATTTATCTATCCTCGCACCTATTACACCACTTACACCCAGTGGATTCCGACCGTCTATAAAGAGGGTACACTGATTATGGACCTGGTAAATCTCGCTGACAAGCAGATGATATATACCGCGTCAGTCGCCACCATCCTCGACGGCAGCGGCCGCTTCCAGACCCTCGAAGGTATAGCCAAGGCCGTCAACGTCCTATTCTCCAAGTTTCCAATCCCGATCCCCAAATAGACCTACCCCGAGGCATCGAAAAAGGAGAGTACTCCAACCTGGAACACCCTCCACATGCGTTAGCAAGATATAAACTATAATCAGTCAAGCGATGGAAGTGGCCCGTAGACACGATGATAAACATCTATTGCCCGTTGAGTCCTCATCACTCCTGTGCTGTCACCGGTGTGAACCATTTCGCCTAAACGAGCCTTTCTTTCAAGCATTTTTTTATATGCTTTGTTTATTGCATCCAACAATTGTTGACTTGTAACTTCATTTTCCATAGCGTTCATTTAGTTTATTAAACACATCCTTTTGATATATTGTCAGACATCTGTTTTTCTCGGCAATAATCCTTGAAGGGCTATTCCGGTTATCAATAATATGCCATACATCAACTATTGGCATATAAATATTAAATAAATTTTCTAATCCGGCTTCATACCTCCTATATATAACATCTTCAGGTATATTATGTCCACCGGATTTCACTCTGAGCCTGACTCTATCCAAAGCATCTCTGACTGATGGCAAATAGAAAAAAAGTAATTCAACTTTATATCCTAAGCCATGTGCTTGTTTTATAAGTTTATGATAAGACCTTGAGGCCAATGTCGTTTCTATTGAGAATGTCTGTTTATCTTCTAATAATTGCTGAATACGCATCAATTGGATACGCCGGCCTCCAACGCCATTTCCTCAGGATTGAAAGGGGACAATCCGCGTGCTATTTCATCGGCATTTACAAATTCACGGCAGTTCAACAATTCCGGCAACATTTCATAAGATGCTGTCGTTTTCCCGGCCCCGTTAGGACCGGCAATTATATATAGTTTTTTATCTGCCATATAACATTTCTCTGGTTGCAAAAATAATAAATTAATTTCTATTTCATACAAAATTAAGGACAGGTTTATGCCACGAGTTGCCCACATTACTTATAAAAGTCAGCAAACATATCATCCCCCCAAAAACACAATATATAACCATGGCAGACCCAAACATATACCCTCATGGCGTTGTTTATTCTTACAGATAACTCGTATAACTAACTTTTAAAACTTGACACCATGTTTGAACTCAAAGACATAACCAACAACGAGACCGTAAAAAACGCCGTAAACAAAGCCAAAGACTTTGTCAACACCGAACAAGGCAAACAGACCCTCCATAACGCCAAAGAAAAAGTCGAAGACTTTGTCGAAGAAAAAACCAACGGCAAAGGCATCCTCGGCTTCGGCAAAAAGTAAACAACCCGTTTAAGCCTCGCGACCGTCAGGTATAACGTATCACAAATTACACAAATCAGCCACTGTAGTTAACAGTTTAATTGGCTGGCTACAAGCGGCAATCAACTCACTCCGAGGCGCGGCGGCGCGTTGTGGTAGCACATTTGTTACCACAACGCGCTGCGTCTTATTCAACACGCCAACCTTTTCTGCCCCCCCGATAATAGACTGCCCCATAATGCCTTGCCCAATCAGGAGCGCAAATATTTCTTATAGGAATGTAATTGTTAAATTATATTTTTTTTAACATTATATATGTAAAAAAGTTAAGCAAGTATGTTTAAATTTGCCAAAATTAGAGACTATTTTATTATCATTAACCAATTAAAACTTTAAGTATTTAATCATGAAATCGTTCAAGTTCTTTTTAATCACTGCGCTTGTGTCAATTATGTCAAGCGGATGCTCATCAGACGAACCTTTAGTTTCCATTAAACAAAACGAGGATATTGTTAAATTTAATTTAAACAAGAGAACACCTCAAGAAGCTATCAAACTTGTTAATAGTCTATCTTCAGGTGATAACACTTTTTCACGATCGGGGGAATCAAAGGTTATAGACAAAGACGCTCTAAAAGTTATTTACAATACGACTTCAAGAAGCGAGAGTTCAGATACGCTTATATATGCGGTAAATTACGCCGACAATCAAGGCTTTGTTCTTGTCTCGGCAAACAAGTCAACAGAGCCAATACTCGCTATTGTTGACGAAGGAACATTTAATGAAGACCGTCCAAAGGACAACGAACCCTTTGAAATGTTCTTAAACCAGGCAATTTCATTCTTATTAAAAAATAATCATATTCAATAATTCATCTAATAAAAATCTCGAGTTATGAAAACGACCGATTTAATATCAAAAATAATGCTGATGGGGGCTTTGGTAGCAACAGGCTGTTCATCGGACAATGACGAGCCGAACGGTGTCAAAGAAGCCGAACGCCCTAAGATTGAACTTACAGCACGCGAGGCCAAGGCTGCTCTTGACCAACGTAACTTCCAGATAGATATGTTCAGCGATTATGTGTCCACAGGATTCGCCCCAACTGACACCAATCTGACCATATCTCCTCTAAGTTCATCGGTTGCAATGTCTATACTGGCAAACGCTGCTGATGATGAGACTGCAAAGCGTGTTGCCGATATAATGGATTGTGATGACTTGGATGCCCTGAACGATTACAACACCAAGTTACTGAACTATTTACCCTATGAGGGGATTAATGCCAAGCTTAAATTAGCTTCCAACTTCTGGTACAACGAAAAAGAAACTATTGACCCTGCATTTGAAGCCCGATTTACTGCTATATATGGTAGCAAGCCCCAGGCCTCTCCATTTGATATTACAACAGTTAACAGCATCAACAAATGGGTGTCTGACAAGACCGACCGCGTATTTAATTCAATTGTAAATATGAATACGTTGAATGACCTCAAAGACTTCTTCTTCGCCAATGTATTATATTATAAAGGTGTATGGGTCAACCCGTTTAATAGCGGTAAGACCACGACGAAAGAATTCAAAAGTGCCTATGGCACACAGAATGTAGCAATGATGCACCAGGAGAACCACTTCAAATACAGTGAAGTCGATGGAACCAAAGTCGTGAGACTTCCTTACTCAGGTGACCATATATCGATGTTTGTAATATTGCCTCCCGAGAGTGAAGATGTCATCGAGTTTGCAAAGGGTCTAAACTCCAAAAAATTCAATTCTCTCACCGCCGATATGTTTGACCCCACGGTTGATTTACAACTTCCCAAGTTTAAAGTACTGGGGGATAATGCACTAACAAAATATCTCTTATCCAAGGGTATCAGTACCCAAAACATAGTTCTTTCAGGAGCCGGCCTTAAAAATAAAATAGACTTTGACATGTTCCAAAAGACAATGATTGAAGTTGACGAAAAAGGTACCGTATTGGCAGCCGTAACCTACCCCGACGGCCCTACAGCTCCAACACCACCGACTTATGTTGATTTCCACGCCAACCGTCCTTTCATCTATGTAATTCAGGAAGAAGTCTCGGGCGCAGTCCTGATGGCCGGTATCATCCGTTACATTCCCAAAGAGAAAAAGTAAAACATCACTGACTTATTAAAGATACAGCAAAAGTGAGCAGGGTGTCCGACCTTGCTCACTTTTGCTGTTTAAACATGGAGAAGCCACGTTATTCCCACCCCTATTCATAACCACCTAATACACCATAAGCCGCGCTCGGGAACGCAAAGTTTGTCTTTATTCCTGACGGTCATCTATGATGACGAGGTGGGTGCGGGCGCGGGTGATGGCGGTGTATAACCAGCGGTAAAGCTCGAGCCCCACGGCATCGGGGTGGATGTAACCCATGTCGACAAAGACGGTGTTCCACTGTCCGCCTTGGGCTTTGTGGCAAGTGACAGCATAGGCATATTTGACTTGTATCGCGTTCCAATAGGGGTTGGAACGTAAGGCCGATAGCCGTTTCTCCACCGGAGTATCGTCAGAAAACAATTGGGGGTCGGTCATTATGGCCGTGTAGAGGCGTTGTATCTCATCACCGGTCATTGCCGCCGACTCGCTATACAAGGTGTCAAGTATCACCTTGGCATCAAATGAAATATCATGGTCGGGGAGCGTAAGGCTTACGTCGGCAAATAGAAATCCATATCGGCTCTCGGTGCCATATACATGGTCTACGACGGCTATATCACCGTTGGCGATAAAATCCAGTCCCTTGACTCGCCGGCTCCAGAAGTAGTTATTCTTGACAACCATGATTTGTTCGCCTTTCTGCAGGCGACCGTCGAGATAGAGTATTTGGTCGCGTATAGCGCCGTTAAAGGCTGTGGCACGTTTGTTGGAGCGGGTAATTAGTAAAGTGCCGTCGATACCGTCGCGGCGATATGCGGCGTCTATTTCCTCGGGCAGGTCCACAGGGTTGACAATCTTTATATCATCAAAGCCGTCAGTCATCAGACGGGGGATGGCGACCATATCGTTGGCGGCGATATGACGGCGCAGGTCGGTGGCATTGGTGAGTATGCCCGAGCCCTGCTGTTGGCGTGCAGTGGCTGTAAGAACAGCACGCGACACTTTCAGGCCCATCGACCTGAGCAGGTCTATGGACATCGCCGGCGAGTGTTGGCAACCCACCGGAGGAAGCTGGGCAGTATCGCCGACAAATATCAGGCGATTGTTATAACCGGCAAAGACATACTGTATCAGGTCGGTCAGCAATGACCCATACTGCCCACCCTCGTTGTCGCCAATCATCGACGCCTCATCGACAATAAACAACGTGTCATGGGCCTCGTTGGTCTGTAGCCCGGGTGACATATCGGTATTCAGGGCATGGCGGTAAATCTTGCGGTGAATGGTATAGGCCGGCTGGCCGGACATAGAACCGAACACCTTGGCGGCACGTCCCGTAGGAGCCATTAACACAGTGTTGACTTTAATGTGTCTCATTACCGAGACTATCGCGCCCGTGAGCGAAGTTTTACCGGTACCGGCATATCCGGCAAGGATGAACACCGGCTCGACAGACACCGTGGGCGCAGGTCCTCCCATCAGTGGATATAAAAAACGACCGAGAGCACCAAGAACGGCACTCTGCTGGTCGTTAGGAGTATAGGGTAACGCGCGGGTGACCGTCTCGGCAAACTGCTCGGGAGTCACATGCAGGGGCGTGGCGTCAGCGTGGTCTGAGGTCATTTTTTCAGTGACCACTCAAAACCGTCCTTGGTGTCCTTGACATCAAATCCGATTTCGTTCATACGGTTGCGTATAAGGTCTGAGGTTGCCCAGTCCTTGTTGGACTTGGCCTGGGAACGCATCTCCAGCAGGAGGTTGACAGCGTCCTCAAATGGCTTGAGTGACTCAGCACCGGCTCCATCGGCCACGTTGACACGTATACCGAGGATGTCAACCAGGAAGGTATCCATCAATTTCTTGAGGGCGGCAATATCTTCGGTCGAAGCCTTAATGACACCATCGTTAATCTGGTTGATAAGACGTGTGGCGTCAAACAAGTGGGCGATAGCGACCGGGGTGTTGAGGTCATCGTCCATGGCCTCATAGCATTTGGTCTCTATATCCTTGACCGCATCGGTAAGCTGAGACACTTCGGCCGACGGTTTAAGGTCACACAGGCGACGGTAGCCGTCAAGCATACGGCCTAAGGCTTTCTCGGCAGCCTGCAGAGCCTCGTTGGAGAAGTCTACAGTGCCGCGGTAATGGGCCTGGAGGATAAAGAAGCGTATGGTCATCGGCGAATAAGCCTGAGTCAATAATGGATGAGAGCCGGTGAAGAACTCGTCAAGGGTAATGAAATTACCCAAGGATTTTCCCATCTTCTTGCCGTTGATGGTAATCATGTTGTTGTGCATCCAGTAGTGGACAGCATGATGGCCGTTGTGGGCCACTGACTGGGCTATCTCACACTCGTGGTGGGGAAACTTGAGGTCCATGCCACCACCGTGTATATCAAATTGCTCACCGAGATATTTCTCGCTCATTGTAGAGCACTCGAGGTGCCAGCCGGGAAATCCTTCGCTCCAGGGTGACGGCCAATGCATGATATGCTCGGGGGCCGCTTTTTTCCATAGCGCAAAGTCGGCAGGGTTATGTTTCTGTTCTTGTCCGTCGAGGGCGCGGGTGGTGGACAGCAACTCATCTATATTGCGTCCTGACAGACGGCCGTAACCATAGTCACGGTTAAACTTTGGCACATCAAAGTATACCGATCCGTCAGAAATATAGGCATAACCGGCATCAAGAATTTTCTTGATATACTCAATTTGTTCGATGATGTGTCCCGAAGCGTGAGGTTCTATTGATGGAGGCAGTACATTCAGCGCATCCATGGCTTTATGATAGCGGTTAAGATAGTATTGCACGACCTCCATAGGCTCGAGTTGCTCGAGACGGGCCTTCTTGGCAATCTTGTCTTCACCATCATCGGCGTCATGCTCGAGATGACCTACATCGGTGATATTGCGCACATAGCGCACCTTATATCCCAGGTGAGACAGATAACGGTTTACAATATCAAAGGTGATTGCCGGGCGAGCATGTCCCAGGTGGCCGTCACCATAGACAGTGGGACCACACACATACATACCCACATGTGGGGGATTGAGTGGCCGGAAGGTCTCTTTTTCGCGTGACAATGAGTTATAGATTGTCAAGGAGTGGTCTATCATCGTGATTATATAATTGGTTATATAGAGTGATTAATCGGGTTATTCCGATAACATCATCATGTCATGACACCATTGATATACATGGTGTATCATGACATGATGAGATTTCTTGATTATGCTTTAAAGTTGTTCTCACCTTGGTTTTTGGGAACGGTGCGTTCAATCTCGCCGAATGTAGCCTCATACTTGGCGATATTGTCACGGAGGGCAAACAACAGGTTCTTGACATTCTCGGGGGTCATTATGACACGTGTCTGGACCTTGGCCTGTTGCATGTTGGGAGCCATGGCTATAAAATCGAGGAAAAATTCACCGGCCGAGTGAGCAATAACAGCAAGGTTGGCATAATGGCCGTTGGCGACTTCAGGAGTGAGTTCAATCTTTATTTCGTTTTTCTGTTCCATTTTTAAGTTTTGATGATTTTTAAGATGTGTATTATTCGAGTTTGTTAATCTATGGGTTTAATTGAAGGATTATCTTTGGCAAAAGTCAACACTTTATCACCGACAATATTAGCCATGTGTAGTTTTATACCCTTGCAAGTGGGGAGGTCCCACACTTTAGAGATGTCCCAAGAAGCATATCCCGAGCGCATCGAGCCTTCCAAATTGGTATCAGACAGGAATACCAGATATACGTTAGGATACTCATCATTAAGAGTCTCCTTGTCAGCAACTATAGTGAATGTCTTGGGCGCATTGAGGACATATACATTGGCCATGACATTAATATATTTGCCGGTACGGGTAGCGTAGTAGATGGAAACATCGTTGGTAAGCCATGAATTCCATTCGGTCGAAGTGCCAATCTCAATGTCACCGTTAAGTACTTGTTGGTAACGATAGAGGTTGATAGGACCACTGACATAGGACACTCCATTGCTGTTGACATAGGTGATGAGCAGACGGTCTCCAACTGGGATACGGGTAGTATCTACCTTGAGAGGTGTGGTGAAAGTACAAGGTTGCTCATCTCCCTGACGTATTACCTCTAATGTCGAACCATTATCATTTACACCTGTGAGGGTTGCAAAGTCATATAGCGGTTCTTCTTCTAAGCCACCCGGCGAATCGGAGTTACAAGAGGTGATAAATAGCGAGGCAAGGCCGGTAACGAGGGCAAGGCCCAGAATGTGAATTTTTTTAATCATGCTTTGATGTTTTTAAGTGTGTTTGTTAAGATTAATATTTAAGTGAATTATAGTAATTCAAGAGTTGGACACATCGCTTTTAATAACGCCATCGACAAGTGTTATCACCCGGTCGGCTTGTTCGGCAAGAGAGCTGTCGTGGGTAACAACAACAAACGTAGTACCCAAGGTGTCTCGCAAATCAACAAACACCTTCTGTAACTCCTGACGGTTGGCACTGTCAAGGCTACCGGTAGGCTCGTCGGCGAGGATAACCTCCGGATCATTAATTAGAGCACGCGCCACAGCGGCACGCTGACACTCGCCACCCGAGAGCTGGGCGGGACGGTGAGACAACCGGTGGGACAATCCCAGGCGTTCCAACAACTCCCGTGCATGTTCCATAGCTCGGGACTGAGGCTCTCCGCCTATCATAGCCGGCATCGCGACATTCTCGACAATAGTGAACTCGGGCAACAGTCGATGGCTCTGGAAGACAAAGCCTATATGTCGGTTGCGAAACCGTGATAACTCTTTGTCCTTAAATGTTGTCACGTCTACGCCATCATATATTATCCGTCCCGAATCTGCTTGCTCAAGAGTGCCAAGAATGTTTAACAACGTCGACTTACCGGCACCGCTTGGACCCAATATTGCCGTCACACGCGACGGAAAAATTTCAAGGCTGACACCACATAATACCTCAACGCGACCGCGGGCATCTCCCGTAGCCGAGCCATAGCTCTTATGTATGTCGACAAGGCGTATCATATTGGTGCTTGTGTGAAAACACGTTACAAAGTGCGAATTTACAACATTTTCTCAAATCTCCTTACCCTTATCTTATAAAATTCACCTTAATAAATCTAAATCACGCAATTAAAACACGCTCCTGACAGATGCAACACAACGGCCCCTTAATAAGAGCACATCGCATCTAACACTATATCAACCGGTAAGTATTCTTATTCATTTCTCCAAATCTGACCCCGCTCGCAACAAGCTCGTGACGGAGCCAAAGAGTATGACCATCAAAATAACATTAGGAATAACAAATGCGACAGCCCTGAATTTATAAAAAGAGAATATACCATTCATTATCAACGTGATAAGCAATATAAACATCGTGAGCACTCTCACATTGAAACCACTGCGTCTATCTGTAGCATTAGCTCCCATTAACAACGTCACGGCAGCAATAATAAAATTGACAAATGTCACTGTTGCCAACATCCATTTCTGAAGGTCGGTCTCACCTAATTTATAACCAAGCCAAGCTAAAGCCCCACCAGCGACAACCACTATCGCCTGAATTATCAATTTGTTATTCATGCAATAATTTTTCACAAATGTACCATTAATTCTGTTATAGCGAAAATAATCCATCCTAAAGTTATTTACAATATTATTTACAATAAATGATTGGACAACATATTTGATATTTCTAAGCGAACCTATAGGGCTAATTGCCGTATCAAAATAAACAATTAAACAAGCAAAATCAACAAAGAAGATAGCATACAAAAAAATAGCGCAACCAGTTGGCTACGCTATTTTTATCTATTTTGGGGTTATCAGTCTTCGTCAGACTTATTTCACTTCTTCAAAGTCGACGTCGGTGACGTGATCATCGGGGCCATTACCCGAATTGGCACCAGGATTAGCTCCGGGGTTAGGACCGGCTTGGGCTCCTTGCTGAGCTTGGGCCTGAGCATTAAGGATATCTTGCTGAGCGGCGCCAAAAGTAGTTTCTATTTCCTTGATAGCGGCATCGATGGCGTTGATATCCTGAGCTTTGTGAGCTTCTTTGAGCTTGGCCACAGCTGCTTCGATGGCTGATTTTTTGTCAGCGGGGATTTTATCACCAAGTTCACCAAGTTGCTTCTCGGTCTGGAAGATGATTGCATCGGCCTGGTTGAGCTTATCGATACGCTCTTTTTCGCGGGCATCGGCGGCTGCATTGGCTTCGGCTTCGTCTTTCATACGTTTGATTTCGGCATCGGTAAGACCCGATGAAGCCTCGATACGGATTGATTGTTCCTTGCCGGTAGCTTTGTCCTTGGCAGTAACGTTAAGTATACCGTTGGCATCGACCTCAAATGTAACCTCAATCTGAGGAATTCCACGGGGAGCGGGAGCAATGCCATCGAGATGGAATTTGCCGAGAAGCTTGTCGTCCTTGGCCATTGGGCGCTCGCCCTGAAGGACGTTGATTTCTACCGAGGGCTGGTTATCAGCGGCTGTTGAGAAGGTCTCACTCTTACGGGTAGGAATTGTGGTGTTAGCTTCGATAAGTTTGGTCATTACGCCACCGAGGGTCTCGATACCTACAGACAATGGTACAACATCAAGGAGTAGAACATCTTTTACCTCGCCGGTGAGTACACCACCTTGGATAGCGGCACCGATAGCTACAACCTCATCGGGGTTGACACCCTTGTTGGGCGCTTTGCCAAAGATTTGTTTAACTTTTTCCTGGATAGCGGGGATACGTGTAGAACCACCCACGAGTATTACCTCGTCGATATCATGTGCTGTCATGCCTGCATCCTTGAGAGCTTTCTCACATGGCTCGACGGTAGCGTTGATGAGCTTGTCGGCAAGCTGTTCAAACTTGGCACGAGTGAGAGTCTTTACCAAGTGCTTTGGAATACCGTTCACAGGCATGATATATGGGAGGTTAATCTCAGTTGAAGTTGAGGATGAAAGCTCAATCTTGGCTTTCTCGGCAGCTTCTTTAAGACGCTGGAGGGCCATAGGGTCCTGACGCAGGTCAACACCCTCGTCTTTAAGGAACTCGTCGGCCAACCAATCGATAATCACGTGGTCAAAGTCGTCACCGCCGAGGTGTGTGTCGCCGTTGGTAGATTTTACTTCAAACACGCCGTCGCCCAACTCAAGGATTGAAATATCAAATGTACCACCACCAAGGTCAAATACAGCGATTTTCTGATCTTTGTTAGCCTTGTCGAGGCCATAGGCCAAAGCTGCCGCTGTAGGCTCGTTAACAATACGTTTTACTGTCAGGCCCGCAATCTCACCGGCTTCCTTGGTAGCCTGACGCTGAGAGTCGTTAAAGTATGCCGGAACAGTGATGACGGCTTCGCTTATTGACTGTCCAAGATAATCCTCGGCGGTCTTTTTCATCTTTTGAAGAATCATAGCCGAAATTTCCTGTGGCGTGTACAGGCGGCCATCAATGTCGATACGTGGTGTATTGTTGTCGCCGCGTACCACTTTATAAGGGACGCGCTCGATTTCATTTTTAACTTGGTCATAGGTCTCGCCCATGAAACGCTTGATTGAATAGATAGTGCGCTGGGGGTTGGTGATAGCCTGACGTTTGGCGGGCTCGCCTACCTTACGTTCTCCGCCATCTACAAATGCTACTACCGAGGGGGTAGTATTGCGACCTTCGCTGTTAGGAATAACGACAGGGTCATTACCTTCCAATACGGCAACACACGAGTTGGTGGTGCCTAAGTCGATACCAATAATTTTTCCCATAATTAATTGAGTTTTTAGTTGTTTATGTTTTTGTTATGTATTTTCCTTTCTTGATACTCGCGTCCTGTCATGACAGTCGCGATTGTCACAGCTCTTTTCCGAGCCTCTGTACATCTATAAACAAATCGTGTGCCAAAAATGTTGACAAAATTATATTTATCTAAATATCAATTTTTTACACCTACTCAACTTTTCATATATCTCGTGTCAGTCTCAGTGACAACATGTCATAGACTGACATCTTTTTTGGGGGGCATAGTTATCAGTATTAAGCGGTTTATTACTCAGGTTTTTTTTCGTCCAGATCTTTCTTGTAGGAGTAATATACTTCATTAAGCTCAGAATCTTGGCAACCATCGAACATAATATCCAAACGTCCTTTCAGGTCATGCATCCGTTCACGCGCGTATTCAGCCATCGGACTTTTCTCATCGGCATGTGCTCCAAACGCCATTGCACTGCGGGCGATAGTGGCCGTTTCGATCATTGTAGCAGTTTTGCCACTGCTCTTAAAAGGCACACAAATACCATTGGTCATTGCCGACACCTCTTTATACCAGGGTCGGCCGCATATTGAGACTGTATCAATCTTTATCTTTTGCGATGCGGCCTTGCGAGCCTCTTCTCTCCAGTCGATTTGATTTCCATGGACATATTCACCATAGGAATATCCTACTTCATGGGGATCGGCATCGGCTATCAGTAATATGGCTTTTGAGGCATCTTTACGCCAAGGCATCTCGTCAATGATTTTCTGAAGCACCAGTTCATAAAACTCGTCACCATCACCGCCGGAGGTATTACGGGCATGAGTTACAAAACTTATAAGGTCATTCTCGTTATTGGTCAGAGGCATACATTGATAGGCATCACCATATTTGGAGATATTTTCCATATCGCAATAGTCACCGAACGCCACGATGCCGAGCTGAAGGTCTTCATTTTCCTTGAACAGGCGTGGAATCATTTCCTTGACTTGTTGGCGCACATCGTCTATGTATGCCGACATCGAGCCTGTCGTGTCAAAGGCGATTACCATATCGAGGCAACCGATACCTTTAGGTGTTACTTTCTCGTCCATAGCAGATTCTTGGGTGTTTTCCATGGTCACATTTACGGTGGTTTTTGTTGTCATCTTAGTTGTCATAGTCAATAGATTTTAATGTTTTTAAATACTTAAATATTAAATGGGTTACGGCCTCTCGCTGACTGTTTATATTCTTCGCCAAAAGCATCTTCATCAAATGAAAAAAGGGTGGCGGTACGATTGTGAAATCTCTCCTCGCTTTCGCCTTCATTGCGGAGGAAACCGGTGGATGTCATTTTTTTTGCAAAGTTGCGGCGGTCGTAGGTTGTCGAGTTGATAGCCTCGTAGATGCGTTGCAATTCGGCCATCGAGAATTTCTCATCAAGCAACTTGAACGCTATCGGGCGCGAACTTAACATATACTGCAATCTTTCACGAGCCATACTGATTATTTCAGCATGGTCAAATGCCAACGGTGGCAGGCTATCCAGCCCAAACCACTGTGCCTTGACCGCGTCATCGCCGGCTATCAGACGAAAATTCCACTTTTGCACAAGGGCAATGAAGGCCACTGTCAAAATGCGCTCACGTGGATCACGTCCCACAGTGCTGAAAGCGTGGAACTGTTCGAGATAGACGTCTTGCAGACCGGTCTCTTCTTTCAATTCCCTCGCCGCACATTCTTCTATCGTTTCATCAATCTTCATGAAGCCTCCAGGAAGAGCCCAAAGCCCTTTGAATGGCTCAATGCCCCGCTCTATCAACAGAATATGCAACAGCCTGCCATCAAAGCCAAATACCACCGAATCAGACGTCACTGCCGGATGTGGATATTTATAGGTATACATAATTTTTTTGATGTGTTTAAATTACACCACAAAGGTATTGTGTAATTTTGACATATCAAAATATTATGGTGTATTTTTTACACATCCACCCGTTTTTTTTATTTTTACCACCGATGAGCCTATGATTTAACATACTATTTTGTTCTATTCACAATAATTATTTTTAATTTTGCTGATAGTTTAATCCTAAAATCAATTCATGAAAAAATATTTACTTTTTTGGGGTCTGACAGCCATCCTGGCTCAGACCATAGGGGCTGAGACCGTCACGCTGGCTGACAAAGAGTATGAGATTAACACCCTTATAGACCGGCAATTAGGTCCGGGTGTGAGATACACACGCTTACGTCTCCCATCCTATCCCCTCAATGTCAACCTGTTACGCATCGATGTTGCCAATCCATACAACTCAATCGAGACTACACAAGCTTCAGACAAGCTCTATGGCACCGAGTCATTGGTCACCGCTGCCAAGCGTCAGTCATCAACAGGCCACCAGGCTCTCGCCGGAGCCAATGCCAACTTCTGGTGTGTCGACAATCAACCTCCATACAGCGACCAGCTTAAAGGCGTCACGTATAACGGCAACCTACGTAATGGCAAAATAATCACTGAGACCAATATGACCAACGACCAGTGGAATGGCGGTTATATGCACACCGGCGTCACCGGCATTACCACTGACGGCCGCGCGCTCTCAGGTAACTTTAAATGGGCCGGTTCAATATCATCCGAGGCTACCGGCGATTTGCAATTTAACTCGGCCAACAAACTTGTGCGCGATGGCGAGTTGTCTATCTACAACTCCTACTATGGCACCAACCGCACTTTCCGCTGTGTCAACCAAGTGACAGGCTCCAACGGCAAACAAACGTTTGAAATCATTCCCAACTCGGCTACCGAGGTATACCTTACACTTAACCCCGGACAACAATGGTCGGCTGGCAACCCCATCGAATTTACCGTTGCCGATGTCAAGACCGATGCCGGCAATGGCACCCTCGGCTCCTACGACCTGGCTTTAGTGGGACGCGGTGACAAGAAAGAGGCTCTTGCCAAACTCACCGCGGGAGACAAGGTCACCCTTAAATACTCATGGATAACACTTGGCGACGACCCTGTATGCTTCACCAACCTTGTAGGTGGCAACGCTCAGGTAATGATTAATGGTGAACTCACCAAGTACAACACCACCGAGGGTTACAATTCCCAGATATATTCCCGTACAGGATATGGCACCGATGCCGATGGCAAGACACTGTATATCATGGTCATCGACAAAGCCACAGACCCCACATACGGGTCCTCGGCCGGATGTTCGACAACTATAATGTGCCAACTGCTGAAAACACTTGGCTGTGTTAACGTAACCAATTTTGATGCCGGCGGCTCAGCCGAAATGCTCGTTAACGGCTCAATCATCAACAAGACAACCGAGGGCAACCCTCGCGCCGTCGCCAACGGTATGATTGTATACAACACAGCTCCCGAGGACAACATCATCTCGTCGTTAGCCTTCAACGATATTAACCTTAAGGCTCCGGTATACAGCACCTATCACCCTCAAGTCTTGGGATACAATAAATATGGCACACTTATCAACGATAATGTTGATGTCACATTGTCTTGTGATGCCTTGGCCGGCACATGTGACGGTGGCACTTTTAACGCCGGCAACACACCGGGCACCTATACCTTGACCGCAACATATAACGGCGTGTCAACATCTACACCCATAGCCATTGTTGAAGGACAGATGGCTATACGTCTCAAACCAATTCTTATTGACAGCTCACGCAAATACCCCATTGAGGTCACCGCTGATGTTGACGGCACGACCTATACCTATGACCCCGCCAACATCAACTGGACAGTTGCCGATGAGTCCATTGCCTCGGTTGATGACAATGGAGTACTTACCGGAGTGGCCAATGGTGAAACGACTCTTACTGCCAACATCGGCGATTTTACCGACAATACCATTGTCAAGGTTCAGATTGCCGAATCACCGGTTATCAACCTCACCGATTGGGACAATTGGACAGCCAAGGGGCTTACAGGCATCACCTCAAGTTCTGTTCATAAAACCGGCTCGGTAGTCACATTTGATTACGCCAAAAACGCCCGTAACCCCCAAGTTACCCTCACGCCTGCCGAGGATTACACTTTTTTCAGTCTTCCCGACCGGTTGTCTTTAAGTTTCACTCCTTCACTACCTATTAGCGGCATTATAGTCTCTATCAACAACCGTCTTCTTGACCGCAAAGCCAACATTACCATTGCGCCAGAGTCCTCTGTGTGGGCCGCCAACACCGGACACACTGTTGAAATACCATTCCCCACCGATACCCGGGACCTGATGACATACCCCATTGATGCATGCAAGATTACATTTAACATCGAAAAAAACAACAACAATGTCGGCAGCCATTCTATAACCCTCGATGCTCTCAGTGCCCACTATAACAACTTCATCCAAGGTGTCGCAGACATCATCGCTGACCCCGATGTCAACCCCGACTCGCCTACAATATACTATAATCTCCAGGGCGCTCAAGTCCCTGCCAAAAACTTAACCCCAGGCCTGTATATATCAGTTCGCGGCAACCATGCCTCAAAAATTATTATCAGATAATACATAGCCACGCCAATCTAATAATTACAGCACTATTTTATAATAGGAACAACAAAAATCCAGTATAAACAATGATTAAGCAACTACTTACAGCCGCCCTTCTCATGGCTCCAACAGCTCTCACCGCTCAGATTGCCGAGGTGTCATCACCCAAGCCTTTATTGCGTGGTGTCGAGAGCGAAATGTACTATCCGGTACTCTCGACCGATGGCCGGTCACTGACTTTCAGCGACCTGACACAGACCAACATTCGTGTCTATGACTTCAATGACAACGTCACATCCCGTGTCAGTGAGACTCCCAAGAAAATTCCGGCACGCCACGGCGTCAGCGTCCAAGTCGACGGGTCAAAACTTATAATTGACATCAAAGGTCACAAACAAGCCTACACTCCCGTCGACTGCTATGCCGGATACCTGTGGCCTTCAGTATCTCCCGACGGCACCATGGTAATGTTTGTCGCTGCCGGAAAAGGTGTTTATATCACCGACCTAAAGGGCAATATCATCGCCAACCCAGGCAAATACGAGGCACCCGTATGGTTTGGCAACAATCACATTGTGGTCATGAACGCTACCGATGACGGCCACCAGTACCAGTCTTCACGGCTCATACTCATGACTCGTGACGGCTCTCAGTCCCAAGCGCTCACCAAGCCCGAGTCCATGTCAATGTTTCCCACGGCCAATGCCACTGCCGACCGTATAATCTACAATACTATCGATGGCCGCCTATATCAACTCGACGTCAAACTTAAATAACACCATACCCAACACCTTGATAAATTTGTATAAACATGAAAGCTAAATTGTTTACCCTAATCATGGCGTCGGCTATGGCACTGTCTGTAAGCGCACGCGACGCCGCCGGACTCAAAATCTATATCAACCCCGGTCACGGTGGCCACGATGGTGGAGACCGTCCTGTAACCGTTCCTCCATATGAGGCAGGCGACCCAAACGGATACTGGGAGTCCAACTCCAACCTTGACAAAGGTTTAGCCCTGCGCGACATGCTCCAAGCCAAGGGATACACCGTAGAAATGTCTCGCGTCACCAATACCGATGATGACGACCTCCCGCTATCTACAATTGTAAATCTATCCAACAAATCCAAGGCCGACCTGTTTTTCTCAATCCATTCCAATGCAACAGGCACATCATCGCGACGCAACTTCCCATTGATGCTTTTCCGTGGCTATGACAATGACCCCGAGCGTCCCAACTCTTTGAAAATATGCCAAATACTCAATAAATACCTGCTTCAGAACCAAGCTACCTACTGGACCTCGACCAATATCAATTGTCGTGGCGACTGGTCTTTCTACTCCTCATGGGGAGACAAAGTCGGACTTGGTGTCCTGCGTGGCAACAACATCGATGGCATGCTGTCCGAGGGCTCATTCCACGATTATATTCCCGAGACCTACCGATTACTGAACAAAGACTTCTGTTGGCTGGAGGCATGGCATTTCCGCAAAGCCATCGATGAGTTCTTTGATGTACCCGGTGTAGAAAATGGTGTTGTTGCCGGACGTCTTAATGACGTGCGCGTGCTACGTGACGGCCAATATGCAATGTTTGGCGAAGACAAAATGGCAACAATCCAGGGTGCCAAGGTGTCGCTCATCGATGCCACCGGCAATGTTGTTGACACCTATACAACCGAGCCTCAACACATTAACGGCTTCTATCTGTTTAAAGAAGTAAAACCCGGACACTACACAGTCAAAGCCGAAATCGACACCCACTTCCCGGTCCAGACCGAAGTCGATGTTGTCGCCGACGAAGTAACGTTTGCCAACATGACCATGCAGAAACAACGTGTCACTCCCCCCGAAGTCATTTCATATTCTCCTGTTTGGAAAGAAGGAGACGAGGCTCTGCTGTGCAACACCCCCATCACATTTAACTTCAACTGGGACATGGATGTCGCCTCTACAGAAGCTGCATTCAAGATTGATCCTCCAGTCGAAGGCAAATTCACCTGGGAGGACATCAATTACCGCATGGTTTTCACCCCCTCCTCGCCCTACCTCACCAACACAGTATATACTGTCACTCTTGACAAATCGGCCAAACACGCTGGCATGACTCCAATGAACGAATCCGTGTCATTCAAGTTTGCCACTACCGACCGCAACTTTATGTCAATCCTCGGTTCTTTCCCCAAACAAGACGAGGAAGTTCACTATAAAGACGCTACGATAGAATTCCGATTTGACAAGCTCCCCAATTGCACCGGAATACAGAAAAAACTCAATTGCACCGATTCCCAAGGCAATACCCTGTCATTTGACGTACGTAACATGAAGAATTCCAAAGTTGGCGCCGAGTACGGCTGGTTCCGCATACCACTTGCCAAGCCTCTAACCCCCGGTGAGACCTATACACTCAAGGTTGACGGCACTGTCGCTGACAAAGATGGCATCACCATACCCGAGCCTATAACACTCACATTCAAGGCTGTAGATGCATCTAATGACAAGGGCGAGACAAATATCATCGATGACATGGCAACCCCTGCCAACTATGCTCTCGACACCGAAGGCTCTATTGCCTGCTCATCAGCCACTGTAGCCCAGACCAAAACCGCTCAGACCCTATTTGGCGCGGCAACCTCGTTCACCTACAAGTTTGATGCCGACGAGGCTGAGGTACTGTTCAAGCGCACTTCAACCGCCGAAAAAATTGTCAACCCCGGCAAATACATAGGTGTACATCTCAATGGAGACCTTACCGGCAACAAGGTCTATCTTGAATTTATGACCGATATAGCTACACAATATTTATATGTAGGCGAGATGGACTTCCTGGGTTGGCGATACTTTGCTGTTCCCGCCAACCTGGAGACCGCCGGGAAGTTATCAGGTGTCAAGATTGTGCGTAATCCCTCTCAATCTTCGTCCTCTGGCACCTTCTCAATGGATAACATCTACCTCACCGACGATGCCAACTCGGTAGAAAATATCGAAATTTCATCTCTGACCGTGTATCCCAACCCGGCCTCAGAATATCTCATCGCCAACGCCGACTGCACAATACATTCAATTGAACTTTACTCGGCAGGAGGAGTCAAAGTTGCCCACGCTGACGGCAATATCCTCAATGTATCGGAAGTCGCCGAGGGTACCTACTTCGCTGTAATCACCACTTCAGCAGCACGTTCCTCTAAAACCATCATCATCAAACATTAACAATTATTGCAAGTACCACCCGGGATACAAGGTGGTACTTGCATCAATTTTAGAGTTATTACAGATTAACAATAATGAAAAGATACACCATCCTCGGCGCCATCGTCATCACTTTCATGACCGGCAACGCTACCGACTTCTCACCGGCTGTCAAGCTCAATCTCCCCACGGCAGGCGCCCACCCCATCCTGAGTCCCGATGCCTCCAAAATGCTTTACACCACCGACAATCATTGTGGGCTATCGATGGTCGACCTGAATACCATGCACACTACCGTCATCGATGAGTCAATGGCTGCCGGCAACAACCCCGCTTTCAGCCCCGACGCCAACTCGATTGTCTATCGCACGGCATCGACCAACGACGGACTACTCGTCCACGACATACGTGTCTATGACCTCAATGAGGGTAAGTCCAAAGTAAAAGCACAATACTCGCGATCCACAGCCGAACCTATCGAATATACCGGTTCTACAAATTATGCCATTGACCGCTATCACGACATCCTCGTATGCCACGATGGCGTCTCCAAGAAAATCTCCCCCCTGCCCGATGCCCACTCCTATCTGTGGGCCTCACTGTCACCTGACGGCAAACACCTTCTTTTTACCGAGCCATTCAAAGGCGTCTATGTGGCAAATGCCGACGGCTCCAATCCCGTGCTCCTGGCGCCCAAAGGAGACTACGCCTCATGGGTCAACGATAACACCATTGTATATGTCCTCAGCCATGACGACGGATATATCATCCTTGACTCATCATTGATGGCCATAAACATTGACGGCACTGAAGCACGTCAACTCACTCCCAATGACATGATTGTAGGCGAAGCATCAGCTGCCAACAATCACATCGTATTCTCAACCATCTCGGGTGACCTATATCTTATTAATGCTAAGTAACCCTTAACCTCGATTTTATTATGAAACTCAAATATACTATTGGGGCACTTGCATTGACAGCCCTCAGCGCCACCTGCTTCCAGCCCATTCAGGCCAAAAAGATGAGCGACCTGAAAATCTATATCAACCCCGGTCATGGTGGATATACATCCAATGACCGTCCAATCAGAATTCACCCCTTTGAACAAAATGACACCTTAGGCTACTGGGAGTCCAAGTCCAACCTTTACAAGGGCTTGCACATGTATCACATCCTCGACTCCTTAGGAGCGACACCCTATCTGTCACGCATAAAGAATACCGAAGCCGATGACCGCTCCCTCTCAGGTATCTCGGCCGAGGCCAACAAATTGGGCGTAGACCTGTTCTTCTCCATACACTCCAATGCAGGAGAAAACGTCAACTATCCAATCATGCTCTATCGCGAAAATAAAATAGGCACCCCCCGATATCCCGAGAATGTCACCCTCTCCAAGATCCTGTGGAAAAACCTCCATTCAAGCCAACTCACCCACTGGACCCGCGACAAGGAATATGTCGAGGGAGATCTCACTTTCTACCAAAACATGTGGGAAGGCGGCCTTGGCGTCCTGCGTAGCCTGTATGTAGTAGGCCTGCTCTCCGAGGGCTCGATGCATGAGCACCGCCCCGAGGCCCACCGACTGATGAATGATGACTATTGTTGGCTCGAAGCATGGCATTTTGTCAAATCAATCATGGAATTTTATAACACCGAGGACACATTTGTCACCGGCAATGTCGCAGGCATAGTTCACGATGACCATAACTTAAGAGAATTTGTGATGCCTGCCGGCTTCAGCAAATTCGGGCGTGACCTCTTGGCCCCCATCAACGGCGCACATGTAGAATTGGTAGATGCCTCCAACCGTGTAATACAGACACGCACCACCGATGACATGTACAACGGAGTGTATGTTTTCCGCAACGTATCCCCCGGCACCTACACTGTACGCACCTCGGCCAACGGATACTATGACATATCCCACGAGGTAACCGTTACCGCCAACGAAGTCACATATCAAGATATGCCTATGACTTACCGTCGAGAGTCCCCCTTGACAGTTACCGGATACTCGCCCAACGTAGGTGCCGATGACGCTGTATCATGTGCCTCGCCCATAGAAATTACTTTTAACCACGACATCGACGTGGCATCATTTGAAAAGTCATTCTCCATCACCCCGGCTGTCGAAGGATACTTCACCTACTCTGACTCCTACCACAAGGTTTCGTTCAAACCCACAGTAGCTTTTGAGGGAGGTATCACTTATACCGTCAATCTCTCCACCGACCTCAAGACTACCGACCCCTACTACTCAGCACCCAACCTTTCAGAGCCTCTGGAGTTTTCGTTCATGACACGTTCACGCTCGCGATTGTCTAAAATAGACCAATTCCCGGCCAACGACGGTCAAGTATACTATGTTGCTCCTCAGATTGAGTTCAGATTTGACTACCGTCTTGATGCCAACATATATGACCCTGTGACCATCACTGACGAGTCAGGGAACAAGCTCACTATCAGCAAACGAACAACTAAGTCCAACACTCTGTCCAACAACTATGGAAACGTAATATACACCCTTCCCAACCTCGAGAAAGGCAAGAAGTATACGGTATCCGTTTCCGGCGAACTGCGCGACCGCGAGAACCTGCCACTGATTGACGGCTTCACGACAACATTTACCGCCATTGACGCCACCGATGTAGCTTACGTCGAGCCCGACTCAACCTCGGTATTTGACACATTTGAAGACGCCGCCGACATCTCGCCTCTTCAAGATGAGTCGGTAGGCATCAACGGCATGCTCAACTCTATGCGCTCCACTTCAGTCAAGCTTTTTGACAAAGCCTCGGGACGTATAACCTATAAGTTTGCCGACACTCACGGCGGACAAGCCTTATGGGCCTATAACGGACCCTCAGCCCAGTTCTATCCCGGCGACCACCTCGGTATGTATATCAACGGTGATTTTATGAACCATGAACTATGGGTAGGGCTCGCTGCCGGCACCAACATCAAGTACACCAAGGTTTGTGACATTGACTTCCTCGGTTGGCAATACCGCGAGGTCGAGCTCAACAACCTCGAGGCCGACTTTGCTCCTTTCACCCTCTCCCAGATTAAAATTGTACAGAAAGAAAGCCCCATCACCCAGAACGGCCAACTCGCCTTTGACAACCTCACCGTCATCAAGGCCACAAACGCCATAGAGGACATTACCGCCGACTCCGGCACATCATCTATGCAGGCCTATGTCTCAGGCTCTACAATCTATGTCTTAGGGGCCGGCACATCCTATCCGGTAAATATTTACTCGGCAACCGGCTCACTTATAACTTCAGTAAAAGCCTCGGCCGATGGGAATGTCACCATTCAAGCCGGACATCTCACCCACGGCGTGTACATCATCAGCTGTGGTCCCAATACCGTACGCCTAATTTACTGATATACCTGCTTTTTACCATATAAACAGCCACGAGCCCAAAGGCTCGTGGCTGTTTTTCATCGTTTTACGTCACAAAATTTCTTGCCGGCAAGAATCGTTTTAAGCGCAATGACTTATTTACCGTTAATATACACGATATTCTTGCATGTTTAGCAATACATTATCTCATTTTATTGTCAATCTTTCGTTTCAGCCAATCGGGAAGTTGACAACGTTCACTCAGAGTCTGACAAGAGACAGTTTTGTCGCCATCAGCAAGGGTAAATTTAAAGACAAGGGTACTATCGGTAGCATTTACCACTTGTACCTGCACATTCTTTTCTTGGTTCTCTGCGATAATAGAATCGTTACGGAAAACATAATGCATCTGCGTCTGTCGTAGGATAGAATCACCCAATGTAACATAGGAGTCAAGAATGTTGTCGCGGTGATACACGTCGTAGATCTGAATTGTATCAGGCCCAAATTCCGTATAAACAGTATCAGGTTTGTCTCCTGTCATTACACATGTCATTGACGCGTATCTCCATGTGCCAAGTATAGGCAAAGGTTCCTCAATCTGATTATCCAATATCTCTTTGGAGGCATTTCCACCACAGGAAACGAGTACCGCAGTGGTGATGGCTACCATTCCAATGTTATAAAGTACTTTATTCATTGCACGCTGTTTATTTGTTTTATCTATATCATGGATACTTCGTCGGGCATCATCTGTTCGGAGAATAAGCCTCAGCTTTCAGGTAAAATGGGAATTCAATATGTTTTTTCAATCAAATCAAAGCCACATGCAGTGTACCATTGATTTAAACGGTATGAACGTATTGCATAATTGACATAGTCCTTTAATTTTTGAGAGTCCGAGTAGTTTTGCAGTGCCATAATTGGATATACTGTCAATCCATTATAATATGATTCAATATTATTATTTACCACATCATACATTTTTAAATCCTGCATGAAACCTTCTTGATGAATTAAGCAAGCTTTATTGTATGCAGCAAACCAATCCTCAGTAAAAGCATCTGTTTTGCGCATGAAATCCACAAAGTCAAGTTGGGCATAAGGAAAGTTTTTCTGAAAATATTCCTCCCCCTTACCGACATCCATATAGTTCTCCGTAAGATGGCATTTGTTTAGAAAAACATCCTTTATGTCTTCCATTGTTACTTTACTGTTAGCCAAAGCTTTTTTTGTTTCTTTTGCCAAATTATCAAGCTGAGAGGTGTCTATGAGTGACATAGTAGCATATTTTTCACTTTCATCTAAGCTTCTATAAAGCCATTCCCAAGAATGTATCACAAATCTTGACAAATCAGCATGTGGCCTGGTGAATAGATACGGCAAATTCTCATGCCAAGGCCATCCAACTGAGGAAAGAGAAATTTCGCTTGCCACATAATACTTAGTTTTATGACGCAGTTCAAATGCTACTTCGACACTTGCCATCATACAGGCATGCATTATTATGAATTCATAATCAGGTAGAGTCAAGTTGGCAATTTCTCTATTCTCAAGAAATTTCTCTGTATCTCCACCCATACCTCTGGCATTGTCATGTACATCATCACTTTTGCCAATCGGAATAACGCCACTGCCATGTCCGAAAAGCATAAGACCATAACTATCAGCAGGAGCAATTGCACGAACATCCTTCTGAACTTCCGGATAGCGGTTTATATCCCCACGAGCTTCAATTTTATCATATTGTTTGACAATCTCGCTCACGATGGCCTGGGTCTCATCATGTTTAATTTTTAAAAGGACCGGAGTGTCAAATTGTACAAAGTTGGGAGATGGATCGATATACACGTAAAGACTTCCCTCATAGCTATCGTCCCACCCGGCTTCCATTTTATTGATATAATCAAGTTGACATTCACTAAGGAGAATCCCACTGTCACCAGTGACGTCTCCCCAGACGTACGCCAACACTGTTCTTCCAGTAGGCTGAGATTCTTCTGGCTGAGATTCATCGTTGATGATATCGTCATTGTGGCAGGAGGTGAATGTCAAGGCAAATGACAGCAATAAAATGGTTGCGATATTCCGACAGCGCAAATGGACTGTATTCATAATAGTTTATCTTACTTTAATCAAAAACAAAACTTTATCCCGGCAAGAATGGCAATTGTAGTGTTGTATCTTGGCTGTTTGGAGTATTCCATATAATTTTTTGTGGTTGATGTCAATCCATAATAACAACGCCCTTCCATCTCCACTTCCAATTGAGGCAAAACTCGATAGCAAACCCCGACTCCTCCTACCAATCCTGCATCAAAACGATTGTCTCGTTGGGAGTTGAAGCTATATTCTTTGTCGTATGGATAGAAAATTTTACCTTCTTCTTCATTCAATACCTCATCAGTATTAAAAGAATTTGATATTTCACATCCTTTAAGATGACTTTTAAGCCAATAACCTACATATCCACCGACATGCAGAAATCCCTTGATCTTATCATCCCCAAAAGAGAAACGTGCCATCATGGGAAGCGAAAGATATTGGTCACTGCGGTTTTGAAAGGTTTTGTTATAACCACGATGCATCTTATAACCCTTTTGCAGATAAGTGAGGTCGGCGCGCACCGCCAACCAGTCAAGGATGCCATATTCTACCGGTACACCAACAGTAAAACCACTCCGGCCGTCGTATCTGAAATCGTACGCATAATGCGTATCAATATGGTAGAAGTTGTAATCATATCCTGCTTCCACACCAACTTTCCATTGGGCTTGAGCTTGAAAAGCGGTGGTGGATGCCAACAGCATTAAAAACTTCAATATACATGTTTTTGAAAATATTTTGTCCATACTATCGTCTTTCATATTTGGAGGTTATTTTTCATGGAGAAAGTCAATTGCATATTCCAATTGATTGTCGATATGCTCGTTGGTAAGTTTTTCACTGTCCAATGTCACTTTTATATCGGGCAAGACACCCTCTCCCTCCACAAATGTCCCAGCGACAGTGCGTGCCAACCACGTGCTTGTCTTGACATAATATGTCGCAGATTTTAAATTCTTGTCCCCGAACTCTCCGGAAAACGATACATGGGTGTTATCGGTCAGCGGCCCGGTGGCTCCGTATGTCTGTTCACCGATAACTGTAGCATAAGGAAGATTTTTTGCACCCATTGATGTAATTTCAGCCATACTGCCCGAATAACGGTTGACAAGCACCACCAGCTTCTGGTCAGCCATGCAGAGTGCATCAGGCAGTTCGTCTTTCCATTCCATCAATTTACCTATCTGGCGCTGAGTTGTAGGCTCAGCTATAAATGGTGTCCATTCGCCATAGTCAAGCCTGCCGGTTCCCACCTTTGTCTTTGAATCAAGTAGATGACAAGGTTCTTTCAATAATGGCCCCAGGATTGTAATATTGTCCCACAACATTCCTCCTCCATTGTCGCGTAAATCTATAATCACGTTCTTAATATTATCATTGAAAAGCAACTGCCTTATATAGGTGTCATACACCCGATATGCATCTGGATTACCCAGACTGGCCATCACATAGAAACTGGCGGGCTTAAGATAGAGGATATCCTCATCCACAACAAATGTGAACATTGATTCCAAACCGCCGGTTGATTCACCATCATAAAATCCGGCGCCATGCTCGATACGTCCATCATCTTTCAATTTATTATAGCACTCTACAAAGTTGTTGATTGGAATATTTGCTTGTAAATCATCCCTTTTCTCCACCTTAAGCTTTCCCGGATTCACCACAACATACGTATTTTTTTCGTCCGGGCCGGCTTTCAGATTTTCCAAAATTATAACCATGTGGTTATCAATAAGTCCTCCGCAGATTTCCTCATAGAGTTTCTGAAGATCTTCAGTCTTTACGGTCTCCTGCTCATCAAGATATTCAAAACGATGGTGATATTTAGTATATACCTCATCCCAATCAATCGAGTCTATTTCCCAGAAAACATAGTTTTGGTTTATTCCATGCCAGATTGCTTCAAACTGGCCGGTCATTGTTTCAGTTTGGGGATAGTGGCTCGGATCAATCAAATCATCACCACTGTCTCGGCATGATGAGAAAATCATCAACACACTTATCAACAAACATATTTTGAATAATTGTTTCTTTATCATACTGTTTGTATTAGTCTTTTTTATTGCTGTAATCTTTTTCAGTAAAATACTCGTTTTTATCCAGGAGGTTGCCGACTTCATCCAGTTCGTCTTGCGTTAAGGTCAGGACCTCCTTGTTGCGTTCATTCAACTGCCGTGCTATGTCATTTACCGACACGAGGAATGGTGTGGTATAAGCTTGAACATGCATTACATAACGCACATCATTACGATTAAGAAATGCTTTGACTGCTTCTTCTGCATCGGGATAATCTTGAGGAGGGGTATCATTCCAATAAGAGCGGAAGGCTTCCATCCTAAGATTTTCAATTTTATCATATTCCTTAAAGCATAGATCAAGCATACTGTAGCAATTCCCTATTCGGCTGATTACCTTGACATCCTCTATATTTTGCCATACCTCAAAACTTGAGGAAAAAATCTGGCGTGTACTTTTGTCTGTGGTGTAAGCTCTCGTTGATGCAAATTGGTTCACTATCATCTGTAGCGAATCCTCTCCCATAGTGCCGAGTTTATCAGGGAATAAAGACATCGCACGATTGAAAAGAACATCGTTTCTTTCCATCTCTTCAAGAAGATTGCTCAAATTTTTAATGGAGGAATCAAGATTATGAATGGCCATAATGACTGTCTTATCAGCCATTTCTTTCCGCGTCTTATCCTCCAACCAAACAGTTGTGCCAAAGGTTACGATTATACCAATTATTGTCCCTGTTGTGGCTATCGTCACGTCTTTCCACCACGAGTAATCAATGAATTTTCTCATGTGCTTTAAATATATTTATGACAGCAGTCATTATCAGTCTTAACCTCTAATAACCTTTCATCAGCATTTTGCGACCATCTGAAATGACGACTATACCCCGATAAGAGCTATCCACCCTTTGTCCATATACATTATAATATATAGGCGATGATTTGAAGTCAGCATCAATTAATTCAACACCGGATGTATCTACCACGGGAATTACAATAGATTTCTCCATCTGTGTCCGACCATTGAAAACAATCTGTATATTCATTGGTAAAGCCCAATCATATTCTTTTGCTATATCAAATGATACATTATTCAGAGGCACAGAAATGTCAGCCGTATAGTCCACATTGGAATTACTCCACACTTCGTTGCTGAATTCATAGTTATAGTCTTGTCCTAACAGTTCGGCCTTTATTATAATCGTAGGCTTACCCGTGTCCGAGTTTAATGAAATATAAGGATATCCATATTTCATTGAGATTTTTAGATTCGCTTCTTTGTCCTTACCTATTACATATTGCTCTTTGTCGAATGAAATATCAGTCTGCAACACGTCATTTACCTCCACGTCAAATGTGCGAGCAGCAGGAGCAAAGTCACTTGAAATAATTCCGACATATTTCCCGGGCTCAAGACTTCCAAACTCAAGATTCATCGTTGAGGTTGAGGCTATCAAGGGCTTGTCCGTTTCAAGACTAAAAGTCTCATTGCCTTCAACTATTATAGATGTCGGCGATTCTACCGGGGCAAGGGTCCAGTCAAGGGTGTACTCTCCTGTTAATAATGAAGCATCAAATGGGTAGCCACCGGTGATGTTCAATATTGAGGTCATCGGCTCTCCTTTCTTGAAAATAGTTCTATAAACACGCGCACACGCCTCATCTTTAATGACAATCTCTTGTTTATCCTTGTATAGGTCAGGAGCCAATCCAAACTCAATAGTATACTGACCTCCTTTGTTGACTGTACATCCCACGCTATGCGAGCAATTCCAGCCTTCTACAAATTCCATAGTCTTGAAATCCTGACTTATATCCTTTTTATGGGATGCCTCAAGGTTGCCATATGCATCTGTATATTTGATATAAACATTGGGCGCGACCGGCGCTTCAAATTCTTCAGGAATATCTTTAATGCTGAAAAATGTAAGGCGGCCCTGTTGAATGCCTGTGTGAAAGCCCGGTTCATCCCAATATTCTATATTGTTAACAATAAACGCATTGATAGTTTTTATTGTCTGGTCTTTAACTGCAAGAAAGTCCCAGGGTGTCGGGAGTAACGTATAGGAGGTCTCTTCAGTTGCAAGAGTGGAGGCTGATGGTAAAAGGAATGCAATTATTAAAAAGGAGGTCTTCATGAATGTGAAAGATATTGTTCAAAACCTAAAATCAGGATACATTGAGTGATAACACCGTATTAACCACGGTATTTAATTGTTTATTTGAGTTATTGAGATTCCACTATCGGTATCAGAAATGGATATTGAATATGAAATGTCAGATAATCTCGTATTCAATCTTTCAATGTATTTAGTCACATCCTTACCAAGTGTTGGTAAACCTGAAGTAGAAGGAGTCGAACTTGTTTCAGTATATTTTGTTCCATCAGAGTATGTTACCTCATAGGCATACCATGAGCAACCGGCCGCCAATTTAAACTCTTCGTTGTCGGCGGGTGCCGGTGTCTTAGGCGTCATTTTCATAGAAATGCTTGCCTTTGCCGGGAAAGTGGCATAAGTGGACACGAGTTGAGACTTCGTCTTAGTTATTTTTGCACTATCTTTAGTGCCATCGGGATTTGTCCATTTTGCTTCAATATCCGCAACGCGTAGCATATCCTCGCTCACGTCATAGATATACATCACTTTAACCGACTTTACCGTTTTATGAGTTTCCGGTTGTTCCGGATTGTTTGGCTCATCACTGCCACAAGCGGCAAGACACAAGCTCAAGACTGCTACAGGCATGAATTTAATCGCCTTTTTCAAAGTAATCATCATTATTGTTTCTGTGTTTTAAAAAATTCATTTAAGTACTGCAAACTTAGACAATAAGTATGTTGCCAAATCCGGTTGCACTTGCAGAGATGTCCTATTCGGTACTTTTCGTTGTTTGATATTGTAGTCTCATATTGTCAACCAAATATCTCATTATGTCATTAGCCTGCTAATTAACAGATAACAAGTATTATTCAACCAATCTTGATGAATATATTGCCTATGTCCCAATGCCATCGATGTTATGAAAACAATAGCTGTTGCAACCTACCTTTGTATGATGCCGTCACAATGATTAAATTTGTAAAGCAATAGGTAAAATGCCAGCCTTGACTTATTATAAAATGCTTCGATTAAACTCCATATTAATAATTATACTCTCTGTAAGTTTTTGCTACTTGAAGGGCTTCTGTGAAACAACTTTCACGGAAGATTCTTTTCGGGCTATATATATTAAAGACCCCAATAAAGCTTTGTCTCTCATCGACAAGGAAGAGAGAAAACCTTCCGGGAAGATAGATCCTCTGCGCTTTGACTTGATGCGCGCATGGTGTTATAATGTAAAAAACGATTATCTATCAATGGAGACGTGCGTCCGCAGGGGACTGGCAAATGACTCGATACGCCTGGTGCCTATACGTAATATCCCTTATTCAAGACTTCTGGTAGAGGCATTGGTACGTACCAACAGATATGAAGAGGCTATCAATCAATGTGATTCTGTGATTAGAATGGCTCGCATTACGGGCAACAGAAATGTTGAAGCCCAGATCTTATGTGACATGGCAAATATTTACAAGCAGATGTCATACAACAGTATGGGAGAGAAGTGCTTTAACCAAGCCATAAAACTGATGGCTGATTCCAAAGATGTTCGTGATATGGCAATCTTGTCCACTGCCTATGGCGATTACATTTCATTCTTAATAGATCAAAACCGTATAGATGAAGCTCTCTCTGTCGGATATAAGAAGCAAGCTGTCATCGACAAAATGAGTACAATCCCCGGACCTCCACCGGGATATATTGATCGGGATTATGGATACTTATTCACAAAAATGGCCTTCCTACTGCACTCAGCAGGACGCAAGAGTGAGTCAGAACAATATTATGTTAAATTTCTTTCAACAGACTTCTCCAAAACTATTGAAGGTAAGAAGTATGCTGTTCCATTCCTTATATCGGCCAATCGTTTCCGTGATGCCAAAATCATGAATGAGGAATGTATAGCGACCTTTACAAATGATACTGTCAGCAATGAATATCTTAATCTACTACAATACCAGGCGGACATAGAACGTGGACTAAACGAATATCAAGCGGCGAACATCACTATGAAACGATGCTACATATTGCGTGATTCAATATATGCTCGTGAAAGTAAAAGTGAAGCACAAAAGTTTGCCATTCAATTCCAACTTAAAGAGAAGGAATTTGAATTAAAGATGGCAAACGCCAACGCCACTAAGCGCAACATTTTACTTATTGGGGTATCCATTATAGCCACACTTCTGATTGTCCTGCTGTGGGTGACACGACGTAACCTCTCGATTTCCCAAGAGAGGAACAAAGCATTGGTCTATAAGCTTGACCAACTTATATCCAAGCATGAAGAACAACGCAAAGCCTATGGGGATAGAATATCAGACGCGTGTGAACCACCTACCGAATTTCCATCCATAGAAAAAACATACAGAGCTGAAAATAACTTAACATCACCCCCTACACTCAATTATATTCAATCTGATGACAACGGTCCGGGATATGTAAATTTCATGAGGATGGAAACATTGATTGTCGATAAAAAATTGTTTCTTGAACCAAAATTTGGTCGCGACGAACTTTGCCGCATAGCCAATGTTTCAAAGAACGATATCAGCCCGATGTTACGAAAATATGCCGGAGTAGATAATGTCACCGACTACATTAATCGCCTTAAGGTGGAATACTCAATAAAACTGTTGAGCGAAAAACCCAACCTCTCGATTGATGCCATAGCCGCTGAGTCCAATTTCACGAGCAGGAGTACATTTTATCGAGTCTTTCAGAAAATTTGCGGCATGACACCGGCTCAATACAAAAAAACTAAGAACCTGTCCCACCTTAGATTTTCCGGCAATACATAAGAATGTCATAACACCAGTCCGGCACACCTGCCCACCCAATTTTTTACTTTGCAAAAGTGTACTCTGAAATCAATATGCCTTAAAAACAGATATGTTCTTGGGAAAAATCATTAACTTTGTGTCTATAAACAAAAATTCTAAATTACAAAACCAATCACGACACTTTAGCACCAGTCATGAATCTTAAACATCTAATCCAGGCATCGGCCACATCATTGATATTGGCCTCGATGCTGACTTTAAGTTCTGAAGCCCAGGCCGAGACTTATCTGTTACACAAAGACATAGCCGGCAAAACCGAAGGTAGTTATTACAACTACAAAGACCGTTATTTCCAAGTAGGCACTACCGCCTTTAACAGTTGGTGGACACTCGCCAATAAACTACAAGACGGTGATATCATATACTTTGGGCCTCAAGCCACTGGCAATATCACCATCAACAAGAACAACCTCACGCTACTTGGCGCCAATGCTTTCTGTGACGCCTGGTCAGGACAACGCAATAATGCCGCCGAGTCATCATTCACCGGCACACTAACCATTGCCAATGGCGTTTCGGGCACTACAATCAACGGCTTCCTGTTCACCGGAGAGGGATGTGTACGCAACGAGACTTCGGGCCGTGGCACGACAGCCCTGCATGACATCTCACTGGTCTATAACAAATGTGAGAACACGACAATCGTCCAGGGCGACGACAACGCTATTTTCTTCTTAGGTAAGGCTTATCGCCCCAACAACTCAGATACCAACACCAACGACCCCTCAAAATGGGCCGCCAACTGCCGTTATGAAAACGTCACTATCGCCCATAACGCTTTCTATGGCAAATATGCCGCCAATCAGCCTGCCTGCATACAGGTAGCTGGCTCCTACGGCACCCTTAACATCGAGGACAACCGATTTGAGAATGGCGGTTGCCCCATCAACATCTTCAACCTTTCAGGCGACTTTAATATAAAGCACAATCAATTTAAGAATGTTGGTCAAGGCCTCAACGAAAACACCGGAGGCTCCAAAGGCGAATTCTGTATACGTCTGTTCTATATCGGCGTCCGCTCGGGCGATGCTGCCGTCAACGGCTACATACGCCACAACATCTTTGACGGATGTCAGGGTCAGTCCAGCATGTACTCGCTCATACGCTTCTATGCTGGTAACACATCCGAAGCCAAATACCCCCCTGTCAACACCGCCTTGTTCATCAACCACAACACATTCAAGAACAAGACAAGCTTCAGAGACGCCTCAAACAACTATGTCTTCTATGCCGACAAAGGCACCTGTACCGACGGTGCAACAGTTGACATGCGCTTCAACCGCTATGACCAATCTGAGTTACAATTTGCCTGGGTAAAACCGGCGTGGATGACTGAGCCCGGTCGCTTTTATGCATCTTCGACCGAGATTTTTGAGCACACCACAGCCAAGAGTGAAACCGAGGGCACCGGCACTCTCATCGATTTCTATGGCGCCAAGACAGCACCTGACGGAACATACTTCGGTGGAGCTTTTGCCACCGGCAACCGTCTAAAAAGCAACACATTCACCAATACTACAGTTGTTCAAAGCTTTGACCGCGATGACGTCACCGGAGACTTCTACTTTGTCCAGGTACAAAACGGAACATATGGAAACAAACACGGCGGAGGCTACACATACACCAACGAGAAACCACTGACCGTAACTCGCACATACAAGACAACAACCACAACAAAAGGATGGAACGAAACTAAGATGTATCTTGACTGGGCCGGTCACGGTTCAAACATGGCCGTAATCAATATTAACGGCACTTTATGGATTGTTACCGGCGGCAACTCAATCTCAGACACCGATCCCAATCCCAAAAAGGTTTGCTTCGTACCTTACGTTGCCGGTGCTTATGCCAGTCTTAACGAGAAAGTTGATGCGTTCACCTATGGAGGCAAGACTTATAACATCAAACGCCTCAACCGCAACTGGGTGACCGAAAAAGGCCTCTCTGAAGAGCCCTATTATCCATATCCATCCATTGACCGCGACAACAACCTTCTTGTCGAGCGCTCACGCACCTCGGGCGGTGACTACTTTACTGTATATGAGCTCACTGATGCTTTCAACAATCCCGAGACATGCAAACCCATAGGACAAGTCTTTATCGCCAAAGGCACCGCTCCCATGACCACTTCATCCCGCGACTTCTACAAAACGGCTGACAAAGGCTTCAAGACCTGGAGTGACCAAGGATTTACCATCTCAGGTGACTACATATATACCTATGAAGGTAACTCACTTGAAGGATACTCTGGAACACCAACACCTACTGATGGCAAACCAACTCAAATTGTAAACGTTGCCAACTGGCGAACAGGTGAATTTGTTTACCGAAAAGCCATACTTAAAACTACCGTATACGGCTCATCAGATGCCGGCCCCTATAAACTCAACCCCGGCGAGCCTGAAGGCATCAAAATACATCGCGACGACTCAGGACGCGCCAATCTCCTCATCGGCGTAGTTGAAGGTGCCTCAGATGCCCGCAAATTCAACGTCTTTGCATATCGCCAGAAACGTGTCAATGGACAAGGCCGTGTATTTGACTCATACAACCCCACCCCAACCATGACTCCGGCTTACAATTCTCTCGACTTCATCTCAAGTGGTGGTACAGACAGCAAGTGGTTCCGCGTCAAAATCAACGGCGAGGCCCGCGATGTTCACGCCTCGATTGTTGGCCCTGACGGCTACAACTTTAATGTCGAGAAAACTGCCGGTGACGAGTATACCACCAACCACGACTACTCAGTGAAGTTTACACCCACTAACAATAAAGTCAACTTCTCAGCCTACCTCAAGCTCTCGACACCCAACGCATCCGATATTCTCGTGCCTCTGACCGGTACCTACACCGGCGAACTCACCGGTGTCGAGGACATCAACACTGACAACGTTCAGATTGAGAATGAGATTGAAGGTTACTATGACCTCATGGGTCGTCGACTCACATCCACCGACAATTACAACGGTTATATCATAATACGTTACACCGACGGCTCCGCCGAGAAGATACTGAAATAATCACCGGCACACACATAACACCGGCTATTTCAACCTAAGCACCTCTTTTCTCACTTCCCTATCAAAGTCACCCCCTCGCCACCTCCGGCGAGGGGGTGACTTATTAGTCTCCTGACTCACGTTACTCCTTCTTGATTTCTATTTACGACATATCACTGACAATTTACCACCGAACAACAATCCGACTTAGAATGTGTCCGATAACTTATATTTTTTTTGTAAATTTGTGCAAACATGTAAAACCTACAATCATCTCAAACCAATTCATTATGACCCCTTCGACTTGTCCTCGCTGTCACAATATCATTCCATCAGGGGCTTCCTTCTGTCCGGGATGTGGTCTTCCCGTCCAAAATGACACAACTCAACTCAACACCGATATCTCAGGGCCCGTATTTGTCACCCCTCCTCCCATTTCCAACCGACCCGAGGCAACACAACCTCTCAACAATAATAACCGCAATAGCCGATTTAACCATCAAGCGCCTCGCCAACGGCCACAAGAGAGGAATGGAGCTAAAAAAGGAAGTTCCAAAATATGGCTGTATATCATCATTGCTGTCCTGGCCGTAGCGCTTGGCACAACTCTGGCATTGCTTTTGATAAATAACAACAATTCAACAACATATACCACATATACCACCGATAAGACAGATAAAGATGAGGACACAGCTATTGTTGAACGTCTATATCCCAACAGCGTGTCAGGCAATTGTGACCACGACAATAACAAATATTATTACGCCTCCCATCTCATTGACGGAGACGTCAGATCCTGCTGGGCACTCGACCTCCGTCCCACCAATAATTATTACAACCACGGTTTTGCCAAAATAGTATTTAACGTTCCTTGCAAACGCCTCGATCACATCGTGCTGTACAACGGCTATCAAAAGAATACCCAAAACTACTATGACAACAACCGCGCCAAACATATCGTGATGTATAATGCCGATGATATGTCCCAGCCAATACTTGACCAATATATCAATGACACCATGTCAGCCCAAACCCTTAATGCCATCGATAACAGTGCCAACCGGGACATCACCACAATATTGATGACGTTCCCCGACGACTTCTATTATAAAGGCAATAAATGGAACGACTTCTGTATCTCTGAAATACAATTTTACGGCACCCCCCTATAATTCACTATCCCCCCCAAAAAAATACCATACCATGTTCCCGAGGTCATTAATGACTGTCGGCAGGTAAGCTATATATCGAACGTGAGACAATCTTGCCTAAATCATCGGTGATAGTAACATCCTCTTTGCCGTCACTTGTCAACATAACCGATGTGGCGAGATTACGGAGAGTTAGGGGTTTGTCAGCTTTAACGGTCAGGACAAAAGTATCCCGCATGACTTCCATATTGAATAATAGCCTCGAGTCAGTTGTATTTTTAATTCTTAAATCCTTATACCCATAGAAGACTGTAGCATCTGTCCCAATTGGCGCAAATCGGGAAGAGTCGTCATACAGGTCAACCGAGTGGTTATGACGTTCAATAATCTTCAAGTCCAACAACAAGGCCGCATGGTATATAATTCCTGAAGCCTGACACAGGCCACCGCCAAGATCATGCTTTACCACACCGGCGTGAATCGTTCGCCCGGGCTTGAACCTGCGGCTGTCATTTGGATTACCAACGACTCTCCAAAACGAGAACACCTCTCCCGGTGCTATCTCGACCTGATTAATCCTGGAGGCTGCTTCACCTAGATTATGTTTTTTAGCCTCAAGTGTAGCGGACGGTTTAAATTCCTGACTCAATGTCAGCACCTCCATCTTGACGCTATCTGATGAACGACCGGCACGAGCAAATCGGCAGAACGAACATGCGTCCACCACTCTTATTATAATTGACCTGAGTTTTATCTTTATCAACATAATGGGGCTACAAAGCTTTTTTTTTATAAACAGGAGGCTGTGTCGATAAATAACGGCACAGCCTCCGGGGGCCAGGTTTATTTCCTTGAATATAAACCTATGTTGGGTTCAGTTTACTCAGTGGTTGAGGCCTTTGATGACTTCCCAACCACCGAGTACTGTTGTCTTTATTATCAATTAGCCCAGTTAGCGTTCTGAGTCAGAGCCGGGTTGAGGGTAATCTGCTGAGAAGGTATGGGATAGAGATATTCACGTTTGCTGAATACACGCTCGTTGTTGGGAATAGCCATCATGTAGTCACCTGACATGTAGTTCCAAGGCTTAACAGCGTTCTTGAGGTTAGCGCCCAAACGGATGTCGGGGTTCTTCTGTGTGTCAAGCTTGTCGAGCTGATGCCAGCGCTGGAGGTCCCAGTAACGGAGGTCATCGTCAAGCAGAGTCTCGCAACGACGGCAACGGCGCACCTCCCAAAGGAGTGAGCTGACATTCATGTCGTTGGCGGGGTCGTTCATTGTGCTGAGGCTTGCTACAGTCTGAGTGGGCAGGCCGGCACGTTTATAGAGCTTGTTGATGGTGTTGTTGAGGTCGGCGTCTGAGAGTGTGCCGAGCTCGGCCTTAGCCTCAGCGTAGTCACAGTAGATTACTGACAACCAGAATACGGGAGCGCATGTATAGTTGTTACCGGTACGGAAGTTGACGGGGATTGATGTGTTGTCAAACTTACGTACGAGATAACCTGTCGACGAGCTGAGCTGAGAAGAACCGGCACGGCTGTAAGTCATACCTGTCTCAGAAGAACCGTAGCAAACAACGGTATCAACAATAGCTGACAGACGATCGTCACGAGTAGCGAGGACATTGGTGATTGACAATACCTGACCCATACCTGACTTGCCGTCGATCACGCCTTGTTTAACAACGCCGGCATCATCGGTGCTGAGTGAAGTGAGGGCTTTAGGTTTACCATCCTTGAACAGGAAGTCGTCGAAAGCATCCTTAGAGACACCGGCGATAACTGTTGAAGCAACAGTATAGCGGATAGTCTGGTGGGTAAGGGTAGCCTCTTTGTAAGCCTTGTAGTAAATCATTTCGGGGTTACCCTCGAGAGATACCGAGTTGTAGTTGGAACGATAGTCGCTGTTGAGGCTATAGCCCTTGCCCATGAGTACATCACCGGCAGCTACAACATAGTTGAGATAACGGTTGGCACGCTGGAGGTCAGCGGCTTTGTAATTTTCTTCAACTGTACGATATTTGCAATAAGTACCCTCATAGAGGCAAATCTTGGACATCATAGCGTATGCCATGTCAGAGCTCCAAGTACTCTTGGAACCGCTACCGATGTTCTTGGTGGCATAGTCAAGGTCGGCATAAACGCTATCCATGACAACATCACGGTCGGTGCGGGCACCCATGAGTTCGGGGCTATTGGTATCAAGCACCTGGTTTACATAAGGCACATCGCCAAAACCGCGCACGAGCTCATAGTATTGCATAGCACGGTTCATACGAGCGATACCGATATATTTGGCTTTAACCTTATCGGCCAGTTTTGATGTACCGGTTTTAATTATAATCTCGTTGCAATGACGGATAACTTCATATGAAGCCCTCCACAGCGAGCTACTGGTAGGGATGTTGGTAAACGACCAGTTGGTGAATGCGCCACCTACACCACTGCCTTGGTTATCGGTAAGGGTCTGGAAGTAGAATAGGCCATAACCGCTGTCACCATAGCCGGTGAAGTTACGATAGAGGTCTTCGCATTGTTTGGCAACATTGGCCTCATTGTCCCAATATGCCGGATTGTTAGTCTGTTGGGACAACGGGTAGCGGTTATCATTGAGGAAATCGTCGCAGGATGCAAAGGCCAAACCTACAAGCGACACCGCTGTTAATATTATTGACTTTTTCATATTAATTGTTGAATTTTAGGTGTAAATCAGAAGGTGACTTGCAGACCGAAAGAGTAGGTACGTGGGATGGGGTTGGCACGGCCGATAGTGTTGGCGCCTGACCATTCGGTAGTAACGATTTCGGGGTCGAAGTTAGAGCCTTTATTACCTTGGTGGATGAAGAAGAGGTTTTCGCCTGAGAAGTAGATACGGGCTTTCTGGATATAAGCTTTAGAGGTCCAAGCATAGGGAAGAGTGTAACCAACGGTGATATTCTTAACACGCAGGTAGCTCATGTCCTGGAGGTAACGGGTCTGAGGAATGTAGTTGTAAGTACCGCTGAGAGCAATACCGTTAACGTTGTTGGCTCCGTAAGCACCGGGGTAGATACGGGCAAACTTGTTAGCTTGGTTTACTTCATAGTCAACGATGTTCCAGTTGCTGTCATAGATAACCTTGTTGTGAGATTCCATGCCATCATAGTAGATGTCGTTAGCAGCCTGGGTGAAAGGAACAACCATTGAAGAAACGGTCCACATGTCGCGTTTACCTACGCCTTGGCAGAAGATGTCGAGGTCGATACCTTTCCAAGCGCCACCGAGGTGGAAGCCATATTCATAGCGGGGAAGGCTGTTACCAATCTTGACAACGTCACCTTGGTCACCGACTTTACCTGCACCACCGTTAATCTTGCCGTCACCGTTCTGGTCAACGAACATTACGTCGCCGGGGCCATAGTGGAATGAGCCGTTGGCAATCTCGCGTTGGTCAACAATACCGGGTTTGGGGATGAAGTTGCCCTTGTCATCGGTAAGGAAGCTACCGTCAGCAGCTGTCTGGAAGTCGTCTTTAGTATAGTAACGATCGGTCTCAAGACCCCAGATAGCACCGTACTCCATACCTGAGTAGTTATCGGTAAGAGACATTGAGGGGTTGTTCCACTTGGTAATCTTGGTCTTGGAGTCAGCGATGTTGAATGATGCATATACATCCCAGTCACCGAATGACTTGTTCCAACCGAGGGTAAGTTCCCAACCACGAGTGCGGAGTGAGCCGTGGTTACCATAAGGAGCTGAAGCGCCGAGAACCTGGGGAAGCTCAACACCGGGAGCAAGCATGTCCTTGGTGTCGCGCTGGTACCAGTCAAATGAAGCGGTCAGCGAGTTGTTCAGGAAACCGAGGTCGATACCTACGTCAGTAGTGCAGATACGTTCCCAGGTAAGTGAGCTTGAAACGAGGGCGGGCATAGCAGCAGCATTGACAAGAACACCTGTGCTTTGGTTCAGGTAGTCAATGTTGCGGGTAGTGATAGTAGAGATGAAACGGTTGTCACCAACGGCTTGGTTACCGATTTCACCATAAGAAGCACGCAGTTTACCGTTGCTCCACCATGATTTGAGGGGTTTGAAGTAACCTTCCTCTGAGAAGCGGTAGCCTACAGAACCTGATGAGAAGAATGCCCATTGGTCATTGGCGGGGAAACGTGAAGAACCGTCATAGCGACCGTTGAACTCAGCAAGGTAGATGCCTTTGTAGTCATAGTTGATACGGCCGAAGAAACCGGCGGTTGCCCAGTGGCCGTCATAGTTGGTAGGAGCTACCAGGTCACCGGTGTAGAGGTTAAGAGCGGGGAGGTTTACGTCGAGGAGCACTTTGGTGCGAGCCTGGAAGTTACCTGAAACGTTTTTCTCAACGTTGCTACCGACCATAACCTTGAAGTTGTTGTTGTTGAAACCAAAGTCATATGTACCGTAGACATTGAATGCCCAGCGGTTTTCTTTTTCATTGTATTTGGTAGCGGTAGAACTTGACATTGACAAGCACTCGGTGGGGTATCCGTAGGGGCCAAACCAGTTGTCGATACAGTTGACGGGGAGATAGGCATAGGCGTCGTTACGGTTATAGGTAGAATATGTAAAGTCGGCGTTAAGAGTGAGGCCCTTGATGATTTGAGCTTGAACGTAAGCCTGCATACGTGTGTACTGACGCTGGCTCTTAACGTTGTCGGCTTGTTTGAGGTAGGCGATCTCATTACGCCAATCGGCTTTTTCGCCATCAACTACTGTGTAGCCGAGCATCTGATAGAAGCCGGGGAAGCGCCAGATAGTACCCCAGATGTTAGAACCAACGTTAGGATACTGAATGTCGCGCTGGCTGTAGCTCATGCGCACACCGGCTGTCAACCAATCGGTAACGTCGAGTTTCAAATCAACCTTGGCGTTGTAGCGTTTCATACGGTCGGGGTTGAAGTTGGAAAGGCTCTGACGTGATGCATAACCGAAAGATACGTCATAAGTAGCACGACCTGTCGAACCCGAGATAGAAGCATTGTGAGAATTGCTGGGGGCAGCGTCGTTAATCATGATAGCGTTGATATCATAGTCGGCGTATGACAAGAGGGTAGTTCCGTTGGGGCTCAGGTAGTAGTCACCTACATTGTTCTCGTCAACATATGGACGGAGCTCACGATAGGTGTTGATACGGCCGTTCTTACGGTTCTCGAGTTGCCATTTCTTGGCATAGGGAAGCATATCGGTGTAGTACTGTCCGAAGAACTCACCCTGTGTGGGGCCTAACATCTTGGCGGCCTCAATCATAGCCTCGAGAGAGCTGACGTTATCCTGGATTTTAGGAAGGACAGCGCCTTGGCTCCAACCGAAGTTGTTGCTATATTTAACTTGTACGCGATCTTGTTTTTCACCACCCTTGGTTGTAATCAAGAGCACGCCGAAAGCAGCGCGGGCACCGTAAATTGAAGAAGAAGCGGCATCCTTGAGAACGCTGATTTCCTTGATATCCTCGGGATTCAGGAATGAGATGTCATCCATAGCCACGCCATCGACAACATACAGAGGCGAACCGCCACTGTTGGTAAGGGTACCGACACCACGAATCTGAACAACGGGGTTACCGGTGATGTTACCGGTGTTGTTCAAAATGGTAAGGCCGGGGACAGCTCCTTGCAGAGCCTTGGCGATATCAGTCTCGGGACGGTTGGACATTGTACGGGCAACGTCAACTGTGCTGACAGCACCGGTAAGGTTGGCACGTTTCTGAGAACCATAACCAACGACTACAAGTTGATCAAGGACCTCGGTTGTGGGCTGAAGGTATACGCTCATACCTTGAGCAGCTTTCATTATAACTTCTTTGTAGCCAACAGTGGTAATTTTAAGTTGACTGCCGGGAGCCACGCTGATAGCAAAGTTACCATCCACGTCGGTTGATACACCTTTGGTAGAACCCTTGGGTGTAACACTGGCGCCGACAACAGGCTCATTGTTCTCATCGAAGACTGTACCCTTGATGGTAACAGTCTGACTTTGTGATTGAGGCTCGGGGTTAGCCACAGCAAACATCATTTGTCCGCTATAGGGTACACCGCATGTCAACAACAGAGTCACTAATAGATGTTTTCTCATAAGGTTGAAATTGATGTTGATTTTATTGTATCTTCGAGTCTGCCGATATAACAAGCCATCTTGGTCGCTTGACCTCAATAACTGCCTCATCAGTCGACTCTTGGACACGTTTTTATTAACAATTGTTTTGTAAATATTCTCTTTTTTGCTTGTTCTTTTTATAAATCGGGTCTATGACTCAATGTGTTTATTTTCAGGCTGTTTTTCTATGGTATAATTATTTTAACGATTATTGTGTTTAAGAAATATTAGCTAATTACACCGCTAAATTAGTTAACTTTTTTAAATCCAGAGCTTGTTTAACGCTTTTTAACATTGCGTTTTTTATTTAGTCTTTCTTTACAAATTGTTGGACCAATCAGCCAATATTTTAGTCATAACATCATTTTAACTGTCATTATGTTTTATAGCATAATTTTAGAACACCGATCTCAACTATGACAAATATCAAACCCGGCAAACTCTTTTCACTACACATTAAATAATAAATAAGTCACAAATACACAAGGCCTGTTCCATCCCTATTCAACCCAATCGGCCTCATGAATGTTAACACAATTAAATTATGGGCCCACGCTATGATATTAAGCCAAAATCAATTAAATTTGCACCTAATGAGCCTAAAGGCCTGTCCACACACCCATCTATTCTATTATTAAACATGAAACTCAACACATTACGTATTCTCATCGTCTCATCACTAACCCTATTGCCGATTGCAGCGACCAACATACATGCCGCCAAAGGCGAAAAGACCTTTGGGGTCAAGACCGGTTATGTATCACGCAACAAATCGGCACTTGCCGGTATCACATTTCAATGTGGCATCAGCGACCATTTCAGATTGGCGCCTTCGGCCGAATGTATCTTCCGTCATGATGACCGTGATGCCCTTCAGATAGACCTGGATGCTCATTTCCCATTCTCATTTACCGGAGAGCGGGCCGCATTGTACCCTATTGCCGGTATCAATTACTCGTCATGGAATCGCCACTCAACCGAGATCGATGACGATCAAGAGAGCAAAGACGTGTCGACACGCTCGGGATACCTGGGATTAAACGCCGGATGCGGATTTGAATTCAAGGCATCATCGACACTCAAGCTCAGCCTTGAGGCACGATACTCACTTGTAAAATCCAACTCATCGGTACAGATATCAGTCGGCATCGGATATATGTTCTGATTTATTATTAACGCAATGCAGTACATACTTGGAATAGAGTCGTCATGTGACGACACCAGCGCGGCCGTCATCGGTGATGGTCTACTATTAAGCAACGTCATCGCCTCACAGAGCGTACACGAGGAATATGGTGGTGTAGTGCCCGAACTGGCCTCCCGCGCCCACCAACAAAACATCGTCCCGGTGGTAGATACAGCCCTCAGACGCGCCGGCATCACAGCCAAAGACCTGAGCGCCATCGCTTTTACCCGCGGGCCGGGACTACTTGGCTCGTTATTAGTTGGAACAAGCTTTGCCAAAGGCCTGTCTTTAGGCCTGCGCATCCCCATCGTGAGCGTCAACCACCTACACGGCCACATCCTCTCCCATTTTATACGCACAACCCCCGATGACCGAGTCCCCGAATTTCCATTCCTGTGCCTTCTCATCTCGGGAGGCAACTCCCAGATTGTTCTGGTCAAATCATATAAAGACATGGAAATCCTTGGCCACACTATCGATGATGCTGCCGGTGAGGCTTTTGACAAATGTGCCAAAGTCATGGGTCTCCCCTATCCCGGCGGCCCTCACATCGACCGGTTGGCCGCTGAAGGAGACCACGCCAAATTTAAATTTGCCAAGCCCCATATTCCCGGTCTCGACTATAGCTTCAGTGGCCTGAAAACATCGTTTTTATACACATTGAGAGACAACCTCAAGACCGATCCCGAATTCATCGAGAAAAACCGGGCCGACCTGGCAGCATCGCTTCAGCACACCATAATATCCATTCTCATGGATAAATTGGACAAGGCAGTAATCCAAACAGGAGTCCACACCGTCGCTATCGGCGGTGGCGTCTCGGCCAACTCCGGTGTACGCACCGCTGTGGCTGAATACTGTCAGCACAAGGGACTGGAAGCCTTTATCCCGGCGCGCTCATTTACCACCGATAATGCGGCCATGGTCGCTATTGCAGGTTATTATAAATTCCTTGACGGCGACCTATGCCGTTATGACGAGGTGCCGTTTGCAAGAGTCGGTGTATAAGGGCATATAACCCACAAGACTGACAAGTATAAACATAAAGGTATGAAGCTATCAATCATTATCATAGGTGACGAAATCCTGCTTGGACGCGTCACCGACACCAATTCAGGCACCATCTCACGGGCTCTTGACCCGTTGGGATTTGAGACCATCAATGTTGTCACCGTCGGTGACAACCGCGAGGCAATCACCCATGCCGTCGCCCATGCCTTGAAAACCGCCGACCTGGTAATCACCACCGGTGGTCTTGGGCCCACCAAGGACGACATAACCAAAGATGTCCTGACCGACATCTTCGGCGGCACTCTCATGCGAGACCCCGAAGTGACAGCCAACATACACGCCTTGTTTGACGCTCGCGGTATCAAGGTAAATCCTCTAACCGAAAATCAAGCTATCGTTCCATCTTCTTGTCGCGTCATACAGAACCGGCTGGGCACGGCTCCGATTATGTGGTTTGAGAAAAACGGCCGAATACTCATATCGATGCCCGGAGTCCCTCACGAAACCGAAGGCATGTTACCCGAGGTTGCCCGACAAATTGCCTCCCATTTCCACCACAACCTTTACTTTACCCATTCGACATTTATCACAACAGGCATCACCGAGAGTGCCTTGGCCGAAAAACTCTCAGATTGGGAGGAACACCTTCCCCCCAATTTTCACCTGGCCTATCTACCCGATTCACCAATAATCAAGCTACGACTTGACGGCAGTGACTTCAACCCCGAGCAATTATCTCACACAACTAAAGAACTGGAACACAAGCTCGAACTTATATTAGGAGACCTACTGATACACCGAGGTGATGCCTCCTTAGCCCAGATTGTCATCGAACGGTTGAGACAACGAGGCTATACGCTATCCTCGGCCGAGAGTTGTACCGGTGGCAACATAGCCCACACCATTACCGAGGTCGCCGGATGCTCCGATGTGTATGTAGGCAGCGTGGTATCATATGCCAACGAGGTAAAAATAAAAGCCTTAGGCGTTGACCCATCAACACTTGACAGCGAGGGTGCGGTCAGCGAGCCTGTTGTACGCATGATGGCAGAAGGTGTGTGCCGGCTCACCGGTGCCGACTGCGCCGTCTCAACTTCAGGCATCGCCGGTCCGGGCGGAGCTGTCCCCGGAAAACCGGTTGGAACTGTATGGATTGGCGTCAAGACCCCCAACGGCTTTTCATCCAAGCTTTACCACTTTACCGGAAACCGCAACCGCATTATTGCCCGCGCTACCGCAACAGCCCTCATCGATCTATTATCTATCCTTTGATTTCTTTATAGGTAGGAATATGCTCAAGGAAGCGGTAAGCTCCACTATCGGTATCCACTTCACAACCATAGATATGCAATCCGTTGAACACTACTAAATACCGGGCCTGAAGAACCATATTGTACCTAACCACCTGATCAAACGTGCGACGCGTGACCCCAACATCAGGCGCCTTATACTCCACGAGCATCACCGGTCGCATATAGTCATCAAACACCACCGTGTCAACACGACGTAGCGTACCATTAAGTTTAAGACTATACTCATTGACCATGCGGGACGGCCAATAAGTCAAATTATTAATCATATAGGCAACAAACGCTTGCCTCACCCTCTCCTCGGGAGTTGCCGACACCCACTTATCTCTAAGCGGATCATAAAATTCCACATGACCGCCATCGACCGACTGACGCATTTTTATCACATCATCAGGAATACATAGTGGGGTGGTATCTAACACTGAACGAGGCATAGCATAAATTCTATTTTGCACAGACGAGAATTTGTGTGTAAATTTACAAATTATTTTTATAATCAACTAATCATGGCATCAGCACCGGCACTGACTTTTGCTTCACTGCGCGCATCAATACGCAAGGATAACTTAGCTCCCGTATACATCCTACACGGCGAGGAAGGATACTTCATTGACGAGCTTGTCAACGACTTTGACAACCTGCTCCCTCCCGACGAAAAAGAATTTGACCAATATGTGCTCTATGCGCCACGCATAGACATTAAAGAAGTCAACGATATATGCCGTCGCATACCCATGCTATCTGAACGCCAAGTCGTTATCCTCAAGGAAGCCCAGAGCGTGCGTGCCGACCAGCTTGACTATCTCGCCAAATATGTCGCCAACCCCTCGCCTCAAACAGTTCTCGTGATATGCTCACGTGGCGAGAAAATCAAAGGCCGACTACTCATTGAAGCCATCAAAAAATCACGTGCTGTCGTCTTTGAGTCAAAAAAAATTCCTGACTACCAGATAGGCACACACATCAGCGCCTTGATTAAAGACCAAGGACTCACCTGTGACCCCAAAGCACTCGAAATGCTCAAAGAGTATATCGGCAACGACATGAGTAAGCTCTATAACGAGATTACCAAGCTCACCGGTATCCTTGGTCGCGGTGCCCGCATTACGCCTGAAGCCATCGAATACAATATAGGATTCAGCAAGGAGTTTAATGTCTATGAACTCGTTGATGCCTTGGCCTCACGTGATAGTGCCCGGGCTATACGCATAGCCGACTATTTCCGCTCCAACCCCAAGGCCGTTCCTCTGGTATTGGCATCGGCTGCAGTATTCAGCTTTTTCGCCGATTTGATGATTACCTACTTTGAGAAAGACCGTAGCGAGCCGGCACTGATGCGCGCCTTAGGTCTGAAAAATTCTTTTCAGATGAAGCGCTTCAATATTGCACGTCAGCGCTACAACGCTTTCCAGGTAATCGAGATTATCCGCGCTATACGTCAATTTGACATACAGAGCAAAGGCTGTGGCTCACGCCAGAACGAGCACGTCCTTTTCCGCGAGCTCATCTTCCATATCCTCACCGCCCCGGGTCACCTGTGGTAATTGTTCCCAACCATTATTTACATAAACCATGTTTTCAGCCTCAAATTCCTCATTATCCCCACTTGATATTTCAGGAGCCGAGTCAGCGATAATATTAATCAGCGAGCGCGCCACAAACATACTGTGGCAAACTGTACGCCACGGCCGACGGCTCATACTTAAAGGGTTGCGGCCCGACTTGAGAGTCAAGCCCGAGTATGTTGCCATGCTACGCAAGGAGTTTGAACTCGGCATCAAATTTGACAACCCAGGCATAGTGCGCATACTGGATTGGATTGAGCGCCCCGACACCGGGCCGTGTATCGTCATGGAGTATGTCGACGGGGTAAGCCTGTCGGAATATATCGACAAGAAACATCTATCGCGCGACGAGCGGTTCAGGCTTGCTCTCGAACTGGCCAAAGTGCTGTCGTTGCTTCATGCCTCAGGAGTGAGTCACCGCGACCTGAAACCTGACAACATATTGGTCACCCGCACCGATAACCATATCAAACTCATCGACTTCGGTCTATCGGATAGTGATGACTTCACGATATTGAAACGTTCGGCAGCAACGAACACCTATGGCGCGCCCGAACAAAAAGATGACTTTCACGGAGACTCGGCCAGCGATGTATATACCTTTGGCGTTATCATCCAACAACTTGGACTTACAAGCTCATGTCGGGCCATCATAAAACGCTGTACCGCCACCGATCCTACCAAACGGCCCCCGATATCCGACGTGCTATCCCGGCTTCAAAATATAGAAAAACGCCATGGGCGCTTACCGATGATAAGCACTGCTGTGATACTTATCGGAATAATAGTGGCCTTGACAATAACGTTGATAATATCACGTGGCAGAGAAAATGTTGAGAACAACATAGTGACCGACACACTCGTAATGACGCGCATAGTCCACGACACGATAACGGCCCCGACCCTGCCGTCCGAACCCACTCCCGTGCAGTCTGTTCCTGAAGAACAGACACCCACATCGACTCAGCCTTCATCATCCAAAATTATCATCAACAACCCCGACGCTGACCAATTATTTGAAAATCTATGTGCCGACATGAAGAAAATCATCGACTCATACACGCCACGGTTCAACAGCATGACCGATAACGTAGAAAAAGCGAAACTAATGCTCGAGTGCAACGACCGCGTGAGACGTCTGTTAGAAGACTTCAAGGCCAAACTCCGCGACCAAGGCCTGCGCCTTAGTCATATCGCTCAATACGAGTCGGCCTTCCTCATCCAATGGTCAAACTACACCGCCCAATGGTCAAACACCGCTGACAAACACTAAGAGCCTGCTTGGATTTAAAACATTTTTAATCATGGAATATGAAAGCGACGGCTATCCCTCAGAAGGTGCCGTCGCTATATTTATTAATATAAGTCCAAGCAGAGACCGTAGGCAATGAGGTCTACACCGTCAATCAACAGCCTCTACGGATGCCTCCTCGACAACTGCCTCGGTCTGTAACGTTTCGGTGTTCTTATCGGTTGTTGTTTCAGCCTTTTTGTCACCTCAGCCTACAAGCGTTGACGCGACCAGCAGGACTGATGCCAGAGCGTAATACAGTTTCCCTTGATGTGATTAATTTTCCTCATGCATCAATGTATGAAACACAAGAGGTGATTAGGATTAAATTTATAAAGTGATTACAAAATTTCAAAATGTATACCTGTGCGTGACCCGGCGATATATGTCATGGGTTGTTCTCCGGCTCGAATTACACGGTTAAAGAACAAAGGCGCATTCTGAGTCATGGACATACAAGTGACAATATCTGATTTAAGCAGCTTGGAATTGATAGACTCAAGGACCTCAAAGCTATTGTTACCGAGAGAATTCAGCAAACACACACGGTTAGGTGACCACGTGATACGCAACCGCGTCCCTGGTTTGATAGTCATCGCATCTATAGTCTTGCCTACATACGTTGCCGACTGCACCATCGGCTATCCCTTGGAGCCAAGATAATCTTCAATGTCACGGTAGCCTATAAATCTGGCAAGTACACACATCGTGTATCTACTGGGTTTATAATCCCGCCCGGCGTCATTGATATAGCCCCATATACGTTTGAGAGTCGACAACCCCAATGACTGATGACACCGCTCCTTGATAACATCAGCCAGAAATTGATAGTCGGTCGGCGTGACTATACGTCGATTCAAGACTTCCTCTATGCGCAAACGCAAAGAAACGATGTCTTCATGAGTAATTTTATGTGAGCATGATTTCATAATTATACTTTACAATACAAAGGTAGACATTATAATTCTATCCTATTTAGTCCACTTTGTTCCATTTTATTGTTCTCACCTCATCCGGTATAGGACTACACACGAGAGAGGTGTGTCGTGACTCAGGTTCTCCCTTTGTCGCTACACACCTCTATTATATTTACTCAAGAATTTATACCCGCAAAACAACTATGGCGTCAAGACGAGCCGCGCTATACCCTTTTATGTTTTTATATCATGTAACATCAATCATCATCAACAGTATCTTCGGCCGGTGCCTTGGGTAAAGCTTTATGCAACCACAGGAAGCCCAAGAAGCCGGCTAACAGTGACCCGCAGACAATACCTAACTTGGCATGGTCAAGCAGTGATTGGGCATGGGCATCACCACCGCCAAAAGACAATGTGGCTATGAAAAGTGACACAGTGAAGCCGATACCACCGAGCATCGAAACAGCTGCCAACATGTTCCAGTTGGCACCCTGGGGTCTCGGCGCCAATCTCAACTTGATTGTAGCCCAAGAGAATAAAAATATACCCACAAACTTACCTATGACCAGGCCGGCCATTACAGCCAATGATATTCCCTCAAAGATGGTTATCGGATCAATATTCAATAAGAAAATACCGGCATTGGCAAATGCAAAAATAGGCACGATAAAGTAATTGACAATCGGCTGAAGACTATCCTCCAGCTCCTGGAGCGGAGAGATTACTTTATCAGAGGCCGACTCAACTTCCTTGAGCCAATTCATCTGTTTTTTAGACAAGATTGTAGGCTTATTTAACTGTTCATCATTCTCATTATCAAAGTGGCTTATTGCCCGGCGTATTTTCTTTATATACTTCTGAGGAGCATAAACCGGTGTTGCAGGCACGCAGAAAGCGACAAGCACACCCGCAATCGTAGGATGAATACCCGAATTGAGAAACAAGAACCACACTACAGCGCCAATGCCCATATAGAATACCTTGCTTTTTATTCTCATCGCCGAGCCCAACAACAGCAAGCCCAACAACAGCGCCGCATAGACCAGCAACATCAACTCTATATGTGAAGAATAAAACACTGCTATAACCACGATACCGCCGATATCATCCACGACAGCCAGCGTGGTGAGAAATATCTTGAGAGATATCGGCACCCGTCGCCCTAACATCACCAATACTCCAAGAGAGAATGCAATATCAGTAGCCATCGGGATGGCTGACCCTCCCGAATAATCTGTGCCCTTACTTAACCCGTAGAATATTAACACCGGCACAATCATACCTCCACATGCTCCGACTATAGGTAACAGAGCCTGACGGAAAGAGGATAACTCACCGACAAGCACCTCTCGCTTGATTTCAAGGCCTATCGACAAGAAGAAAATCGCCATCAAGGCATCATTGATAAACGACAACAAGGTCATCGGCTCACCTCCATGACTAAAGATGTTGAAGTCGCCAATCTGGAGTCTCACCTCCTGATTCCAGAACTCAAAGTAATATCCATTTATTCCGGGGATGTTTGCTACCACGAGAGCCAACACTGTGGCCAATATCAACATATTACCACCGGTAGCATGACGGGCCAAGGCCTGACGAGCAGCATAGAACACCGACTGCCCCTCCCGTTCTACATGTTTATATGCATCATTATGTGATGGTTGTTCCATATTTACAGTACCTAATTGGGTTAAAACAATATTTTTTTATAACCTGTCCTCCATGCTTTATGTCAGATTATATCTATTAGGAGTAACTGCAAAATTAATATTTTTTTCTGACAAAGCATCCAAACTCAGACGCGACTTATTCAGTAGTAATAACAACCGTCAGGCCAAAATAGTTATATCTCATTGCATTAGCAACAGATATTCCTGTCACACATGACTTATTTATAATAAAAGTAGTACCTTTGTACCTAAGAGTGTGTTTGAAATTAAGCCAAATTAAGGCTAAAAGAATTTTTAGCGGGATTTTACCACGTGAAGATAGCGATGCGGGTATCGTGACCGACAAACTTTGCCAAATGTGCCCCAAAAGGCCACCAAGATTAATTTGGAATGTAGTTTATTCATACTCCAAGGTTAAAAATGTTTTAATTTCAAGCACGATACACTTAATTAAGTGGACATGGAACAGCTAAAGATTGCCTTCGCCAATTTCTATCCCGGCTATGACATCAAGAATAATATACTCGACCACATCGTCAATGCTACCAAACGCCGATGGGACACAGTCATAACGGATGCAGATGACGAGCCTGACATATTATTCTTCTCATGTTTTGACCGTGGCGGAATCAATCATCTCAAATGCAAAGCCCGTATAAGAATATACATCACAGGCGAAAACGACGTACCAGACTTTAACATTGCCGATTCAGCCATCTCGTTTCACCACATCGACTTCGGAGGACGGCATCTGAGGCTACCAATATACTGCCTGGTCGACAGCTTCTATGATGACATTCTGCAAGGCAAATACTATTGCACGCCCCAGGAGCCGGCTTCACGGGAGTTTTGTAGCGCTGTCATCAGCAACATCACCAGTGGAGACAGCCGTCGGCTTGATATTTTCAATGCAATCAACAAATACCGAGATATAGCCTCGGGGGGACGCTGGCACAATAACGTGGGAGGACCTGTATCTGAGAAATGGGATTTCTTGCCCGATTATAAATTTCATCTTGCTCTCGAAAATAGTTCCATGCCGGGATATATCACTGAAAAAATCGTTGATGCATTCTATTGTCGTACAGTGCCAATATACTGGGGAGCACCTGATGTGGCCCTTGACTTCAACCCACGCTCTTTTATAAATATCAATGATTTTAATTCCCTGAATGAGGCAGTGAGATATATTGAACGCGTCGACAATGATGATGAATTATATATGAGCTATCTTGAACAGTCTCCACTGGATGGCTCGCCATTCACCAAGCGAGACGACATGTTGGTCCAATTTATCGCCGACTCCCTGAAACGCGCCAATTCAACCGGCAACCGATTTGGAGCCCAACTTGGCCGATACAACGACTCATCCCTGGCGCTCGAAATTAATCGCCACCCTTTTATTAAGAAGATTATCAACAAGACTCTCGGATAGACAACCCCCGACTTACCTCCATGCTATTCAACTCATTTATATACCTGAGATTTCTCGTCGTGGTATTTATACTATACTGGCTGGTATTTGGTAAAATGCGCCATGCCCGCATGTCTCAAAACCTGTTCCTGGTATTGGCGAGCTATATTTTTTATGGATGGTGGAATTGGAAATTTCTTGGATTAATAGCCTTCACCACGGCATGCAGCTATGTCAGTGGCCTGATGATTGAACGATCCAGGCATAAGTCACTTATACTATGGACAAATGTAGTCATCTATATAGGTATTCTGTTTATATATAAATATTATGGTTTTTTTGTCGAGAACCTCAATCTTCTTCTACAATCAACCGGGATACACCTTGATTTTGTAACTCTCGACCTGATATTACCGTTAGGTATATCCTTTTATACCTTTCAGGCCCTCAGCTACTTGATAGATGTATACCGCGGCGACTTACCGGCCACCAGGGATGCGGCCGCTTTCTGGGCTTATATCAGCTTTTTTCCTCAACTCGTCGCCGGTCCCATTGAACGCGCCACCAATCTGTTGCCACAATTTCAGAGAGAGCGTACATTTGACTACTCTACCGGAGTAGACGGTATGCGACAAATCCTTTGGGGCTTGTTCAAAAAGATGGTTATCGCTGATAACTGTGCCTTGGTGGTAAACAACACCTTTCAATATTTCCACGATCAGACGGCCTTAAGCCTTTGGGTAGGTGCAATATTGTTTGCCTTTCAGATATATGGAGACTTTTCGGGATACTCCGATATGGCGATAGGTACAGCCAAGTTGTTCGGCATAAAACTGATGACCAACTTCCGCTATCCTTATTTTTCGAGAAGCATCTCCGAGGTGTGGCGGCGTTGGCACATATCTCTTACATCATGGTTCAGGGACTATGTCTACATCCCTCTCGGTGGCAACCGGCACGGCAAAGCCAAGACCACACGCAACGTTATCTCGGTTTACCTCATCAGCGGTCTGTGGCATGGAGCCAACTGGACATTTATCGTGTGGGGATTGTACAACGCTATGTTCTTCATCCCGGTCATTATTTCGGGGCGCAAAAAAAAGTATGACACCATAGTCGCCCACGGGCGCAGGTTACCATCGCTGCGCGATGCCATGATGATACTCGTGACGTTTACCCTGTTCACAATCGGTTGGACGATTTTCCGATCGGCCAATATCTCCGATGCTCTGCAATATATCTCTATGATGTTTGTCAACCCTAATACAAGCACTGAATTTGTGGGCACCTATTCATTAACATGGATAGGCATAATGCTTATAATCGAGTGGTTGGGACGTGAGCATGACTGCCCGCTGTTTTTTGACAATTCGTCACCCAAGATATTACATTATCGAACTGTACGGTGGATAATCTACCTGGTCCTTTTCACCGCCTGCCTTATTGCATCGGGCACCCAAGACGAATTCATCTATTTCCAATTCTAACTACTCACTTCATCACTAATTCATACTTTCACTGACTCTTATATACACGCTTGAATGAAAAAATTCTTGTCAAACATATTTATATTTTCGATATTGGCAATTACTGTGATAGCAGGCATTGAATACCTGCTATACATGCTCCCTTCGGAACTGAAATATAAACGAGAATACCTTGAAAATCACGGTAACAACATCAAGACACTCGTCATGGGACATTCCCACACAGCCATGGCTATCAAACCCGGCCTTCTTGGTGACAGCTCATTCAACGTGGCATCACAAGGACGCAGCATATATTATGACAAAGAGATACTGAAAAGACATTTAGACGACATGCCCAACCTCAAGTATATAATATTCCCTATCGGTTATAACTTCTTTTATAAAAACTCGGTCCCTTCAGATAATAACGAGCCATTTTTGGACGACTATGCTACCAAACTTCATAAATACTGGGGTATCCCTCCCGAGAATACCGCCTCATACAAATATATATCTGAAATACGCTGGCACAATTTTAATATTGTCGACCGTTTTATTTATCCCCAATCCTTGGGTTGTGAGCCCGACGGCTTTGAGTGCTATCCATTATCTATACGACCGAGCCATTGGCGCGACTGGGATATAAACATCGAGTGCAACTATGATGACCCAAAACTTCAGCAAAATTTCATGATAAACTTAGGTTATCTAAAGGAGATGATTGACCTATGTCAGAGCCGGGGCATTAAGTTTATACTTATATCTACACCCCACCACGAGCTTTTCCTTAGGAAAGTGACCAAACGAGGACTCGACAGCATGCAGTCAATAATTGACTATGTCCAATCGTCATACGATATACCATACTTAAATTACATGAGCGACAAACGCTTCACTGATGACGACTTTTTCAACCCCAGCCACCTGTCAGATCAAGGCGCCACCAAGTTCACTCCAATCCTACGCGATGACATCCGGCGTGTCATTCCCGACTTCAAGTAACAAATCCTCCAACCTTATTCTCCTCACCGACCGCTCCTATTCACCGGCTTCAAATAGTGAATGTCAAATATTATAATGACTACTCACTTATGGCAAAGAGTAAAAAAAACGCGGTCAAGGGATAGGAGCGGTTGGTAGGGGTCGGCGTGCAAGACGGCACCAAAATAATGTGATACACTTGAGAGCACGGCCCTCCGGGCCTGCAACCCCGTACTTAGGAATATGGGAGCTACCAACCGCTCCATGCTCATAGTAAAAAAACGCGGACCCCCGATTGGGCCCGCGTTTTTTATAGTATGAGCAGACTGTATGTCAGTTGCTCGTTATCAACTGTTCGATAATTACTTGATGAGAACCTTGTCGGTCTTGTTCTCCTGGCGACGGATATAGAGACCGGGGATAAGGTTGTCTACATTGACCTTAACACCCTGGAGGTTGTAGTATTCAACCGGGGCGTTGGGGTCGATGCTGTCGATGGTGATTTCATCAACACCGGTTTGGCCGGCGACACGACCGTTGTATTTGTAGCAGGCGACACCTTGGTTAGGTACATTGACCAACATAAATACAACGTGGTTGTTGTCATTGTGGAGATATTGGACGGTGGTCGAGCGCTGGGCGTTGCCTGCTGTTCCAAGTCCATTGGCGGGAAGGGTTGCGATGGCGTCCTTGCCGCTGAAGCCGTTGGTGACATTAACGATAGACATTTTGCCGTTGATATTGGTTTTCTCAAAGTCGGCAACCAGTGCATATCGCTTTTCGCCGATATTGAATGTCTTCATGCCCGAGCCATATACCGAGGCGAGAGACAGACCCATGGTCTCGACCATCTTGCCGTTGGCGTCAAAGCGTTTGGGAGCGGCTTTCATACTTGTTACCCATAGTGTTCCATCGCCATTGCTGTGTACCTCGGCTGCGCCATAGGTGTCGTTGCCGGCATCGGAATATACATATTCTTTGCCGTCGGCATCAGTAAGTTTCAGCTGTTTGGGAGTAGCGTTAATCACGCCATTGTTCATCTCGTAGTAGATGAGTGACGAGCCGTTGCTTGTGAAGTAGAGGCGGCCGGTCGAACCTGTGCCGACAAAGCTCATACGTGAGCCTAATCCTCCGACGTGACCATTCCCGGCAACCTCGAGGACTTTGACCGGAGTTGAGGCGTCATTGTCCCAGCGATAAACGATGTGGGGTTGTGCGGCGGTGCAGGCGTTAGAGGCATAGAGCTTGCCGTCGATAACGCATACCGAGCCGAGTTTGAATGTACCGCCGGTGATACCGTCAACTTTGAGGTCTGATAATTTTTTACCGGTAAATACATCAATTTTTTCGACAGCGACGGCACCCCAGCCTTTGACTTTCATGGCATATACAGCTTGTCCGTCAGAAGTCTGGTTGTCAGCGGCGATATCACGAACATAAGGAGAATTGGCGTCAGCTACATACCAGGGGCCTACACCTTCGTTGGTAGAGTAAACCCATGCTTTCTCGACCTTGTCGGCGGTGATATTGTCATTGAGGGTGACAAGTTGAGTTGCCTTGCCCGTGAGAGCTACGTTAACGTTTGTTGCACCGTCAGACGAGAGTGTGAGGGTTGCTGAGTGAGAGCCTTGGGCTGTCGGGGCATAAGTTACAGAAATAGTGCTTGAGCCTTTGAAGGAAGCGGGAGTGACTGTAAACAGGTGGGCATCGTTGCCGGTAATACGTGCATCGATATTGCCGGTGAGGTTGGCACCGGTCACTTTTATTTCCTGGGACTGAGTATTGCCTTCAACAGTGTTGAATGACAATGTAGTCTTGTCGGCCGAGATTGAAGGACCGGCGGGTTGATCTGTTTCAGGTTCTTGCAGTTCAAGTTTACCGGGGTTCTTGGCAGGAACACTTCCGTGAGTATAATAAGCAACACCGTGAAGTGTAGAGAGCACCCAACCTTCAAAGTATGTCGAGCCGTCGGTATTCACCATGATGTCACCGGTAGCGTTGGTATTACGTGAGGTAGATCCCAGACCTTCTGACGGATAGTCACCGATGGTGTTGATACGAGTGAAGTCACCTGTAAGGTCAGCGATGATGCGCATACGGCCACCTTTGTAGTTCTTCTCACTATCAAGTGTTTCTGTACCGGTCATGTATTCCTTGTTGTTGAACACGAGGTTGGCCGAATACTTCTGGTTGCCATAGTTAAACTCGTGGTGAGAAGAGCCCCAGCTTTCGCCGGTGTCAACATAAGTTTTACGGACAGCGCCACCTTGATTTGCGTCAAAAGTAGCCCATGTAGGATAGCTATCCTTGCCGTCTACCCACCAGCCGGAAGTTTTGGGATATGCACGTACTGTAGACAGGGTAGAGAGGTTGCTCCTGGTTGAGCCATAAACGGTATATACGGGGGTGTACTTGGGAGTGAACGAATTACCACCTTTCCAGTTATACTCCACGATACGAGTTTCTTGCTTGGAATCATTCTGACCGGCAAAGGCAAACCATGCGTCAGACCCCCATGTACCGGTCATCTCAAGACAGTCACCGATACGATTCAGGCCTTGGAAATCTGAGGTCTCATACAGCAGTGTGGGATTGGCATTGTCATTTTCCCATGTATACAGACGTAGTTTGTCACCACTTTTGGCGACAGCCAGGTTACAAGCTACGACATGACCACCGAGGACCTTGACGTCACATAGTTGGAGTGTACCACCCTTGACAACATCGCCACGTTTCATGAAGCCGAGCTTTTCACCGGTCTGGGCGTTCAGCACGAGGATGTCTTTGTGATTATATACACAATAGAGTTTACCATCGTTGTAAACAAAGTTACGGATATTGGAGGCGTCATATCCTTTAGAGGTCTTGTTGCCTTTCTGCTCCGATAAATTCCACTTTTCGGCGGGTTGCAGAGGCAGGGCCTTAATTTCGGCAGTCAAGGCTACCGTAACAGAAGTAGCTCCCTTACTTTCCAACGTAATCTTAAAGAAATTACCGGCAGCGAGAGTACCATTGGGACCGATAGTACCTACACCATCATATAACGTACCAAGTGTCACTTTTACTGTTCCACCGGTCTTGGGAAGAGATGTTTTATCAACAGTGAAGCGTCCTGAGCCTGACTTAACGGTGATATTTTCGGTAAGATCGCTACCGGTAACGGTAAACTCAATGGATTTGGACTCGCCCACATATTTTTCAAAGTGTAGGCCGGAAGAGGAAGCCTTGATGGTAGGCTTGGTTGGAGTAGGTGTTACAGTAGTACCACCGCCCCAGGGGTTAGTATCGGGGTTGGTGCTACAACCGGCGCCCTCGCTGTTGAGGAAGTCATAGAAACCTTTGAGGTGGCCGTTAACCCAACCTTTAAATCCGGCATTGGAACGAGATGAAATCATGTTATACTCGGTGCGGTTATCAACAAACAATGCCTCGGTAAGGATTGCGGGGATGTAGCTTGCACCGGTGATTACGGTCCAACCGTTCTGCTTGACACCACGGTTTACGCGCCCAAGCTTTGACACAAGTTGAGACTGTACTTTGCTGGCCAATGAGGGAGAGCGGTTAGCCCAGTAATACCAAGTCTCGGTACCGTTAGCAGAGCCATTGAATGCGTTAAGGTGAACCGAGCAGAACACCCAGGGATCGTAAGAGATTGACTGAGAACGGCGAGATGACAATGAGACATCATAGTTGCCGGTACGAGTGAGTTTGTGAGGATTACTACGTCCTTTAAGCCACTCGTCCATGGCTTTGACACAGTCGAGAGCCAAATCTTGTTCATTACGACCGAAGCCACCACCGGCACCGGGGTCCGAGCCACCGTGACCGGGGTCAAGCATGATTTTTACGCCTGAAGAATTCCAATCAGCGTGTGCTACCTGGGAAATCATTCCCGTCGCAGCCATGGCTAATGCCAAGATGTATGTTGTTTTTTTCATGACAGGATGATATTAGAGTTATTTGAAATCTGCGACATAAATCTGACCGTCAGAAGCTGAGCTGAAAGCGATTTTAGAGCCGTCGGGAGAAACGGTGGGGAACATCTCAATGAGATTTTTGGTAGCAGTAAGCGCTTTTTCGGCATTACCGTTGACGCTATTGATGTACAATTCTCCTGAGGTGTAATTGTGGCCGTTGTCGGTAGTGCGCTCATATACGAGTTGCTCATTACCGACCCACTGGGGACGGAAACCCTTACCGATAAGTTTTTTACCGGTGCCATCAACATTGATTACATATACCTCGTCAAGGTAGTTGTTGAAAGCGACTTTTGTACCGTCGGGTGAGAGTTGACCGTTGAAAGAAGCACCCTCGTCAAGGACTCGCTTATTGCCGTCCTGATCTACGATATAGAGGTTGTCACAATCCTCGACAAAGCTGTAACGTGTCTGAACAGCAACGTCAGCGTTAAGAGAACGGGCTTTCATTGCACGTTGAGGAACAGCGGCAAGTTCAAATTTCACAGCCTTGGCTTCAGCCACGACTTTTTTGGCACCATCTACGTCATAGCGCCATGCGGCGGGTTTCATGTTGACATCATCTTCGGTGAGACGCACCTTCTGTCCATCAACATTGACGGCCCAGGCTGCGTGGACACGCTTCTTCATGCCTCCTTCTTCAACCCAACGTGTGTCGCGCACGAGGATATCCTTGGAGTCGGCACTCCATTGGAACATATAGCCGACACCCAGGTCTGACGAAAGCTTTTTGACAGCTTTGGTCTCGGGGTTCATCACATAAAGGCCTTCATAGCCTTCTTCACAAAATGCCAACTGCTTGCCATCGGGCGACCATACAGGATTTTCAAATCTCACTGCCTTGTCCGATGTCACGCGAGTGACATTTGATAACTGGCCTTGCTTGAGCTCGGCTCCAAACATTGTCGAGCTACAAATCAATGCCGCCAAGAGTAGCTTGGTTTTCATACAGGTAAATGATTTGGTTTTAGGTTTATAATTTAAGTTTAGGATATTGTTATTGTCTGATGTATTTTTCTTTTCAGAATGATTTTTAGTGGATATTATTGTGATATGCTGATTTCAGGATTATCATTAATTTGTCAAGGACAATAAACCAAAGTGCTTTAACATCGAGGAATTCTCCGGATTATTCATTCTTGTAAATATGTCATGATTTTTAGGGCATATGACGTAGTACTAACATATAGCCCTATAGTAAGGCTACACTCAGCAAAGTTAATTATTTTTTTCATAACATGTATTATTTAGCACTGAATTTATTTAAATTAACCATAAATTTATCAAAAAACGCCAATAATTATGCAGCAAGACTACTCCATTTAAATATATCCTTCCTTTACTCGAATCTGATATATAAAGGCGCACAGCCGCCTAATTACGCCCACACAATATCAGTCAACCAGCCCGATACATACCAATAGCATATCCGACGATTTACTCACCGTGCTCATATTCCACCACCATATTCCACCACCATAGGACGTCAGACTCAAATAAAAAGGTTGGCCATATGCTGGAATTGTTGTACCTTTGGTGGAAAATTAACACACTTGATAACACATCAACCTATGACCAAGCCAACAACCCACCTTGATGAACTCGAGACTCCATTGGCAGCCCTGACTTCAGTTAATCAGAGCGATGACACAGCCATTGTCAACATGCTGACTGACACCGAGCGACAAGCTGCCCGCGACGCCATCAAGGTGCTCAAGCAACACGTATCGACCCTCATTGATGCATCCGAGATGCAATCTCTACACGATTTATATATTGAGGCCCACCAAGCCGATGTGTTTCGTCGCGACCGTTTTGGCCTCCACCCGCTGTGCCAAAGCCTTGACACTGCCATGGTGCTATGTGACAAAGTAGGCGCCGACCGATCGATTGTGTTAGCAGTAATGTTGAGTCCGATAGTGATTTCAGAGTACCAAGACCTGGATACTGTATCACAAGTCTGGGGCTCCGATGTTGCCGAGACTATACGACGCCTGATCAAAGCCTCATCCCTATATGATCGTCATGCAACAGTCAAGAACGAGAACTTCAAACGCCTATTATTGACTTTTGCCGAGGATATACGCGTTATTATCATCATGATAGCAGCCCGACTGGCACTTATGCGCGCCATAAATCACCATCCCGATGAGGAAGCCGTGCGTCAAGCCGCCATAGAGGCCGGATACCTTTATGCACCATTAGCCCATCGACTGGGATTATATGCCATTAAGTCTGAGCTCGAGGATCTCACGCTCAAATACACCGACCGGGAGATGTTCACCTCTATAGCTCATAAACTCAACGAAACAAAGGTTAAACGAGAGGCATACATAGCCAATTTCATAGCACCGGTCAAAGCCAAACTTGAAAAAGAAGGTCTTAAATTTGAAATCAAAGGCCGCACTAAATCCATCTACTCCATCTGGAACAAGATGAAAAAACAGAAAACCGACCTTGATGGCATCTATGACCTGTTTGCAATACGTATCATACTCGACTCCCCCATTGAGGACGAAAAAAAAGAGTGCTGGCTGGCCTACTCAATAATCACCGATATGTATCGTCCCAATCCACTGCGCATGAAAGACTGGATTTCGATACCAAAGACCAACGGTTATGAGTCACTTCATACCACCGTCTATGGTCCCGATGACCGTTGGGTGGAGGTCCAGATCAGAACTCGCCGCATGGACGAAATCGCCGAAAAAGGTCTCGCCGCCCACTGGCGTTATAAGGGAATAAAAGCCGAGGAAAACCTTGACGCATGGATGAAAAACGTGCGCGACATCCTTGAAACCGCCGAGTCGGGTCCAATGGAGCTGATGAAAAACATGACCATGGATGTGTATAACAAAGAGGTATTTGTATTCACACCCAAGGGTGACCTGTATCGCCTGCCATTAGGAGCAAGCTTGCTGGACTTTGCCTTCAATATACACACACGGCTTGGCTGCCAATGTGTCGGTGGCCGTGTAAATGGTAAAAACCGCAAAATCAATTACAAACTGCAAAGTGGTGATACAGTAGAGATTTTCACCTCCTCGACCCAACAGCCCAAACAAGACTGGCTCAACTTTGCAGTGACATCCAAGGCCCGCAACAAGATACGCGTCACTCTCAAGGAACAGGAAAACCGCATGGCCGAGCTGGGCAAAGAAACACTACAACGTCGCTTCAAGAACCGCAAAATCGACATTGACGACGCTCTGCTCACCAAACTCATCAAAAAACTGGGGTACAAGACTGCTACCGATTTTTACAGCGCTCTGGGGCAGGGACGTATTGAAGTCAATGACATCATTGAAGCTTATGAGCAGGCGACACACAAGGATGAGCAGGCGACTGTGGTGTCGGCCGAGGAGTTTGTGATGCAACCCCACGACGACGAAGCATCAGTGCGCGACAACGATGTATTGGTCATAGGCACCGGCGAAGTCAAAGGCATGAACTACCGCATGGCCCGCTGTTGCAATCCCATATATGGAGACGAAGTATTTGGGTTTATATCGGCTGACGGTGTCATCAAGATACATCGCTGTGACTGCCCCAATGCCACCCACCTGAGAGATCGCTATCCCTACCGCATGATACGCACCCGCTGGAGTGGCAAATTAGGAGGTCAGATGGGGGCGACTCTCAGCATAGTAGGCAATGATGACATAGGCATCGTCACCAACATCACCTCAATCATCACCAAGGAAAAAAACGTTACTCTCAGAAACATCTCGGTAGACTCCAACGACGGTCTATTTCAAGGATATATCATTGTAGGCGTCAATGATACCGTCTCACTCAACAATCTCATCAAAAAATTAAAAACAGTCAAAGGCGTGAAAGACGTCCAACGTAGCAAATGAAAAAGACTCACACATTATTTATACCGGCCATATTTATCACTCTGACAATACTGCCTGTGGCCTGCAACCCATCATCCAATGACGGCACCGAGTCCAACACTCCCGCCAAAGATTTGTCCACAGCTATAGACATTGCCATTCAAGAAGCTCAATATGACCGCGCACTGTCTCTAATCGATTCGCTCAACAAGACATTCCCCGACTCGCTTGAATACCGACGTGCAACTATAGCTCAGCGCGCCAAGGCTGTCGAGGGACTGACTATCTCGGCTATACCAGAGTCGGACATGGCGATGGCCATGGCTCAAAAAGATGTGGACAGCCTCAGCCATGAGTTTTCAACCGTGTCTGTATCTTCGGCAGTATCCCCCTATCTGGTATATACACCTATCAAAGGTCAACATCCGGTTGTCGAGGCTCGTGTGGGTGACGAAGACATGCCTTGGATGATTATAATCAACAATGGTGACGGACAACATCTCGCTATAGCCCTTATCGACCACTCAGGCAATACTGTGGCAACCTCAACAGCCTCGGCTCTACCGATAATCTCTACCGAAGAGGCCGACCCTATAGGACAAGCTATCGCCTCGTACGGTAATTACGATGGGTGGAAACTGAAAATAGGCAACAGCACTCACTCGTTGACCACGGCTCAAGCCCACGCCATAGCTTCTTCATGGCGACTGGCCAAGGCTAAAAAAGCCCTGCGGCAGGCTCTCATCGACCGCGAAGGCCTCGAGCGTCGTCTCATGGCCGCCCGCAATCAAGTCACCAAATAAAATCAGCAATGCTAAAATAACAGACGCCCGATGATTTTCACAGTCATCGGGCGTCGTTGTATTGTTCCTACTGAGGATTATCTGATAAGAAGCTTGGCCGAGCGGGATTGTGCTCCTTCAGTGGCTGTAATTACATAAAGATCTGAGACAAGGTCCATGGTAGGGACTTGATTACCGTGACCGCTATATAGACACTGGCCTGAGAGGCTGAACACATTCCAGAGTGCATCCTCCGACACATTCAGTGTCACTACCTGACCACGGGTGTATGAACCATAGGGAAGCAATGGGGATGTTTGAGAAACGTCAGAGATAATTTGGTCAACGCCTTGACTATCTTTGACTGCAGTATAGACACCATCTATCGACTTAAGCACTATGCGGCCGGTATCGCCAACAGCACCTCCAAGCATAAATTTGACCGAATTGAAGGCAAACGGATAATTAATCATGTCATTGGTATCGATATAGTCTGACACCGGGATAAGCACGATGTTGTCGGTCGAGGCTTTAAGTTGTGGTGTATAAGTCATCTGAGTAGCGCGTTCGCCCGAACGTCCGGCACTGACAATCACACTCGAGACCGTATACGTACCGGGGTTAATGACCAGACGCATCGAGTCGGGAAGAGCCTTGAGATCAGTAACTTGTTTGAGGGTAACAGATATATTGCGAGTACTGCTGACGGTATAATTTACAGCAACACCGGTTTTTCCGACAGCCTCCAGCGAACGGTTCTTGGTACTGGACCCCGAAAGTGTCCAATCGTCTATGCCCTGACATTTACCCACCGGGATATATCGTGACTGGGGTATCTCGACCGATACGGGAAGTGTTACTGAAAGGTCATTGATTGAACCTGAGACATTAGCCACACCTTCACTTACTCCCTTAATCAGACCATTGTCGTCAACGGTAGCAATGTCGGTGTTATCGCTTGACCACGTCATAGCACTGTTCTCGATAGCCATATCAGTTCCAGCAACTTCAGCCACAACCTCAGCCTTGTAATCGCGATAAGAGTCCACAATTACTTTATCCAGACGCATGCGGGGTTGTGCATCACCTATTGAAACAACAAGAGTAGCCTCAGCACCACCGTATGTAGCTTTCAGAAGATGGCTCCCGGATCCGTTGGCAAATAATGTCGAGCCCTGCTCGACTACCTGCCCAAGAGCATCGTCACATGTCAACGTGAAACCCTCTACATTGGTACTGATAAGCGCGCCATATTTGTTATAACCATAGATAACTGGCTTGTAATAACCATATTTGGGCAACTCCATGCGGTGATTCATGAATTGAATTTCGGCAATATTATTATCTGTAGGACCGGTAGCTACAGCCCACACGGCATTGGTCACCGCGCGTTCATGTCCATCTGAGGGACTATTGATAACGCCAAATGTACGTGTGTACAACTCTGACGAGCCACCGCCGTCAAAGTTCATTGCATCCACACATCCGACCTCACGCATGATGTCGGCCAAAACACGAGATACAACACCTGCCGAAGTCGATGAGCGTCCATCAACAACAAGAAGCACAACCTTGGTGCGGTCGGCATTATAGCCAACGGCTGTACGGGGATTAAGAGCGGTCAAGTGATCAAGGGCTCCCTGGGTGTCAAGCGTCTTACCATCCTGTAGGATTATGGGGCAACCTGAAGCCATCTGTACAATTTCGCCACCGATATTAAGAGCTGTATGCGTCTCGACTTCAACTTCCTGACCATCACTCAGTGACATGATAAATTCTTTACCGCTACCTTCTGAGCCTGCGCCATGACCTGAAAGAACATACCCACCCTCGGGTATTGCCATATCACCGGCAGTCTGAGGCGAACCGACAACCTTGACCGTCATCTTACCATTATAGGAGAGTTGTCCACTGACGGGCATCACAGCTACCTCAGCGCCATACTTGTTTGCTCCGGTAGTAGCACCCTGGTCTCGAGTGTATATGATAATCTGGTCAGCATCTCGATAGGTATTCATACCATTGATAACATGAGACTTACCGCCGGCCGACACTGAACCCCCAAATCCGAGACTACCCACACCGGTCTGCTTCTTGTCATTCATATACCAGCTTGTGAAAGCGTTATTCATGACACAGATGACTTTGCCATCGACCACACACGGCCCACAGGGTGCACTATTGGCAAAAAAGTCGGCATTGACGCCGGCAAAGTATTGGGCACCTTCGCGAGAGTGCTCGTTGGACATTGACGAGAGCGTTGCCACGCCTACGCGCTGGTTCTTGCCCTTGGTAACTCTCATATCGACATATTCGTTGGTTATATCGGTAGTGATATAGTGTACCCTGAGATTTTGGGCGCCACCAAGCTTAAGTGCCGTTCGTGTTGTACCGGGGCCTATCTTGGCATGATAAAGCGTGTCCACACTATAAGTCTTGTTCTGTAGCGTCCATGTTGTCGATGCTGATGCCATCATACATGATCCGCCCAACACCAGTGACAGTAAAAATCGATTCATACGGTAAATTGATAAGGTTATAGATTTTAAGATTTTATACATTATATATAACGAGAGTCCTATAGACCAACTTTATTTATCGACAAAGGTAAGTAAATTAAATCATTTCATCACCCCCAAGCACCATCATTAACAAAAAATCCTTAAAAAAGAGTCACAGCACCAACTATTTAATAACGAACAATGTTACATTATTACAAAACGATGACAAAGAAACACTAATACTGAAAACACACGTCAGGGACCATGAGTCTCGAAGCAATCGATAGCAAGGCCATTATTAAAAGCTTGGGCCTACAGCAATGACGTATGAAATTGACGTCAACTCATAGTCCATACACACTTAAGCTAATTTAAAAAAGCGGAAAGAGCAGCGCACTCTTTCCGCTTTTTTATTCTTTCATCCGATGGAATATAAGCATATAAGTATACCTAAAGCACCGGTTTATTACTATGCGCCCATTTGGAAATAGAGAATCAGCGGACAAGAAGGGCTCTAAAATAATGTGATAGGCATGAAAGACCACGATTATAGCCGTTCAATATGCTTGGGCCGAAGCCCGTCAGTGGTGAATAATTCTGAATTAAGATGAGTGAGACCCGCTAACGCCCCCGGCTATGGGACTCTGTCCCTGCACCGGGGGGGGGTAATCACAGCCCGGCGCTCCGCGCCTGCATCACGGGTATGGGAATTTGCAATTTCGGGGATGTTTTTTCCTGTCAAAAATATTTGGGAGCATTGGGTTAAATGTGTAATTTTGTGATATGAAAGAAAAGACAATTCAGCCCCATATCATAGAATTGCCACGGATATATGATCCACGCGGGTCATTAACATTCGTGGAGGATAACGAGCAAGTACCATTTGAAATAGCACGTTGCTACTGGACATACGATATTCCATCCAACGAAGAACGTGGCGGACACTCCCATTATCAACAGTGGGAATTATTAGTTGCCGCTGCCGGGTGCTTTAATGTCAATGTATATCAGGGCAGCGAGTGGCTGACATTTACTCTTGACCGCCCCTATCGCGGTTTACTGATACCGGCCGGATGGTGGAGAACACTTGATAACTTTGCCTCGGGTAGCGTGTGTCTGGTAATGGCTTCAGGCAAGTATGACGAGGCTGATTACCAGCGAGACTTTGAAATTTACAACCAAGAACTTGCCAAGCAGTGAATATGCGTTATCCCTTTCTTGACTTAGGTAAAGCAAATGCCCCATATATTGAGGATTTGGTCAAGGCAGCCACGCGGGTGATTGACAGCGGACGTTATATCGGAGGTGACGAGGTCGCCACCCTTGAAAGCCGCTTGTCAGAATACCTTGATGCGCCATACATCATTGGCGTGAGTAATGGGTTGGATGCCCTGAGGCTTATTCTTAAAGCTTATGTTGAACTGGGGCGTCTTGCTCCCGGTGATGAGGTGATTTATCCAGCCAACACCTACGTAGCCTCAGTCCTCGCCATAAGCGATGCCGGGCTTAAGCCCGTACCTGTTGACATTGACGAGGATACACTTAACCTTGACTTTAACCTTATAGAAGCTTCAATCTCGCCACTCACGCGAGCCATCATGCCGGTACATCTGTATGGACGCATAACCTGGGGCAACGCTTTAAAAGATATTGCACAACGTCACGGCCTGCTGATTATCGAGGACTGCGCCCAGGCCCTTGGCGCACAATCATCCTCCAGGGGACTCTACAACTCATGTATGGCAGGTGCTTTAGGTGATGCAGGTGCTTTAAGCTTCTATCCGACTAAAAACGTGGGGGCACTTGGCGATGCCGGAGCGGTAGTTACCCACGACCCTGATTTGGCTCGTACTGTCAGAGCCCTTGCCAACTATGGTTCAGACCGACGTTACCATAACATATATCTCGGATACAATTGCCGGCTTGACCCCATACAAGCCGCGATGCTATGTATCAAATTGGACCACATAGACCGCGAGAATGAGTCACGAAGACACCGGGCCAAGATTTATAATGACAACATCACCAATCCCCGGATAATACTGCCTGCAATGGCTGCTGTTCCCTCCGAGGCCGTGTGGCATCAATATGTCGTGAGGGTAAAGGAAGGACAGCGCGACAATTTCCGCCGACAACTTGACAACATGGGCGTTGGCACCGACATACACTATGCCACCCCTCCCCATCGTCAACCTTGCTACAAGTCACTGGCCGATTATAACCTCCCGGTTACCGACCGAGTCGCCGACCAACTGGTGAGCCTGCCCATCGCCACCGGCACATCTGATAACGACATCCATGAAATAGCACATATTATAAACCAATTATCTCTATGAATACTTTAAAATATTTAATCCTATTTATACTCCCTGTTTTAACAATCTCCTGTGGTGAAGACACCCAGGAGTCGGCTCTCAAGAGAGCCGAGGATGCCATAGCCAATGGACAATATAGCCAAGCCATCGAGATTTGTGACCAAATACCCAAGTCTGACGCCGAAAAACAACTTACCCCGGGTGAAATGTGTCGCGTAGCCATGATATATGCAGTTGCCGCCGATAACGATGTTGACCGTGAAGAAAACATCGCGCGGTCAGCCCAATGGCTTGACCGCGCCACCAAAGTCAACGCCGACTCGGTACAACAATATCTGGTATCGCTCACCCCCCAGGAAATGGGACTCATTCATCAAGTGCAACAACTAAACAACACCAAAGGATATGACTTCTCACATATCGACGAGGAGCCAATGGACTCAATAACCGAACCTCACCCCAATCATGAACAATAACCCGTTTAACGTCCTCAGCGCTTTAAGAAATTCACTACCCGAAGGTGAGGAAATAACGACAAACACCCCCAAAAAACAATCACACAACGTTCTGAAGCTCTTCTATGAAGTAAAAGGTCGCGGGGGCAAACCGGCAACAATCATTTCATGTCCTATTGACATGTCAGACAATGAAGTAAGCATCTTGGCTTCAGAGCTCAAAAAGAAACTCGCGACAGGAGGTTCTACTCGTGGCGGCGAGATTTTACTACTTGGTGACCATCGTCAACAATTGCGAGACATACTCGAGGCCAAAGGCTTTACCGTTAAGGGCTAACCCCTCCCTCCAATATTTTCCATACCCTCATGCTAACTCTATATAAAGCTTCGGCCGGCTCAGGCAAAACTTATCAGTTGGCCCTTAAATACATCACTCTGTTGCTCGGCATAAAGGACAAAGAGACCGGTGAGTATGTTCTCAACCATACACACTATCTTGGATGTCGACGTCCCCGACCCAATCGCCATCGCTCGATACTGGCAATAACCTTCACAAACAAGGCAACAGACGAAATGAAGCAGCGTATCATCAAAGAGCTGGCATCATTGGCGACATGGAATCACCCGGTTCACGACGGTACATACATGCCACGGCTGGTATCCATATTCAGATGCACACCCGATGAGCTCGTCGAGTCGGCGCGTAATGCACTGACACATATTTTGCTCGACTATGGATTTTTCAATATCAGCACAATAGACTCTTTTTTTCAAAGCGTCATACGCACCTTTGCCCGCGAGCTTGATTGCCAGGGAGACTATGAGATAGAGATTGACGAGAATATGGCCATCAGCCAGGCCATAGACATGATGCTCGACCGCTTTAACGCCAACCCCGATGCTCCAGATGTCAGACCCGTAAAAATATGGGTCGAGAAATACCTTGAATACGCGTCGGAAAACGGTCAACCATACAATATATTCAATTCCAGCTCACGCATACGCTCACGCCTCATATCATACGTCAAAACGCTGTTTGACGAAAAATTTAAAGCGTATGCGCCCGAAATACTCTCATGGCTCGACGACAACAGCGCTACCACGCGCTACAAAAAAGCCCTCATCTCCTCACTCAAGAACGACACCGACCTGATGACCCGGAGAGCACAAGCAATCAGCCGTGCTCTTGCTGACAACAACCTGTCTTTAAAGGCTCCTTATAAGGGATTTATACAACGTGCCGCCGAAGGGCGCGACCATGCCACGGCCAACTTTACCGACAACTTTATGATTGCCGTTGAAGACACTCCCTGTGACATTGCGGTAATGTTTACCAAAAAAACCAACTATGAAATACTTCCGGACCATATCAAGAGCGAGCTTTCAATAATCTTCCAGGATATAATCTCCCTGTATGGCCGCACGTGGATGATCAATGCTATTACATCCCAACTATACTCGCTTGACCTCATCAAGCTAATCACAAAATATCTGAACGAATTCCGCCGTACAAACAACCTCCTGCTTATGGCCGACACCAATGACCTGTTGGCTCGCATTATAGGAAAAGATGAAGTGCCATTTATATATGAACGCATAGGTGTTAATCTAAATCACTTCCTCATTGACGAATTTCAGGACACCTCCCGTATGCAATGGGATATACTTAAACCTCTGGTCGCCACATCGCTTGCCAATGGCAATGACAACCTCATCATCGGTGATGAAAAACAAGCTATCTACCGTTTCCGTAATTCAGACAGTTCGATGATCAGAGAAACCATCGCACATGTTGATTTTCCCATCGATACAGAACAACGTGGTGCCGCCCCGGACGAGAATACCAACTGGCGTAGTGCTCCGGACATCGTCAAGTTTAATAACACTCTGTTCCATGTTCTATCCAATTTACTGGGCATTGCCGGCTATCAACATGTAATACAACATATCAGCCCACAAAAAGTAAATGTCGACGGCTATATTCACTTCTTTCCGGCTCCTGCCAACAAAAAATCAGATAGCGCAAACGACTTATCCAATGAACCTGAAGATGTAGAAGCATGGATGCTCAATACAATGCTTGAACAGATTAACCGTCAACACAATTCAGGTTATCCATGGCACGACATTGTAGTATTGACCAACACCAACGCTCAGGCTCACAAAGCTGTAAATCAGCTATTATCAGCCGGCATCCCCGTATTAAGCGACGAAGCCTTGTCTCTCTCCAACTCATCGGCGGTCAGAGCCTTAATTGCCATCCTGCATATCTTAGACCGAGCATATAACGCTCAGAAAACAACACCTCAAGGTAATCCTGATTATGCATCTATTCCCGAGGTAATGATGATGATAAGCCGATATGAGTATTTCATGCAAGTAGACAACGATCCCGTCAAGGCCCTTGAATTAGCAATCAACCCCGAGGCAAACAATAACTCAGATAAACACAACAATGATAAAATAGCGACGGCGACATCGACCGGAATGTCACTGTCATGCTTGATTGAAACTATCATCCAACAGCGACCTGCAACACTCACCTCAATGGTAGAGTTAATTATATCCCAGCAATTCCTTGATAGTGTCAAGACCTCCCAGACTGCATATATCGCGTCATTTCAAGATGTTGTATTAGACTACGTCACACGCTATGGCAACGACCTGCACGCCTTTGTGCGGTGGCTTGACCAACGTGGCAGTTCGATGAACCTGGCATCTCCCCGATATAACAATGCGGTAAGAGTAATTACAATACATAAATCCAAGGGCCTCGAATTTGACTGCGTACATATACCTTTCGGATCATGGGAATTACTCAAGGGTGGCGAAGACGTGTGGGTAAAAACGCCAACGCTACCGGGAGTCCCCGAAGATATCACACCGGTGTCGGTACGCGTCACCCTACCTAAGAACGTGCCTCCCGGCTCGCCTATTGCCGATGAACATGAGACTCATAATATCGAGGCTATAGCCGATGTACTCAATAAGACCTATGTAGCCTACACGCGCGCCTGCCGCGAACTATGTGTCTATTATCAACCAACTCTCAACATAGGCAAAAACATCGCGTCGTCATTCAAGCAAGGTCTTGAACCGGGATTTGACGGCCCAAGGAACCTAACGGTTGACCTGCCGTCCAATTTTAATGAGAATACCGGTGAACTGGTGATTGGCTATCCCACATCTCCAATCAAAAGCTCAAAATCACCAGTAGAAACATCCCCTGCCCTACTTTTCTACCAACAAGCATCCTCAACAATCACTTCGGTTCTAAATAATTCATACTCCCAACTATTGACTATTGATGAAGAAATTGACTCGGAGTTTGAGGATATTTCTGAAGACGATGCCCCCAAAGAGACTACATTGGCCAGCGATGAGTCGGTTAGAGGCACTATGCTACATAACATACTGAGTCTATGTATCCGTCGCGATGACCTGCCACGAGCTGTCAAACACTACCTCAAACATAACGACGTGCCCGAAGACCTCACCGCTGACAAACTTATCAATGAACTCACTACAACCCTTGACTCCCCCCAAGTAGCAGACTTTGTCAATCACTGGTTTAACGAGCCGTCAACTGTACGTAATGAATGTGTCGTCTACTTCCCTACAGAAGATAAAACAACACCGGATATCAATGATGACAGCCGTGGTATACTGCATAATAAGCGAATCGACCGCCTGATGTTCTTCCCCGATGGCCATATTGAAATCATAGACTATAAATTCACCGCCCATACTGCCCGAGAACACCAGACCCAGATACGTGACTACCGCCGCATCATCGGGCAACACTATCCCGGCACAACCATCCTCACCTACCTGTTCTACCCCGACCAACACCTCGTCATCCCGGTTGACTGATTATAATACATACAACCATTCCGCCAACTAAAAAAGATGTCGCTGAAAAATTTAACGGAGAGACAATCCCAAATAGTTGCAATAAATCATAAATCACCTGCATTATCCGCATTTTAAACTATGGCACATATTAACGACTTTCTTTCACATATCGACTTTGAGTCGATGCGCGAGTATTGCATGGCTAACGGTAAGACCGTTCGCTATGCAAAAGGAGATTGTTTTGCCGAAACAGGGAGTGTCGGGAGATACGTTGGCTTCGTCAAATCGGGCTATTTCAAATACTGCGTGCTGACATCAAAAGGAGATTATGCCGTCACCGGCTTTTCTTTTGGAGAAGAGTGTATCGTTGATTTCACCCAATCATTCCTTTTCAATAAGCCGTCTATGATTTCAATCGTGGCAGGATGCGACTCAACGGTATTGCAAGTGCCATTGAACGCTATTCGTGATTATCTCATACACAACCATCCTGATTTAATCTCCAAAATATCAGCCCTCGTTTTGGAAGAAGCTTATAGTCGTTACCTCAATCTTCATAAGACGTCTCCAACCGAGCGGTATCTCGAACTCGTTGAGAAATATCCCGATTTCATAGAGCAAATCCCGCTTCAAGACATAGCCTCTTTTCTACTCATAACGCCTACATACCTTAGCCGTATCAGAAAAAATTTACATTTATAGTGTTAAAATCCTTGAAGCTGTGTCAAAATAGGCGCAGCCTCGTTTGATTTACCCTCCGCACTCGAAGTCTGCCGCACCGCCCTCAACTCCAACTATGCCGTCAACGAGCAGGTTGTGCGATGGTAGGTTATCCACGAAAAAGACAAGGCCGGAGAAAAACTCGCCGAGTCCGAAGTCATCGACGAAGTCGCTTGCGAAGCAAGAACACCTCATCGAACACCGCACCGATGGTACCGACGCGTTTTCTCCCATCCGGTCGAAGCTACTTAGTGGTCGATACCCTCTACATCGGAGCGGAAAAGTTTCCGTATCGTGAGGCGTTCAGCCTCTCAACTACAGGAATTTTGTAGCGGTCTTCGAGACTGTTCGTGCCAACGAGAGCAGAGCTAAACTTGTTTGAGCTATGCCAAGTACAGCCGAACTTGGGCGATAGCCAAATTCCCGTACCACGACTCTTGCTCCCTCTCAATGAGCGGTTTTCTCTGAAAAAATTGCAAACATTTCATTTAAGAGTGAAATATTTGTCGTACCTTTGCGTTATAATAATAAAACAAAGAATACGACTATGAGCGAAGTAGAACTCTATCTCATCGGTGAGGGCGAAAATTGCACCCTATATACACTGCAATTTCTCCGCGATGCTGATAATGAATTTGAGAAGTTTGTCGCTAAATTCATTAATGATTCAGACTATAGCGAGGACTATACCCGTATAGCTGCAGTTGTCAGTCGAATAGCGAGAACAGGTGCACTGGAACGCTATTTCCGGCGCGAGGGGCGCGAATCTGATTCAGTAGTGGCTTTACCCGTTTTGAGTTCAAAGCTCCGTCTATATTGCATCCGTCTGTCAGATAAAATTCTCATACTTGGCAATGGTGATATCAAAAACACAAGAACTTACGAGGAGGACTCAAAACTAAAGGCATACGTGTTAACATTGCAAAAGTTTGAGAAACTTCTTAAGCAGGGTGTTGAGGATGGTTCTGTAACAATCACTGAATCAACAATAGAAACCGACAATATTTTTGAGTTATGAAACGTACTGCTAAATCTCTCGAAGAAATGCTCGGTCCAATTCCCGAGCCGATAATGAAAGAGACCGAGCTTTCATTTGAAATTTCAGACCGCATCTGCGAGCTGATGAATGAGCGCGGACTTTCTAAAAAACAGTTTGCTGATGCACTTGGTCGTCGTCCAAGTGAGATAACAAAGTGGCTCAGCGGTCAGCATAATTTCACGATTGCTACCCTTGGGATGCTTTCTGCATTCTTCGGGCAACCAATAGTGACCGTTGGATAATGTCTGAAAACTTCAATACATACATCGACCATATCGAGCCTGACTTTTGGCGTGAGCTTTGCGTCAAGGAGGGTAAACTTCGCCACTATGAGCGTGGCGAGGAGTTTGCCAAGGTTGGTGAATTGGCACGTTACATCGGTTATATTAAGTCGGGCACTTTAAAATATGTGGCTTTTTCTTCTGAAGGCACAGAGCATGTTGTTGGCATGGAGTTTGAAGGTGAGTTCGTGTCTGATTCCACTTTTCCATTCTTCGGAAAAAAAGCTCGCGTCTCCATTGTCGCGGTGACACCTTGCGAGATATATTGCTTCCCGGTTCAAGATATAGTCAAGAGAATGAGAGAAGATGCCAAACTCAAAGAGATTGTAATGCATACCACCGAGGCCATTTTTTCTACTGTCTATGACCGCTACATGGCACTCTACTGCAAGACACCGCAAGAGCGTTACGATGAACTTGTGAACCGACACCCTGACTTGTTCGACCTTTTCTCTCTGAAAGACATCGCTTCATTCCTCAATATCACACCGACGCATCTGAGCCGCTTGCGAAATGCGAAGCATTCGCGAGTGGGCTTGTAGCGCATGTCGGCTGAAAGCCGGTGCGCGGTCGAAGAACAAGACCCACCGCAAAAAAATGACGGCAAACAGTGTTAAAATCCCTGACTCTCAACATATGTTGAGAGTTTTTATTTTTATTGGCTGAAACTTTGCAGATTCAAATAAGTGATATTCTCTAATGAAAGCATTTGTAGTTTCAATAATATTATTTTTACCTATGTTTATCTGCGCTCAAAATCCGCAGATAGAAGATGTTGACACTGTTGTGCCATTATCAGGTTCTGATGCCCAGAGATATGGCTGGACTCCGGAATATGGATACCGCCATATTGTGACGCGCCCAATACTCCCAGACAGCGTAGATGTAGTCAGACATCAGAAGAAGCACTTCTGGAGAGCCGGAGCGGAAACAGTTGGTTTCAATATCGGCTTGTGGGCTTTTGACCGCTATGTCCTTAATGGCCACTATGCTCGCATATCGTGGAACAGCATTAAGGAAAATTTTAAACATGGCTTTGAGTGGGATGATGACCACTTACATACAAACATGTTTGATTATCCCTATAATGGCAGCATATTCTTCAATGCAGGACGTTCCAACGGCTTCAACTTCTGGCAATCAGAATTATTTGCAATCGGAGGCAGCGCAATGTGGGAGATGTTTATGGAGTGTGAGTATCCATCGACCAATGACATAATCGCAACACCGGTAGGTGGAGCTGCCATAGGAGAAGTATTGTACCGGACTTCCGACCTAATATTGGATGACAGAAGCTCGGGTGGAGAAAGATTTGGCAGAGAAGCGGCTGCTTTTGTGGTAAATCCAATGCGTGGACTGACCCGTATAATAACGGGAGATGCGTGGAAACACCGTTCAACTTCCGGAAGAAGATTTGGTATTTCTCCAATAAGCGTTGAGTTGTCTCTGGGAGGAAGAATGCTTACTCTATGGGACTATGACGAAGGCACACGAGCCGGAGTGGCAGCCGAAATCAATATCGAGTATGGAGATAAGTTTGCGGGAGAGACAAAAGTGCCCTACGACTATTTCTCCTTTCTGATGGAAATTCAAGGTATGAAGACCCAGCCTCTCTTGAGTAGGGTGGAGATTGTGGGTCGTCTGTTGTCAAAAGATATAGTTGATAAACAGAATATCAAGGCATCCGTCGGTATGTACCAGCATTTTGATTTCTTTGATTCCGACACCATCAAAAGACGTGAACCTAACCGAGATCTTTTGTTCCCGTGCGTTGTACCATATAAACTTGGAGCCCCCGCATCTGTCGGTGCCGGAGTCATGGCTCAATATATCCCATCCAATGATTTTGTATTTGAGGGTTATGCACATGCCAATGGCTTGATACTCGCCGGAATCCTGACTGATTTTTACAGGGATTATCACCGAAACTATAATTGGGGTTCCGGCTACTCCATAAAGGCCGGCATCAATGCCTCTTTGTTCAAAAACCGACTGATTGTCAGTGTGGCCAACCAGTACTATAAAGTCTATACATGGAAAGGATATGACCAAAAATTTGACTGGTCGACTACTCCGGAAGGAAAGCCGGTAAACATACAGGGCGACAAGTCAAACTCAACATTCAATCATTTGGAGGCTTCATTGAAATACCGATTGAAGGAAAGGCTGTATTTAACCGCCGGTGCAGATTTTTATTGGCGAACCACAAGTTATGAAGACTTGGAAATTAGAGTCTGGGGAGGTTGGGCTGCGTATCCGAGAGTACACAGCAAGCAAATCGGAGCGCATTTAATGCTGACGTATGTATTGTAAACCCCTCTTATCTGAAGCCGCTTACGAAAAAGGCGAAAAAATGAGCCAAAACGTACCACTACAGCTTTTCTCTGTCGATGTCGGGCGTGTTATAGCTTAAATCTCAAAGATTTTCGCTAATTTTGCAGTCTATACTGTAATCGGCATGGAATCAACAAGCATATTAGACCCCAATATACTCAAAAGTCAGTTCAACGAGATTATTGGCTTAATCAACGATACGAAAAATAAGGTTTATCGTATCGCTAATACAGCTATGATTGAACTGTATTGGCATATTGGAGAAAGATTGTCATATCGTATTGCCAACTCGCAATGGGGAGATGGTGTTATACGTCAACTTGCCGATTATATTGCCGCCAATACTGAGGATTCCAAAGGTTATTCAGATAAAAACCTTTGGAGAATGAAACAGTTCTATGAGACATATCGTGAAGCTGATGAAAAACTCTCAGCACTGCTGAGACAAATTAACTGGACTAACAATCTCACGATAATGTCTCGTTGTAAAATTCCCGAGGAACGAGATTTTTACATTCACCTCACGGCTGAAGAACGCCTTTCGACACGCGAACTTGATAAGCTTATTTCTCGCGGTTTATTTGAACGCACGATGATTGATGCACCAAAACTCTCAGCAGTGCTGAGAGAAATTGCTCCATCATCGGAGAGGTCGTTCAGAGACAGGTATGTAATGGGCTTCCTCGGCAAAAAGACTTATGCCGATGAGTATTCAATGAAACAAGCCATCATTGCTAAAATGAAAGACTTTATTCTTGAAGTAGGTAAAGACTTCATCTATATGGGGCAAGAGTATCGTCTCCAAGTAGGAACTGAGGATTTCAGAATTGATTTGCTATTCTTCCACCGTGAACTTAGATGCCTCGTGGCGTTTGAGGTCAAGATGGGTAGATTCCATCCCACAGACCTCGGTCAACTTGAATTTTACCTTGAAGCCCTTGACCGTGATGTGCGGAAACCGCACGAAAACCCAAGCATTGGCATCCTACTCTGTAAGGATAAGGACGACGAAGTTGTTGAATATGCAATGTCTCGCTCTTTGTCACCGACCCTTGTTGCAGAGTACCAGCTGAATCTTCCTCCTAAAAAAGTATTGCAAGCCAAAATCAAAGAACTTTTTGACGAAAAGGCTGACGAATAATACTGCGTGCTGACATCAAAAGACGATTATGCCGTCACCGGCTTTACATTTGAAAACGAGTGTATAGTTGATTTCACCCAATCATTCCTTTTCAATAAGCCGTCTATGATTTCAATCGTGGCAGGATGCGACTCAACGGTATTGCAAGTGCCATTGAACGCTATTCGTGATTATCTCATACACAACCATCCTGATTTAATTCCCCAAATATCAGCCGTCGTTTTGGAAGAAGCTTATAGTCGTTACCTCAATCTTCATAAGACGTCTCCAACCGAGCGGTATCTCGAACTCGTTGAAAAATATCCCGATTTCATAGAGCAAATCCCGCTTCAAGACATAGCCTCTTTTCTACTCATAACGCCTACATACCTTAGCCGTATCAGAAAAAACTTACATTTTTAGTGTTAAAATCCTTGACTCTCAACATATGTTGAGAGTTTTTATTTTTATTGGTTGCAACTTTGATGATTAAATCATAAAAATTGACAGATGAACACACTTATTATAGGAGCGACCTCTGGAATTGGATATGAGTTGTGGAAGCATTATACCACGACGGGCAACACTGTTGCTATTACAAGACGGCGGAATGAAATCCTGCAAAGGCAAATTAAAGAGAACCCGGATTGCACTGTCGCTTTTCAATGTGACGTTGCAGACTTGTCTTCGTTTGATTTTATGCTGAAAAACGTAATGTCGAAATTCGGGCATTTGGATCTTGCGATAATTTGTGCCGGAGTTGGCGAACTGAATCCAGACTTGGATTTGTCAACTGAACTTGTGACCCTCTCCGTGAATGTGATTGGATGGACTAACGCAATTGATTCCATCTATAAGATTTTTGAAAACCAAAATTCGGGGCATCTCGTAGCCATTACCTCTGTTGGAGGATTACAACCCGCGCCCATAGCACCGTCATATAGTGCATCAAAAGCATTTCAAATAAACTATACCAAATCGCTCCAGCATAAATCAAAGGAGACTCCTATTTTAATCACAGAAATTCGGCCCGGTCTCGTTGATACCCGAATGGCAAAAGGCGATGGATTGTTTTGGGCAATGCTGCATAGCCGCCAGACTATCGTATACCGTGCTTTCTCAATCTCGGGTTGTCGGCTTTTATTCCTAACACGGCCACGGCATAACTGATTTTTGCCGTGACTTCTTTGCAATGCCACGGTGCTTTCATTGAAATTTATCAATTTTTGTGGACACCGTAATATGCCTATAAAATGCCTATAAAATATGTCTTTCACTGATACAACAATGCATTTTAAAATGAGAGAGCCGTAACAAACAGAGAGCTAAAAACAATATCTATTTTACAACAACGACCATTTTTTTAACTTTGGGGTAATGATTTGACGTGTCGGGTTGTCTTTATAATAAACATGGATTAATCGGACATAAGTTCTTACAATAGCAAGGCTACACCGAATAGTTCTCAAGCTGAATAGCTGACACTTTTTTTGCCAATCATTAACGACGTGATGTCTTATCCACTATCTGAATTTGAACACATCTATAAGAGACTTTATCCGCCTGCGCTGAGGCTCGCTATGAGCATGCTACATGATGAGCATGAAGCACGTGACGTGGTGCAGAATGTGTTTGTGAAGGTGTGGGAGTCTGAAATTGCTATCGAGAATATCGAGGCTTACGTGATAAGGGCAGTGAGGAACAACTGCCTTAACACTATCAACAAGAGCCGCATGATAGACCGGGTACATCAGTCACTAACGTTAATGGTCGAAGACGATGCCGAGGCGACCGAATACCGCGACCAACAAGTCTCACTCGCTGTCAAGGTTCTGCTCACACCTCGCGAGCAACAGGTGGTCGACAGCGTCTATCGTCAAGGTCTCAGCTATAAAGAGTCGGCCCGATTACTCAATATATCAGTAGCATCGATAAACAAGAATATCGTGTCATCATTAAAAAAATTAAGAACCCACTTTAACCGTCACACATGACCCGGGAACAACAAGACATATTAATCGCTAAAATTGTAGACTGTCCCAAGACACTGACAGCCGAAGACATAGCTATGATAGGCCAAGACCCTGAGTTGATGGATTTATATGAAGTAAACTCGAGCCTCAGAGGAGCCTATCAGCCTGAACCGATAATAGACATTGACCACGAATGGGAAGAGTTTACCCTTAAAACAAGCGTACCTCATCGCCCGAGGTATCTCACCATTCTGAAGGTGGCGGCCGCCATAGCCGGCGTCGCCTTCATTACCGGCCTGGTAATGATGGTTGTCGGGAATGACATGACTCTTGAAAATCAAGTCATCTCTCACGATACCGCACGGATTCCCGACCGTTCATTCACCAATACCCCAAATAATGATGTACCCCAAGACACAATAATCACCGAACACGTCACCGATGCTCAGTCTCCTATAGCATTTTCTCACCATCCATCATCCAAGTCGACCCCTAAATCCAAGACCGATGTAGACGAAATGGTGAGATTGGCTGTCGCACGCATCGAAAATGAAAGTGCTGTAAAAATTGCCCAAATCGAATTAGCCGAACAATTATCTCTACGGCAAGCTAACAACGAGTTACATACACTCTACCCCGAGGATATACCCTATACCGAGGACAACCCGGTGTACGACCTGTCAACAGCCGACCCAGACATCAAATACTCCATCATGCTATAACATTTGTACAGTCAATAAATATTCATCATAATACACTTAGATACATATAAATATGAAACTTAAATCTCTCACAATCCTCATCGTGTCTCTGGCACCATTCACAATGTCGGGACAAACCAATATCAAAAAAGCTTTTGAACGTTTTCTTGAAAATCCGGCAGTTACTTATACCGAAAATCATTCCCTATCCAAAGATACCGGCAAGGGCATAAAACAGTCACAGAGCGATATTTATAACTTCACCGTCAATAGCATTCAGTTCAAACTTATCAATAACATTCTTCAGGCCTTTAACAAAGACAAAGAAAACGCCTACAGCCTTAGTAGTGGAATTTACAAGAAAAATGACCCCAATGTTTCACTCGCTGTTGGCAACGGCAATGGCAGTGGCGTTCTACTTACCACCGAACCCGGAGTCAACTACCAGTATGCCCTGTTCTTGGCTCCCAAGAATGAAGATTCCTCCGGAAACTATCGATATGCTTATGCTATAACTTGGAAAAAAGAGAAAGACAAGATTACCGGCATGCTTATAACCACCTATGCCACAACTCTCTCCTATCGTCAATCCCAATCAAGTGGCAGCAAATTTAACGGCACCATATACTATAACAATACCCCATATTATAGTGTCAATAATGGCGACTCGGTCAATGGTTCAAAAAATAAATCTAAGAGCTCGGTAAAATATGGCGGCTCGTGGTTTGAAAAATTCATGCAAGAAGCAAAAAAACTCAGTATATTTGATGACAATGGCATAGTATTGCAAAATGTTGTGACTCAAACATATGAGATTACCAAAAAAGTCGACCAATACGACAATGTCTCCACTCAGGAGAAACAACTGGCACGTGACATACTCCAGGAATACATCAACAAAAGCAAAGACACGGTATGTCGCCGTATTCTACGCTCAGCCCAAGACAACCTGAAATAGACACTCATTCTTCCTCTTTCCCAAACTCCGAAATCTTAAACCATATCGTCCACATGGTTTAATATCCATCCTAAGGAGGGTTTCCATCTCACTTCATACTATAAACGATGTCGGGTCTCGGACAAAACAATCCGAGACCCGCCTATTTCATCGAGTATATACAGGCCGCATGCCTTATTTAAACGATATTTTATCAATGCGGGTACCTTGACGACGTATCAGGAGTTGACCGGACACAGGGTCGGCTACGCGCACGCCTTGCATATTGAAATATTCGGGTTCAGCATTGATGTCTTCATCTGCCATAATTATATTTACCGACCCCGACTCCGGTAATTCCAGACGGAACGGCGTAACGTTATAGTGACAGGAATGAAACAAAAAGTCATATATGCCCGGATATAAGGCCTTTGACAAAGGTATAACATTTGGCAATAAAGCACAAACATGGAAATGTTAAAATCGACAACACGCACAAGTACCAATGCTAAAGACTTGTAACTTGACTATGAACAAGCTGTAAAAAAGCCGAGGCGCTATGTGGCGACTCGGCTTAATCGGTAGATGTTATATCGTTTTATGTTCTCAATCAAATATTATTTTGATAAATCAGAAGGTCTTCTATAAAGCGAAATAATGTGTGAGCAAAATTTGTAAAGATTAAGACAATTTATATCGACTTATCGATTGTCCATGAGAAAGCGCGTAGGCCGAGTTTGGGGCGTGCGTCGTCAAGAGCTTTGAGGCCTTGAAGGAGGGCATCGGCGCGATCATCGGGGACAATGGTGATGATAGCTTGAGCGAGAGCAGGCCATGCGTGGGAGCCGTAATGGGGCTCTCCCTTGACCGAGCCTCGACCTGTCACCTCAGGCCATGCAGTAAAGCCTCGGCAGTTGAGTTTAGTCAGCAACTCAATGATATTCTCATAGTGGGCCTGGTCGAATGTTATCAGTACTGATTTCATTGTTTAAGCGGTGAGTATTTGTATGAGAGTCGAGGTGGAATGAATACTTCACCTCGGCTCCCGGAAATGGTTGTTAATTATTTTGTTCTAAGAGTTTTTTAGCCTCGGCTTTCTGCTGTTTGGCGAGACGCTTGTGGAATTTGCGACGTTGGCGTTTGATGCCACGACGGGCAAATACACAATAGAGTACAGGGACAAACAACAGCGTCAATATTGTCGAGAAAGTCAAGCCACCGATTACGGCCGTACCCATGGGACGCCACATCTCAGCACCCTGGCCGGTGCCTACCGCCATAGGTATCATACCGAGGATAGTGGTGAGAGTGGTCATGACTACTGGACGCAGACGTGAACGGCCGGCGTCAATCACAGCACGGCGTATCGACAGGCCTCGCTCGCGGTTCAGGGTGATATAGTCGATGAGCACAATACCGTTTTTGACGACAATACCTATAAGCATGATGGCACCAATCATTGACATGATGTTAAGGGTGTGACCGGTGAGGTAGAGAATGATGAACACACCCGAGAAGGCAAACAGAAGTGAAGTCATGATGATAGCCGGGTAGGTATAGCTTTCAAACTGGGCTGCCATCACTATATACACGAGGATGACAATCAGGACTGCCAACATCAGCAGGTCGCCGAATGACTCTTGCTGGTCTTCATAACTACCGGCAATACTGATAGAGACACCCTGGGGTATATCCATCTTGTCTATAGCAGCACGGGCGGCAGTGACCACCTGACTCATAGGCACGCCTTGAACGATTGACGAGACAGTGATGATACGCTCGCGGTCCTTACGCTCGATAGTCGGCGGTGAGAAGCGCTCGACGACCTTGCCCACGTCCTTGATACGCACCGATTGGCCCTGAGCATTATATATCAATATATTCTCGATATCTTCTATAGACTGACGGGACTCCTTGTTATACATGACTTTTATGTCATATTCCTCACCATCTTCGCGGAATTTGGATGCAGTGGCACCATTGATACGGTTGCGCACATAAGTAGCCGCTGTGGCAAGGTTCAAGCCATACATAGCGAGTTTCTCGCGATCAAAGTCTATCTGGTATTCAGGTTGGTAGTCTGAACGAGAAATGGTGATATCGGCAGTGCCGGGTATTTTTTGCAACTCGGCCTTGAGCATCTGTGCCACCGAGTCAGTCTCGTCAAAGTCATAGCCATAGATTTCAAAGTCCACAGTTGACTGACCACCCATCGAGCCTCCACGGTTACCACCGACATTGACCAACGCTTTCTTATACTCGGGATATTGTAGCAAGTCTTGTCGCATGCCGGCAGCGATGTCGGTTATATGTCGGTCACGGTCACCCGGGTCACTGAGTTTGATATTCATCGAGACGATATGAGGGCCGTTATCTGACAGCGAGGCCCATGTATTATCACTGCTTGCCGAGCCTACACTATAGTTGATGGTCTTTATCTCGGGGTACTTTTGTTGCCACTCCTTGACCAGACGGTCGGTCACTTCCTTTGAGACCTCCACGCGTGTACCGATAGGCAGCTCAAGATTGACACCCAGACGTCCGTCATCATTGGTGGGGAAAAACTCAGTACCCACATGTTTGACCAATTGCAATGAGCCAAAGAAAGTTGCCAGACACAGAACGATGGTGATAATCTTGTGTGACACCACCCAACGCAACAAGGAAGCATAGCCATTATCAAAGGCGTCAAGCCCCTTTTCAATAGGACGGAAGAAGATATTATAGAGCTTGGAATGATGATGGTTGAGGCGCAACATCTGGCTACATAACATAGGAGTGAGCGACAACGCACATGTTGTAGAGATAACCATCATTATGGTCACCATCCAGCCCAACTGACGGAAGAGAACGCCGGTCATACCGGTAACCAAGGTCAGCGGGAAGAATACTGCGATAAGGGTCAGCGTCGAGGCTACAACCGAGATGGCCACCTCGTTGGTACCATGGACGGCAGCTTGTTTGGGGTCTGAGCCTCGCTCGATATGGGTCGTGACATTTTCCAATACCACGATGGCATCATCCACCACCATACCGATAGATATGGACAGTGCCGACAGTGATACTATATTCAACGAGTCTCCCGTTATCGCCAGATAGATAAATGAGGCTATCAGGGATATAGGAATGGTGATGGTAATAATAACAGTAGCACGCCACCGGCCCAGGAACAGAAATACTACCAGCACCACAAACAGAAGTGCATACAGCACAGTCTCGATAAGCGAGTCAATGGTATTGCGGATATTGTCCGAGGTGTCAACAATGATGTCAAGCTTGACATCCGAGGGGAGGCGCTTCTGTAAATCGGGCAACATCTTCAGCACCTTGTTGGAAATCTCCACCGAGTTGGCGCCCGACTGTTTCTGGACTACAATCATGGCTCCCTTTAGTCCATTATTATAAGTTTCCTGAGCTCTTTCCTCGAGGGAGTCATCAATTTTGGCTACATCCGAGAGATAGACGTTGCGTCCGTCGTGGGTGCCTATAACGAGGTTCTTGAGTTGGTCAGATGATGTAAATTCACCCTGAACACGCATCGAATATGTATCGTTACCGATATCAAACGAGCCGCCTGGAATGTTACGGTTCTCATTGGCAACGATAGATGATATACCCTCGATGGTAAGGTTGTATGCTTCAAGGCGTGCAGGATCGACATAGACGTGTATCTCGCGCTTGGGAGCACCCGAAATAGATACCGAACCGACACCGGGGACACGAGCCAAGGGGTTGGTGACAGCGTCCTCGAGGATTTTGTAAAGACCGGGCATAGACTCGCTGGCTTGGACCGACAGTAACATGATAGGAATCATATCGGTCGAGAACTTGAAGATGGTGGGGTTCTCGGCATCGTCGGGCAACTGGGATGCTATCATGTCCAATTTGTCTCGCACATCGTTGGTAATGACATCAATGTCGTTACCATACTCAAACTCGAGTGTTATTACCGAGATATTCTCACGCGACTTGGACGAGATATGTTTAAGATTGGACACAGAGTTAAGAACATTCTCGAGTGGGCGAGTGACATTCTGCTCAATATCCTGGGCTGAGGCGCCGGGATAGGAGGTCATCACCATGATGGTGTTGGTCTCGATATCGGGATATAGGTCGATGGGGAGCTTGCTCAATGAGAACAAGCCCATGATTACCACAGCGACAAAGCACAGGGTAGTCATGATAGGTCGCTTGACCGCGCTTCCGTATAGACTCATTGTTTTTTTATGGGATTGGATGATAAGTTTGAGCGATTACTTCTTGATTTGGGCTTTGGACCCGTCATTGAGTCGGCTTTGACCGGCAATAACGATGGTATCGCCTTCTGAGACGCCGGATATGAGTTCATAGGAGTCACCCAACCGTTGGCCAAGTTCGACCTTGTTATAGGATACTGTACCGTTTTTGTATACATATACATATTGGTTACCCGAGCCTTTCTGCTTGACTACGGCACGGTCTGATATAACGACACGCCGTTGAGTCTCTCGCGAAAGTTTGACACGGGCAAACATACCCGGGAACAGGCGTCCATCTCTATTGGGAACAATAACCTCGGCTTGGAAAGTGCGTGTCGCGGGATCGATATTGGGGTAGATGCGTGATATGGAGGCATCGATTGTCTCACCGGGGAAAGCATCAAACGATACGCTCACCGACATGCCGGCTTTGATAATCGAGCGGTCGTTCTCGGTAATTGAAATGATAAGTTTGACCGATGGCGTAATCTGCCCCACGGTAAGAATAGGCGTGGAGCCGGACATATCGCCGGGGTCTTGGTTGCGGGCAGTCACAACACCGGTAATGGGCGATTTCAGTACAGTATTTTCCAAGACGTTATGGTACTGGGTCTTCTGGGCATCAACTTGGGCCTTGAGTTGGTCTACTTGAGCCTGAGTGCCCGAACCGATATTCAACAGCTGGACAGCCCGGTTGTAATCACGCTCGAGTTGGTCGAGAGTAACTTTAAGTTGTGAGGCATTGGTGTTATCCATGATTACAAGAGTTTGCCCTCGCGAGACATGGTCACCGGCCTCCACGGTGATTGATTTGATGCGGTTTGGAGAGCTTGGACTGATATTGTTGGTGTTAAATGCCTCAACGGTAGCAGTATATTCCTTGACTTGGTCAACGTCTTGCACCGTAGCGGTAGTGACCTCGATGACGGCAATTTCGTCTTTAGTTTGTGCGGCATCCCGGTCTTTGGCATCGTCACTGCCACCACAGGCAGCCATGCCAAGCACCATAAGAGCCAAGGTAGGAAGGGTATATCGGTAGTTCATTGTGATGATATAATATGATGACTTGTAATTTTTATTTATTTGTTGATATCAGTATTGGCCGAGCCCAGGAGATACTCGAGGTCGCTGTTGGCCACAAGGTAATTATAGATGGCCTGGAAATAACTCAATCGCGAACGGGTAAGGGATAGCTCTGAGTCACGCAGGTCAAGATAAGAGGCGGCACCGATGTTAAAGCTTTCTTGCATGATGGTGTGGGCTCGGTCGGCCTGTTTGACGCTCTCTGAGCAAGTGGCAATCTGCTTGACATTTAGATGTATGTTGTCTTTAGCGAGCTTAACCTGCATGTCAACTGTCCGCTCGATATTGTCACGTTGGAGACGATTCTGCATCAGTTGCAGTTCTGATGACTTGATAGCATTGTAGCGTGACCCGCCCTGAAAAAGGGGAAAACTGAGTGTAAGGCCAACAGTTGAGTAGGGCGACCATCTGAGGTTCTTGAAAGGTGATCCATTGGACATAGCCGTCCAGTTGTAGTTGGCTGAGAGGGCCAGAGTGGGATACCATGCCATCTTATTGACGCGGAGAGCCTGCTCGAGGGTCTGATTTTGCAGGTTATTCATTACCAGAGAGGTATTATTGGAGTAGTCGGTCGGTAGAGACATGACGTCTTCATACATGGTTTTCTCATAGTCTGAGAGTTGTCCGGCCACATCAAAGTCGGTATCGCGATCAACCCCCATCAACACCATGAGCTGGAGATGGGCCTGCCGTATAGCTATGTCAGCCTGAATAAGCTCGGGCTCAACGTTTTTCATAGCTACCGATGTGCGCAGGACGTCATAGTCTGAGGCATCGCCCAGCGCAAACCGTTTGGAATATATATCATGGGTAAGGGCCGCCATGTCATAGCTTTGTTGAATGACTTTCTTGGAGTCCTTGGCCAACAAGAGTGCATAATAGGCATCTTTAACCTGATTGATAAGATCAAGGCGTGAAGCCCTGGCTTGTTCGACACTCTGGAGTATCTGGGCATCGGAAAGCTTGAGCGAGGCCCACAGCTGGGGCGCGATCAATGGCACTGAAGCTTGAAATCCTACCGAGTAGGAGTTGTCAAGTCCCATCTTGATACCGTCATTTTTCTTGGACTCGGATGAGGACTCTTGTGTAGTCCCTCCCTCGGTCTCATCACCCATCCCCGGGTAAGAGCCGAGATTCATGTACATGGTCTGTTTGGCAAGTGTGCGATTATATTGAGCACCAAATGATACGGTTGGAAGAAGTTGAGCTAATACATCCTTACGCGAATAATCGGTGCGTTTAATCTCTATATCAGCGACTTGGATGGTAGGACTTTCGCTCAGAGCAATTTTAAGACAATCATCAAGGGTCAACTCAGTAGCCGCATGGACCGTCGTGCCCCCTAATACTAACGAAATAATCAGTGATGTGCAGAATTTCATCGATTATATTTTATTGAGATGTGATATGTTATGGTTTAAGGGAAAATCGTTGCAAAGTTAGACAATATGCTAATAGTAAGATGTTAAGAGTTAATAAAAAAGCCAATACTGCCACTATATTGGCAATATTGACCAACTGATGTTTCAACAGCTCCTTATATAAACCTATATTTATTGTATGTCCTCCTAAGTTTATAATTAAGAAGCAAAATCGAGTTAAATTAAGAGACTGTTTATATTACTTGGCTGGATTGTCGAGAGCGATACGACGCCAGATTGGGTTGGGGATTAAACGCCATAGAGCAGTGACTACGGCCCATCGGGAGTCGATAGTTGTGACACGGCGGCGACGCAGTATGGCGCGCTCGATACGCGGTGCCACATAGTCAACTGACATCAGCATGGGATAATTGTGCCGTGATACATCCAACAAATCGGTATTGACAAATCCGGGGCGTATCTCGGTAACGGCGACATTGACATGTTGTTGATGGGCAAGCTGGTCAATCGCTTGAAGGTATCGGGACTGGTAGGCTTTGGAGGCACTGTAGGTTGCCGAGATGCCGATGCCCTTGGTGCCGGCAATGGAAGTTATGGCCGCAATCTGACCCCGGTTGACATTAGCGGTATCCTTGAAGTATTTATAGGCGGCGTTTACCATACGTGTAAACCCCATTACGTTGACCTGAAGTGTGTGCATATCCTTGGCCGGGTCAAGCTCGGGGTTGTTCCATCCCGTTCCGGCACACAACAACATTACATCCATGCCACCAAGTCGCTCTATAAGGTCATAGAAGTGTTTGACGGCGTCTGAGGCAGTGACATCTATGTAGGTATATTGTACGTTGTCGGGATATTGGGATTGAAGCGCGGCCAATGGTTCGGTACGGCGAGCCGATACTCCTACTTTCCATCCCATGCGAGCAAAATCTGAGGCCACCTTATATCCCATGCCTGAAGATGCCCCGATGACTATAATACGTTTCATATCGACATTCTTTATATACCTGCCAGCATTATCGTTTCGCTCAACGCATTCAATATCCTGAATCAGTGGATACTTCATCGTTGTCCGAAGGCAAGACTCGGTTTTTGGAAGACTGACGCGGGGAGTGCTCCTCGGGCTCAGTGGCAGGTTGGTTATCCGGAATATTAACCTCCGGTGTCTTATTTTTGTTCAGTCCTATAGTATATGAAAACGTAAAAGCTCCCGACAGCGACGAGTTGAAAGTGCCATAACCGGGTATATACCATGGATTGCCCGTCTTGGGTGACGAGTGGTGAAGCAGTGTGTGGTACTTGATTGACCATCCGGCCGAAAAAGGCCCCCATATATTTACTCTGAGACCAATACCTACCTCAAACCATCCAGCGGTCACCGAAGTCGAGGGAATAGTGATATGTACAGGGTCTCCCCAATAGTCACCCGAGAGTGTTGCATCAGGAATTTCATATTTGAAAGCCGAGAACCCATATCTCACACCGGCAAAAAATTTATAATCGGGATTGGAATTATATAAAAAATTGTAGTCGGCACCGATTTTGAAGTATGGAGCCAAGGGTGAACGGTAAGTAAAATTATTACCCGAGGGAGTGTTCTTGGACATACCGAAGCCGGCTTCAAATGTAGGGAAATAACGGTTATGCATATTCAGCGACGCCGAAAAGTCGACACCTCCATATTTCTGTCCGAATATTCTCATTATCGGATCCCAGATATTCACACCCACCGTCACGTCACATAGTAACGGATATTTCATCTTGGGAGGCGCCGGCAACAAAGTAGAGTCAATCCACTCGGTACCGGTAACGGTATCAACCATGATTGTGCGACCCTGGGCATCATGATAGTGGGTAGAGCGGGCACGGCGTTGCTCAAGCTGGCGCTTAAGTATCAATGCCGAGTCGACAGGTTGACGGCGGGCATCAGGAGCCGTAACCGGTGTGATGCGGCGCTGTGCCATTATGCCGGGAACAACAACGCTCAAGATCAATATCAGCCCAATGGCTGTCATTAACAGTCGTTTCATAGCTTTATGATTTTGCCGGACGTGGATTGGGAAGCCTCGGCATCAACACGGAAGTATATATTAATAGCGACCTGATCGAGATTGGTAATCAACGGGGTGGCTATGGACACCGAGTCTATGAGATGGTCGGTGTAGGAGCATCGGTCAACATTATAACGGTACATCACGCCACAATCATCTGAGGCAAACCAAGGCTCAGCTTGGTAATCAAGACTGATGGTGTCATTGAGTTCAGGAAAATCGAGGTTTTTCCATTTATAGCTGATACACCATGAGGTAGTATTGGCTGTGGCATGCATCGGAAGATATACCCGGGATATTTTATCGCCGGGTGTTACCAGCATACTGTCCCCGGGCGCGCCTATGCCGTGTATCTGCAGAGAATCGAGTGCAATAACCTGACCTGATGATGAGGAATAAAATTCGGCCAACGGTATTGCACTGCGGTTGTCGGTACATCCCGAGGTGTTACATGATGTCAGTGTCAACAATATTGCTCCCACTGCCAACAATAAAAGTTTAATCTTATGTATCAGTATTTTTCCCATCTGATGATTTCTTGCATGGGTTTGCGTATCTTTTGAGGCAGAGGATCACCTTCGGCGGCATATCCTATAGGAAGAAGAGCCACAGGCTCCACTCCATGGGGCAGTGATAAAGCCTCGACTGTAGCCTCGACATCAAAGCTACATACCCAGCACGACGCCAATCCATGGTCTGTAGCCGACAACGTCAAGTGTTCGACAGCTATGGCGAGATCTATATCGGTGTGGTCTTTGTCATCGGCCTGACGATGCCAGGCAAGGTCATGGTGACCACATGCCACGATGACAACCGGTGCATCAAGAAATGCCGGTCGAGACTTAGCCAATATCTTATGTCGAGTAGTCTCGTCACGCACGACGATAAATGTCCACGGCTGTTTGTTACATGCCGAAGGTGCCAGACGAGCAGCCTCCATAACGTCGAGTAGCAATTGGTCGTCAACAGGCTCGGTTTTATAGGCCCGACACGAATATCGTTGAGTTAATAGTTGGTTAAACTGCATGGTTTGTATGAATTAGCGGACAGGTCAAACTGACCGACCCTCATATTAATTTATAGGTTGTTTAATATTTAATTCTTGTTCTATCTCATATTGATTACGACCGGGCGAATTTCTAACTACCAGCTCGCCTACAAATCCGGCCAGGAACAACTGGCTGCCCAGTATCATCAACACCAGTGAGATATAAAAATAGGGTGAATCAGTAACCAATATGTAGTGATTGCCATGATACATATTATATAACTTTATGGCTCCCACAGCGATAACGGCAATAAAGCCCAGAAAGAACATCAACGACCCCATCAGCCCAAAAAAGTGCATGGGTTTGGCACCAAACTTACCTGTAAACCATAGCGTCAACAAGTCAAGATATCCGTTGACAAATCGGTCAAGGCCAAACTTGGTCTTACCATACTTACGTGCCCGGTGTTGTACAACTTTCTCGCCAATCTTGCCAAATCCGGCATTTTTAGCCAGATACGGTATATAGCGGTGCATGTCACCATATACCTCTATGTGTTTGACCACTGCCGAGCGATAAGCCTTCAGTCCACAGTTAAAGTCATGGAGGTTTTTGATACCGCTGACCTTGCGTGCCGTGGCATTGAACAGCTTGGTGGGTATAGTCTTGGACAGAGGGTCATAACGTTTTTTCTTGTACCCCGACACCAGGTCATAACCCTCCTCGGTTATCATGCGGTAAAGCTCGGGGATCTCGTCGGGACTATCCTGCAAGTCGGCATCCATAGTGATGACAACATTTCCTCGCGTGCGTTGAAAGCCGGTGTTCAATGCCGGAGATTTACCATAGTTGCGACGAAAGCTCACACCCTTGACATTAGGATTACTCTCACTGAGTTTTTCAATAACTTTCCATGACTCATCGGTCGAGCCATCATTGATAAATAGTATCTCGTAAGTAAAATTGTTTTCCTCCATGACACGACGTATCCAGGCCTCAAGCTCGGGCAACGACTCGGCTTCATTATACAGAGGAACGACAACTGAAATATCCATATAGAGAAATATTGGGAAGTTAAATTATAAATTAATCTGATTTAAACTTATTAATAATGCTAATCGCGCTTACCCCATCCATCAGGATTAGGTGATGCCTCGCCGGAGTGTCCACGGGGCCGTCTCATAGCAATTGGAGCAAGTATTAACGAGAGTATAAATCCCGATATCACAGTCAGTACAGCCAGTGGTATTACCATTTTGATTGCCGACGGCAGAGCATGGGCTTCGACGACACGTCCCAACTGTTCGGCTATTTCAAGGTCCTCCTGTCGCCCGCTGTCTTTTAATGCGACAATCATTCCATTAACAGTATTAAATATATAATCGGGGTTTATAAATTTCAAATATATATATACCACCATGCTCATAATCAGAGTGGCAAATATCACCATCGAAATACCATGAAGGGCCGTATCGGCATACCGTGCAGTGCCGTTAGCCGACACTGCAGCTCGACGCATATACCGGAAGACAATAAACGGCACACACAGCATCATGAGCAATACTACCCATGACAACACCGGATAGTATATCACCATCAGTCCCATAATAGCCAGTACCGAGAAATAAGCGCCTAACACAAGCCCATTCTCGGCTGCCGGCCGATATATCATGCGTGGAGTTTCTTGTCCTTCCATGTTGTATAGTTATTTAATCTACAAAAGTAATAATAATCTCCCAATCCTCTCCACTTATAGAAATTATTTATTCAATTAATGCACGGCTCTTTCATTTAAAATCTACATTTAAAATCTCATGGTCGTCTTTATCAAAGCCATATTTTATAGGCGAACCTCAATGTATGCAGGATTGGTTGCGACATGATTATAAATATCTGATTCACAGCTAATTTAGCC
>JAGASI010000011.1 GCA_017621845.1 Muribaculaceae bacterium
CTGCCGCATCAGGACCTCCCTTACCCTCTCTTTTCGACTGACTGGGGCTTGTCTAAGAATAAAATCAGACTCGACCGCTGAAAATCAGCAGTCGAGCCATACATTTTTGCCGCCGTCGAGTTTTATCGGACAGCAATAATAGGATAACGTTATTTAATCAAGCGCTTGGTGACAGTGACTGACCCGTCCACATGACGCTCACGCACGATATAGAGACCCGGGGTCAAACTATCAGCCGAAACCTTGACACCCGAGGTGGTGTATACTTCAGTGTCAATTACACGGTCATCAACAACAACGCTCTCGACGCCGGTAATAGAGTCAACTGTAAAATGATACTGACCACTGACAAAACTGCTGCCATCATGTACAGCAATAAAGTAACTCTTGCCTACTTCCAGACCTCCAAACGAAACAATCATATTTATAGTCTGGGTATCTCCTGCCTTGATATACATCATGGGGGTGACAGCAGCGTCAAGATTATAACCACCGGTAGCGGGGAATACAAAGACCGTGAGTCGGTCGATAAAATAGCCCGACGTACACTTGACATCCATCGAGATATCCATGCGCGTGGCATTAACCTTATCGGCATCTTTAATAGTAAGCGAAGTGACTTCAGCCTTACCTGCTTCAGGAGTTGCCTCTACATTTATACGATAGCCACCGGTAATAATGCGACCTTGCTCGTCGGCAAAGGCAATGAGGTAGTCCCCGGGGGTAATAGTCTGCCCGCTCACGGCAACAAATGTCGATGAATAGTTGACATCTATCGACTCACCGGGAAGAACATCGGTCATGATATTTCCGGCCGAAGCTATATGGGTCTTTCCGGTATTGTCAAACAGTACAGCGAAGATATTTCCAAGATACTCGGCTTCAGACTCATTTTTAAACATGGCTGACAATTCAAATTCTTTGCCAACAAAGAATGGCGAATCTAACGAAGATATCTCACCTGTCAGCATAGCTGACTGAGGCATACTCAGGGTTGCCTTGGTCCCGCTGACAACGACATTGACATACTGGGGATTGGAAATGGCTATCAAATAATTCTGCCACTGATTTTCGCCATATATTTTCCATATAGGATATAGCTTGTACACACCGGAAGCAAGAGTCGTCGGCAAGGTGATTTCAAGTTGTTTGAAGCCATATCTGGGAGCAAGATTAGTGCTATAGAACAGATTTTTATCGGTCGTGGTGTCGTCCTGTGCTACCAGCCGGTAACCAAACATCACATCCATTGTTGCAGTACCGCTATTATAGAATCCACCACCGAGTTGGAAAGAAGAACCGAGTGTCACTTCGTTGGTCGATACCGACATCGCTGTACTTACATACATAGCCTTATATAGCTGACTGTCAGCACGGGGAGGACATATATTGCCAATTACATATTGGTTGGAGTTATATCCGGCTGATGACCCTCCTATACCTTGGGACGATGGGTCAAGCGCAGTAAGCTTGAAGAAACCGTCGCTCGAGCCGCCCCAGCCCCAATTGATATGGAAATAGTCACCTTCGGCATATCCGTCACACACAAATGAGTGTCCGCCACCGTCATTGCGTCCGGCAAACTGTACGGGACCATACTCCTTAAGTTGATTATATATACAATCGTTCCACTTATCAAGAGTGTAGTATTGGCGATAAAGCACACATACTCCCTGGTCGTAACCAAAGTTGTTGACCAACGCATTGGCAACATTAGCAGTAACAGCACCACTGGCTCCGGTACCGTAGGACATATCGACACTCACGCCACATGCATACATGAGATTGGCTACAGCATCACCCTGAGCTTTGGTATAAGCCACGCTATAATCATCAAGCATATTGGCCCAGTCAAATGTTGTGGCCGAATAATCAACCGTATAAGTCTGTCCGTTATATGTCACACTTGCCGAACCCTTTCCTGCTCCCTTGGGGTATTGGTGATAGTTGACAATCTGAGCCATAGCCGTGGCAACACATCCGGTAACAGTGTGTGTACCCTTGCTGTCGGTAGGACACATATCGTTAAAAGGCGCTGATTGATTCCACTTGGTCTTAACCATGGGGGCAATATTGGCCTTAGCCGCCCTTTGAACAGGTAGATAATGTGTCATGGAAGGGTTCTCCCTGAGCCATTTTACCTCAGCGGCATATTCATCAAGCCACCATTGCATCGTGGGATTAATCATCCCGGCGTCAAAACTGCCGGTATCACTGTATCCCAAAAGAGGCTCGGCCTGATCGTCGGCCGACAATACCATATACCCCCGGTTATCACCCATCGAATATACATATACCGCCGGCTGAGAGTCGGCATTACGGGTGGCTACCAATTGAGGACGAGACTGCGGGGTGTTTAATGACATCGGTGTGACCGATCCAAGAACTCGTTCTAACGCCTGGTCTGGAGTCAGCACCTCAGCTTGTAAGCTATAAGCCATCAGCCCGGCCGACATTACAAGTAAAAGTTTTTTCATAAGCAATTTTTAGATTGTAGAATAATGGCCAATACCTCTTATCAGCAATGGCTTATAGATATTATTTTTAACATTTGCAAAGGTGGCCAATTTTACTCAGTTAACCAAATTTTTCTGTACAAATAGTATACTTGTTCACAAAATATTTACCCCACTGCCAGCGTTATTGATGTATGAAGCCCGATATATCTTATATCATACCCGTCTATAACGTCGCCCACTATATAGGCGCTTGTCTGGACAGCATCCTTGCCCAAAGGGGAGACTACACCCGCGAGATTATCCTTGTCGATGATGAGTCTCCCGACGGGTCTCATGAAATATACAGTAAATATGCCACCGACAATCCCTGTATCAGGGTTTTGAAAGTTCCACACGGAGGCCTTTCACGGGCTCGCAATCACGGCATCGCGCGTGCACGCGGCGAGTTCATTACTTTTGTTGACTCTGATGACATGTTAGCACCCGACTATGAAAAGACTCTTTTGGACATTGCCCACCAACAACACTGTGACGCTGTGATATGTTCGGCCACACGTGGCATCATCCCTCAGTATACACTTACCGCCAAATATCTCGTATATTCCCCCAAGACCATTCTAAGACATATCCTCTACCAACGGCATGGCATACTCAATTCGGCCTGGGGGCGCATATTCCGTCGCGAAGCCATTGCCGGCGAGCTATTCATGCCCGACCGATACTATGAGGACCTGGAATGGACACCTCGAGTATTGGATAAAATCCATACCGATGTCATCTACACCCCCTCACGTCTGTACTTCTACCGCGACCACCGAGCGAGTTTCCTGAATACTCCTTCTCCCCGGCGTCTTGACATCATGTATATGGCCGACAAAGTGCTTCATAGACTCGAAAATCTTGGAGACAAGTCTCTTATCCGAGCCGCTCACGAGCGACGTTTCAGTGCCTATTTCAATACTCTTATATCCCACAGCCAATCTGACGAGATTGAACACCAATGCTGGCAAGTCATCAAGCAAGAACGTTGGCGCTCTCTTACCGCTCCTCATACTCGCCTCAAAAGCCGTCTGGGCGCTCTTATATCTTACAGCGGTAAACGCTTTACCATCTTAATAAGCAAAAAAATAGGAGCCGCAAGCAGTTAGCCTGCGTCTCCTACTGTTGTCTGATAGTGTCTCTATTGTTTCAGGTTCTTACTTACTGTCACTGAACCATCGGAGTAGATTGTACGGGTAATATAATAGCCTTTGGCGAGATTTTGGTCATCCACCCTTGTGCCTGAAAGGGTATATACCTCTACCACTACCACATGATTGTCATCAGCTATATTATTTACTCCTGAAGGATTGTCAAGGGTAAAGTAGCTTGGCTCGGACAATTGATTATGCCCTTGATAGATCATGGCAAAATAACGGTTGCCATCAACACCTTGAGGCATACTGCCTTTAAATGTCACATTCCGACTCTCCCCGCTACCGATAAATACGGGGTCGGACGTAAATGCCGCTACCGATGTCACTTGACCTTCACTATCCGGGAATATCACGACTGTCAACACCCCACCATAATATCCGGCCGTGCAATCTACAGTTGCCATAAAATTAATGTCTTTTTTGTCAACCTTGGTTGAATTTCCGACAACCGTCAGCGATGACACCTTGAGAGTGGGCGTTGCCTCGGCATTGAGTGTAACATCCACCGGCTCGACAAGCAACGCATTGGTATTAACCGATAGGAAACTCAATTTATAATTACCGGCAGTGAGGGTGGTATTGCCATTGGGATACCACGTCGAGAGGTAAGTCATCCCGGTAGTCTGACCCGGCACGAGGTCGACAGGGTATTGGTCTCCGTATGCCACCAATTGCCCTTCATTGTCAATAAGGACGGCGCGTATGGGGCCTGAATACTCACGAGCTCCATTATTGGAGAGGGTGGCTGTAATCTCATATTTGGAACCGATATATAGCTTGGACACGAGTGTCATATCGGTAACAGTGATTGAAGGATTGACCTGAGAGGCAATTGTTGCTTGAGCGCCACTGACAGTAATCTGTACCGCCTGACTACCCGATTGCTTTATGGGAATATCGCGCCAACTGCCTGAAGTCCTGACCACGGGCGTGGCTATATATACACCCTCGGTCAACGTTGACGGCAATGTCACCTGTACATACATCAGACCACTCAGTGGCTCCATATCAGTAAATCCGGGGCCTTCAATATATGATACAGTGCCATCCTCGGCAACAAGTTTCAATCCAAATGTTCCAGATACCTTACCGATACCCATATTATATACCGGGCCATAGAACGTTACCGGCTGGCCCAAGGCAACTGTCGACTGCGTGGGGACAAATGACCCTTCCCACAGGATATTTTCGACCTCTCGGGATCCCTCGACCGGCCGACGCACTCCGGCAATGATATCCTGATTGAAGTTGTAACCCGACGTACTGCCACCTATACCCTGTGACTCAGGATTTAGGGCCGTCAACAGAAAGTAGCCGTCAGACATACCTCCCCAACCCCAGTTGACATGGAAGTATCCGCCAGCGTCATAGCCGTCAAACACAAACGAGTGTCCTCCATCGTTACTCTGCCCCGAATACTGGACCGGCCCATAATTGGCCAGCTGATAATATACCGAGTCTTCCCAAGCTTCAAGCCCATAATAGTCGCGCGACATATAATGCACCCCCTTGTCATACCCATAATGGTTGACGAGCAATGCCGGGACCTTGAGTGAGGCAGCGCCCGACTCCTGGAGTGTATAAGACATCTCGACTCCAACACCATTGGCATACATCAGCCGGGCTACAGCCGACTTCTGGTCTGCCGTGGCATCCGAGCCATAACTGTCAAGCATGTTAGCCCAGTCAAATGTAGTATTCCCATAGTCCATCGACAGTGTCTCGTTATTCCAAGTATAACTTGCAGTGCCGATACCTGTCACCGGCCACTGGTGATACTTCATGACTTGGGCCAATGCCGTTGCCACACATCCGGTGACACAATGCTGTCCATCAACTTCGGGGCAGTCATCATTGTAGGGCGCATCCTGATTCCAACGCGTCTTGGTCATGGGGGCGATGGCCACACGTGTTGGAACCTTACGTGACTCCAACACCGACTGCCGACCCTCGGCACGTGCCCACGCCACTTGGTCAGAATAACTTTCAAGCCAATACTTCATGGACGCAGGCATATTGTTGACATCAAAGTCACTGCCACTGCCATAGCCCAACAACGCCTCACACGCGTCATCGGCCGACAGCACCATATAACCGGTGCCACCGGTGGCGTAGACATACACTGTGGGATTATTATCGCTGTTTAAAGTTTTGACCAAACGGGGGCGCATACCAACCGACAATGCCTTGCCTGTCGGCATCTTTTTCATCGCGCGGGCAAGTGCCTCCTCGGGCGTCAACACCTCGCCCCATACGGTGACACCGACCATAGCCAGGCCAAGTGCCATGATAATACGTGTGTTTCTCATAATATAGTAGTTGTAAAGTGGTATAGTAGTCGTAAAGTGTCTATTCATCTACTATAACATCCTATAAGCCCTTTTGTTAGACAGCCCACCAATTTTCTTACGCAACAGTTTTACGGCCCCCGGGCAACCTCCACCATACTTATTATGTAATGCCAATTGCTCATTTGATACCATATTTTGGATCAGCTGACAAGAGCGGTTGGTATGCCACCTAATTGAATTGCAAACTTCCAAACACGGGATACAGGCGCATAGCGCCGGACCGTGATTAACAAGGTCAGTTCAAATAGGCGCAGCCTCTTTATTTTAAAGCTTCTCATCGCCGATTTCTTATTTCCATGATTTTTTGTACTTTTGCGATATAATAAACAACAACAATTATGAGACGTACATTAATCACTTCATTATCATTGATGCTCACCACGACATTTATGACCACCGACGCCAAGACCTTGCAATACCCCAAGGCTCCGACAGATAACACTGTAGACACCTACTTTGACATCAAGGTTCCCGACCCCTATCGTCCACTCGAGAATGACACAGCCACCGCTACCGAGGCTTGGGTCAAAGCCGAGAACGCCTTGACACGCTCTTATCTTGACGCCATCCCCTTCCGCGCCGACCTGGTCAAACGTCTCACCCAACTTAACAACTATGCCAAAACCGGCCTCCCCTACAAAGAAAACGACGGCCGATATTATTTCTATAAAAATGATGGTCTAAAAAACCAGTCAATCCTCTATCGCGCCGACACGCCCGATGGCGAAGCCGAGGTATTTATCGACCCCAACACATTGAGCGATGACGGCACCGTGGCCCTCACCGGCGTGTTCATGAGCCGCGATGGTCGCTACACCGCCTATACAATCTCGCGCTCGGGCAGTGACTGGACCGAGATTTATGTTATGGATACCAAGACACGTCAACTTCTTGACGACCATATCTTATGGGCCAAATTTACCGGCGCCAACTGGGATGGTAACGGTTTCTACTACAGCGCATACGACGCTCCCGAACAAGGCAAAGAGTTTTCAAACGCCAACCACGGCCACAAGGTCTATTACCATAAGATAGGCACACCTCAGAGTCAGGACCGACTAATCTTTGAAGACCCCGAGCATCCTCTACACTTCCATGACGCATGGGTTGACGATGACGCAAGAGTAATCACCATTCAAGTAGGCGGACAAGGCAATGGCAACGGACTGCTCACTCGCTCACTCACCAATCCCGACGCTCAATGGATAACCGTCACCGACAGCCAGGAAAAAGAAATCATACCCCTGGGCGTCTTGGGCGACAACCTATTGATATACACTTCAGATGGCGCTGACAAATACCGACTGGTCACTGCACCCCTAAACAATCCTGTCAAAGAAAACTGGAAAGAACTCGTCCCGGAGAGTGAACACGTTCTCACCGGGGCCCATATTGCCGGAGACCGCCTCATACTCACCTATGACATCGATGCCGCCAACCACGCCTACATCTACTCCCAAGAAGGCAAGCGCTTGAATAAAATCAAGCTCCCGACTTATGGCACCATCTCCCTATCCACATCCAAGAAGACACCCGAGGTCTATTACTCCTTCTCTTCCTTTGTTTATCCCTCGGCACGCTACAGCTATGACATGGCTACCGGCAAGAGTACTCCTATCGGACAAGCCGACATCATTGACTTCAACCCCGCCGACTATGTCACCGAACAAGTATTCTACCCCTCGGCCGACGGCACCAAAATACCTATGTTCATTACCTATAAACGCGGCCTTAAACGAGACAAGAACAATCCCGTGTACCTGTATGGTTACGGTGGTTTCAATATTACCCTCAACCCAGGCTTCAGCGCCAATCGCCTGCTATGGCTTGAAAACGGCGGTATTTATGCCCAGGCCAACCTGCGTGGCGGAGGTGAATATGGCGAACCATGGCACCTCGCCGGCACCAAACAACAGAAGCTCAACGTCTTTGATGACTTTATTGCCGCCGGACAGTATATGATTGACCAAGGTTGGACCCGACCCGAGCTCCTGGCCATAGAGGGCGGATCAAACGGCGGCCTTCTGGTGGGTGCATGTGTCAACATGCGTCCCGACCTCTTTGCTGTCGCTATCCCACGCGTCGGCGTTATGGACATGATGCGCTACCACCTTTTCACCATAGGTTGGAACTGGGCTCATGACTATGGCACATCGGCCGACAGCCCCGAGATGGCCAAGTACCTCCTCGGATACTCACCACTCCACACTATTAAAAACGATGGCACACCCTACCCCGCTATCATGGTGACTACCGCCGACCACGACGACCGCGTTGTCCCGGCCCACTCTTTTAAGTATGCCGCGACTCTCCAGGCTGCCAACACCGGTGACCGTCCCAAACTCATACGCATCGATTCAAAAGCCGGACATGGCGCCGGCAAGCCTATAACAAAAGTCATCGACGAGTATGCCGACATATATTCATTTATTCTATACAATATTGGCATAACACCCAAATCTTATAAATGACATCCCGACCACGACTATTATTCCAACATGTCAGCATCATGGTTTTATTGACCATGATGCTGACATTGCAGTCATGCTTCACGGGAGTAGAGAGCACTCCCAAAATCACCTCCAAGGATATCAAACGGCGTGGTGTCACTGAGTCAGCCGAAAAAAACATACTCGCCAACATCAAACCTCAAGCGCCCGCCCACTGGACACCCGGAAAACAATTCTATATCCTTGACACAAAGGTGTCTATGATATTTGAGAACTTCACCGGTGACTCACTGACAACCCTCATCCCTTACCATAAAATCACTTTCCGTGGCGTCTCACCCCGACGTTCAATTACAGGCCAGGAAGTCACCATTGTATCATTCATCACCGATGACAAACACATCCTTACATACAACTCAGGCATCGAATATCAACACCTCAGCTCTCTCAAGACTCTCGATATCCCTTTTGCCATAGAAACAGATATAATCGACTCGGTAGCCCAACGACTTGTTGGCAACACTTACTACATCATTCCCGCGCGACGTCTGTCCACAACCGGTACCGACACTGTAGGTCAACGCTACACGCCGGTGACAATCACAGCTGTATCACCCGGTACAGCCTCCTACCCGCTCAAAGTCCTGTTTACCGACAACTCCGGCAACAACTCAGCCATCTTAATGACCATAGGAGACCGTGCATCCTCGACACGCAACTTTGACCGAATATTCAGCATCTCAGATCCTCGCAAGTCTTACCCCATGATTAATGATGAAACATGGCAACTTATTATCAACTCGCGGCTTAAAGACGGTATGACAACCCAAGAATGTCGACTTGCAATCGGTCCTCCCAATGACATACAACGTGTGCCCTCGACAGCCGGTATGATTGAGCGCTGGACTTATGATGACGGCATATACCTGATATTTGAAGATGGCATTCTTGCACGATATCGTTATTGATTTTCTCTCCACCTTCTCAGCTTTATGAACACTATAACTTTTCTCGGGACAGGCACCTCCACAGGTGTTCCTCAGATACGATGCTCTTGCCCGACATGCTCGTCCAACGACCCCCACGACAAGCGGCTCAGGGCATCAGCACTAATCAATTATAAGGACAAAAACATCCTCATCGACTGTGGTCCCGACTTCCGCACTCAGATGCTCAGTGTTGGCTCACCAGACCTCAACGCCGTATTATTGACCCATAGCCACTATGATCACGTCGGCGGTCTTGATGACCTGCGCCCCTATTGCGCCGACTCTTTATTTCCTATATATTGCCGACAAGACGTTTCAGACGACCTGCATGCCCGTCTTCCCTACTGCTTCAACGTAGGGCTTAAACCCGGTGTGCCTCATTATGACATACATGTCATCGACCCCTCTCGTTCATTTGACATCGATGATATACAAGTTACCCCTCTCCCCGTGATGCATGCCAAGCTCCCCATCCTGGGTTACCGTATAGGTTCTCTTGCCTATATCACCGACTGTAAGACAATGCCCGAGTCAACCATCGACCTCATCAAGAATATCGATACACTTGTAATAAATGCCCTCAGGCCCACACCCCATTTCTCTCACCTATCACTGTCCCAGGCTCTCGACCTCATCAAGATTATAAACCCCCGACGTGCTTTTCTCACCCACATGTCCCACGGCACACCACCCCATGCCATAGCTCGGACTCTACTACCCGACAACGTCTCATTTGCCCATGACATGCTATCCATTACCTTCCCCGACTGAGGACCGGTTGACTGTTTATTATTCCTCCCATACATCCAGGAATTGACGATTTAAAAAAATACTCGTATATTTGCACTCGCCTAACTCCAATACGAGCACCTTTTACAATCAATGTTAGACACCACTAAGCCTCACATATCCATAAGCAAGGAAACAATTGCCCAAATGCCGGTTGTTGAATATCCCGGAGGTATTGATGCCGTCACCGTGATTGACACCGCCGCCAAGGCTCGTATCGCCCTACGTGCGCTCGGCAAATCCACACACATTGGATTTGACTCCGAGACAAGACCTTCTTTCCAACGTGGCCGAACAAACAAAGTTGCCCTGTTGCAACTATCCAATGGTGACCACTGCTATCTGTTCAGACTCAATGTCCCGGGCATTTATGAGATGGTAAGACCATTACTTGAAAATCCCGACATAATCAAAATAGGGCTATCGGTACACGATGACTTCAATGCCCTCAGACGTCGTGGCGACATTAATCCTGCCGGTTTTATCGACCTACAGGACTATGCATCGACTTTTCTTATCTCAGACATCTCTCTACAAAAGATATATGCCATAATATTTGGCGAACGCATATCCAAGGCCCAACGGCTCACCAATTGGGAAGCTGCTCAACTCACCGAGGCTCAACAAATATACGCGTCAATTGATGCTTGGGCATGTCTAAAACTTTACAAACATCTGCGTGCCGGACATTTCCACCCTGCCCAAAGCCCCTATTACATTATACCAAATCTTGAAATAGACGTCAACTCAACAAACACGTCTATACCTATAACAGCCACACCATGAAAATTCCTAAATCAACTCTCATCCCATCTTTACTGCTGATTTATCTTGCTGTCATGAGCTATATAGGATATGGTGCATATAACCGTGGCGAATTTTCGGCAACCTATTACTTTGGCACCATTATCGCAACAATATTAGTCATCATTCTCCTGCACTTCTCGCTGAAACGACGCGAAAAACTGCGCCGAGAACGTGAAAACGACCTCAAAAACAACCCTGACAAAAAAGATTACAAATAACAAATAAGAAGTTGTTACTCCCCTCAAAAAAGTAAACAACCTCCCAAACTCAACTACATATTAACTTTCCTAAAAAACAAATTAATTATGAAAAATCTGCTGTTAATCGCTCTCGTAGCCGTCATAAGCACCTTTTCGGCCGGTGCTCAGGTCATAACCAGCACCAACCCCGATGCCCATCGCGCCACCACCTGCACAAAAAAAATTAAGTGTGACAAAGCTACCAAATGCGACCAGGCCAAAGCTTGCACCAAAGCATGTGACAAAAAAGATTGCACCAAGGCTTGCGACAAAAAAACTTGCACCAAAGCATGTGATAAAAAGGATTGCACCAAGGTTTGCGACAAAAAAGCTTGCACCAAAGCATGTGATAAAAAGGATTGCACCAAGGTTTGCGACAAAAAAGCTTGCACCAAAGCATGTGATAAAAAGGATTGCACCAAGGCTTGCACCAAAAAAGCTTGCACCAAAAACTGCAAAAAATAACTTAACCTCCCGACATCATAACGAGGCGGCCAAAATAAAATTTGGCCGCCTCGCTTTATAACCAGAAATTATCGTGACTCTCGTGCATAAGAGAGAACAGTCGGAGACTCGACGTCCACTCCATATTCTCGGGCACGTTCCACAATAGCCGTGGCCAAACGAGGCTTCAAATCCTCGGGGCAATATCTGAAATAGGCCTCGGCCGCCCGCACATGTGCAGCATCAGGCATCGGATATTCCCGACGCTCGGGCAAGCCGTACACGCTATCCGGCAATTCCTTCTTGTTTTTATAGCTAAGTCTATCTGTCATATGGCAATAATACCAAACTCTAAACCTTTAGTTTAATAAATCCAAACACAATAGCTATTTTATTAAACTAAAGGTTTACTTTTTAATAATTATTTATCATAAATTCAGCCTAAAACCAACCTGAACAAGACCCTGTGAACCAAAGCCCAATTCACCAAACATCTTGAACCCATTGGAAATGCCAACTTCGGCTCCCACGGGCGAAATCTGACCCGCGAAATAAGCCTTATTATAAGAATCAAAACCCTTAGGTTGCAGATGAGAAATAACAACACCTATACCACCATGGGCATATACGGTCACAATTCTATTCTTATAGTAATCATACTTCACGTTAAGCAAGATTGAGTGATATGCTATATGTGATGCATCTTTCCCACCTTTGGTACTCGTTGATGAAAATGTATAGGAAGGGCCTATCCTAAATTTTGGAGCAACTCTGAAGTCTACGCCGGCATTAACTGCACCCCAAGCGGTATTAACCCCACTCCAGCCATCGTGGTTATCACAAGCATCCATCTGGGTATATCCACCGTAAGATGCATAAATAGATGTCTCGGCATGAGTGTTCACTGTGCCGGCCATGCTGATCACGGCTACTGCCATCAGTCCTAAAATCTTTTTCATAACTTAAATAATTATACGTTGAAACATTTAATTAATATATATGGTATTTTATTTATTGGATGAATTAAAAGGCAACCTCCATTCCACTAAAACAATTGTTCCTGGCGTGGCCTGTTGAGAAAATGTCGCCATACTCTCTCATAAAATCCATTCTGAAATTTACAACAATAAAACATCCCATACACCTCTACGGTTCACTCTGCCGACAGTTAATTATAGATTACCTCTAACATAGGTGACAAGATTTTATCTTATTATTTAACACTTGTTATCAACGGGCAAAACCTTAAAACAGTCGAACAACGAAAACATGTTGTAAAACATATTTTCACATACACCACTATAAAACAGACACTTAGACTACACTCATCGTCTCAGTTCCCTACCATTAAAATTTTTTAAGACCGTATTATTTTGTCCTTTTCGCTCTGAATTATTATCTTTGAGGGATGAAAAAAATATGGTTAACACATTTTAATCATCCCGACATCTAAATCATCAGTTTTCTCGCGAGAAGCCGGTCGGGGTATCCCGATTACCAAAAACATTTCTTATAACGAGCGAGTAAGACTACTACCATTAATAATACCTGAACATGGAACAAACACTTGTCATACTCAAGCCTTCGGCAATAGACCGCGGTCTATGTGGCACCATCATTGCACGTCTTGAGCAGAAAGGCCTTAAAATTGCGGGCATGAAAATGATGCAACTCGACGAGCCTATTCTGCGCGAGCATTATGCCCACCTTGTAGACCGTCCGTTCTTCCCTTCGCTTGTACTCTCGATGAGTCGCACTCCGGTTATCGTCATGTGCCTTGAAGGCCGTGATGCCGTGAGCGTCGTAAGAGCCATGACAGGTGCCACCAATTGCCGTCAAGCCGCACCCGGCACAATCCGTGGTGACCTCGGCATGAGTGGCCAAGAAAACATCATCCATGCCAGCGACTCGGTCGAGAACGGCAAAATTGAAGTAGCCCGCTTCTTTTATCCAAATGAGATTTTTGACTACTCCACCGTTACCACCAAGGCTATATATGCCACCGATGAGCTATAAAACTCTACCCAACTTACACGACCCGACCCACCACCCTATTCCACACCTTACTGCAACGTCCCTCTCACTCTCCCGCGACAATATCAATCGCTCTCACTGAATATCACGTATATAAATATAATTATTGACTCCAATCTGTCACCTAAGTTTCCATCACAGATTCATCCCTCCGGTCAATCAATCATTTTTATACACCACTCCAGAAAAAACTTAAATAATCACACCTTCACGGTCGCCATTATCGTCCAAGTTTAAGACTGACACCCCACGGCGACATATATTCTCCCCCAATCAACACCTCGAGGCCAACACCCCCGACGGCACATAAACCAACAATTAAAATGCAGTTTTCAAAGATAGCAAAAAGACTCACTACAACACTTACAATCGCGACTGCCGCTATTCTCGGCATGTCAGCCCAGACAACATACCGTCTTCCAGGACAACACACCCAGCAACAAGGTCAGCTTCTGGCCCGCCAGGGTAACCTCACCCACTCTATAGCCGTTCCTATCAACATCGACTATCTGAACTTCTCTACCGAGGACGAGCCCGAGATTGACATCTATACCGAAGGATGGAATTCGGGTCGCGTCAACTGCTACAATCTCGCCAACACTCCCCAGCAAGCAGTCATCGACGTATCCCGCTACCACATGCCACACCCCGGCCCCATAAGCTCGCCTTATGGTTACCGACCTCGTTTTAGGCGCATGCATAAAGGTGTCGACATATCATTGCACATCGGTGATACCGTAAGAGCCGCATTTGACGGACGTGTTCGCATCACCAACTATGAAGCTCGCGGATACGGCAACTATGTTGTGGTACGCCACACAAACGATCTCGAAACAGTATATGGTCACCTCTCAAAGTTCCTGGTCAAGAACGGTGACTTTGTCAAAGCCGGCACTCCTATCGCCCTCGGTGGCAACACCGGACGCTCTACCGGCCCTCACCTCCACTTCGAGACACGATACATGGGATATGCTATCAATCCCGCTGCTATCTTTGACTTCCCAAACCAGACAACACACACCGACACATACACCTTCAACAAGAATACCTACCAGAACGCTCGTAACTTTGATCCTCAGGCCAATGCCCAGTATGCCCAGGCCTACTATAGCAAACGAGCTACCAACAAGGCATATTCTTCGTCAAAATCCAAGTCCAAGAAAGTGGCTTCAAAATCCAAAAAGTCCAAACGCTCAAAAAGCAAGAAAAGACGTAGATAAAACACCTCACCTATTTCAGGTAACGCCTCTAACCCGGCATTTAATCCAGGAATATTTCCACCTCCTCCTCGAGACTGATTTTAACTCAGCAATATCAATAAATACACAAGGCGTACCATTAAACACAATGGTCGCCTTGATATTTATGAACACTCCGGCTTAGACAGCATTACCCTACTATCCGACATCTAAACACACATTCAACATAATTATGGTAAAAGTAGGAGATATAGTAAGATATCTTAACTCAGTTGGTGGAGGCCGCGTAGTAAAAATCGCCGGTAACATGGCATGGGTCGATGATGACGGTTTTGAGACACCGGTATTGGCTCGCGAATGTGTCGTGGTAGCCGCAGCCGGCTCCCAAGCAGCCACCCCGGTCGATGACCATCGCACAAACGCTGTATCAAGTCAAAATTCACGCCCGGCACCGGCCATATCAACACCTTCCCGTTCCAAAGCCTCTGACGACGACTTGATACATGATCTCGATGACAATGAAGAAATACCCGGAGGGGATACACTTAATGTCACCCTCGGATACCAAGCAGTAGACATTGCCCACCTCAGCGATGCCGGATATGAAGCATACCTCATCAATGACTCCAACTACTACCTCTATTTCACATACTCAACACGAGCCGATGGACAACAGACCTGGATCACCAGATATGCAGGCATCATCGAGCCTAACATCCAACTACTGCTGGCTGATCTCTCTGACCAAGACGTTATTCACTTGGACCATATATGCGTTCAGATTATTGCATTTAAACGTAATAAAGATTTTACGCTGAACCCCCCATTCAACATACAGCGTGACTTAGACACCACCAAGTTTTTCAAGCCCCACTGCTTTAAAGCCAATCCTTACTTTGACAACAAAGTCCTCGCACTTGAACTCATCAAAGATGACAAACCGGTAGACGGACAAGTCATCACACCCCAAGGCGCTGACATTCTTGCCAAAACAATGGTCCTGCCCAAAAACACCGACACTCCCCACCGCCATCATGTCAAGAAACCATCCAACAACGAGTCACCACTCGTCATTGACCTACATATCCACGAATTATTAGACAACACCGCCGGCCTTTCAAACAGCGATATGCTCAACCTCCAAGTAGACAAATTCCGCGAAGTAATGGATTGCAACCTCAAAAACCTCGGCAAAAAAATAATCTTTATCCATGGCAAGGGCGATGGCGTGCTGCGTCAAACGATACTCAAGGAACTTAAGCATCGCTACCCGGGCGTCGATGTCCAAGACGCTTCATTCCGCGAATATGGATTTGGCGCCACACAAGTTACCATACACCGTCTGACCCGATAATTGGCAGTCTCTCCTACCGAGAATTCATATCACACATCGACACACGACCTTAAGGTCCAGTCACACACCTCATCATGATACTATATTTTTCAGGCACAGGCAACACACGCCTATGTGCCGAATATCTCGCCAAGGTCTTGGGCCAGCAAGCCATCGAACTCACACAATCTCGGCTGGTCATTCCTAATGTTGTCAAAGACAAAGTCAACGACAACATGATAATATGGATGTTCCCCATATATTCTTGGGGCTTACCACCTGTCGTCATCAAATACATCAAGAAGTCCCGGCTGTTGACGCCTCCGGACACAATTCACCACATGGTGGCTACCTGTGGTGATGACGCAGGCAATGCCGACCACATGTGGCGGAAAGCCATGAGACAAATGGGATATATGGCAGGTCGAGCTTTTACCGTCCTCATGCCTAACACTTACGTGCTTATGAAAGGCTTTGATATCGATACACCCGAAGTCGCCAACCTAAAAATATCCAATGCCCCTCAAAAACTCGACTATATAGCTGACGAATTGACAAACAATCCCCGTGGGCATCAAGCTCAGGATGACTATACTCGCGGTAGATGGGCATGGCTGAAAACAACCATCATATATCCATGGTTTACCTCACGTGGTCACGGTGTCAATCCTAAAAAATTTCATGTCAAGTCAACATGCATTGCCTGTGGCAAATGTAGCTGCGAATGTCCAATGGGCAACATTTATGTCCGCGACAAACAACATCCCATTTGGACCTCTAACTGCGCCATGTGCCTACGATGCCTCCACTCATGCCCCGTCGGTGCCATCACCTATGGTTCAGACCATTCCCTGCCCCAAAAACAACAACTTCCACCGTCTTTATAACCATCTATACCCCCAAAAAACATCTTCGGTTATATCAATTTCTACAATCACAAGCTCTGAAAGCCGGCAACCTCTGTTGAGCACTCGCCTAACGGGCCGTTATTCTGAAGAATACCGGTATAGACCTTAATGAAATCGACACGCGTCACTCTTACCGGTTGGCCTTCCAGAGTGACTGCTGACGAAAGGCTCAACCCCGAGCGAGACGAGTTATTGGGCCAACAATCGGCATAACCAGAATATACACTGAGGTCATAGTTGCCGGTCTTTTCATTATATACTCCATTATCAGGCAGTCTGAGACCCTCGACCGTAACAGTTCTTTCCAACTCCCACTGTGGGAAAAAACCATGGTTATGGTAAGCCACATTATGCGACAGCCAACCACTATTCCCTTGACTGTCCTCCCATTTCACAAACTTTTTATCATCGCCGGCTGATGAATTATCGGTATAAGTTATCGAAGTATATACCGCTTGGTCAAAGTGGTCACCCTTCAACACATACCAAGTATCATCAGGCTCCCCGTTGCCGTTGGCATCAGTCATCACCATCACTATTCCGGGCTCGGCCGAGCCTATAGGATTGGCGGCTGTCTCGGGAGTATATAGAAATGCATTCCCCAGAATTCTCAGTTCCGGACTCCCGTCATGGGACGCATAGACAGGAGCTTTGAGCTTGACGGTAATGCTTCCACCGAAAGCTCCCAACGTGACCATTTCGCCACTATTCATAGCCTTTTCGACCTTGGCACGTATCGTTTCTCGCGTATCGCCATCCTGATACAATGGAATCTCGTTGACAAACTGCCCGGGTGCCGGCGAGTAGTCCAAGACCTTGACACTCAACAGTCGAGGTCCCTGCTCATCATCTCCGCCACCTCCAGCGGGCTCGGTAGTCTCACATGAAGTCAACAACAACGTCAACACCGGGACACTGATACTTAATAACGATATCTGTTTTCTATTCATAATAATTTAGCTTATGCGGCTCCAGTCGGCTGACCGGGCCAGTTCTTTTTGGAGTGATACGGCAAAGGTGCGGTTTTCGGGTAAAGTGAGGTCGGAATCGTCCTTCAACAACATCTCGGCATTGTCGCGGGCAAGCTGTATTATCTGACCGTCTTGGGCGAGGTTGGCAATATGGAGATCAAAGGCGATACCACTCTGCATCGTACCCTCGATGTCTCCGGGCCCTCGCCATTTCATGTCGGCTTCGGCAATCTCAAAGCCATCGGTCGTGCGAGTCATCAATTCGAGTCGGCGACGTGTCTCTCGCGCTATTTCATGCTTGGACATCAACACGCAGTAACTCTGGTCCCCACCACGGCCGACACGTCCCCTGAGCTGATGTAGCTGGGAGAGCCCAAAGCGCTCGGCATTTTCTATAATCATCGTTGTTGCATTAGGGACATTCACCCCCACCTCTATCACAGTGGTGGCTACAAGAATTTGAGCCTCGCCCGAGGCAAAGAGGCCCATCTGGTAATCTTTTTCAGCCGGTTTCATGCGGCCGTGTACAAATGCCACCTTGTAACTCGGGAACGTCTCACATATCGTTTCATAACCTTCTTTAAGGCTCAGCAGGTCAAGTTTGACATTCTCGTCGATTAGCGGATAGACTATATAGGCCTGATGTCCGGCGCGTAGCTGAGAGCCAAGCCCGCGATATACATGATGACGGTCATTTTCATAGCGCAGCACCGTTGATATGGGTTTACGTCCGGGGGGTAATTCGTCAATTACCGAGACATCCAGGTCTCCATATACAGTCATCGCGAGCGTGCGTGGAATAGGAGTGGCGGTCATTACCAGTACATGAGGCGGTAAGGCGTTTTTGGTCCACAGTCGCGCTCGCTGGACAACACCAAACCGATGCTGCTCGTCTATCACCGCCATACCCAGATTTTTAAACTGCACAGAATCCTCTATCAATGCGTGGGTACCCACCAACAGATGTACCGACCCGTCAATCAGGCCCTCATGAATGGCACGACGCTCGACAGCACGAGTCGAGCCGGTCAAAAGCCTGATATCCAAGCCAATTTTTGAGACCATGCTCTTCAATGTCTCATAATGCTGGGTAGCAAGGATTTCGGTCGGTGCCATCAGGCATGCCTGAGCCCCATTATCAATGGCTATCAACATCGCCATCAGCGCCACCAAGGTTTTGCCCGAACCGACATCGCCCTGTACCAGACGATTCATCTGTCGTCCTGTATTAACATCTGACCGTATCTCTCGTATTACTCGTTTTTGAGCTCCGGTAAGTTCAAACGGCAGACATTCATTGTAAAATCTATTGAAAAAATTGCCGATGTGTCCGAACAGTTGTCCGCGTGAAGCGGTGCGACGCTTGAGATTGCGCCTCATCATATCGACGGCGATATAAAACAGTTCTTCAAATTTAAGCCTAAGTCTGGCCCGCTGTAGACTATCGTTATCGATTGGTTTATGTATAGTTATCAACGCCTCTTGCAACGGCATGAGGCCTAAACGTTCCATGACTGATGGCGGTAACGTTTCATTAATATTCTTACGCGAGAACAGAAAGGACTGTATCCACTGGGCCAACTGTCGCGACCCGACACCCTGGTTGCGCAGTTTTTCAGTCAAAGGATAAACACCTCTGAACCCGGTCATGACGCTGGGAGAAGTGACTGAGTCGACCTCGGGATGTATCATAGACCATGTACGGGTGGCCTCATAAAATGTCGGACGGCCGAACAGGATATACTCGTTGCCGGTGTGATAGGCATCCCTGAGTTTTCTAACCTGTCTGAACCATATCACTTCTATCTGGGACGTCCCGTCGGTAAACAATCCGACAAGCCGGGCTTTGGCCCCCTCGCCCATTATGTTAAATGTAAGGAACCGTCCTTTAATCTGAACCGACGGCATGTCTCCGTTGAAGTCAATAATCCGCCATACCTTTGAACGGTCGACATACCCCGTAGGGAAATGACGCACAAGGTCATAGGCCGATTTGATACCCAACTGTTGCTTAAGCAATTCGGCTCGGCCGGGGCCTATTCCCTTGATAAACTTTACATCATATTCTCTCAGCGAGTTCATCTCTCGTTGTTATTGGAGAAGGCACCGAGATTAATCAGGACCTCAGCTATCGACAAATCGGCAGGATTGGTGATTTTAATATTAATTGGGGAGCCATCGACCATTACGACCTTCCCTCCGGCCGCCTCAAATACCGAGGCATCATCGGTATATCCCGGTAGATTTCTGGCAAGGCCATAGGCTCTCAAAAGAGCCTTGAGATTAAAACCCTGAGGTGTCTGTACCGCCCTGTAACGCGAACGATCTACTGCATGACTGCTTCGGGCTTCGATTTCCCTTAAAGAATCAGTAACAGGGGTAACCGGGATAACTCCCGTATCTTCATCAACCGCTTTCAGCACATTATATATTACCTCATAGGGCAACAGCGGACGCGCTCCGTCATGTACAAGCACTATATCATCGTCTTTAATACCGGCATTAGCTTCAATATCAATGAGTGCATTGACAACCGAGTCGGCACGTGTATCACCACCAATCACCACATGAGGTGACTGACAGCCGACTTCCCGGCAATAGTTGAGCCAAATATCGCGCCCATACTCGCTCAGCACCAAGGTTACTACAGCATCCGGGACTGCACGCCTAAAAGCCTCTATAGAATGTTCCAGAACCATATGTCTGGATAGTGTACAGAACTGCTTGGGACGGGCAGCGCCAAAACGCGTGCCCGACCCGGCAGCTACTATTATTACATATACCTTGCGCGTCAATATATTTACCAAGCAAAAATAGGATATTCACCCATTATGTCATTAACCTTCTGGCGGACAGCCTTGATATTTGCCTCCGACTCGGGATTAGCCAACACAGTATCAATTAACTCAGCGATCTGTTCCATCATCGGCTCTTTGGCTCCGCGTGTGGTAATGGCTGGAGTACCAAGACGTATTCCCGAGGTCTGGAACGGCGAGCGAGAGTCAAATGGCACCATATTCTTATTGGCTGTGATATCAGCCTCGACAAGTACCTTCTCAGCAAGTTTGCCGGTGAGATCAGGAAATTTGGAACGCAAGTCAATAAGTATGCAATGGTTGTCAGTACCGCCTGACACAATATTATATCCTCGGTCAAGCAGCGCCTTAGCCAAGGCACGCGAATTGGCCAGCACCTGACGTTGGTAATCCTTGAAGCCATCAGTCAACGCTTCCCCAAAGGCTACAGCCTTGGCCGCAATTACATGCTCCAACGGTCCACCCTGCACGCCGGGGAAGACAGCCGAGTCAAGAAGCTGGGACATCATGCGAGGTTGACCCTTGGGATTGGTCTTGCCCCACGGATTGACAAAGTCTTTACCCATCAAGATGATACCGCCACGAGGGCCTCGCAATGTCTTATGGGTGGTCGAAGTCACAATATGGGCATACTTCAGAGGATTGTCCAACAAACCGGCGGCTATCAATCCTGCCGGGTGAGCCATGTCAACCATAAAGATTGCACCGATCTCGTCAGCCAGGCGGCGCATACGAGCATAATCCCACTCGCGGGAGTAGGCCGAAGCTCCACCGATAATCAACCGGGGACGCTCACGACGAGCCACTTCTTCCATCTGCTCATAATCGACCTTGCCGGTATCGGCTGACACATTATATTCCAATGCATGGAATACGAGACCCGAGAAATTTACAGGACTTCCATGTGAAAGGTGACCGCCATGCGCGAGGTTCAGTCCCAGGAATTTGTCACCGGGCTTGAGGCAAGCCATAAACACGGCCATATTGGCCTGAGCGCCAGAGTGGGGTTGTACGTTGGCATACTCGGCGCCAAACAACGCCTTGACACGCTCGATAGCCAGATTCTCGGCCATATCAACCACCTGACAACCACCATAATAACGGTGACCGGGATAACCCTCGGCATACTTATTGGTCAGGCACGAACCCATAGCTTGCATTACCTGGTCGCTGACAAAGTTTTCCGAGGCGATAAGTTCGATGCCCTTTAGTTGGCGTGCATGCTCGCTCTCGATGATTTCAAAAATACGTTGGTCTCTTTCCATGCTTTAAATACTATTTAGAGTAAAATCTTAGAGATGTGAAAAATCTATTGCAAAAGTAATAAAATTTCTCCAAACGCCTACCCCCCCAGGTAAACGTACAGCGCCCCGGCTTGGAATATCATTTTATTTAGAGCTATATAAGTGAGTGATCAATTTAAATTAAAAACAACTACTCAATTATAAATTAGAGTTATACAAATGTAAATATAACCCACGACGATAGGCAAAAACACCTCGAGCCACACCCCGTCTCTCGCAAAAGTAATGATTTATTTTGAATATGCTATTACCCCACCCCATTTAGTCGTGTAAGTCGTGTTCAAGCCGTCCTTGCGCGTGTGAATGTTAATGAGGTTTATCCGGGAGTTTGACAGCGGATTAATCCCTATATTTCAACTATTTGTCGTATCTTTGCGTTTGAATAACAAAGACTTCAATATTGATGACCAAAATAACAGTTCAAAATACAAAAGTAACCATTCTTGGCATTGACGGACAAGACTACATCTCTTTAACCGATATGGCTTCGGCAAAGGATGGTGATGGCCGTGCTGCCGATGTCATAAAGAATTGGATACGCACACGATACACAATTGAATTTCTCGGGACATGGGAGATTATTCACAATCCTAATTTTAAAGTGGTCGAATTTGACCACTTTAGAATGGGTGCAGGATTACCCTCATTCGTCATGAGTGCATCTGAGTGGGTGGAACGCACTAATGCAGTTGGAATTATCGTAAAAAAAGGACGTTATGGAGGAACCTATGCCCACAAGGATATAGCATTTGAATTTGGGTCAGCTATTAGCGTCCCATTCAAGCTATATCTTATTGAAGAGTTCCAACGGCTGAAAGCGGAAGAGCAGAAGTTGATTGGTTGGTCGGTGAAGCGCGAGCTGTCGAAAATCAACTATCGCATCCATACCGACGCAATCAAAACGCATCTCTTACCACCCGAAATAACACGCGACCAAGCCTCAAAGGTATATGCTGATGAAGCGGATGTCCTTAACGTTGCAATGTTCGGTCAGACAGCTCGCCAATGGAGAGAATTGCATCCCGACCTCAAGGGAAATATCCGTGATTATGCCTCAATCAACGAGCTTATCTGCCTCTCTAATATGGAAAATCTCAATGCCTTGTTCATCGAACAAGGTATATCGCAGTCAGAACGACTAATCAAACTCAATCAGATAGCCATTCATCAAATGCAAGTGTTGGGGAGTGGCGATACCGACCGAAAATTGCTGAAATAAATATCCCAAGCGAGACATAGCGCAAGCGTTTCTTTGCGATTGATGATTTTCAGCGGTGCAAAGCGGCTTCACCGATGAGTCTCCGAGTTCGCTCCAATCGGAGGGAACGTTGAAATTGATTATCTCTCTTTCGGTCGATGAGCCTCTAAAGGTTGTGTAGGTCTGCATAAAAAATCGGTTGATTATAGCGCAAAGCTACAACCAACCGATTGTGCGGTAAAAGACAAGCCGTTACTTCTTGCCGTATTTCTCATCCTCTTTAACGGCTTGTCTGAAATTATTATAAAACATACCACCGACAATTAGAGCAGTAGCAGAAAAGTAAAAGAACCAATTATTGACATCGATGCCACAAGATTCTATAATCAGAATCGCGATAATTCCGAGAATGCCTGCAATCACTATTGCGAGGTATATATTGCGTTTGGTACGGTTACTTGCCATATTCGTAGGATTTTATAACGCAAATTTAGCTATTAATTCTGAATATCAGAAGAAATAGCCTCCTGAATTTTTCGTGTTCTTGAAAATGGGAGGAGTGCCACTCCGGGAAGTCTTCGGGGCGTTGGCGAATGAAGTTGACACAATCAACCATTGCCTCCCATACGGTCGGCGAGCTTCCGCATTAAAGAGTTGGCAAGTGGCGAGAGTTTCGTCCGACTCTATAAGGTTGATGATATTATACGGCATCTGATTGTCGCCGCTCCACGACATATAGCTGAGATGATCACCCACGGGGATTGGGTGATTATCTCGGCATCCTCTTTGAAACCCGTGGAGCTATCGACGTTGCTACCGCGAAGCGCTTCGCTTGCGAAGAACATAGCCCTGCCCTCGATGCCGGGTATTGTTTCAATAGAACAAAAAATTAGGTCCATACTTTAGCTGTTAATTTTTCAGCTAAGGTATAAACCTTATGCGGTGTCTGAAAAGACGCGGGATTATAGCATTTTAAATTCTAATAACAACCTTCAAAACAGTTTTCAATGTTTCGGTTGTCTTTCATGTCGGTGAGAAATTTTATGTATTTATCGATTGAAGGGAGATGCCCTTTTTGAGAATTCTCGAAAACTTTAGTGTCCTCAATGGGTGTGGGCCAATTTGAAAAATAAAGATAATATAGCGATTCATAAACGACCATTGACCGATTGTTACCACCATAGCAATGAATAATGCACGACTCTCGTAATTCAATATATCCTCTAAGAATTTGCAATGCGCCGAATATAGAATGTAACCCCATATCAGAATTACATTCTGTCATAGGGAACCAATAGCAATTGATATTTTTAGCTTGCAATACCCTACACACCTCAGAATTAGGGTCGGAAGATACATTTACTACACATTTGACGTCACCTATTATCCATCGATTATCAATATCTGCAATAGATAGAATTCGATGAACTTTGATATTTTTTACAACCCAGTCATTTGATGGTTTAGTTTTTTTGAAACGGAACGAATTATTTATAAATGCCATACACAAAGTTACCTATTTTCAATGAAATGCCAAACGTTTCAGAGTAAAACCTCCATATCGTTGATGCAGAAGATGCAGCAATCGCGTATCTTGCGCATCTCGCCGGAGTTGAGCAACTTGACGTTGCGCCAACCTCCGTAAAAGTCATAGCGAAGCAATATGACATTGTGCAGTTTCATTATCGAGCCGTCGGATTTGACTCTCATTCGGTCGCCGAGCTTAAAGGTCCCATACAGAAATATCCACGGGGGCGCCGAATTATGGTTTAAGTTATAAATTTTGCATCATACTATGCATGTGGGTGAGATAGAAACAAGGAGGGACAAGCCCGGAATCTCCCGGCTTGTCCCTCCTTGTTATATTTTGGACCGTGGTAACTACTCCATCAGTTTACGATAACGACGGCGAGGCAAAGGCTTACCATCATTGTGGTCAAGCTTATATTGCTCGTAATCGCTGTAAGAACCCTGATAGAAGACAACCTTGCCATCTCCCTCAAACGACAGGATATGAGTGCAGATGCGGTCGAGGAACCAACGGTCGTGACTTACGACAACGGCACATCCGGCAAAGTCATCAAGACCCTCCTCGAGAGCCCGCAGTGTGTTGACATCAATATCATTGGTAGGCTCGTCAAGCAACAACACGTTACCTTCTTCCTTGAGAGCCATCGCCAAGTGGAGACGGTTGCGCTCGCCTCCCGAGAGAACAGCTATTTTCTTCTCCTGGTCAGCACCGGTAAAATTAAATTTGGATAGATATGCACGGGCATTGACATCTCGTCCTCCCATCCTGAATGACTCCACTCCTTGGGAAATCACTTCATACACCGTGCGGTCGGGCAACAGATCATGGTGTCGCTGGTCTACATATGCTATCTTGACAGTCTCGCCAACGTCAAATGTGCCGGCATCGGGAGTCTCCTGCCCCATAATCAGACGGAAAAGCGTTGTCTTGCCGGCTCCGTTAGGTCCTATAACACCGACGATACCGTTGGGGGGCAATGTGAAGTTTAAATCTTCAAATAATGTTTTTTTACCAAAGGCTTTTTTCAATCCCTGAGCCTCGATAACCTTTTGTCCCAGACGCGGACCGTTAGGAATAAAAATCTCGAGACGCTCCTCCTTCTGTTTCTGGTCTTCGTTGAGCAACTTATCATAAGAGGACAGACGAGCTTTACCCTTGGCCTGACGTGCCTTGGGTGCCATTCTTACCCATTCAAGCTCACGCTCAAGTGTCTTGCGACGCTTAGAGGCCTGCTTTTCTTCCTGAGCCATACGCTTGGTCTTCTGGTCGAGCCATGACGAATAGTTGCCTTTCCAGGGTATACCCTCGCCACGGTCAAGCTCAAGAATCCACCCGGCAACATGGTCAAGGAAGTAACGGTCGTGGGTGATGGCAATAACGGTCCCGGGATATTGTTGCAAATGTTGTTCAAGCCAGTCTATAGACTCGGCATCAAGGTGGTTGGTAGGCTCATCAAGCAACAGGATGTCTGGTTGCTGAAGCAATAGACGGCACAGAGCTACACGACGGCGCTCACCACCCGAGAGAGTATCTATCTTCTGGTCATCGGGCGGACACTGCAAGGCATCCATGGCACGCTCGAGCTTGGAGTCAATATTCCAGGCATCGGCAGCGTCGAGCTTATCCTGAAGCTCGGCCTGACGAGCCAGCAATGTATCAAAATCAGCATCCGGATCCCCAAATGCCATATTAATAGCATCATACTCGGCAAGCATATCCATAATAGGTTGCACGCCCTCGCGCACGACCTCTATAACAGTTTTATCCGGGTCGAGCGTGGGTTCTTGCTCAAGATAACCTACTGAGTAACCGGGCGAGAATACCACCTCGCCTTGATAAGACTTGTCAAGCCCCGCAATAATCTTTAGCAGTGTTGACTTACCCGAGCCATTCAGACCTATGATACCAATCTTGGCACCATAGAAAAATGACAGATAAATGTCCTTGAGCACTTGTTTCTGGGGAGGATAAACCTTGGATACCCCCACCATCGAGAATATAATTTTTTTATCGTCAGCCATATAAAAATTAGTTGATGATTATAAGTGAGTAATCAATTTAAATTTAAAAATTCTATAATTAGCGAGTACCTGACATTCCACTCAATCTTAGAATTCAATTAAGCGATTTTCATAAAATTAACGATGACGAGGCGCAAACCGACAAGGATACTCCGGTCTCACCTTACCGTTGGCGATATTGTTCAGCTTGGACTTAATGAGTTGCTTCCTGATTGGCGAACAATGGTCTGTAAATACCACACCATCAAGATGATCACATTCATGCTGGACAATGCGCGCCAAAAAACCCGTCATCTCCTCCTCGTGAGGCTCAAAATTCTCATCGACCCATTTCAGGAGTATGTGCTCGACACGCTTGACATCCTCCGACACACCGGGGATAGACAGACAACCCTCGGGACGCGACACCTTCTCGCCATCCAACACTGTGACCTCAGGATTGATAAGCGTCAACTTGCGACCCACACACTCTGGGAAAGTATCACCCACAGGCGAGGCGTCAATAACTACGATGCGGTCAGAACGCCCTATCTGAGGCGCAGCCAACCCCACTCCATCACTATCATACATCGTCTGATACATATCATCGACGAGCTTTTGCAACTCGGGATACTCGGCAGTCACCACTGCAGTTTCCTTCCTCAACACCGGATGACCGAGCAAATATATTGGTAAATCCATAGTTCTTATATTTTATTTCATTAATTTAATTCTGTCAAGATAGCCATTAAGAATTATGGCAGCCGAAATCTTATCTACCACCGCCTTATGACGACGGTCCATCTTCTTCATGCCACCATCAATCATAGCCCGATGAGCCAACACCGAAGTAAAACGCTCATCCTCCCATAATACAGCAATCGGCGACAAAACCTTCCTGAGCCTGTTAAATACCGGCTCAAGAGACCTCATAGACGCCGACGGCTGACCATTAAGATTAATCGGACGACCGACAACCACAGCCTCCACATCATTATCCCTCACATAAGACACGACATAGTCAACCAACATGCGAGTGTCAACCGTTATCAACGGATTAGCCACAATCTTCAACGGATCAGTGACCGCAATCCCCGACCGACGTGTACCATAATCGATAGCCAAAAGCCTGCCCATAAAAAACATAATTCACGAGCCGACCAAGCAGCTCCATTTCAAGCCACAAAGATAACAAATTTACCGCCAACAAAAAAATCTCAAACCCACCGTCGAACGAAAACTCAACCTCCGCCACCGGAAAAGACTCGGCTTTTCAACCCCCGAATGAACAATTCTTCAAACAAACCACTAATATTTTGCACTTACCAGTCAAACCCACCGTTGAACCTACTCCCAAGCCGGCCAATGAAAAATCTCAAAAATATATCTTAAAAAATTTGCTCAACTCAACAAAACCCCCTACCTTTGCACCACCAAACTGACATCTATCAGGCATCCCCAACCGTTCCCGGACTATATAGCCACTGTGCCATAGTCCCACATAAAAGACAATCGGGGCAACCGACCAGATGTCCTCCCCAAGCCCAGGTGGCGGAATGGTAGACGCGCTCGTTTCAGGTGCGAGTGTTGAGAGACGTGCAGGTTCGAGTCCTGTTCTGGGCACCCTATTTTTAATTAAGTCACTGAAAATCAGCGACTTAATTTTTTACTATAAAGTCCGTGTCAACCGTATGTCAACCGACCTCAAAAGTAGCCCTGATTTGCCTCTATTATTTCGAGGTAAATCAAGTTGAATAAAGCGAACTTGAAAACTTTAACTATTTTTAATAAAGCGAGGTTGACAACCCTTTGGCAACCGCCGGCTTCTAAGAAAGCAAACGAGCCATTCGGGATTCCGAATGGCTCGAATTTAGTGTTGAACTTATAATGTGTGGAAGTTTATATCAAGCGATTTTGATGTACCCTGTCCGGGTGCCATTTGTCCATTGGTGCATGGTCGGCCAAAGGATGACCGATTGGAATAAGATTGAATGGGACTATGTTGTCGGGCAAATTGAGTATTGACCTGACCGGAGCCATTCTTTCCTCGTGGGGATAGATGCAGGTCCAAACACCGCCGAGACCGATGGCGTGAGCGGCAAGAAGAATGTTCTCGGAAGCCGCTGACAGATCCTGCTCCCATAGGATATCGTCCACCCCATCAAGAAACCTGTCCTTATTGCCGCATACAACAATGGCAACCGGGGCGTGTGCCGTCATTTTCGCGTATGGCAAGGCATCGGCAAGTCGGCTTAATAATCCGGGGTCATCAACTACGATAAATTCCCACGGCTGTTTGTTCACGCCGGTCGGCGCGCTCATTGCGGCGTGCAGAATGGCTGACACCTGTTCGGAGCTGACAGACTTATCCGAATATCTTCTCACACTAACACGCCTGATTATATTCATATAGGCATCATTACCCTCGTATTCCTTGGGGATTGTATTCATTATTTCCATCATTGCTTATTGCGTTTTGAGTTTCGTTCCTTCTTTTTCTTGAAAAGTTTGTAATCTATACTTTCATCTTTGAGCCACTTGTCCAGTGTCGGGGCCGTGATTCCGAGAGCTTGCATAACATCGACCTTCTTGCCGTTGTATTTAGTAAGGTAGAATATCAGCTTACCGCGCCGGTCAGTGGGAATATTCTCCGTGTTCGCTTGTGGAGGGATATTCAAATCTTCTGCTTTAATCTGTCCATCGGTACAACAGGAAACCGCATTTTCAATGCAATTTTTCAGTTCACGATAGTTGCCGGGCCAGTTATGTGAAGTGATTTTCAGAATAGCTCCTGAATCAATGACCGGGATGTTCTCGATTCCTTTCAAGATGCAATAATCTTCAACAATCTGACGGGCATTAGGGACAATGTCAGCAGGACAATCGCGTAATGGCGGTATGCGAACCACATTATGAATGAGAATATCATATAGCCGACGATTGAATCGCTCAGGATTTATGTCGGAAATATCGTTACAAGAGGCTATGAATTGGGCGGTAAATTCTATATTAACATCAGAACCTACGCTACGGAACTCACCTTTTTCAAGAACATCGGCAAGCACATCCATCAGATTTGCAGGTAACATAGCTAAATCCCGTAGAAACAAAAGTCCTCTTTCGTTGGCTTTTGCAAGGATTCCTTTTCGTTGGTTTGTGATGGACTTTCTGAATCCACGCGCGACACCCAGCAACAATTCCATCCCATGCTCCACATCGAGGTCGGCACACGAAACTTCTTCAAAACCATAATCCCTGTCGGTCTTGTTGCAGTGGATATGCTCTGCGATAAAACTTTTGCCGGAACCGGACTCTCCGGTAATCAAAACTGGTTTGTTATGATTGATCAGAATTGTGAGATTTCTGACAGCCTTGTTGTGTTCTTCACTTTTGTGTCGATATTTCTGAGGACGACGTGCCAGAACCTTATACCGTTTGAGCATCTTGTCCAGTTCATGGAGGCTGCCATATTCTATTTCATAAATTTCCTGTGAGCCCAATCTGCGCGCATGAAATCCGGCCTCAGCATCCTGATCTCTATAAATAGCCACACATAACAACTTAGGGTCATGTCTTACCCAGGATTCAATAAGCTGAAGTCCTTGCCGTTCACAGTCATCTATCTCAATGAGAGAGGCATCAAACCTTTCATCGAGAATCTTTGATTTGGCATTTAGGAAATCCCTAATCCAATTGACATCATAGCCCTCTCGATGAAGGGCGTGGCAGATAGTTTCTCCAGCCCGATCATCCGGCTCGTAAAGAAGAATCTTCATATTCTGATTTCAGTAATCTTAATCGAACAAGAAGGCCTAAGCCCTCCAATAATTGAGGTTTTTATGTTGTAAAACATCTTCCAAACTTAAAAAGTTGACAGTCAGTCTCACTCTTTACAGCCAAAAATATAAAGTTTTGAGTACAAAACATAAAGTCCCTTTATGATTTGGCTTTATGTTTTAATACTCTTAAAGACTCTATCGCAGTCATAACGCCCTGATTAACAGACAATCTATAATTCCTTTATTTTTCAGCGAACCAAATCTATGCCCATTAGTTATCGAGTCGTTAATATCTTTAATAATTCACTAACAACGAAAGCGTATGACAAACAGCGACGAAATAGTCGAAGCGGAATTTGTCCGGTTCATCCTCAGCGGTGAACTGGACAGAATCAAAGAAGCTTTTGAGAAATTCGCCTCACATCTCATCAGCTTTATCCACAAGCCCATACATTGGGTCGAAAAACATCACTGCCTCGTGAGGCTCAATGCCATTTTCAGCGTCCACACTGAAAAAACCGAGTGCCGCGTGACTCACGCATACCTCTCACTTGCCCTATCTCTCATCAGAACGATGAAAGAGTTACTTATGGCGGCTCAAAAACGATGTGCGGATGCTCTCAGTTCTTTCCGTTCAGCATTTACACTTTCCGATGGAGAGCCATTGGAGTGGACTGACGGAGTTTGTTGCATATACGAACTTATCCAAGGGCTTGTAACAAAAGACTGTTTCAACAATGGCAAAGCCAAGCTGGAAGATTTAATCAACTTTTTCAATGCCTCTCTCAACATGAGTCTGACAACTGACGGCAGTTATGAGAATGGTCGTCAGATGAAAAGAAGAAAAGGACGCAAGGGCATGGCAAAGTATGATGAGCGAAGAAACATTGAAAGTCGCTCATATTGGATTGACGATATGCGTGCCTGTCTTAATGACAAATGGATTCGTCAGGACGCGGCCGGAGACGGTCGCGGCGTGAAATAACCCGAAAAACACAAACAGCGACAGCCGACATCTCCCCGGATGCCGGCTGTCACCTTACTTAATCCCACGTCGTTCAAGCAGAGCCTGAACATCTCCAAGTCTATAATGTATTTTTCGCCCCACCTTTACAGGTACAAGTACCCCGGACTTGTCCCAGTTATAAAGGGTTGTATGACAAACCCCGAATTTCTCCATGACCTCTGCTTTTGTCAGTAGTTTCTCAACCGCGTTATCGGCGGCTACCGGACATACTTCATCGAGTATTCGCTCAACAAGTCGGTCGCCGAGCAAAACGAGGTCGGAATATTTTATTGTGATATTGAAATCGGTGACGCCGCTTTCAATAAGAGTATTGATGTCAATCATGCGATTCCTTTTCCTGTCTTTTGTTAAGTGAGCCAGTCCCAGACAGGTTTAGGGACTGACTCACATTATTATAATTTGGGGCCGGCAGTTCGATAGCCTCCGGGCGGAGTAAAACCGCAGCCTCCGATGACGATACGGTCGCTCAATGGTTCTCGGTGTCGATAGCCAACTTCGACTGGCTCTGCTACCATAGATTCCTTGTTGCCATTGGTTTGAGCGGGAGTCTCCACACGCTGAGATTGCTCATCGCGCTTGACTTCCTCGCCGTCCTGTTCCTCTTTCTTGGGAGCGAGGGCGGCGGTGATTTTGCGATCGAGGGCGGCGAGGTCGGATTTGAGTTGCTTCAATTCGTCCTCTTTGCCCCATGACTTCGAGATGATGGCTTCGAGCTGGGGTACATCTGCTTTCAGTTTGGCGGTACGTTCCTCATACTGGGCGATGATGCCGGGTATCTTCTCCAGAGCGTTGACAAAGTTCATGCAGGCGACGTGAGTATCGCTCATGGCGATGAAGCCGTTGTTGAACTTGTATTTGTAGTTGCCTTCGACCACAAAACGGTTCTGAACTGCCTCCTTACCATCCACGAGGGTGCGCTCCGAGATAATGGAAATCGGGAATCCATAGACCTCGCCGATACGCTTGTACTGACCGTGGGTGTCGGTACGCTGTGCCAGTCCTTGCAGATGAATACCCATGTTCTTCTCATCGGACAGGTTGCAGGTGTCGAGGGTGAGATTGTTGAGCGGATTACCGTCCTTGTCTCTCCTGACGACTGCCTCGTACCGTGCGACATCAGCCTTCATCCTTTCGATTGCCGCCTCGTTGTTGGCAATGTCGTGGGTGATGGTCTGGTGTCTGAACTTGGAATCGGAAATGCCCTTGTTGTGCGCCTTGCGCTCACTCTCCAGCGAGGCTATGCGTTTTTCGAGTTTCGCCTTTTCCAACAGGTCGGTATTGCCCGACAGGATAGCCATGTACTCCGAGAAGTTCATGCCGTTTTTCTCATCCATAGCTCCTTCGTCGATAGTTCTCGCGCCGAGTGCGCCGGATTTGAGCTGGTCGATGAATGTAGCCTTGCAATGGAGAAGGTTGAACTTATATGAATCCAGCGACTTCTCCACGGCATAGATGATCACATCCACCTTGTTGTCAGCGTACAACTTGGCAATCTCGTTGCCGGCCCGTATTGCCCGACCATCCCTCTGAGTGAGGTCAGAGGGACGCCACGGCGTGTCGAGGTGATGAACCGCGACACATCGCTTCTGTGCGTTGACTCCCGTGCCCAACATTGAGGTTGAGCCGAACAGTACCCGCACATCGCCGTCGTTCATAGCCTGAATTACAGCCTTGCGGCTTCGCTCGGTCTTACACTCCTGAATGAAGCGTATCTCATGTGCCGGAATGCCGTAGTCCTCTATCAGCTTTCGTTTGATTTCGGAATAGACATTCCATTCGCCGGGCTTGTATGTACCGAGGTCGCTGAAAACGAACTGTGTGCCTTTCTGAGCATCGTATTTATTATAATACTGAGCAATCATCCTGGCGCAATGCGAGGCTTTGTTGTTCGGATCATCCTCGTATGAGGGGGCAATCATTCGCATATCCAGTGCCATCTTTCGGGCATAGTCCGTGGCGATAAGCATCTTCGCTTTCTCCTCGGTCTCAGATAACGGTCCACGACCGAGAATAGTGGCGTCGCCACTCTCGGCAAACTTCATCAGCTTCTCGATGAAAGCCTCCTGCGCCGGTGTCGGTGGAATGTTGTGAAGAATCTCGTTCTTCTGCGGTCGGTCAACGCCTACATCCTCTGCCGTGCGGTAGTCGGTAATCTCGTTGTAGAACGCCGCTAACTCCGGCACTTTGATAAAGTAGCGGAAACGCTCCTTCGGGACAATGTGGTTGGTGACATTGAACTCGAAGTCGGTAGTCTTTTTGGCGAATATTGCAGCCCATGCGTCGAAACAGCGGATGTCCTGCCGCTCCAGTTCATTGGGCCGAAGATACTTGAAAAGCAAGTAAAGCTCCGTCAATGAATTGGAGATGGTCGTGCCACTGAGAAAAGTAGCTCCGAGGTCTTTGCCTGTCCTCTCTTGGATGGTGCGAATGGCGTAGAGAAGATTCAACGCACGCTGTGAGCCTTCCGAATTGCCCAGTCCCGCCACTCTATCATGTCGGGTGTTGAACATCAGGTTCTTGAACTGATGGCTCTCGTCCACAAATATGTGGTCGATGCCCATCATCTTAAAGTCAACGACAGCGTCCTTGTTCTGCTCCATCTGGTACTGAATGGTAGCAATCTTGGCGGTAAGGTTTTCCTTACGCTTGATTAAGCCTTTGAGCATACCACGGCTGATGTCGTGTCCCTGCTGCTTCACTACTTCGAGGTTTTCCTCTACCGTGTCAAGTTCCGCCTGAAGAATCTGCTGCTGCATCTCCGGCGACTGCGGTATCTTGCCGAACTGGTCGTGCGACATTATCACGCAATCGTAGTCGTTGTTCTTGATCTGGTTGAAGAAATTGACTCGGTTGTCCGCCTTGAAACTCTTTTCATCGGCGAATAGGATGCGGGCGTTAGGATAAGCCGACTGATAGGTCATGGCAATCTCGGCTACGTTGGCTTTGAGACCGATAATCATCGGTTTGTGAGCCAGTCCGAGACGTTTCATTTCATGCGCTGCAATGCACATTATCAGCGTTTTACCACACCCCACTTCAAAATCACAGACACCGCCGCCGTTCTGTTTCAGCATCCATATACAGTCCTTCTGAGACTGATAAATGGAGCTGATTCCATAGCGGTCACCCAATATTTTCATATTGAGGTCAGGGAATGTCTGGTGGCTGCCGTCGTACTGCGGGCGCACGAAGCAGTTGAACTTGTTGTTATACAAGTCCACCAATCGCTCCTTGAACTCCGGCGACTGTGCCTCCAACCATTCTGAGAAACCGTTACGGATTTCATCAATCTTGGTGTTGGCGAGTTGGATAGCCTCGGTGTCCGGCACCTTGATGTCCCGACCGTCCTCATCCTTGCCGATTGACTTCTTTATGTCGGGCACAGTGTTGTGGAGGGCGTGTTTCAGAAGGTTCATGCCGTCGTAGGTACGGTAATACCCTCTGACGCAGAACTCTTCCCAGATGGTCATATTCTTTCTCGATGCCTCTGCCGAGTATTCATCCATACTTGATGAATAGGCAATCTTAACATCGGTATGGAACAGATACGACATATATGCGGAGTAGATGCCGGTCGGGATCCATCGCTCGCCAAAGTTGAAGTCAAGCTCATCAAACTCGATGCGGCGGGGCCGGGCTTCCTCCAACGCTTTGAGGGAGTCCTGCGACATGGCGATGAACGGCTCGATGCCGTCATAACCGGGGAAGCCTTTGATGCGTTCCTCCTCGCGGTCTATCCATGCTTTGACAGCCTCGGCTTTGGCAACCACATTTCCGGCAATGAAGCGGTCTTTTATCTCGTAGTTGCTCACAAGCGGGTTATAATAGATGTGTCCTTCCAGATTTTCCGTCAGGGAATCTTCATCCATATCGACAAGCGACGACATATATTCGAGATTGACCTCGCCGTATTTGTTGAGCGACGCTGTCAGAGCTTCCAACGGAGTATCGACGCTTGTAACCTCATCGAGAGCGAAAGAAACAGGATGGTCGAAGATGTCAGCCTTGACAAACTGACCGTTCTCGCCACGCTCCAATGCCAGTGCGTCACGACCGTTGGCGTCCATCAATATGAATTTGACATTCTGTTTCTCATTGAGGTTGCCATACTTCTCCACGAACTCATCGTAATACTGATTGAGGTGTTCGCGCAGATGTTCCGACGGTTCATGGGTCTCAGCCTCGTAGTTGTAGAGCTTCTGGTATGTTTCCGAGAGGGTAACATACAGCATGGCGCGTTTCTCCTGCTCCGGTTTGAGGTTGAGCGGTGTGAAAGTGGCTCCGTTCTTTCGGACTTCCGAGAGGAAACCGACCATACCATACTGAACGACCATGCTGCCATTGTGGTGGAAGAACTGAATGTCCTCGGAGAAAGGACGGGGCGACATATCACGCTCAACTTTCTCCGGTTTGGGTGTAGCCACTCTTGGCTGACGACCGGGGATGAAGTCCCCTTCGGTGGGCTCGATAACTGTGCCTTTCTCATCAATAAGTTCACTCTTGGCAGCCTCTGCCGCCTCGCGTTCAAGACGCATTTCCTCCATCTGGCGGTGGGCAATCGACATCATGGCTTCATAAAAGCCGTTGATTGGCGGATTGTCATCCCAGTTCAACGAGCCGTAGAACTCCAGTTCCTTGTCCGTCAGTTTGCGGAATCCGCTGTTCCTGATAGGCTTCGTTTCAGTAGTGGTATTGGCAGGCTTCGGCTTATCCTCCGGCTTTTGCATCTGCTGGCGACGGTTGTTCTTCTGCTGAACAGGCTCCAGCTCGCCGAAAAGATTATATGCAAACAGTCGAGGATCGGGATTGTCCGAGTAATCGGGTCTGCCGTCGGTTTCAATCTCCTTGACTTCTGCTTTAGGAGGTTCCACGTGAGTAGGTTTTGGAGTGGATTCCTCTTTATTTTGCGCTTTACCTTGCGGAGTGACTATCTCAACGACCTTCATCTTCTGAAGGTTATCTTTGGATTCCTCGCAAAGAGCAACTTGTTTGCCGGCTGCAATCAGTTTCGGGAGATAGGCATCAAGCGCGTGCTGCGGAAACCCTGCAAGCTCAATGGTATCAGCCTTCCCGTTCAATCTTCTGGTAAGGGTTATGCCCAATACCTTGGAGGCTTCTACCGCATCCTTCCCGAAAGTCTCGTAAAAGTCGCCGATTCTGAAAAGCACCAGGGCATCGGGATTTTCAGCTTTGATCTCCTCGAACTGGGCAATCAGAGGCGTATCCGTTACTTTCGATGTCTTCGGCGTCGGTTTCGGAGCATTGACTTTCTTTTCAGTAGTCTTTTTCAGCTTAGGGTCTTCCAACTGCTCACAGATAGCCACACGTTTACCTGCCCGCACAAGTTTGGGCAGATACACATCGAGCGCATGATGGGGAAAGCCTGCCAACTCAATGCGGCTGTCTATGCCGCTCTGTCTGCGAGTCCGAGTTAGACCCAATATCTCAGAGGCTATCACTGCATCCTTGCCGAAAATCTCATAGAAATCACCGACACGGAACATAAGAATGGCATCAGGATGTTTCTTTTTCATCTCCTGATACTGTTTGAGCAAGGGTTCATTCTTCTGCTCAATCTTGTCAGCAAGAGGCTTTTGTTTCGGAGTTTCCGGCTTGATTTCAGGTGTAGGCGTCGGTGTCGGCTTGACAGGGTCAGGTGTAGGCGGCTTTATCCCGTTGGAATTATACAGTTCCAGATTCAGTCGCAGATGCAGCGACTCATCGAGAGCCTTGCGCAAGTCTCCGGCTATGCCATCCACTCCGCCCTCATGCTTGTAGATGATGGCGGGTTTGCCGAAGGGGTCAGTCCCCACTTTGGCGTCGGTGCAGATGACATTCTGCGGAAAAGCCTGAAAGAACTTGTTACCGGGAACTTTCGTGCCTCGGTCAACGACTGACTGGATGAAGAACTCCTCATCAGCCGATAACGCTTTCTTTCCCGTATGCTTCTGGAGAATGATAAGGTCAGACCCGGCATCGGTTCCGGCGTTATCGGAGAACGTATTGTTGGGCAGACGCAGAGCCGCCACAAGGTCGGCACGCTTTACAAGCTCCATTCTCACAAAAGGGCTGGCAGCATTCATCACACCCTGGGACGCAATGAACGCAACCAAACCGCCCTCACGCACTTGGTCAAGTGCTTTGAGGAAGAAGTAATTGTGAATGGTCTTGGTAGCCTGACGGTATGCAATCTCCTTACTGACAACATAAGCAGGGTCTGCAACTGCGAAATCACCGAAAGGGACATTGGAGGCGGCAACATCGAAATAGCCGTTGAAGTCACGTTCTATCTTCTCGAAGCCCTCAATGCGGGTCAGGATTGACGGATGCAGAGCCGAAAGGATTTTGCCGGTAAGCAAATCTTTCTCATAAGCCAGCACTTCGGCACCGGGATAACGGTCATTCCGCAGGAAGGAGTCTATGAAAGCACCCTGTCCGGCAGACGGTTCCAGAAAACTTTTTACTTCTACGCCGGAATATTTCAGCGAGTCGGAAATAGCATCCACTATGCGGTTGTCGGTATAGAACGCCGTCAGCACCGAGGCTTTCAGTGAGTCCATATAACGGGCAAACTCCTTGTCATCCTTTGAATAGTCGTGGATAAGCCGGCGCAGCTCAACGGTAGGGGCAAACAACTCGATGTCCGATTTACTCCACTTTGCAGCATCCGCCAGTTCATTGGCATCGTTGAGTATGCACTTCAGTCCGCCGAAGCCGGCATATTTCCGCAGTATCTCGCGCTCCTCGGCAGTTTGTGCCGAGCGTCCGGCAACGCCGAGGCGAAAGGCAAGCCTTATCGCCTCGATGTTGTCGCGCATAACTTTAAATCTGTTATATGCCATATCAGTGGAAATAGGTTGTGAAGTAGTCGTCGATTACGCCGAGCAGCTCGGTCTTGAAAGCCTCGTACTCCGCCGAATACACGGGGTATAGGTCGGGAGAATACCGCTCACGGTACTCTTCGAGGACATCATCCATATCGGAGATGAAGAAGTCGTAACCTTCTTCCGGGCAGTAGTCAGAGAGGATTTCTCTGACGAGTGTATCGAAGGAGTCGGACTCATAGCCCTGCATGAGTGCTATCATAGCCAATTCCTCAGCGGTGGAGACATCCACCCCTCCGCGTCGAGCCTCCAAGAACACCTCGTATGCCTGGTCTGCACGGGCGTTGATGAAGCTGAGATCTTCGGCCTCCGGATAGTTGTTGCGAGAGAGGAAGTTTGACAGGTAGCGGATGTATGCGTCGAGAGTATTTTTCATAATTGCAGTTGTTTAGGCGTTTTCGGATTTGTTTTTGCTGACCACCTGAGTATTCCCGGCGGCATTGATTATCACTTGGGCTTTGAAGGTCTTGCCGCTACGGGCACGGAAACCTCCGATGAACGGTGTCGAGCCGGTGTTGATGAGCGAGGCGAGTTCATCATGGGTGAGCGTCACGCCATAGAACTGGCGGAACACATAGTGGCCGCATTCCGGATTGTCGCACATTGCAACTCTGCCGAAGGTCTTCATTACCCCCTCTGAGCAGTGAGGACACGGGATGTCTTCTTCCATTCTGGGAAAGAGTTTTGCCGATGCAAGGATTCCTGCCGTCACGTCGCGGGTGAACTGTTTGAGTTGATTGTCGTATGCACTCGTTGAGAGTACGTCACGGGCAACTTCTCTCATCAGATTGTCCACCTTGACCACCTCGCCGATGTCGGCAATCTTCATTCCCTTGATGATACCGTAAAGCAGACGGCCCTTGGTGGTGAGCGAAAGGTGACCCCATGCGTCGCGCTCGATGAGACCGCTGGATTCCAGATGGACGATGTCTTTGGCAATTCCGTCAGAATAGACTGTGCCACGTATTGCAAGAAGATCCTCGATGAGAGTGGCGTCCGTGTAGTCTTCGGGCATCGGAGATTTTGCGGTACAAGAACCGGTTGAGAAGATGTCTGTCGCCTCACCTTCGGAGAGTACAGGCATCGGCTGGGATTTCATCAGCGTATCGGGGAAGAGCGAGTGCCAGCCTTTGGTCCTGTAGGCTTCGCCTCTCCATTCGTAGCGGACGCCCTCGCACTCAATGATGACACGGGTACGGATAACCACAGCGTCCTTGCTGAATGCCTGATACATCCTCTTGACGATGAGATGATAGATGCGGCTCATGTCGTCATCGAGAACCAGAGGAGGCACGCCGGTAGCCACAATGCCGTGAGTGCCGTACTTGCTCTTATCGACTGCTCGACCGGGAGCCACGCCGATATTCGCCATTGCCACGGAAGCGTAGTTGCTGTAAGAGAGCATCTTCTCCAGTACCTTGCGGCATTCCTGATACTTGCGCTGAGGAACGGTACTGCCGGCGGCTACGGGAAAAGAGATGAGTTTTCTCCCGAAGAGACGATGAGCCGCCTCATAGGTGCGCAGCGGGGTCATGCCGAAGATGCGTGCCGCGTCAAGCTGGAGGTTGATGAGATTGTAGAGCTTGGGAGTCTTGACTTTTGCCTCAATCTTCTCCACGGAGATGACCTTGACCTCGGATGTGGACTTAGGAGAAACATCGTTGGGATCGATGCTGCGGAACGGGAAGATGTTTCCCTCGCGGTCCTTGATTGCGATAGTCGTGTAGTTGGCGGATGTCTGCTCGGCACACTTGACCATAAGGTTACGGTCAGCAATCATCTTCAGGACGGATGCGCTTGTGCGTCCGATGCGGTAAGTGCCACGGCCGGCGGCGAAAGCGAGAGCGCGACGGGCATTCACACCCACGAGCCAGTCCGCCTCATCCCGGAGTCGAGCCGCCTGATACCACTTGTCGTAGTTCTCTGCCGGCATAGTATAGGATATTGCGCGGTTGAGACCTTTCATTGTCAGGTCGTTGATGATGGCACGGCTGTAAGGGAGCGTGCAACGCAGATAGGAGTAGAGATAGCGGAAACTCATTTCTCCTTCCTGTGTGGGTTCGACTGCCACGATGATGCTTTCACTCTTGGCAAGCAGCGACTTGATGATGTCGAGCTGTGCGTTTGCTTCGGGAGTCATGGATTCGCCGTTCTGACGGTAGCGAGTGGTGACGCCGAGAGTGAGATACTTGGGGAGGTGCGGGAAGCTCTGGTCGCGGAACCAGTAGGATGCCTGACCGCGAGGGGTCGAGATTTCCACCATCTTGGGAGTCATCCAGGTGATGTAATACTTGCTGCCGTAGAAGTAGCGGTTGCCTTCGTCATCGTTGGCGGTGGCACGTGCGATTGCGAGTGCGGTTGTCTTATTTTGGGCGATGATTGTAATCATAACTATTTGTGTTTGTGGTTTTTGATTTGAATTTCATTGTTCCGGAAAGGGTATAAGAATGGCTCGCAGATGCTTTCACACCTGCGAGCCTTGGTGTGAGTATCAGCTGATTAGAGCTTCTGCCCTGACTTCTTTTTCTGTTCCGGTTTGGGCTGTGTCTGCCCCTGTTCGAGAGGTTCCTTCAATCCTTTGGTCGCCTCGTTGGTCTTGCCCTGCGAATTGACCGCAACCTGCGTCTTGCTCTCCTCCGCCGGCGTGATGACCTTGGCATTGTCGGGGTCGGAGTTGTAGGTGTAAGGACGCTGTTTGTCGGGATTGAAGCGGATGTAGATGGTGCTTGGCACACCTTTGGCATCCGGGACGCCATCGACCTTGATGGTCTTTCCTGCGACATAGTCCGCTTTCTGCTGGTCGGAGAACTCTACCCCCTTCCATTTGCCGAGAGGCTTGATGCTGCCATCGTTCAGAACCCAGTTGTTGGTATTCTTTTCGGCGGGTGCCTCCTGCTTCTGGTCTTGGAACTGAGACCTCTGCTGACTGAGGCGGGCATGGACGGGTACGAACTCCGCTTTTTGCTCTGCCGCACTCACCTGAAGGACTGCCGGGAAAGTCTTGCCGTCTTTGAGCGTCACCTCCTTATGGAGCTGTTTGCCCGATTTCAGCAATCCGATTTCCTTCGGTGTCAGTTCCGTCTCTCCGATTTTGTTGCGTATATAGAGAGCCGATACCGGGAGAGCAATAAGCTCGTTGGTCTTGCGGTCTATGCTGACGTAGCTGGGAATTGTGTTCCCTTTTGCGTCTTTCAGGTCGATGACCCTGCCGAGGTTGCCGGTAGCCTTCAGCATCTCCTTGTCCTCCTTCGTGAATTTCACGCCGTGAAACTCATCGTTGAGATTGGGTTCCTGACGGATGAAATGAGGAACCACCTTGATACTTCCGTCGGGATTCTCGTGCAGTGAGAGTCGAGCCTCCAGCTCATATTTCTCATTGCCGAAAGTCGGAGTGACTTTCACGAGGTCGGACATCCGGTTGTTGACCATGTTGCGAAGATTTTGCTCACCGATTGACTCCTTGGTAATACCCCATGCCGCGAGATTGTCCCAGTTGATTTTGGATTCGTCAATCTGCTTGAAGCGTTGGGGTTCCTGAGTCTGGGCGGTATCCGGTACCGGATTGACAGTCTCGGAGACCGTTTCCTTCTGCGCCGATTTCGGTGCGCCGTCGGGCATCTTCACCTTTACCTCGGCGAGCATATCCTTCGCTCCGGGCATATCGGGATTCTGCACCATCTGGTTGACAGCGAAGCCCATTGTCGGGACTTGGTCTGCCGGCACCTTGAAGAAGCCGAAGATTGTCGGATTCTTACACTGGGCGGTGAAGTTTCGCAGAAAGTTGTCGAGAATGTCGGCGTGTCGGTCGAATGTCAGGAATTTAGCTGCCTTTGCGGGGTCTTCCATCTGTGGTGTACCGTCAGGTTTTATTCCGGTCACCACGCCGGACTCACCCGTCTGGCTGTTGTGGGCAATCACTGCGTCTTGTTTCTTCAAATCTTGTTCTTGCATCTTGAATTGTCAGATGTTTTGGAGGTTCACAGATTTGTCCCGTGGGGACCTCTTTTTCTATCGGCTTAGGGTGTTTGATACCCAAAGCCACGGCAAACTCCCGGAAGAAATCTATCAGGTCTTGACCGCAATACCAGATTCGGGAGCCTTTTGTGCCTGATTTGCTTTGATAAGCGCGTAGTCCGTACAGTTTGCGCCATTTACGGAGAGTCTTATCGCTGCAAGAGAAAATCTTCTGTACTTGCCATTCGGGATACATGGCATCCGGTCTAATGCCATACGTCTCTTGTGGCTTTTCGGGCAGCATGGGCGGTGGCACCGCATTGATCGCCAACCTGTCCATACCATCCGCAATGCGGGTGAGAAGACTTATAAAGTCACCGGCTTGCTTAGCGGTTATCACAATGGTGACAGTACTTTTATCTTGTATCGTAGTTATATCCATTTTTTTCGTCGATTAAAACTTACGATGCAAAATTACAGAGCCGACAAAAGTTAATTTCCACGGTAGCTTTCAACCGGGTAGCGATTGCGTAATGAAAATTTCAGTGAGTGGTTAACTCGCTGAAATCAAAGATGTTTTGTGCAGTATTGAAGCTTAAATTTCCATTATCCGGTTGGCATTATCCGGGTACTTTTCAGCCCGGTTTTACTTCAAATCGAGAAGATGACGCAGTTCAGGGTCGGCGGCAATGCGCATTTTCTCTTCGGCGACTATCTTTTTCACTTGCTCCTTGATGGCACGGTAGTTGGTCTGTATGGCACTTTCCATAACATCATCGCCGTTTTCATCAATGAAATTGGTGACGATGGGAAGTTGCTTGTACGCCTTTTCTTCAGACTTGACTTTCTCACTGTCCACTACAATCTCGGCATGGAAGATTTTCTGCTCGATGCGTTCTCCGAAGTTATCGGAGACGGCACCGACAAACATACCCTGCGACAGTCCGCTGATTTTACTCGGCGGAATGAGGCTATCCATCTGCGTGTTGATAGATGTCGATACATCCTGCCGGTTGATGGATATAGACTGACGCTTCTGGAGGACCTTGCCGAAACGCTCGGACAGCGTTTTGGCGGTTGATCCCACGACCTGCCCGGAGAATATATTGCCGACGGTGTTCATCACCACCGCCGCCTCCGGCTTGCCGTAGTCACGTTCCAACTGGGAGAAGTCCTGGAAGCCGAGGCACACGGCGACCTTGTTGCTTCGTGCCGTAGCAATGAGGTTGTCGAGTCCCTTGAAATAGATGGTTGGTAACTCATCTATCACCACACCCGATTTCAGCATACCTTTCTTGTTGATGAGCTTGACTATTCGGGAATTGTAAAGACCGAGAGCCGCACCGTAGATATTCTGGCGGTCAGGGTTATTACCGACACAGAGTATCTTCGGAGCCTGAGGGTTGTTTATGTCGAGGGTAAAATCATTGCCTGACATTACCCAGTATAGTTGTGGCGAGATCATACGCGACAAAGGAATCTTTGCCGATGCAATCTGACCCTGCAACTGGTCTGCGGCTCCTCCCTGCCATGCGTCCATGAACGGAGACAGATAGTTCTCCAGCTCCGGATATGAGGAGAGTATCGGGAAGATGTCCTCATACCGGCGGTTAAGGAACTCGATGGCATGAGGGAAGGTACAGTAGATACCGCCTTTGTAGAGTTTGAGATACCATATAATACTCGCCAGCAGAATTATAGGCGATTCCACGAAGAAATCGCCTTGTTTCTGAATATCGGGTAAGGCGGGGGCATTGCTGCCCCTTTCTCCCCTAAGAACCGTACGTGAGAGTTTCCCCTCATACGGCTCAAGCAACTCAATATTTCTATTTGTTGTTAGAAATCGGCTCATACTTTCAACTGTTTCGTTTGTGTCGCTTATAACAGAGATTGTGTACAAGTTGCCTTACGATTGAACCGCCAACAGATATTTCGTTGACGTTCCATGCTTTCGTATGGTCTATTTCCTTGCCACAAAACGGACAAATCCGGTTCTGTCTGTTCCACAAATATAAGAGTGTCTTACGTCCTTTGAGTGATTCAAGCATTCTCTGCGCCTGTCGCTGATAGAAATAGTCATCACAGGCAGGGTCAAAGGGATTGGCATCGCCCTTTATTTGTTTGTAAGGCGTATAGTGTACGTCCGACAACCGTTTAAGGGTCAAGTAATTCTCTTTCCTGCTTTTTGAAGCATATTTCCATGCGAAAGTCCATTTCCTGCCACGGATTTCGTGCCAATATCTCTTAGCCACCCAAGGTCTCGTTTTCTTTGGATGACGTCTGAGTGCCCATTTCCATGTCATATTGAAAATGTGATTGTCGCAGTCATGAAAAGCATCGGTTGATGCTCCGTAACGGTAGTAGTTGCTCCAGCCTGTGATTACAGGATTGAGCATTCTAATCAGAGACTCTTGTCTACACATTTTGTGTCCCAATATGATGTCGGAAACTTTCGCTTTGAAACGTTTCCTTGCATCTTTGGATGGGGATGTGTACAATCGTTTGCCGAACTTTCTTATATTGAATCCGAGGAAGTCGAAGCCGTCATTGATATGAGTTATCTTTGTTTTCTCTTCGGAAAGGGTCAGACCCCTTTCTTTGAGGAACTCTATAACGACAGGTTTTACCTCGTTTTCAAGAAGTTCCTTGCTTAATCCTGTGATTACAAAGTCATCTGCGTAACGGATAAGGTTCACTTTGAAGTTGGTGGTCTTATAGTTACGGAAGATTTTCTTAAATCTTTCGGCGAGCAATGGTTGTAGTCCGTCAAGCGTCATGTTTGCAAGTGTCGGTGATATTATACCGCCTTGGGGAGTACCCTCTTCCGTCGGGAACAATTTACCATTGAACACCGCTCCACATTTGAGCCATTTTTTGAGTATCGCCTTATCCATTGGGATGTTGGCGAGTAACCATTCGTGACTTATGTGGTCGAAGCAGCCTTTTATATCACCCTCCAAAATCCATTGTGGAGAATGCCCACGGTTCAGCACCGTGTCGATTTGACGGATGGCATCCATTGTTCTACGCTTCTTTCGGAAACCATAGGAAAATCTGTCACCTGTCGTCTCGGCTATCGGTTCAAGAGCCATGAGATAAAGAGCCTGCATAGCGCGGTCTTTCATGGTCGGTATTCCCAACGGTCTGAGTTTACCGTTCTTTTTCTTGATGTGTACTCTGCGGAGGGGCTGCGGTCTGTAGCCTCTGCGTTTGAGTTCACTGATTGCTTTGAATTTTCGCTTGGGAGAGTCCCAAAGCTGTTTGTCCACTCCAGACGTGTTCTTCCCTTTGTTGGAAGTAACCCTTTTTACGGCCAATGCCTTGGCGTAAAAAGAGTGAGTAAGCATCCATTGCAAGGCTTTCACCTTGTTATGTCTGCCTTCTTTCTGAGCCTTTACAATACGCGCTTGTAGCTTTCGGACAAAGGCTTCGCACTTGGGCCAGTCTATCCCGTCCCAAGTTGTCTGCCCCTTGTCAGTAGGCGCACACGTTTCTTTCGATTCGTTCATTTGCTTTCTACTTTAAAAAGTTCTAAAAGTTATCTTGTAAAGAGTTACCTTATACGGAAGTCTGCCCACTTTCGTGTCGGATGATGTGGCTCTCTGCCATACATGGCAATGAGGTCAATCCGTATCCGTCCCATTACAGGACGGCATTCGCTTTTTCCGTTATCTCATACCTGCACCCCGTTCGGCTCACCTTGCGGCTCGCTTACTCATGTTGCCATGAGAGAGATACAGGCTTGCCCTGTTCCACATGATTGACAAAGGATAGGTTAGGTTCTGTCAACTCCACCGGCAGTGCTTTGTCCGTGTAACCCTAACGTGGGCAGGGTTATCCGACTGCTTACCATTTTGGTGAGAGCGCTCAGTATCTTTGGCTCCTTCAAACCTTACGATGGCTAAAGACAGTTCACTTACGTTAACCATACTATCCAGCCTGGCCACTCAACGGTACGATACTAACCGTTCTTGACTCCCCTCGCGGTTACGTCTTGTCATTACTGAAAGTGTACGTTGTCCCAGTGAGCTTGGCACGTCCCATTGCTGGAAACGCACCTCACGGTAGGCTACCGCTGACGGAACAGCGGGTTAAATCAATATTCAACTCTTTGAATATCATTGTTTAACAATCAATCATGTGACTTTTCAGGTCACACCCACGTTTTGTTGAGATTGAGCATTATAGTGTACGCCGATTCGTATGCGTCCGCTATGTCAGTCATGAACGCCGGCGCAATAGGGTTGCATCGGTGGCTCCGTCTGGGATCATCGAAGTTTATCACATAGAACTTGGCTCCTTTGGGATATTTGTCTTTGTTCTTCAGGAAGTGGTTATAGACAATGGTACTGAGGTCCGCGAATTTGAAGTCATAACAGTACAGCGCGAACCCTTTCTCAATCTGTTGTTTGAGAAAGTTGTTCACTACTGCATACGACTTACCGGAACCGGGTGTGCCCAGTACGATTGTCGCCCTGAAGGGGTTGACAACATTTATCCATCCGTCGTTCCACTTTTTCTTGTAGTAGAATCTGGTGGGGAGATTTATCGAGTATTCATTCTTGATTTTGCGCGTCTCCTGTTGGAAAGACTCGTTTTCATTGTTGAATACGTCGTTCATCAGATTGTTCTTCAGCAATCGACTCATCCAGTTGCCGGCCATAAGCAGGCAGATGAATCCGGCTGCGCTACACATTATATATAAGGTGTAATGGAACTTCGGCATGAAGTAAAGCACCACGCCGATGCCGAGGAATATCCAGATGGTACGCCATGTTATATCCTCGTTCTTCACGCCCCTTGTGCCGAAACACGATAGAGCGAGAAGGAGGAGTGCGAACCACTTGGAGGTATATTGAGACCTGAACAGATGGCATGAACGATCAAAACCGTTCAGCACCTTATCGACGACGGTAAAGAAACCGTCTGGATTGGTCGGATGTAGCTCCGGGCAGAACCAATAGATATTGATTATGACCAGAACGATGCTTGTGGCACGAAGAAAATCCATGATTTTCGCCAGTGCCCTTAGATCATCTTCTTGTTGGGACATTGTTTGTCTGTTTGTTATGAGGGTGAATGACTTTTACAGTCCGCGTCCTTTCTTCTTTTTCTTCTTACGCGCACGACGGGCGAAGGCTTCTTCCGCAGGGTCGAAGTCCGGTCCTGTCTGAAAAAGTCCGAGTCCCGGCAATACCGGGTCGAAATCGAAGTCGTAAGAATTTGATGAAGTTTGGCGCTGTTGGCTTGGCTGAGGTTGCTGAGTCTGTTGGTTCGGAGTCGGACCCGTATTTTGTTGTGGTCCGCCATTGGACTGAGACTGCTGACCGCCATTGGGAGGAGGTACCTGCTGTCCCTGGGGCTGACGCGGTTGAGGCTGAACCGAGGGTTTTGCCGCCGGGTCGTTGAACCAGAGGTGAAGGGTATTTGCAGAAAACTCTTTGCCGAGACGGGATCCGTTGAGCGAAACATGATTGTTATGGTCAACGTATGTTGCCCCATACAATCTGCCGTCATCGTTATACCGTAGAACAAGGTCGATACCTTTCTCTTTGAGTCTGGCAATGAAGTCGCCTTTACCGGTAGATGCCGCCATAGCATCAGATACAAGCCGTTTTGTCGGCTTGATGTCGATTTTATCCTTGTCGCGCTCAAATTTATTCTCAATGGCTGTTCTGCTTGCAAACTTGCCGAGTCGTGAGGCTTTGAGAGGTGTGGCTATGGTAGTGCCGTTGTCATCGGTGGCGAAATAGACCAGTCCGTGATATTCACGGCCATTGACTTTGCCGTCGGTCAATTCGCATCTGACGTTATACAGTCCGAGTATGGCATTATATTCGCCTATGCTCTGGAACTGCCAGCGCATACCCACCAGCTTGACGGTGTTCTGAACCTGACGCTTTATGTCACCGTTGGGGTCGACCTTGGTTATCGGAGTGTCGGGAGATACCTTTTCACGTTGAGCCTTATGAAGTCCGTATTTCTCTTCAAGTTCGGTAGTAATCTTCTTGCTCCGGCGGAACAGAAAAGACTGGTCGAGGCGTTTGCCCTGCTCGTTGACATTTACCGTCACTATATGGATATGGTGCCGATCGATGTCCTCGTGCTTATATATAATGTATGGCTGTTCACCGAAACCGAGCTTGTCGAGATACTCGCGGGCAAGGATTTCAAAATCCTGATCCGTGAGCCTGTCATCGGGATGCGGATTGAGTGAGATATGGAGAACCGGCTTCTTGGTCTTACCCATTTTGGGCATAAAAGCCTTGAAATTTTCCGCCATCGCTCCAATATTTATATTGCCGTCTGCCGGCAATACAATCTTATTGGCACCCAACACACGTCCGTGTTTCTCATTCATTTTCTCTCCATTGTAGGCAAGTGCTCCGTATAGACTGCTGCCTATAGAGATTTTTGCGACCATACCTCATCAAACTTGACGGTGAGAGCCTTGACCTCAGCCAAGATTTTAGCCATCTCTATGGTGGCTTTTTCAAGTTTGTAGAGATACTGCATCGCTTTGTTTTCGCTGAACTCCGTGCGAAGCTCTTTCACGATAAGATTGTAGTTTACGCCCAATGTGCGGAACTGGGCGAAAAACTCCGAGAGCTTGGCGCAGTAAACAGCCAGCGATTTGTCCGTTACAAGCACCTTGAATGGCTTGCCGAACAGAACTTGTTTGATAAAGGTGGACTTTACCGTCTCATTCGCCTTATCCATCATGTGAACGAGCAAATCCAGTTCTGATGTGTTGAAGCGAACCTTAACAAGATGGTCACACCTGTCCGGGAGCGGAGGACGTCCGCCCTTGAATGATTTTTCCATGTTGTTCTGGGGATTTTGTTTGTTATCGCAACGCGATTTAGTCATATCATGCGCCACAGGCATCCTTCGGGAAATTCGACTTTGGAGAATTTCCTTGTCCCACACGGGCAAGGTCGTTTCGGTAGGGCTTGGGCCCTCGAAACCTTTTCAGGTCCCTGAAAAGACACCTTGCTGTGTTCCGTTGAACACGATGTAACTTGGAAGAATGAGACACCTTATATATTATAGTGGCTGGCAAGCCTGTGTTTCTCTGCCTTGATGCCGGTCTTCTTCAGGCGAGTAATAAAAGTGTGCGCGATAGCATGATTTTTTATCTCTGTTGCACGATGCAAAGTTACTGCCATTTGAGGGGCCTGCCGCGCCCCCGTCGCGGAAAAGAACGGAACCAAAACGGAATATCACGGAACAGCCCCGAAATAATTTGGAATGAGTGATGAAATGCCCTTAACTTTGCAGCGTAAATGAACGACAAGCCCCCGTGATCACGCCGAAAGGATGACCCGGGTACGCGGTCGCCGTTTACCGCCCGCATACATATAATAAGCGGGCACATCTTCGGCAAGAATGCCGCGCTGAAATAGCCGGAGCACGCGCTCCATAAGCTATGAGGCATCAACACAAGGTTAAATCCTTGAAAATCAGTCATAGCCCTTGGCTTTCTAATCGACTGACTAATTCATTGATTAGCCGGATAATGTGTTGGCTCGCCAACTATAATGTTGATTCTCCAGCTAATCATATAGATAACTTTCCGGATAGTTAACCGGATAGCTGACTAACTATTGGAGTTTATGGGAATATGCCGGTCTATATTCCTGTTGGCTGACTAATCGGCTCATTTGCTATCCCGTTAATTGACCATAAAGCTAACTGGCTATATAGCTAATCAGCCATCTAACTTGTTGGTTGATTATCCGATTGGCTAAACAGTTATCTGACTTACCAGTTATAGGGCTATCTGATTGGGTAAGCAATCAGTTGACCATACACTTGGCTGTCCATATAGTTGACCCGATAGCGGGCTATCGAGCTGATTGGATATATTTCCGTAATATCGCTTGATCCGCATCCGGCACTATGTGTCGTCTGGTCATTTTGTCTTGGTCCGATTGTTCAACCATTTGATAGTCCTACCTACCGTCTGCGGATGGTATTTTCCGATTTCGGCAGTCGCCGAAACGTCGTGGCAAATGTTGCCAACCATTGTTTCACCCTCAATAACATTCCGATGAGCAGCACCATTGTTGTTGCCTTCTCCAACCAGAAGGGAGGAGTGGGCAAATCAACCCTCACGGTGTTACTCGCCAGCTATCTCTACTATGAGAAAGGCATCAAGGTTGCAATCATGGATTGTGACTCGCCCCAGCACAGTCTCATAGGAGAACGCAACCGCGAGTTAAAGACCGTGAGCGAGACAGAGCATCTGGCAGTGATGGCGCATGAATTGTTGACCCGAACCGGTCTTCAACCTTACGCCATTATGAAGATTCCTCTGGAAGAAACCATGTTCCGGGTGCGTCAGTATCTCAATGGAGAGAATGACACACAAGTCCTGTTCCTCGACCTTCCCGGTACGATGAACAACCCTAATGTTATACAGATAATATCGAACTGCGACTATGTATTCTGCCCGATGGCAGCCTGCAAGTATGATATAGAAAGCACTCTTGGTTATTGCCAGTTTATCCACGACCGTCTTATGACGATGGGATATGGCAACCTTAAAGGAGTGAAGATTCTGTGGAACAAAGTTGACGCAAGGGAGCGCACTGACCTTTATACAGCTTACGACGAGTTCATGGAGTCAATCGGCCTTGAAGCGATGAAGACCACCATACCTGCAAGCGTCCGTTTCAAGAAGGAACTCTCATGCAATCCGAAGCACCAGGTTTTCAGAAGCACAGTCTTTCCTCCGTCACCTTATACAATCAAAGGTAGCGGAATAGATGACCTTGCCGAAGAATTTCTGGAACTGACAGGAATACGCAATGGCTAAGAAAATTTCCAAAGTACCACTTGGTGAAGATTTTCTTGCAGGCTATAAACCCGTAACTCCTGATTTTGCGGATATTCCAATGGATAATGATGTCGCACCCGAACCCGTGCCGGGTCCGAAAGGCGTTGAAGAAGACACTCCGTCTGAAATGCCGAAATCATCCACACAGATGATGCAGCCTTTCCCGGATTCATTCGTAGATACTTTTTTAATAGGTGGTACGGATGATAAAAAGATCGAAAAGGTTTATCTGACAATCGACCATCTTATCTGCCTCAGAGAGATAGTACAGGCTATCAGATCCAAAACAGGCAAGAATATGACGATTGGCAATTATGTGTGGAATATACTTGAACATCATTTTTCCACTTATCGAAAAGACATAGCAGGTCTCATAGACCAACGCAAACAGAAAAGTCTTGACAGATTCAAATGACCGCAATTCCCAATGCGAACCCCGGCGCCGAAGTCAATGTTGGACGTGCCGGCTATTCCGACGAGGTTAAACGCTCGTATCAAGAGACCTTCTTCGCCGGACACTCTCTAAAACCCTACAAATATGTAGGCTGTACTCTGTTGCTATGGCAGCGACTCAAGAGGATAGTCACTAATATCGGCGGCGATAAAGCCTCCGTCGGTATGTATGTCCAGAATATAGTGGCCTATCATCTTGAAGAGGAGGATGTGAAAGCATTGATAGCAGAACTGACTGCCGCATCCTATCTCTCGGATACCGATTGCAAGGCAATGGATGGTATCTCGCTAAATGCCAAGAAATATCAGGCAAAGTACCTGATGGGCGACAAAGTAAACCGTAAGGAGCGGGAGATTTATATCTCCGCCGAACTCGGCAAGCGACTGAAAAGAATCGTGCTGGATGTCGATGGCGACCGCCCTACAATGGGGTCGTATGTAGAGGCAATCCTGCTTGACCACCTTGACACTTGTGCCGATCTTATCAATGAGATGACAAACGATTCAAAACGAAACACTGCATGATATGGATGTATATCATCGGCGCTATCGTGGCACAGGCCATTGTGGTCGTCCTGCTCAACGAGTATATGAACCGACGAGGTCAGTATCCTGCGGAAAAACCGCAAAACGAGGATGCGCCTCCCGCTCCCCCTCCGTCCACGGTAACGGAGACAAAAGAATCAGTACCTCAAACCATCGGTCCGGCAATAGCCGATGATGCCGTAGGTCTGTCCAATTTCTCTGTGGCAGACCTCAAGGCGATGATGGAAGAGGTCGTAAAACCTATCAGGGACTGTGTGGAAACCCTGATGGATGAGAAAGATGCAGAATTTGATGTGAAGAATGAAACTCCGGCACCTCCCAAACGAATGTCTCCCGAAAGAGAGGCTCGGGCATGGGAAGACCACCGTGATGAAGAGGCGCAGCTCGAAAAGGAGGACAACACTGTTGCCCCTCCCAATCCGTTGGCAAGCGGTGTCGATTTCGATTCAATCACAAAAGCGTCAGACATTTTGCAGTCTGGCGAACAACAGCCCGTTGGCGCATTGCAATTTGCAATGAATGTTTTTAGGACGGTTGACGGCACACAGTTTAGCGGATGTCTTCCCGACGCCCTGCTGGAGAAACTGTATGAGTGCCACCGGAAAGTCGAGATGAACGACGAGGCTTTCCGTCAGGAAGAACCCGACTCTGAAGCACCAACTGCCGAACCTGTCCCGGAGAAAGAGCCGGTGGTAAAGCAGAAGGAGGAAAAGCCGGAGCCAAAAGCCGAACCGGTAATTGAGCCGGAGGTAAAGAACGCTCCCGCACCTCGATTCAGAATGGAATTTCTTCGCAAACCCTCTCAGTCCAAGAATTGAAACATGAGAAAGTTCAAAAACATTCTGCGCTCGGCTGGTGCCAAGCGCGCACTCTTCGCACTCTTCGCACTCTTCGCTGTCGCATCTGTCGCTCAGTGTTTCGCCGCCGGCAACGGCATGGCAGGTATCAATGAGGCTACCTCGATGATTTCCAGCTATTTCGACCCCGGTACGAAACTCATCTATGCCATCGGCGCCGTTGTCGGTCTCATCGGCGGTGTCAAGGTCTATGGCAAATTTAGCTCCGGCGATCCTGATACCAGCAAGACCGCTGCATCGTGGTTCGGAGCCTGTATCTTCCTCATCGTAGCCGCTACCATTCTCCGCTCATTCTTCCTCTAAATGGCTGAGTATTCTATCAATAAAGGTATTGGTAGAACGGTAGAATACAAGGGTTTGAAGGCGCAATATCTGTTCATCTTCGCCGGAGGTCTGATTGCGGATTTCATCGTGTTCGTCATCATGTATATGTGTGGCGTGGCGCAGTGGTTCTGCATCGGCTTCGGTGCGGTGTGCGCCTCAATCCTTGTATGGCTCACTTTCCACCTTAATGCCAAATACGGTCAGTATGGTCTGATGAAACTGGCGGCGGTGAAATATCATCCCCGCTATATCATCAACCGTCTGCGCCTGAATCGCTTAATCAGAGTTAGAAAACAATGAGAAATACACTTAAAGCCACAACGCTGGAATCGAAATTGCCTTTGCTGGCGGTGGAACACGGCTGCATCATATCGAAAGATGCCGACATCACTGTCGCTTTCGAGGTATCGCTGCCGGAGCTGTTCACCGTAACCTCGCAGGAGTATGAAGCCATGCACGGCGCATGGTGCAAGGCAATCAAAGTTCTGCCTCACTACTCGGTAGTGCATAAACAGGACTGGTTCGTGTCCGAAAGATATAAGCCGGAACTCCAGAAAGATGATTTGTCATTCTTGGATAGAAGTTTTGAACGCCACTTCAATGAGCGACCGTACCTGTCGCATCGGTGCTATCTCTTCCTTACCAAAACGACGAAGGAAAGGGCGCGTCAGCAGAGCAACTTCTCGACGCTCTGCCGTGGACGGCTGACACCGAAGGAACTCAATCACGAGATTATTGTGAAGTTCATGGAGTCGGTGGAACAGTTCGAGCGTATCATCAATGACACCGGGTATATCAAGCTGCGCCGTCTCTCTGATGATGAACTGGTCGGCACAGACAAGGCTTCCGGTCTTATCGAGAAGTATCTGTCACTCTCAATGGAGGATGTAACCTGCTTAGAGGACATTGACTTGTCGGCGCAGCAGATGAGGATTGGAGACAAGATGCTCTGTCTGCATACACTCTCCGACACGGATGATCTCCCGGCAAAGGTCAGCACCGATAACCGTTACGAGCGGTTATCGACTGACCGAAGTGATTGCAGGTTGAGTTTCGCTTCTCCCGTTGGATTGCTGTTGCCTTGCAACCATATCTACAACCAGTATATACTGATTGATGACCATGACGAGAACTTGGCGAAGTTCGAGAAAACCGCAAGGAACATGAACTCTCTTTCGCGGTATAGCCGAAGTAATGCCATTAACCGAGAATGGATTGACCGCTATCTCAACGAGGCGCACTCATACGGACTGACCTCAGTCCGGGCCCACTTCAATGTGATGGCATGGAGCGACGACACCGAGGAACTGCGGCGCATCAAGAACGATGTCGGCGGTCAGCTTGCCACTATGGGATGTATGCCCAGGCACAATACCATTGACTGTCCGACGCTGTTCTGGTCGGCGATGCCCGGCAATGAGGCAGACTTCCCGGCGGAAGAATCGTTCTACACGTTTATCGAGCCAGCGGCGTGTTTCTTCACTGCCGAGACCAACTACCGAAGCAGCCTTTCTCCTTTCGGTATCAAAATGGTTGACCGCCTCACAGGGAAGCCGATTCATCTTGACATCTCGGATGAACCGATGAAGCGTGGTATCACCACCAACCGCAACAAGTTCATCCTCGGCCCGTCAGGTAGTGGCAAATCGTTCTTCACCAACCACCTTGTCCGCCAGTATTATGAACAGGGAGCGCATATCTTGCTGATTGATACCGGTAACTCCTATGAAGGTCTGAGTAACTTCATCCACAACCGTACCCACGGCGAGGATGGCATCTACTATACCTATACGGAGAATAGCCCGATTTCATTCAATCCCTTCTATACGGACGACGGTGTGTTCGATGTGGAGAAGAAGGACTCGATCAAGACGCTGCTCCTGACACTATGGAAGTCAGAGGACGACAGAGTGACCAAAACGGAGAGCGGCGAGCTTGGCTCGGCGTTGTCGATGTTCCTCGACAAGATGAGGGCGGACAAGGATATAGTGCCGTGTTTCAATTCGTTTTACGAATTTATGCGCGATGAATACCGTGCTGAAATGGCACAGCGTCCCATCCCCATCTACAAGCAGGATTTTGATATAGATAATTTCCTGACAACCCTGCGCCAGTATTACCACGGTGGCCGTTTCGACTTCCTGCTGAACTCCAAAGAGAATATCGACTTGCTCGGCAAACGCTTCATTGTCTTCGAGATAGATTCGATTAAAGACAACAAGGAGCTGTTCCCGGTGGTGACAATCATCATCATGGAGGCTTTCATCAACAAGATGCGAAGACTAAAGGGAATCCGAAAGGTCCTTATATGCGAGGAGGCATGGAAAGCTCTGTCCTCGGCAAATATGGCGGAGTATATGAAGTACCTCTATAAGACTGTGCGTAAATACTTTGGCGAGGCGGTCGTGGTGACGCAGGAGGTTGACGACATCATATCGTCGCCGATTGTGAAGGAGACCATCATCAACAACTCCGACTGCAAGATTCTTCTGGATCAGCGCAAGTATATGAACCGCTTCGACCAGATTCAGGAACTGCTCGGTCTGACCGACAAGGAGAAAAGCCAGATACTCAGCATCAACATGGCGAACAATCCCAACCGACTCTATAAGGAGGTGTGGATTGGTCTTGGTGGCACACAGTCCGCCGTCTATGCCACGGAGGTATCTACCGAGGAATACCTCTGCTACACCACCGAGGAGACGGAGAAGATTCAGGTTCTCAACAAAGCCGCCCAACTCGGAGGCAGCGTTGAGGCGGCAATAAAGATGCTCGCAAACGAGAGAAGGGAGGGTGCGACATGAAGATGAAGGTACCCAGATGCTTCCACCCGATACTCGGGGTACTGATAGGAGCAATACTTTTTCTCATTGGGATAGCCATTCTTTCTGTCGCGTTTGTGGCGGCATATAGGATGGTGGTATATGCCAAACCGTTTGTGGCGGAGACCCTTTCAAATATCGCTCATCATCTCGCCCAATGGCTGCCGTTATGAAAGTCCTCTATATTCTGTGGCTTATCCTTGCCGGCTTACTCGTCGGCATCCTTGCTCTAATCACTTTCCCTTTGCTCCTGCTTTATGTGGGCGTGAAGATAATCCGAGGTTTCGCCTCAAAACTCAACTGAAACCCAAAAGCGAATGAAACATCTCAAAACAATCATCGCAGTGGTGGCTATGGTTCTGCTCTTCGGAGCAAACCGAGCCTCTGCCCAGTGGACGGTAATCGACCCGTCGAACATCGCCCAGAGTATTGTAAACAACTCTAAATCACTCGTTCAGGAGTCAACGACGGCGACGAACATGGTGAAGAATTTTCAGGAAACCGTGAAAATTTACCAGCAGGCGAAGAAATATTACGATGCACTTCAGTCGGTCAACAACCTTGTCCGCGATGCCCGCAAGGTACAGCAGACAATTCTGATGCTCGGCAATATCTCAGGATATTACGTCAACAATTTCCAGAAGATGCTGACAGACCCGAACTTCACGAGTGCCGAACTCTCCGCCATCGCCTCCGGCTACACGAGGATTCTGGAGGAAGCCAACGGTGTGCTGACGGATCTGAAACAGGTGGTCAACATCACGACTCTCTCCATGACGGACAAGGACCGTATGGATGTGGTCGATGATTGCTACAAGGAGATGAAAAGGCTGAAGAACCTTACCGCCTACTACACAAACAAGAACATCTCCGTGTCATACCTGCGGGCAAAGAAAAAGGCAGATACCCAGCGTGTCGTCAACCTCTATGGTGACGGCTCTGAAAAATACTGGTAACACCTATGCTTTGCGCGATAGATTTTGACAATCTGCACACCGTCCTCCGCTCGCTATATGACGAGATGATGCCGTTGTGCAGCGACATGGCAGGAGTGGCCCAGGCGATAGCCGGACTCGGCGCACTGTTCTACGTGGCGGTGCGCATCTGGAAATCGCTTGCCGCCGCTGAGCCGGTGGATGTTTTTCCTCTGTTGCGTCCTTTTGCCATCGGACTGTGCATCATGTTTTTCCCGACAATCGTACTCGGCACCATCAATTCAGTGATGCAGCCGATTGTTCAGGGTACGGCGACGATGCTCGAAGGTCAGACCCTCGATATGCAGCATTACCGCGAGGAGAAAGACAGGCTGGAGTATGAGGCCATGATGAATGACCCATCGACAGCTTACCTCGTGGATGATGCTGAGTTTGACCGGCAGATAGATGAACTTGGAGTGACGGAAGTGGGCACCGCAGCCGGAATGTATATCGAGCGTGGTATGTATAAAGTCAAGAAGGCAATCCAGAACTTCTTTCGGGAACTGCTGGAGATGCTCTTTCAGGCGGCATCACTAACCATCGACACGATAAGGACATTCTTTCTCATTGTCTTGGCGATACTCGGACCGATTGCTTTTGCCATATCGGTGTGGGACGGGTTCCAGTCAACCATGACAATGTGGATTCAGCGATACATACAGACATATCTATGGCTTCCGGTCGCGGACCTGTTTTCGACGATATTGGCGAAAATTCAGGTTCTGATGCTCCAGAACGACATATCTGAGCTGACCAACAACCCCAATGTAAACCTCGATAGTTCAAATACTTGCTACACGATATTTATGATTATCGGCATCATCGGGTATTTCACAATCCCGACCGTGGCAGGCTGGATTATTCAGGCCGGTGGCGGTATGGGTGCCTACGGCAGACATATCAACTCCGTGGGTATGCAGGGCGGTTCAGCCATAGCAGGTGTCGCAGGATCAGCGGCTGGAAACGTGGCAGGTCGTGTCGGAAAACTTCTGAAGTAATATGAAAATGGAATTCAAATCACTGAAAAACATCGAGTCGTCGTTCCGGCAGATACGTCTTTTCGGAGTTGTCTTTGTGAGTCTTTGCGCTGTGGTGGCGGTCGCCGCTGTGGTGCTGTCTCTGAACTTCGCCGAGAAGCAGCGAGAGAAAATATATGTCCTCGACAATGGCAAGTCCCTTATGCTTGCCTTGTCGCAGGACATGGAACAGAACCGTCCGGCAGAAGCGCGCGAACACGTTCGCCGCTTCCATGAGTTGTTCTTCACACTTTCGCCTGAAAAATCAGCCATCGAACATAATGTGAGCCGTGCACTGTTGCTCGCCGACAAGAGTGCATATAACTACTACCGGGATTTCACGGAGCAGGGATATTATAACCGCATTATCGCCGGCAACATCAATCAGGTGCTGAAGGTAGATAGCGTGGTGGTGAATTTCACCAACTATCCCTACGACGTGAGGACTTACGCAAAGCAGATGATTATCCGCCAGAGCAATGTCACCGAGAGGTCGCTGGTCAGCAGTTGCAAGCTGAAGAACTCCGGACGCTCCGACGACAATCCCAACGGATTCATCATCGAGAACTTTACCGTAATCGAAAACAAAGATATACTGACAATTAAGAAATGAACCTCAAAACTCTTAAAGAGAAAATCGGACTCCTTTATAATAAGGTGTCCAGCCGCAAAGAGAGTGCTGTAGAGTATGTTCGTCGCAAATGCGACGACATACCTCCGCAGAAGCGATTTCGGGTCGTGGCTGTGGCTTTCGTCTTGTTTGCCTTGCTCGCTCTCTTTGTCTTCGGTAAGTCAATATATAACATCTACAACGGGGTGCATAGCAACCCCGACTTCGGCACCATAAAGCAGATGCCGATGCCCGAAAAGGGCGACAAACCAACACCGGAAATTTTCTATGGATCTGAAGACGCTATGGAATAAACTCAGAAGACCCACTACCGAGGCGGAGCGGAAGATGCGGATGAAGTATCTCGTGGCTTTCCCCGCGATGTTCCTTACTACCGGCATTATCCTGTGGCTGATATTCGACAGTTTCGGCGACGGAGCCGCTACCAAGACAAGCGGTTTCAACCAGAATATGCCGGAGCCTGACGCGAAGGAGATTGTCAGCGACAAGCGAGACGCCTACGCAACGCAGAAGGATACAATCAATGTGACTGCCGAAAGTATCCCGCTTGTGGATTCTGTTCCCAAAGTGCGGGAGGAAACTCAGCCTAATATGGTGGAGGCTTCAAATCTGGCGTATCAGGAGATACAGGCTTCGCTCGATGATTTTTTCATCCCTGAGAACACCGAGGTTACGCAGGTAGCGGAACTTCAAGCCCGCATCGATGAGCTGGAGGCTCAGAATCTGATGGCACAGCAGCAGGTCCAGCAGCCCAACGAGATGGAGCTGATGGAACAGTCTTACAAGCTCGCGGCGCAGTATCTCGGCACCGGTGGCGGTCAGCAGGCGGTGATTGTCGATGAACCGGAAAAGGAACGGAAAGTCATGCCCGTCAATCAGGTGAACCGCAATGTTGTATCTTCTCTCAGTGCCTTAACCGATAATGCCCGCTCGTTCTCTACAGCTGTCGGCACAAAACGCACAAATTTCAAGAACACCATATCAGCTTGTGTAGCCTCTGACCAATCTATTACCGACGGGCAGAGCGTCAGGCTCCGCACGCTCGAACCTATGTGGATTGGCAACTCCCTGTTACCAAAGAATACCACTGTGGTGGGAGTTGCGCGGTTGCAGGGAGAGCGTCTTGAAATCAAGGTCGAGTCTATCGAGGCTCTCGGCTGCATCATGGAGGTTGACCTTACGGTATATGACTCCGACGGTCAGGAAGGAATCAATATTCCCAACTCTATGGAGAGCGATGCGCTCCATGAAATTGGCGCCAACATGGGAAGTACGATGGGCAGTTCCATCAACCTGACCACTAACGCCGGTGCGCAGCTCGCCTCCGATGTCGGCAAAGGACTTATCAACGGAGTCAGCCAGTATCTCAACAAGAAACTGCGCACGGTGAAAGTCCATCTGAAATCCGGCTACAAAATCATGCTCAAGCAGAACGAGCAGTAATCATCAACCAATCCCAACAACAACGAATGAAAACAATTTCAAAAATCTTCGTTGCGGCAGTGGCACTCTTCGGAGTGGCCATTGCTGCCAACGCAAAAAATCCCGATAACACCGATAATAACGTGTCGTCTGAAAAAGTCGCCGAACATGACCTCAATGTCTATGGCGGCAACTATACCGACGGAGACAAGTTCAGCGGTCTGACCCGAAAAGTGGGCTTTGACCGCATGATTCCCCCTCATGCACTGGAGGTTTGCTTCGACAAGACGACTCACATCATCTTCCCCTCGGAGGTCGTGTATGTGGACCTCGGTAACGAGAACCTTGTAGCGGGACTTGCCGACGGCGCGAAGAACGTGCTGCGTGTAAAATCCGCCTTCAAGTCGTTCAAGCAGGAAACCAACCTTTCGGTAATAACCGATGATGGGAGCTATTACACATTCAACGTGAAATTCTCCAAAGAGCCTCTGCTTTTGAGCATAGAAATGACGGATTTTCTCCATGACGGGGAATCGGTCAACCGTCCCAACAACGCGCAGGAGATCTATCTGGAGAAACTCGGTCAGGAGTCGCCGGTTCTGGTGAAGCTGATTATGAAGTCTATCTACAAGCAGAACAAGCGCGAAATCAAGCATATCGGCTCCAAGCGTTTCGGTGTGCAGTTCCTTCTGAAATCCATACACACCAACAATGGGCTTCTTTACTTCCACACGGAACTGAAGAACACCTCCAACATCGCTTTCGACATCGACTATGTGAGTTTCAAGATCGTGGACAAGAAGGTTATCAAGCGAACCGCCATGCAGGAACAGGTATTGGAACCTCTTCGCGCCCAGAACTATGTGACAGTGGTACATGGCAAGACTTCCGAAAGGACGGTGTTCGCTCTGGAGAAATTCACTATCCCCGATGACAAGCAGCTCGTTATCGAGGTCGCCGAGAAGGAAGGCGGCCGCCATCAGTCCTTCGTGGTCGATAACGAGGACATCGTGAGAGCAAACGTAATCGACGAACTTTCAATCCAGTAAATCCCATGCCCATGAAGAAGATTCTTTCAATCTTCGCTGTGGCGGTGCTTTCCCTGTTCGCAGGGGAGGCATTCGCCCAGCGGAATCTCCCCGGAATGTCGGCGGTCGAGGTCCGTGCCGACATGGTAAACGGTTTTTATACCGGCAACTCCCGCAACTGCGGCTATAACCTCGGAGTGTTTTACTCTGTCATCAAGGGCAACAATGCAAATACTTGGTCTTTCGGCGGCGAATATCTCCAGACCTATAAGCCCTACGGCGAGAAAGGTCGTATCCCCGTGGCTCAGTTCACCGGCGAGGTCGGCTACAATCTTCGCATTGTCAGCGACTATTCGCAGACATTCCATCTTTATGGCGGTGTGTCGGCACTCGCAGGCTACGAGACGGTCAACTGGGGCGAGAGCGTCCTACGCGATGGCTCGACCATTCAGGCAAAAGACGCTTTCATCTATGGCGGTGCCGTTACCCTCTCGGCTGACTTCTTTCTCTCAGACCATGTGGCATTAGGTGCGCATCTGAAAGAGAAGTTTGTCTTCGGCAATGATACCGGACATTTCCTGTTCACATACGGCATCCACCTCAAGTATCAGTTTTAGGTTATGAGGTACACAAAGAATGACATTTCCCGTATTCCGCTTACGGAGTTCATGGCGGCTCTCGGCGAAAAGCCGGTCAAGGCTTTCGAAGACATGAAGCTATACCATGCACCGCAACGCGACGACCCGGAGCCGATGCTGGTGGTCGATACCAATACCAACCGATGGTATGACCATGCCACTGACCAAAGCGGAGACATCATCGACCTTGCCGCACTGAAGATGAATCCTAACCTATACACGGATCCGAGAGACTTCATTATCAAGTACATGAACGACTATGAGCATGGCAAGGAACTTTCGGTAAAGGCGCGTCAGCCATTGGAACCAAAAGTGGTGACGCCGGACATCCGCAAAATCAGGCTCACTGACTTTATGAAAGCTTTGGGTCAGGAACATCCCGTGGCTGCCGACGGCAATCTCCGAATCTATAAGGCACCTTACGACCCGAAGGGTGATCCGACAATGGTAATCAACATCGAGACAAACCTCTGGCGTGATACCAAATCCGGAGCATACGGTGGCATATATGACCTCGCATACGAGATGACAGGCTCAGCCAATATGCGTGAACTGAACATGTATATCGCCGGAGAGATGTCGAACATACAGAAAGTCAGCATCCGTCAGGAACCGAAAGAGCCTCCGAAGCAGGAAGCAGATAAACCGAAACGGAAGATGCGCCTATGAACATAGACGAGATCAAGAAAATCTCCCTTGTGGAGTTCCTGAATCAGTTGGGCTATCAGCCTACCGGCCGCGACAGCAAAGGTCTATGGTTTTACGCTCCGTATCGCAGTGAGAGAAAACCGTCGTTCCATGTCAATCCACGCAGGAATGTGTGGTTTGACTTTGGGACGGGCGCGGGCGGCGACATCTTCTCGCTTGCCGGAGAAATGTCCGGTGAAACGGACTTTTTGAGGCAGGCCGATTACATCGCGGAGAAGATGCGCCTCCCGGTCGCTAAGCCCTATACGCCAACGCCGTTTGTCGAGGAACCCTCTTTCGAGAATGTGAAGGTGTCGCGGCTTACTTCACCGGCTCTGCTGAAATATCTTGTAGACCGTGGTATCCCGAGAGAGATTGCCCAGCGATACTGCGTACAGGTCGATTATGAGCTACACGGGAAAAAGTATTATGCCATCGGTTTCGAGAACAATGCACATGGCTATGAGCTGCGAAATCCTTTCTTCAAAGGGTCGTATCCTCCGAAGCATATCACTCATATTGCCAACTGTCATGCACGATGCAATGTCTTCGAGGGGTTCATCGACTTCCTTTCGGCAGAACGCCTCGGTTTCAACGATCGCATGGATTCGATAGTTCTCAATTCCGTTGCCAATGTCGCTAAAGCCATCACTCCGTTGGCTGACTATACCGTAATCCAGTGCTATCTTGACAATGACACTGCCGGTCGTGCGGCTCTCGCCAGACTCCGGCGTGAGTTCGGCGATAAGGTCATGGACAAGTCGGCACTTTATCCAGACAACAAGGATCTGAACAACTACCTTATGTCGCTCTATCCGAAAAAATCTTCAAAACTCAAACTCTGAAAAACGTGAAAACAATTCTCAACAAACTTGGCGGAATCCGCCTTACCACCGGCCGTTTCTTCGGCTTCTGGATTGCACTCTTTGCAATCGTCTTCGCAATGACCTCCTGCTCGGATGACCTCGATGTCCAGCAGTCCTATCCGTTCACTGTCGATGTGATGCCCTACGGCGACAAGATTGTCAAGGGGCAGACCGTTGAACTGCGCTTCGAGATCAAGCCGGAGGGCAACTATTCCAACACCCTCTACACCATCCGCTATTTCCAGTATGACGGTCAGGGAACCCTCAAACTTGTCGATGGTCCCGTTCTGGTCAACAACGACCGCGTGCTTTTGGAGAGCAAGACCTTCCGGCTCAACTACACCGCTCGCACCTCGGAGGCCCACAAGTTCCTCATCGTGATTGAGGACAACTTCGGCTCGACACCGTGGGAGCAGACCTTCGAGTTCAACGGCAAGAGTGGCGATGACGGCGGCGAGACTCCCGGAATCATCGGACCGATTGTAGGACCTGTAACCCCGATTATCCGATGAGAAAAATCCTGCTATTCCTTATGGCGATAGTGGCCGTCACGGTCACTTCACCGGCTTTCGCCGCAAAGCGAAGTATCATGGAACTGCCACTCTTTGAACGGGCAGTTCTGATAATCAAGAAATTCGAGACACTACACAAACCGAAGCATTGGCCATATGTCGGCTACGGACATCAAGTCCAGCCGGGTGAACCATATCGCCGAGGCGTCCAGCTCACAGAGAAACAGGCTGACGCCCTCCTCCGTAGAGACCTCGCCAAGTTCTGCGCCATGTATTCCAAATACGGCAAGGACTCCGTTCTTCTCGGCGCACTCGCCTACAACTGCGGCCCCGGCGTCGTCAACAAATCCACCGTCCTGAAGAAACTCAAAGCCGGCAACCGCGACATCTTCAAATCCTACGTTTCCCATTGCCGCTACAAAGGCAAGAAACATAAAGGCTTATACACTCGTCGCTTGACCGAGTTCGCCGCACTTTTTATTCCATAAGATAAAGCATCGCACTTTAAGTTCTTAGCTTGGAGGTGCGATGCTTTAGTTTTATATGGTTAACTGGTCTTTCAGCCCTTGAATTTGGTCCCATAGAGTCTGGCTGATTTCGTCTGAAGTATCAGGCATTAGACACTCGGCCGTCTTAATAAGGTTTTCACATCGACTAAAATCAGACTCTTTTACAGCAGTATATGCTTGCTCCAATAGTTCAATTATAGACAAATATGTGGTATTGTGATTGGCTGTTTTCTTTTGAGGCGTATTCTCTTGGGGATCTTTATCGAGCAGTCCGTTTAATTTTTTTTGAAGCGCCTGTTTAACGGCAGATAGACCTTTGCCTTTATATGAATATATAGTGGTCGCAATAACTGCACATCTTTGCTTATACTCTTCTGAACTAATGTCGGTTCGGCTATTTTCTAATTTGCTAATTTTATGTTTTATATCCTCGACAAATTCCTTGTTTTGAAAGTAATTTCGGGCAAACTCATTAGTCGATTCTAAATCTCTATCCAGATAATCCCGTCTTGTTTCACTATCTATATCACAACAGTTCGGTAAATTTAGAGGTTGGCCAGCCCCGTCTAAGCCGCTAACTGAGCCAACCGATGATTTATCTTCTGAATTATTTTGAGGTGCGGAGATTTTCCGTAGGTCGAAATAATAGTAGAGGCGAGATAAGACTCGAACATAAGCCGCTTGAATTGGGCAACCGATAAATCGGGACAATCTTTCCTTATGACCTCCTTGCAGACATTGAGGGTCGTGAAGGAAAGGTTGAAGGCAAAGTCGAGTCTGTCTTTATCGCGAGTCTGTTGTGACTGTAGACCGGTGAACTGCTTGGCATCGCGTATGCCGAACTCAATCTGAAACCGTGTGCGGTAAAAACCGATGATTCGCTCAGGTTTCATCTCCGTATCGGTGGAGAAGTATAAAAGCGGCTCGCCGCCTTCAACCGGGCAGATGACAATGCGAATGTTGCGTTTCAACGCTCTTGAATTCACAACAGCGGTATGACATTGAGTACCGACACCTTTTGAATCCTTATAAATGAATGAAGTGAACACAGACATATCGAGGTCGGCGAAATCCACTTTCTCCCCATACGTTTTCTTCCGTCCGCGTCTGCGCGGTGCGGATGGATCCGGTATGGCGAGATATCTCAGATATGAGTTTGCCCGCAATCTTCCCACGAATCGGAATCCCATGGCAACCACCTCATTCACAAACTTATATTTGGAAAAGAATGCATCGGCCACCAATATACCGGTCAGAGACAGCAACTCTGCGGCCTTTGATTTTACAAGGGAAATATACCAGTCGAGCATCGACATGTTTTGTTCCGACTCCAAAGTCTTGAAGTTCGGAGACTGGATGGCTCCCAGCATGACACAGGCGTGCCTGCTCAGACTGATGGCGCCGATTGCCATTATCTCCAGACCCCGTTTTACCCGTTGCGCCACACCGGACCAGAAACGCCCCATGCCATATGTCAGCCTGCCGGCTTTGGATATGAACGAGGGGTCAATGGCAATGGCGATGTCATCTCTGGCGTTGCCGAAGTTCTCACGTGCAATCCCTATGTTGACGTTTATCCAGCCAACCGCAGACTTGAAATTGGATGCGAAGGTCTTGGCCGTGCGGCCGCCGTAGCGCGACAGCCGGGTGAAGTTGACCTTGCCCGGTATCAACGCGACGGTGCGTATTGTTAAAATCAGCCAGTTGAGAAACCTTTTGCTCATTTTGGTTGTAGTATTTTCAAACACCGACTTGCACCGAGAGGTGAAGTCCTTGAGAATCGCCAATACGTTCATATCGTCTTAAGTTTTTTATAATGAACGCTTTGGCGATTCATTTGTGTCTGAGACATCGCCGTATTAACTTAATTTTCAATTACTTATTGATTTTTTACCGAATCATTGATATCATATTCATCAATGATGTCAAAAACAGTCTGGAGAGCTTTAATCTTTACTCTTTGTTTGTCAATTCTTGCAGAGTCAATCTTTTGACGCCGTGCCCTGTCTTCAATAATTGAAAATTCGAGGACGAGGTCTTTCATTAATTCCAATGCCTGCCCAAGATTTGTCAAAAGCAGTTGCCGCTGACATTTCTGTATTAAGCTTTGAGTCGATACAAGCATTTCAGAAAGTTTCTGACCTTCTTGTGTCAGAGGTAATTTCTTCCGTCGAAGAGACATGATCTGATGCCATGTATTTTCATCTCGCCTATCATTAGCTTCGGCCTTACCCTCATCTTCTACACTTGTAACGTGCCAACCACAACAAAAAGAACAATAATAGCTTCTTGTTGGAACTTTCTCCGATGATGAAGCGATTGCATCACGATTAAACTTGATGAAATTATCAGCCTTAGTTTGAGACTCAAAAAGCATTTTAGGGTGCTTGCATCCAATGCAATATACCCGATTATTCGTTGGCTTCATTATTTCAGAATTGATTTCCAGATATTTATCTTAGCTTTCATGTTTAGATGTGTGTTTGATGCACTGGTACTGGGAAGCGTAATTACCTGTATCCTTGTTGGAAGTCTATGTAAATCAACATAGGTCTTAAAATAATCTGACGCTTTCCCTCCATTCAAACCTATTATACGGAGTTTTGGATGCTCTAATACGAAATCTAAAATATCATTTGCAATCGGATTCTCTATGTCCGAATCAAGGCTGCTATCTCTCTTTGCTGAGTTGAGCACATCCCATAATGCTATACGATGTTTCTTCAGTAAGAAAAGTCTATCTTCATAAGAGGCAGGCAGAACATCGTTAAAAAGACTTGCTATGATAGACCAGAACTGATTGCCTCGATTGGCATAATACTGTTGAGTCTGGAAGATACCTTTCCCGGTAGAGTCCCTAAGATAAGAATTTCGGATTCGGAGTCAGAGACCGGTGTCAATCCGACTGTTTGGTTAGCCAAAGAATAAACTTCCGGTGCAACTGTTTGAGCCTTCTGTGCAGCAAGCGACACCATCGGTTTACTACTGCTGCCTGAGTGTCTTATATACCATGAAGTACCCTTGCCACCAGGTTGCTCAGCATTGGGAATCTTGCCAGCCCTTAGTAGTTTCCGAAATGGTAGTCCATTACCTGCGTGTCTTAAAGCCCCATTCTTATCCAGATACATAGAAATCTCATTGGCTTCCGCACAGTTCTGTCTCGTAGTTTCGAGATATTCGTCTATCAGTGAAATAATTCTGTTTATATCTGCCATAGTTATTTGAATCCAAAAAAATCTTTCATAACATTGTCCTCCTCATCATCAAGTAGGTCAAGTATGTCTTTAGTGTCTTCAATCTCATCTTCACAGAAGATCGCCTCATTCACCAGATCAGAGGATGGCAAAGAGTAATCTCCGGTTCCAATCGGAGATGAAAGTACATCGTTCAGCTGAGTTTCACGAGCTTCGAGATACTCTTCAAGTTTCAGTCGTTCTATATCTTTCTTTTCCATACACTTAATCTATATTCCAATATGCATCAGGATCTCCATCGAAGGCGTCGCTTATGTCATCTATTCGATAATCCTCCCTAAGTTGATCATAATATTCAGCATCCATTATGCGACCCTCTGCATCAGTACGGATATTATAAGGGTATGGCGCAATATCATGTAGGTCGAGCCACTGATATTCCGCGTCTTTAGCCATTCTGATTTTTGTCTTTTGCTTTAAATGGAATTGCCATAACTCTGTGTATTTAACTGGGATAACTTCCTCTCCGGACAGATTGATAATACCCCAGCGGTACTTACCAAAGTTCTCACTTTTACCTACCGGAACATTCCCAATCTTGACTCTTGCAAGTCCCATAAAAAATGGCTCTATAAGGTCGTACTTCCCAAAGGGGACTATTTCATCTCCCTGGTTATTCATGACGCCCCACTGCCCATCTTTATTTTCTATGACTAATACTTTGTCGAACTCATAGACATGGGATGCGTACTTCTTAATAGAAGTAAGATTGGCAAACTTCTTGAGGTTCTGGAATATTGGATTTCCCATAGCTTAATATTTTATTTCGAGAAGAATGGGATTGTTTGTGGATACTGTACAATCCTTAATAATCTCGGCTCTAACTATTTGAGGTTCAAAACTGCGGCTCGCAAGGAAATAATCTATCCTATGTCCTTGATTGTTAGCTCTGACCGTAGTGTCATTCCTGAAAAAGTAGGAAAATTCGTTGGTGAATGGATTGAGGATTCGGTAAGTATCAATCAGATGCCCTGTCTTTAGCAGTTCCTCGAAATTATGTCGCTCCCAATTATGGAAGTTGGCTTGATTTCGCTGATATTTGCCATCCCAACAGTCGCTACCTGTCGCAACAATGTTCATGTCACCACATATAATCTGCCGGTCAGGAGTAGTGCCAACAATCTGCTTCAGGCTCTCGTCGAATTTCTTACGGTGTTCAACCGCGCCCTCTATGTTCGGGTTAGAGTATGGGGTATAGATATTATAGAGAGTGAATGCTGGATAAAAGATTTCCGTTCTCAACAGATGCCCCGACAACTCCGGATTCTTAGGCTTGTCAAAAGTGCATGGTATATAGTTCTTGACATAAGTGGCGATTCCGGCATAGGGCGCTGAGAAACACTCTCGTTTGTAGTCTTCAATCTCAAATTCCGGAGAGTCTTTAATATCTTTGACCTTTTGGAGACAAATTATTTCCGGCGAGTATTCCCTGATAAGTTTCTTCAATGACTCAAAGTGGGCCTTGATGCCGTCAATATTCCAGCTTATCAGTCGCATTGTTGTGGGAGGAGTTGGCATTGTATATTGTCCCACTTTAATACGTCCCACCGGCAAAGACCAATATTCTCCGTAGAATACAGGCGTTTGACCTTTAGCAGCGAAAGATAGAAGTTTGTTGAACCACTGCACATACTCTACATCTTCGCCCTTACCAATCTCAAGGAGCCGAGGATTTTCATTCATGAATGTCTTCACCAATGGTTTTATATCCTCACCGGTAGTCATCGCTCCAGTAGAGGTACACCATATTTCACTTGGATCCCCTGTGAAAACGATTTCCCGATTGACACAAATATGGTCTTGCGTTGTGATATGGCAGCGCAAGCTAAGCCCTGTGGGTGCCATATAAGACATCCAGCGAAGTTTCTGATAGCCTGACTTATGAAGTTCATGCAGAATCTGCATCAACTCATAAACCCCGAGAGACTTTAATTTACTTTCTGCCATAGTTGTTAATTCTCATTATAGTAAAGACGTCCCTGACCTTTACAACGAGGACAAGCAATCTGTTCAAATGCTTTGTTCGTTGCATGGTCTAAGATTACTCTCAGATGTCCAGCAGCCATACAATGAAAGCAGTATGGTTCATTTTCCAATAGTTTCACAATCCGATTTCTCATCAATGTCGATTTTGGCGGATCGATATTCTGTGTCGTCCCAGAGAATTGGTTAATTAAATTATCGATAGATGAGAAACGAAATTCAGAATAATCTTCGTGCGGATATAAAGCACGGTAATCGCTCCATAATTGCTTCGATTTGGCAAATATTTCTAACAATATGTCTATTTGTTTATTAGCTTCGATTGTTAGTATATGTCCTGTTCCTCGACAAACGGGGCAATCTTTTTTAGGTTTTTCATTTTGACATGATGTGCAGATTGGTTCTGTTTTCAGCATTGCCATTATATTCTTGATCAAACCATTTCGCTTGGTACGTAATTCCTCTAATTGGTTCAAATATTCGTCTTCTTTAAGAACTTGACGCCCGGCGGACTTAATCTCAATTATTGCTTGTTGTTTTCTCTGCCATCGCTCCTCGGATAATTTTTTCTTTATTTCTGCTCTTTCTTTCTCCTTTTGGATTCTTAAATTTCTCTCTTTAGTTTGTTCGTCGTTATATTGCTGACAATATTCTGCATGTAAGAGTTTCGCTTCGGGCGTTAGCTGGTGTCCGTAGCCTTTGCACTGATCACAGCAAACAGTTTCTGGAGGAGCAACAAGACAGGAAATCTCTTTCCCATAAATCCAACCACTACCATTACAGGAGGGGCATACATCCCAATACCTTCCCATTTCCTGATAGACTTTTGTAACAGACTTTGATTTTGTTTCTGATTTTTTTCTTGTTGCATTAGCGCCTTTATTATTCTTACTTGTGAATCCCTTCACGATGGCACTAATAATAGCTATAATTATAATGATATATAACCATGTCGGAGACTTGTGATAAGGGTTGTCGGCAAGTCTGCCGTCGTAATTGGCATAAGCCAATATATGGTTTGACAGTAGAGTTAAAGTTATAATTATAAGTCTCATATTTTACGTTTCAAAAGCCCATTCCATCCATCATATCATCAATAGACCCACCTCGTTCACGAAATGCGTCATAGTCATCGCCTCCCAAAGCATAGTAAGTGTCGCGATCATAGTCAGTATCATCAGGATAGTCATCAGAAGCGAAGTCTTCATCTTCAACTAATTCAAACTCATTGTCGATGAAATTGTATTTCCATCCTAAGATTTCATCGCTTTCGTCAGGGAGGTCATTCAAATCATAATTCAACACTTCTGTATGCCAGAAGTCGTATCCGAATAATATGACTTCTGTTTCATTTTCATACCTGAAGACATAATCGCCATTGTTCTTAACTTCATCTACAATGTCGTATTCCCGGGTATTTATTATTGGAGTCATTTTATCTCCATATATTACACCGTCAACTTTTACGAATGCGTTTTTTGCTTCTATTTTTTCATGTTCGATCGGAATAACAATCTCTCCTTTTGAGTTTAGAAGTCCTTGCAAGCCATCCTGTATTACAATGAAAACAAAATTATCATCATTGTTCTCAGAAAAAATATTGCAGCTTCGAAGAGTAATATCATCATAGAAAGAGGTTATTAGGACTCCTTTATATACGAATGCATATCCATTATCAGTAGATACTTTTACAGATTCTTCTCTGTTTAAGAAATCACTTCCATCAATGGATTCAGCCGATAAGAAATCATATTCGGAAATTTCCTTGTCTTTATAGATTAATTTTATCTTTTCATCAAAGCCATAAGCTTTAACGTATAATGTGTCTTTGTCCTTTCGCAACACTTCAATGCGCATAGCTTCTATAGGCAGTATCTTTTTACCCCATGAAGAATAAAGGCCATAAGAATCATTGTGTTTTACCAGAACATAGTTAGTTTCTTTTTCATAGTGGCCAAATGAATGTTTCTCTTCGTCGTAGTCATATGACATGAAAGAGATATGGTCATAAAAAATAGGTATTACCAGTTTGTTCTCTACAAACATACCGTAATATGATTTCTCATTCCCGAAATAATGATCTATCCAAACAATTGATACTTGTTTTGACTGGCGGTATTCCTCTGAAAACGGTTCAATACATTCCTTAGTAGTTACTCCAGAGAAGTTGATAGGCACTAACGTCTTTCCGGTGTGCACTTCTATTACTCCCTGATATGCGGTTTCCGTATCTCTTTCTCTGAATATTTGGCCATTGGACCCATATCCTTCCTGTTTTTCATTATGGAGCAACAAGTCTGAATCATTATAAACAGATGGATTTTCTATGTTTATTTCAACTTTAACATTGTCATAATAGAAACGGCTATGTCCATCTCTACTTCGAATATAAGCCAAATCGTTCCCATGACAATCTTTTAAGGAGTAATCGACATCCCTATCTGATTTTAATGTGATTAAATTGTTGTTAAACTCAATATCCTGATCTTCAAACACACGAGAAAGAACGATTCTGCCATATCTGTTTAACACAAGACAAAAGGTCATACGGCGATAGTATGTTGTGTTGAAGAACTGAACGATGAAATATTCATTGGAATATTCTACCTTGGGGGTAAAATCAGTGCAAACGGTTTCTATATCGCCATTATCATTTAAGACTTTAATCTCAGAACAGCCCTTATTGCATGTTACGACAATGTTATTAAATTCAGTCTCATTTTCTTCAATATCACTTTGCTTTAAGTCAATTTTTATAAAATTGAAGAACGAGCCAGTTATCCAGATGTAGTTAGCCTCATAAGTTTGTGCGCTGCAGTGCCTTCCATACCCGTCGTTTTCGTAAACGAGATAAAATGTATAGTCTTCTGTATTGAAAAAGACATGCTTATTCTTCTGACTAAATAGATACCTGAGATTACGCTTTAATTCATTCTTTATGAACAAACAAGCCCCCAACTTTATTTGGGGAAGCTCTGGCACTTCGTTTATATCCGTCCTTTCATCGTATTTAAATACGTCATATTCAATCCAAGGTTTATCTATTTGGGCATTCTGCTTAAATTCATGAAAATAGCCAACAATACTGTGCTCTTGAATGGGCAGGTCAACAGTTGGACTTATGAAAAAGTAATCATCTCCGATCTCGGTGAAGCCAGTTGGCTCATCGTCCAACACAATGTTATCAGATGATATTATAATACATTTCCCTTTTGCTATTTCTCGAATAGCGTAGGTGTTATCCTCCAGACAAATGACGAGCGGACAATCTGTCGGAATATTAAGAGCTGTGCGAGGGTAACTTGTTAACTCCGCATCGCATATATAGAACACATCTTCCTTGATGTACGCATATAATTGTATGTCAAGTTCACATTTTCCCGGTTTCTCCATAGGGTAAAACTGGGTAATGCCTTGCTTTCTTAGAAGTGATTTTAGTATTTTATTGGTTTCTGATGCCATATCGTTTTTCTTTAAGATACCAAATCATTGAGGAAGGTAAATTATAGCGTATTGAATAATACCATTCCTTAGTCCTCGATTGGATAGGTAGCGTCGTAGATTTCTTGTAGGTTCGTGCCGTTGAAACTCCAGCGTGGAGTCGGCTGCACTCCGTACTTGGAGTTTAGAAGTTTGGTCGTAACGGCTGTCAGGGAGGTTTCCTCTCCGAGATACTCAACCTTTTTATCGCTAATCACGGTAACGGACACTGTTGGGTCAGCATTGTAAGTCAGAATGCTGCCAACGGGTATGCCCATCTGACTGAAATTAAGGGGTGGACGGTGTTTCGTTGCCTTGTTTTTGGAGGCTATATCATCCGCATCGAGATCGTTGTTCATTTCATCGCTGACCTCGGTGGTAATCTCTTTCTCGTTGAAGATTTCAAGAATGGCAATCGCCTGTTCTTTCTTGATTTGGAAAAACTCACGGTTGACATTTAAGCGATTCGGCTCGAACGCCGTATGAAGAGCTTTTTCCAGTTTGGCACAGTTGCAAGCCTTTACCTCACAAGCATACTCCACATCAAACGGCACGGGTACGCCGGTCGTATAGAGTTCTTTGAGGCGTGCATCAAGCTCATGGCGTGTAGTCATGCCTATTTTTACGAGACCCGGCATTGCTCGGTTTGAAAGGACATATACAATGCCCATTTGATTATCTTTTGCCATAGTCTTATTTTGTTAGTTGAGGGAGGTTAGATTCTATAGTCTGTATCGCATAAGCAATCATGCTACCCGCCTCGTTAACTGTAAGTGGAGAATCCGGGCAAATGTTGCAGACACGTGCGATAATCGCTCCATTATCAGGATTGATAATCAACCATCCCGGAACAGCAGAACTATTTATTAGATTGACTGTCGCCATGGCTTTCTTAATAGACTTCATCGGCACTCTTTCCTCGGTATAGAGTGTCAAAGTAATGACACCGGTTTCAAGATTCACCATGAAATCTGCGTCCAGTCTTGCGTCTGTCTGATCATCTATTTCAGTTGATATTTCAGCATATTCGCTTCCCGGATTCCGATTATACTGATACGAGTAACCAGCGGACTCGATTGCCGTGATTATGTTACGACAGGTCTCTGGCAACTTGTCAATAGCGTTTTGTAAGCATTGAGTTGCCGATTTGCTACTGCCTTTCTTCTTGCGAGAGGTCTTCGGTACAATGGTATAGAAAACCTTCACCCATGAAAGTATTTCTCCGGCAGGATTGCAAAACTCCACTTCATTGCCATTGTCATCAGTTATGAACGAGATTTCAGTATCAATAACCTTGACACGGACTGTCTTGCTTCCATTGAAAAAAGTAATATAGTCAGTCTGTAGAGGTTGTAAATCTTCACCGACAAATTCGGCGAACAGGTCGAGATTGTCATTAAGCAGATTATAGTCAAACGTAAGCCCCTCACTGTCCATTTCCTGATAGTCCTCAAGTTCTTCCTCGTCAACAGGGATAAAGAGTTCTGTACCTTCTCGGCGAATGGATGGAATATCTACCGTTGCAGGCATATTATCCTCGGTAATGTCCGGATACTCGAAGATACCCTGTTTGCCTTTGACATTGAGGATTGGTTCCTTGAATAATCTCGCATTGGCGAGATGAAGATTATAGACTGGATGTTCAGGATCATCAGAGAAACCTGCCCAATCAGAGTATGTGGCATCGTTGGTGGAGCAACCTACAATGTCAACGACTCCGATAATTGCACCGGTAGGCATATCCTCAATAAGGGGAACAATGCCTAAATGCTCTGCGTTCTCAGCGATAAGTTGATAAAGCAGAGGCAGTTTGTCGAGTGACTCAAACTGTTTCTTCTTTCCGGTATGGATAAGAACACGTTGCGGGAAGTTTTTCAACCCCCAGGGACGGTTCTCTATGTCTTTAATGCCTGCGGCTATATATTGTGCCCAGGGCTGTTGTATTGATAAGCATTTCATGATTATTAATCTTTAGGTTGCTTTTAGTGGCTTACGGATTGCGATAATCATTTTCAACTTTCGACTTGTATGCGAATAAAAGATAGATTATCATTTGCCTGTAGAGCCGACCTTTTTAATTCGCCAAGCGCATCCTGGGGGCAGTTTGCAACTGAAGAAACTGAAAACTCCTTATGTAGACCATCCGAGCATAGAATAAAGACATCATTGGGTTCCGTTTTTACCTTTCTGATAGGCGCCGCATCGAGAGATTCCACGCCCATAATAGACTTAGTTACTATCGCAGAATATCTTTCAATATCTTCAACACTCAAAGCTTTAATCTTCGACAGCTCGTTAACTACAGAATGATCTGTGGTTCTGAAAACTTCCAAACCGTCGCGGAACATATAGATTCTACTGTCTCCAAGCCATGTTAGATAGGCATCTTCATCCTGAATCAACAATACTACGATCACGCATCCCATCTGCTTGACTGACAATGCCATTTTTTTTAGCATAAGACAGTCGTTCGCATATGAGAGCGACTCTTTAAGGAGTTCAACTGGAGTACATTTGCCAAGATTTTGGACAGAAAACTCAATGATTGATTCAGCAACAATCTTGGCAGCGACATCTCCATAGTTATAGCCTCCCATACCGTCGGCAAGAACGTATATGGAGGAGCGGTCAGAGAGAGAGGACCAGGATAAATAATCCTGATTCTCCTCTCGGCTTCCTTTGTTGGTATATTCTATGACGTTGTTCATTTGACCGCTTGAATAGTGTCGCCGCCATGTTTCGTAACTCTCGGGCGAATGCTTATCTTAATTGGCCGCTGAGTTATAGCCTTGTCAGAGGCTTTATTAGCCCAGATGTATGCCTCACCGGAGCCCAAGGCTGCCATTTCCGTTGGAGTTAGATTCTGTAATGGCGTAATGGCCTTCTGAACGTGTTTTACCCAAGCAGGAGAACTGAATCTATGCATCACAACAATGGAGCTTAACTCAATTATATCCGTTGGCAAACTCATCGGGTCCTGACTCGCAATCATTACCGAAACTCCTCGGTGCCTCATTTCTCGGATGGCCTCAGTTATTGAGGAGACAAGATCCTTATTGTTCATGTACTTGTGCGCCTCATCGAAAACAATGAATTTGTTGAATGATACGCCATTTACCGCCTTGACTCCAGAGAAGATATTAAGCATTACCACAAAGAGTCCGAGTGCCTCCTCCTTCTCTATGAGCTGGTCTCGTAAATCGACTATAATCAGGCGTCCCGGTTTCATAAGGTTCCTCAGCTTAAAACCATCTTTGAGGAAACGTGAAGCAAATTTCAATCGATGATTTGCACTTCGTTTCTGGGATGAAGACAAGTATTCTGAGTCTGAGACAGCCTCCTTAATGCCGGACAGTGATATGTCCGGATCGAGGTCTCTCATTATCTCCTTCAGTTCCTTGATGTATATGGAGTCGTTCCCGATGGCACCCATTAAGAACATCCAGTCCTTAATGCTTAGTTCAGCTGAATCAAAGGCAATTGGATGAATCTCCAAATCGGGATACTCACTCTTGCGTTCTTCAAGCTGGCGTTCAGGGGTAAGCAATATCACATCCTCGATGCGTCCGGCATCTGCGCCATATTCTGCCTTTAGCTTGGCAAGTTGCCCTACCTCATCATTCGGATAGACCATAGATGTGAACTCCGGAGCATAATACATGCTGTCGCTGTAGTGGAATATGACACTTGCCATTGGCGCCGGCAGTAGGTTGACGTTGGAGAATTGTTTCAAAACCATTTCCGTGACAGAACCGATGGTATAACTCTTTCCGGCGCCTTGCACTCCGAAAAGACTTATCGTATGACACTCATTAAGGTCCATTCCTATTACACGCCCATTGCTCGACATTTTGCCGAGTATGCCATATTGCGGAGAATCACTGTTCTTTCCAATAATTACATCATAGGAAGGTTTGTGATAGTCACTGTCCACAGCTTGATTATGAGCTGTCGCCCCTCCAGATAACGTAGGTCCCTCAGGAGTTTCTTTGTTTTCCTCATTGGTCGCTGAAGTTGTGGTATCAGCTACTTCTATTTCTACAGCGTCAGCAGGAGAAGGCTCTGTTGATGGCTTCTTTTTCGGTGAGGACTTATCTACGTTGATGTCCTCTGGCTTTTCGGAAGATGCTTTTGGCTGTGAAATGACGATCTCCTCGACCTGTTCTTCCTGAGGTTTAGTTTTGACTACAGGATTAACAGGATGAATAACCAATTCGTCTGAGGCCGGCTTTAATTCATAATTAAAGGAAGGCTCAAACTGACAGATGAAGTCATTGTCGAGATCCTCAAGCTTTTGGGTATTGAGAGTCGAATTGTCATCAAGAATCATATTGATGACTGGCTGCCCCATTGTATATATCACAGCATCTCCGAGGAAATCTTTCTTCTGGCGCTCGGGCTGATTGAAATCAAATATTACTCCGAGTTGCTTAAATCTCAATGAATATCCCTCTGACAGTTTGCTGAGGAAGAGCAGATATTTATCCGCCAATTCCTTGTTGAGTTGGTTGTATCGGGTAGCCCTGTTGATGTAGAATTGCAGGAATGATCTGAATTCCAAAGTCTTCAGTTCGCGATCAAGTCTGTCCTCACCGTCCACCGAGATTTCAAACCTCGTTCGGAGTGCTTCAATCGTGTTCTTGATTTGAGCCACCATCTTTTCATGAAGGTCATCATGCTGATAATGTGCGTTGCGGCACTTGATCTCCACGACATTGAAAAGAATTTCCCTCTTATCGGGGTCAATCTTTACTACCAGGTTATCCGCACGTTCCTTGTTATCGGTATCCAGGTCCTCAAAGAGTTCCTTATGAAGATCAACCGGAATCATGAACGATTCGCGCATGATATGTTTCTTCTCTAAGAAACGCTTTGTAAGTATTGTGCCAATAACCTCAAATCCCTTACGAGAAGTCGAATTGACCTGCATAAGAAGCGAGCTGCTGACAGAACGCACATCTTCCAGAATTTCCCTAAAGTTGCGTTTGTTCTCTATGTCGATTCCATATTCTTTGAACACCGGTATCATGAGCGACGCGATTTCGCTGGTCGGTTTGGTAGTCAGGAATGACGATATGCCGGTTGTCTCTTCTTTAGGAATATAATCAAGTAGATATGGAACGTCATCTTCCCCCATACAAGGCAAGTCATAGAACTCCGGTCCCATGTTCTTGTCGAAGGTAACTACCCAGTCGCTGCAATCATGAACAAACGAAAGCAACATCATATCGCTCTCCTTAAGTCTTAGCGTTGTTGCCGGAACTGACTCTGCGACTGTAGAGGACAGCAATTTGCCGGATACCTCCTGAATGCGGGCAAAGATTCCGACTTCGGTGTTGGCCCATTCATCGGATGGATTTGGAAGAGACTTATTTGAGAAGTACCTTTTCCATACAAATGATTTACCCTCTCGTGAAGCGTCGATGACGTTTCTGCATATTGTTCCGTTTAGGTAAAACGAACGCTTTAATTCGCTTGGCCGGGCAAGGTCGGTTACAACCGCAAACGGGTTAATGAGGAAAGATATATGTGCCTGATACTTGTCGTGATTATTGATGAAATCACTCAGCTTATTCAGCGAGAAACGAAGTTTAGGGAACAACCTGTTTGCCGATGCTTGTGAAAAGACTTCAGCTTCGGCTGCAATATTTGATTCGGGATCCAATAAATCTTTGAACGCATCCCCCGACTGGAGCATATTATCGTCTGCAAACAACCGAATCTCATAAGTGAGGTCATATCCGAGACCTATACGCTCAAGATCTACCAATGACTGGGCGAATACACTTGCATCGCCGGCATTAAAGAGATTTATAACCAGTTTGTCGGTATAGGGGTGAGAAAGACCGAAGTTGTACAGATGTCTTGTTACCAAATCTTTGCTTACGTCTGCATCAATTCTCTTTTCTCTCGCTACGTTAAGCAAAGTTGACAAGTATGATTTAAGCTGACGGGCTCCGCTTGCAAAGCCGTTGTCATCAATCTGTCGTGGCTGGGCGAACATTCCCCATCCGAATGTTATCTCCCCGGCGTACTGATACGCCTCCTTAAGTGAGTTTTCACTCAGAACAAGTGGGGCTATATCGAGCGGGAGCCCTCCCAAAAAGAGTTTATCGAGTTTACGCGACCAGAACTTCTTATACTTCGGATTGTCGATGGTCTTCTCCTCCCAGTCATTATATAGGCCTAACAGATTCACCATCCATGCCAGTCGGAGAGGATGGAGGGGTGTTAGAAGTTTTACCGTGACGAATGTTCCATCAGGCATCTCGACATGAAGTTTCACGGTGTCGAGATTCTGAATGGCTACCAGCGTTTTCTCATCAAGTTCAGATTCGGTAATCTCTCTGAGCCATTGCTCATGTGCCGACAAGTAATCTCTTACTGCTTTCAGATTCGATTTTATGTCGAAGGTAGCAGAGAGTCCCGTACCATTATCAGCAGAATCCTTGATTAAATCGAAAAGTGTTTCTCGTAAAGTGATCAGTTCGTCGGGAATGTTGACATCCTTTATATCCACAAACCGAGGACTTCTTCGCGCTGTATCATTGGGATCCAGCAAAAGCATATCGGTAGGGTTGCCTGTTATGAGTGCCTCCACCTGCCCGTATTTGTCTCCGTTATCGAGAAATACCCGTTCAAGTTGGATGAGTTTCTTGGGCAACTGAATCTGGTATGCAAAGGATGGTCCGAAATCAAACTGGTAAGTATTGTTTAGATTTCCTTCAATCCATGAGTTCCTGTCAGCTCCGGCATCTTCTATGTCCAAATCTTCGCCTTTCGCAAGATGGAATGCACGATATTGAATGACAGCCTGAGTAAACGTGCTTATCTTGGTGCGTTTATCCACACTTCCGTCGGTAACCACATCTTCACCGGAGTTGTCGATTGTGAAGATTGCGGTTTCATTTGTATATGCTACATTGTTGTCCTGACGGAATTGCTCCATCGATAAATCGGGATTCTCTGCTTTGGCCGCCAACCATGCTTCCTGCACACGCTCCTCCTTGAATTCTTTCTTCATATCGAGGACGATGCCGTTTACATCAAGCGCACGTACACGAAGAAGGTAATCACCATCATCAACAAGTCCGTTGGCAATGTTAACTGACAGTTTTCGCTGTGCCCGCTTATTTGTCCCGACCTTTGCCTTCTTAAGAACGGCAATCTCATTGTACTCATCGGTCTCAACCAGTGCAATCTCAAAGGATACAATGTCGGGATTGTCTTTTGGAGAAGGGTCAGTATGAATAGTAAAGGCTACTTTACCCTTCTTTTCCACAGGGATCGAAAGAATCAGGCTTCCGTTATCCTCCTTGACAAGTTCCTTTTTGGGATCCTTGCCCGGAACTATCTCGGCAGAAATTTTCACCGCGGTATCCTGTCCGCTTTTAAGCCACGGCATAGAGTCGTAGTTATATTGCGGATAGTTGTCATGAATTTTCTTGAACAAGGAATGTCGGTCAACGATGTCATCATTTTCGTTGAGCATTGCGACAAGGTCTGCCTGGATAGTCTGCTTCTGCAAAGGAAGTGCGACAACACGGTCAACAGGTGTAGCGGAAAAATCTGCAAGCGGAGCCGAAACCTTTTCAAGATTTATATAGAATCTACGACGAATTTTTGATTCATCGTCAAGCAATCCTTTGTCAGGCAAAAGTCCAAAAAGATAAAGGCCATTACCAAGTGATTCTTTGCTATAACCATGAATGTCGAGATAGAGGATATAACTTATGAGATCACTGACCGTGACGCCTATTTCATTAAGCAATTCGACCATCGGAGTTGTCAGGGATTTCTTATCCTCCGGGATTTCATCCATAAGACGATAAAAGAAAGAACGCAACAACTCAATTGCCGACAGATTCTGGAACGTCGCGTCTCCGTATGAATCCTCGGCTGATGTCCTGCTGTTCGAGGGTACGAGTATCAGAATCGTTTTGGTCGGATCGTTTCGCTTCTCAATCAGTTTCGTCGCACTGATATATTGAGATCCGGTCTTTTCATCCGAAAGGATTGAGATATCAATATCGCTGTTAATGCCAAGAAGCATTGTATAGAGAATCTCAAGCTGCTCGACGGGCAGCCCGGTTATCTTCATGCAGTGACCGGCTTTTGCTCCTTTAAGGATAGGAGAATAGCTGTCAACGACATGTTGAAGAAACCTCTCGTAATATAGGGCTGTAAGCTTGTCCATTAGTTATCAAGATTATATCGTGGACGAATTTTCTGTAATATGCATGCGTCGCTCATGTCGGTGTAGAAGCCAATCTGACGCAGTTTGTTTTTCAATGCCTCCATATTTTCATGGAAAGCGTTGTTGACAGCGACATCACCGTCGGCAAAGCGTGGCTCGTTGAGTCCGTTTATTATGAGACCATATCTATCACGGATACCTGCGGCCAGTTCATCAATCGACAGGGAGTGGGTTTCATATTGTCCGTTGGATTTTTCCCGGAGGACGAGCAATTGAACCATAGTTTCAAGTAGTTTTGAACCTATCACTCCACGTCTGGGATGACGTACACTGCGACTGTCTGCAAGCAGCATAGAAGGACTGTTCTTCATCGATACTTTATCAATAAAGTTTTTAAGATATTGATACTGATAAGTACCCAGATTGGATTTTTCAAGGACATGCACAAGTTTTCCGAAAAAATCCTCCTTTGGGAAATATTGCAACATTTCATCGAAGTCCTCTCGATCAAACTCCTTCTCATCCTTATCAGGAAGAGTAGAACGAATCTGAGCAAGCTGAATTTCAAAATATTCGGCAGAACGGTTGGTGTCATTTTTAAGAATGCGGAGAACCTCATCTATCGAACTGTTGGCTCCGCGGTCTTTTAATCGCTTCTGCACAATATCAGCCATGTAAGTGGAGCGGATATACTGCCCGAAGGAGTTTTCCATTCTCTCTACATCTCGACATGCGTAAGGGGCTACCACACTGTCAAGATTGTCGGTAAGATCAACTACCATGCTCCAGTCATCTTCAATGTCGCGGGTGCCAGCTGAAATCATTTTTGGCAGGAGGTAGATAACCTTCATTATGTACAGGCACAGATGGAAACCGCAAAGGATTCTCAAATAGTCGATAAAGACGGCTCTGGGGAGTTTGTCCTTATAAAGTAGCAGACGGCGGATATCATCATTGAACAACTCGGTCTGTTTTTTCAGGAATGGTTCTGTCGGTTTCTCTATCTCGGTGTTGGCAGTTTTGCGCTGTTTCTGTGTATTGGCAATATGGATTAGGCCGGTCGTATCCACATCGAGTTTTTCACCCGTCACTATGGATTTGGTTTCCTTGTCATACCCTTTGCCGAGATATTTCCGCAACCCGTTCATCACCTCAGGAGAACTGTTGAGCATAAGATACAATTGCTCGGATGCGCGATAATCCTTGCAGAACTTGGCATTCTGCACGCGAAAACTAAGGAGATGGAGCGGCTTGAGAGTGGCGATATGTTCTTTTACTACATTGCCACGGTTCACGAGTTCAAGGAGAGAACTGCGAAGCCAGTCTTCTACCGCCTCCGGGTTCTCTTTTGCTCCCTTAAGTTCTCCGGCCTCTTCCAGAAGATTAAGTATGCCTTTGAGTTCCTCTATTGTATATTCGCCGCGATGTGCAGGTGTATATTTCTGATTGCCCGTGTATATCTTCATGAAGAGATTGGTAAGCACTCGGTCGAGTGTTACCGCCTTGCCCTCGGCATAGAAGATGTCCTTATTCATAAAGGCATCTACACCTGTACCTCGTTTGAGTTTTAATATCATTGCGCTCATTGGGCTGTGGTGTTAAGTTGTTGTATTACGATTCGTTTCTGTTCATCGAGTCCGATAGTGGCGAACTTCCGGTTGTTCTTGGTTACAAGGATCTCCGAATAAGTCTTCGCTTCAAGCAGGTTCTTGAATATCTGGAGTTCGATGAAGCGGCCCCGAAGGTCATTGACCGATGGGCTGAAGCCTGAACGAATATATTGCAGCATCTCAAAAAGATCGAGACTGATTGTCAACTGTATGAAATGGTCAGTCTTATGACGGAATGTCATGCTGTCGCTCTCATATTCGATATAATCGGTAAGATGCGGCGTGTGGTTGACAAAGAGCTCAAACTCATCAAGGGAGAAGCGTCGGTAACTTTTGCTTATCGGATCTCCGGCGTTGCTGCTGGCCAATAGCATATAACCTTCCGTAAGAACATCGTTTGTGCATCCCTCACTGGCTGATATGGCTTTTGCCAGATCCTGCATGGTCTGCGCGAGAGTCTGAGGATCTTCCTTTTCGAGCTGCTCGTTGAACGCACTCACATAACGATACGGGAGACGGTCACGGAAATCAAATTTTGCCTTTCCCGAGGCTCCTTCAAAGTATTGGTGTCTTACAAAGTTCTTATGCCGTCCCGTAAACATCATTCGAGTCAAAGAATCTTTGATCTCGTATGAAGGTACGATTTCATTTATCTCGTTGAATTCCTTTAACAGGGATTGCTTGCGGTCGCTGAATACGATATATTCGGCCGGGGTCTTTATCGAATAATACAGATCACGGTCGAATGCAGGGAGAGAAACTCCGGCGACATCTGTTTCCCGGAGAATCTTCACAAGCCTGTCGTTCGATTCAAGCGACGGGAGCGGGAAATAATTGGATGGCGTTGCTCCCGGAGACGTAAGATTGAAATAATAATACTGCCAGTAATACTCCTGAAGATTTTCACTCTTCACATATTCCACAAGCTGTTTCACTTCATCGCATGAATAGTCACGGGTCAACATCCACGCAATCATCGATCGTAGGTCGCGCATGGTGATGTGCAGCTCACGCTTATAGGCGATGGTGCGTATAAGCCATTCCAGACGGGTTATGACCTCGTCGCCGGCACTGGAATCACGGAATGTATCGACATTATATTTGATGTAACACCTGTCGGCAATGGGACAGCCGTCACATTTAGCCCATAATTCCGGTCGAGTCAGTTTCTTTATCTGCTGTGCGAGAAGACTCGGGGTATTGCCGTCTTTGGCGGTTACCGAGCGGAGGTTCAGATTGATTATCATCAATCCGGGGAGCAGTTCGGTATGTCCTTCGTTATGGAAATATTCCTCGATGTTGTCCTGAAGTTTTTTGAACTCCGGACGAGTGGAGAGAAAATCAACAAGTCTTCCCTCGTTGATTGCTATGACACGCCCTTCTCCCACATCCGTGTAGTTTCCCTTATCTGCGAATGGACGGAGGAATTCTTCAAGCACTTTATCGTTTGCCTTTTCTGCCTCATCCTGCGACCCGTCGTAGTTGGTTTCAAATCTTACTCCGGAAAGATAGAACTCCGAACCATTATTGGATGTGAAGGATCTTTTGTTCTCTCCTTTATCCTCTATGCGATGAATGAAAGCCGTCTTACCGTCACCGGCATTGCCGGTAATGATAATGAGCTTATATTTCAGTGCCTCAATATCGCTTATCAGTTTCTTGTCAAGCTTGGTTTCCGAGTAAGTCAGCTCATCGAATGTTGATTTCTTATTCCCGGCGCGGGTTCCGCTATTGCCATGATGACTCTGGCTGTAGAGCGAATTTATATAATCCACCGGATCCTCATGCTGGCCGTGGATTATAGTCAACACGCTTGTGTCCTTTAACATACCGTTCGGACCAATTGCCTGCAATGCCCGTTTCATCTCCAATGCCGTGCGGAAACGCTGTGAGCGGTCGGTCTTTATTGCCCGCATAACAAAATCGGCCATGGCATCGGTCAACTTATTATTGTAACTGCGGATGTCGGTCGGAGCTGTATGTATATTGGGCAAATTCTTGCTTCCGGGCCAAGGATAGGCATGAGCCAATAGCTCGTAGATGGTAACACCCAAAGCAAATGTATCGGCGGATTTATCCCAGTCGATCTTATTACCGGCCATGACGAGGTCGGGGGCCATATAGGGCAACGTCCCGGCAAACGATTTGTCTTCGGTTGTTGAAGAAGCGATGTTGAAATCAATCAGCTTGTAAACCTGCCGCTTATGCCACATAATGTTGCTCGGCTTGATGTCGCGGTGATAAACCGGAGGCTCCTTGCTTTGTAAGAAAATCAGTGCATCGAGTATCTCATCCGCCATCTTGTAGATTTCATCCACCGGCAACTTTTGAGAGCTATTGCGGGTATAGTTCTGGAGATTATCTCCCTCCAACAGTTCCATCAGAGTGAAGTACAGCCCCTGATTGCTCTTGTCAGCGAAGATAAATTCCACAATATTGGGATGTTTCAGTTTTTCAAGCGCTTTCAGCTCGCTTATGGCGTTTTCTACCGAGGCATCACGTTCAAAGATTTTGATGGCCATGTGTTTTCCATACATATTATGCCAAACCTTGAATACACGTGCAAAACCTCCTTTGCCAAGCATGTCATGCAATGTCATTGACGATGTGACATTCATGCCCGGCTTCATATCTTTCAGATAATATATCTTTTCACCGGACGAAGTGGATGATGAAGTCTGCGATTGGGCCGATGATTGCTGAGTCTTCACCTCTTCTTCAACAGCTTTGGTGATGAAATCAATCAATTCATCAGCGGTCTGCCAACGGTTCTCTTGATTCTCTACAATGGTGTTTCTCGCCACCTCGTCCATCCACTCCGGAAGGTCGGCATTCAGCTTGGAAGGCATTTTGTCTTCCGGCAACTTGCCTCCCATAGCGGTCATGAATGTCAGAACCGAATCAAAGGGAACGTCTCCTACCATTAGTTCATAGAAGATCACGCCGAGAGAATATATATCGCTTCCGGTTGTTACATCTCCATCTAGGAATTCAGGAGGGGTATAAGGCGATTTGCTGTCAACATCTCCATAGACGGTGAACTTCAAATCGGAGTGCTCCATAAACCATGCCATGCGGAAATTGGCGAGCATAGCCTTACCACCTTCGTAGATATATATGTTTTCTGGTCGAACGTCGCGGTGATATACGTCGCTTGCATGAGCGGCTTTCAAGGCCCTCGCCACATCAAGGATAATACTGATCTTGTCGGTTTGCTTAAATGTCTTCTGCCTTAGCTTGGCACGCAGAGAACTTTCATCCTGATAGCGGTTTATTTCGTAATAGAACGTGCCTTCTCCGTTGAGGCGACAGTCGGTATGGACGATAAATGGAGAGGTGCCGATTCTTTCCTGAGCAAGCTTGGCATTCTGTACCTTAAGCTGAAGATTATGCAGTTCTGCCGGAGACTTCCCTGCCACATCGAGAGGGAACTCTCTCACTTTATAATGAGCTGTTTTGATAAGTTTTGGCTCGCAGAGAAATTCGGTGAAATCCTCCGTTTCCTGCAATTTTTCAAGTATGGTATAGTCGAATATCTCTTTCCGCTCAGCCTTGATTCTTTCAGCCGAGTTGCCCGCAAGATGCTGAGCAATACGTTCCTGCCATTCGCTTATCTGTCCCGGGGTGCGTCCGACGCGTTCAGCGGAGGTGAGGAATTCAATCAGTTCATCGCCAAGCGTAAAAGTCTGGCTATAACACTCGCAGTGAGGGTCAATACCGAATTTGGATTGATTCGGATGACTGAGGGTTATTGCTGTAATCACTTGACCGAAACGCCAGTCGGGATGCTGGTTCTTCAGTGTCGTGCCGAGAATTCGACTCTTAAGGCCGGCGGTCTTATGAGGGTTTGCCACTTCTTGTCCGCCACGGAACCATGCGGCATCATCTCCTTCGAGATTGACGCTCCAGTCTTTATTCTCGATATGATAGACGGCATGAGGAGCCACGACAATACAGTCATATTCCCAATATTTCATCACGTGGTTAGGTCCGGTAACCGCGAGATTGACATTGGGGATAATTATATAGTCGTCTGGCAGACGAAGTTCCAGAAATTGAAACAGCCTGCGCTCTCCCTGATTCACAGGGCCGTCGTCATGCCGGGGATGTCTTATCTGTGCCATCTTCTATAAACTGAATTTCCCAACGGCCGGTCTTATTTGAGCCTACACGCTGAGTATTAACATAATGTTTCATTTTTTCTCGCTGATAGCGAACAGCACTGACCTTCATGCCTATTACCTCAGCCAGTTCATTCATAGCCATTGTAGGATTTAAAAACATGGCTATTAGAATTTTCTTCTGGTCATCTGTTAAATTCACATCGTTCTCTATGAGTGTTCTTATCTGCGAATTTATTTGCGAATTTATCTGCGAATCAGTTGCTTCTTGATTGGATTCCAGCACTTTTGCATCTGCCTTTATCTGCGAATTTATCTGCGAAACGAACTCGGGATTGGGCTCGTATGTAGTCCAACGTCCATTGGGAGTCGAAATCAAGAAGCCTTGTGATGTTAATCCGGAAAGCAGACGATTGACCTCCCAACTGTTTTTCCCTGTATATTGCTGTAACTTGGCATTCGTATTGGCATAGCCTCCGACAATAAGAGCAAGTGCTTCCTTTTCCTCAGAGGTGCACCGGTCAAAACTTCCGCCATACAAATCATGCAGTTGATCAAGAAGTGACGGGGCGAACAAAGAAACAAGTTTCAATGTCAGCCAGACTTCATGGACCTCATTTTCTTCATGCAAATCAGGAGTTATCCATGATTCGGAAGCCCAGGCACTTAAGATTTTCTGAAATCCGGAACCGATATTGTCACCGTACCCTACCATCCTGAACATACGTTGCATGGTTTGGTTTCGGGCATGTGTAAACTCACCTTGATATATTTTGTCTCTGCTGATACGGAGATTCCCGGGATTACGCATGATGATTTGTTCCGTCTGACGTTCGATGCGTAGGACACCGTTTGCCTCAAAATCACAGTGTATCACTGAGTTTACCGTTCCTTCCATTACTGCATCTTTCAAGCTTTCATCATCAGCGCGTTCTCCGCCTATAAGCCTTCCGGCTTTAGGAAGCGTCACAAAAAGTCTCCGCAACGTCAATGTGACAAAATTGAAGAGATTATGCTCCCAGGTACCGTCGTCAGTAAGGCGGTCATTCCATTTTTCACTGCTGCCGGGCGTTATACCGCTTCGGTCAAGATAATCAACTCTAAACTGCGGGAAAACTTCACGAATAGACAATCCCTTGCCAAACATAAGAAGCCCGGCCTTTGTCAGACCTTCTTTACCGGTTCGACGGTTTTTGGAATATCCACCCATCTGTTGCAGGAACTGCTTATTGTCAAGGTGACCGTAAACATGATTTCTGTACCGCGAGTCAAATCGAGCTCGATAAGCATTTAGCGTGTCTGGGTCTATATCATCCATGCCATAGTGTTCCACTATCTCTGAATCAAGGTCATCGGCACTGTTTCGTGTCAACATGGCCAATTCTTCCTTGTTTACATGGCGGTCGCCTTCATGACTGCGCTTATAAGTGCCGTCGCGCATATTGTCATTGATATAGACTGGTTTCCGATGATAATCGGCTTCCGGGACTGTAATGCAAATCACATCTTTGCCATCGATGGAAATCGGGCGCACATCGCTATCAACCAGAATATTTGCACTGACTTTCTTGGGATCTTCCAGTTGATTGAAAAAATCAGTGATGATCTTGAAGCTATCCTCAACGCCGGTAATCTCAAAACGTTCCGGAAGAGGTTTATCCTTGTGTTCGGTAATTCCTAACAGTATGATGCCGCCATGAGTATTCGCGAAAGCTGAATATGATTCCCATACGGACGAGGGAACCTTCTTGCGGGACTCTTTTATCTCCAAGGTTGAATTCTCACCTAAGAGAATCATCTCTTTTATTTTTTCTGCTGTAATTTTCATACTTTCACAAATTACTTACTCCATTTTTCGATTTCAGCCTCGACGAGAGAAATTGCTTCAAGCTCAAGTATTTTCGCCTTATATACTGATTCTGTATATTTCCTTACTTTCTCCACAATTTCATCAAAATACTCACCAAGCATTGGTACGGGTATATCTGCAACATGGAACGATTCAAGATGTTGAATAACTGATCCGTATTTGAAATGATTGACAAGTTCTTTGCCTATGGGCGAAGAAAGAAATCCAAATAAATATAATTGGGTCTTATAGTCCTTAGGGACAATTCTTATCAAATCGTGCGTGTATATAAATGGTTCCAGTTGTTTATCTACGAATACCACGTCTCCAACTGAGCCGCTACACGTCATTAGAATCCAGCCTTCTTTTACAAATAACTCATCCTTCTTGGAAGCTTGCCTATAGGAGATATACTTGGAAGCCGTTGGTATGGCTTTCAGAATATCGGCACCCATCAGAAAGGGATGTCCATTTTCAACGTATTCACGTTTAAATATATTCTGTGTAAAAATATTAGCTGTTAATTCTTGTACGGTCTTATAATCAAATGCTTCTGCAATGGTATCCAAAAAGGCTTTCGCTTTTTCAGTATATATGGCGCCTTCAAATCTCTTACCTTTTAAGGATGTTATTTCTTTAATATTTATAGAATGAGATATAGGCTTTATCTTAATTGAAATTTCTTCGGCAAATCGAGTATGGACCGCTTTCAAAGCCTCTGAGGCTACTTCACGTAATCGAGATGATTCTTGAATCTTCTTATCAGCCTCAGAGACAAGATCATCTGATAAAAACGGGATTTGTATCTGACCAGCTTGTGTAGCATTGATATGTTTAACAACGCCTCCAAACTGAGATTGTGTAATCTGATAATAGCCGTATTTACTGCTTAAAAAGGCATAAACATAACCTCCGGGCAGTTCATCCTCGTTGGGAATTATGCGAATAAGATCATGGGTAGCGATTTTTCCGGCATAATTGCCATTTGTATAGGATGTATTGCCTAACGTGCCTGAGCATGTCACAAGAATCCATCCCTTTTCGAGGACAAGATAAGGCATTTCAACGGCTTGTCTTTTAGCAAGGAACTGCCCTGTGTCAAGATTTGCCAATACCGTATCTGAGGCCGCAAGATATGGAACACCATGCTGTTTGTCCTTTACCCAGATGCGAGAAAAGATATTCCCAAGGAATATTCTTTCCGTAACAGATGAAAGAGGCTTAACTTCATAAGGCAACTCCGCAAGAGTTTCTCGTACTTTAACGCCCTCGCTCAGATGAAGCGAAGGGTCAAAACGGAATTCCATTGCGGGTATTTGCTTGATATTTACAGTGGCCGATTTCATTTGTGTTCCTCCTTAAACTGAGTATAAGCCTCCGACACCTTGGGCAGGTCGTCGTCGATTTCTTTCAAACGCTCAATTCGGGATCGGACAAGTTCCTCGCCGTTTGAATCCACCACGAGCCATTGCTTCATCTTATCAAAGAGAAGTTCTGCGCCATCGTCATCACGCTTATAGATAGGCACACCGCGACGGTCTTTGCCAACCTTCTCTACAATTGCCATAAAGACATCGTAGTCTTCCTTGGTGTAGTCAAGGTTCTCTTCCGCCTCAGTCTTCTTCTGCAAGAACAGAAGAGATGCCTGCACACCTACTTGTGGCAGGAAAGTCTCTACCGGGAGGTCAACAGATGCAAGGAGTTTGAAATGCTTAAGAATCCAAATTCGTACCGACTCTGTGTTCGGATTGCCAAGAATACCGTCAGGCAACACGATCGCCATCTTGCCGCCCGGTTTGAGGAAGTTATAGCAAGCCTCGATGAACAGGACTTCAGGGGCTTTGCTGTTCAACGCATATTTACGTGCAATCTCAGCATCTACTTCAACCTTTGCACCAAAGGGAGGATTGGTGAATATCATGTCGAAACGCCCCTGGGCATTGTTATCAGCTTTCTCAAACGGGAAGTTACGGTCCTTGCTCTGAGAGATACTATCCAATACGACGGGGGCAATCTTCGCCACATCCTCCTTTGCGCCGTCAGGATAATCAAGCGAGTTTATGTTGAAGATGTTGCTATGTCCGTCGCCTGCCATCACCATGTTCATGCGGGCTGCCTTTTTCAAGTCGGGGTCGAAATCGAATCCGAACACCATCTTTTCAGCATACTTACGCACACGCTCACTGACCTCAGGAGTGTTAAACTTCGCTTCCAAGCGTACGCCACTTAGATCAGGGAACATTTCCTGAGCAATTTTGCGGCGGACATGGTCGAGCACCATTACAAGGAAGCCACCGGAACCACACGCCGGGTCAAGAACACGTGTATCCTCATCGGGATCCAGCATGTCGACCATGCATCTGATGACATTGCGGGGCGTAAAGAACTGACCGGCCTCCTGCTTGAGGGTGTTGCTTACAATCGTTTCGTAAGCGGTTCCCTTGACATCGACAGTCGCTTCAAGGAAGGAATATTTTGCAAGTTCGCTTGCCACGAAAGCCAAAGCACGGTCGGAGAGCATAATCTGCTCAGATCCGTCGAACACATCCTTGAACACCTGACTTTCCTGGAGTTCGTTGAATAAGCCTTTGATACGGATTGCGACCTCACGTTGACCCTCTTCGGTAAATCGCTCCTTGGCGCCGACCCAGAAACGTCGGCGATAGCTTATGCCGTCCGCCGCATCCTGAATCTTACGTTTTTCATCGTAGAGCTTGCAGAAAATAAGATTGAGAAGCTCCCAAAAAGCGGTTTTCTTCATTCCCTCATTGCCGTATATATAATTGTGGCAACGCTTGAAGGTCTGTATAAGTGATTCGTTAGCAGGCTTACGGGGTACGCCTCTTTCGCCTTGTTCAAGCAATTCCTCCAATGTCTGACCCTTAATCGGGAAATCGGCGATGTCTTCAACATCTACCTGTCCGAAGCGGTCTTCATCGGAATAAAGGAAGAGTTCGTCACCTCCGTTTGTCCAGCAGGCAAAGCGACAATCTGTATTGAATAATATTGGTGAAAGAGTAGCGTAAGCTCCGGCTTTTTTATCTTCCGGCTTGACTTTAGAATCTTTCGCTACAATGATAAAGCGAATGAGATTCTCAGGCTCATGGGGCATATTTTCATCGAAGATTGCCAAATCAACTTTCTGGGTCTTTGAATTGCCAGTTTCGGAATCTGTGTATTTAACCTTATAGTCACGCTCCATATCGGAGGCGGCAAAACCATATTCCTCAATCATCTTACCAATCATATACTGGAGGGTCTGCTCCTTATCGGAGACCTTGACCACCTTATTGGTAAGCATACAAACAATCTCATTCTCGGCCAGAACGACGCCTTCGTTATTGTTGTTATCTGTATTTTCTGCCATGGTGATAAGATTGTGAGGCGTTATTTCCTATAGATGACGTAATTATCATCCTTAGTTGAATTCAATAAGTCTTTAATGTCAATATCAAGTAGATTGGCAATCTCCCTAAGTGTCTCCAAGCCGGGTTGTGCGGTATTGGTACACCATTTAGAGACAGTAGCAGGGTCTTTACCAAGCTGTTGTGCCAACCACTTATTAGTCCTTTTCTTCTCTGCGAGAACTACTTTCAGACGGTTCAAATCGTTTTCCATTGGGGCTATAATTGAATTTGACGCAAATATAGTGATAAATTTTGGATAACACATGATTTTTTGGAGAAAATTGATTATCTTTGCGTCCAAATCCTCCCTCCGACTCCAAGTGGACGCCGAGCAACCCTGGATTATTCGAGCCATCACATTATGCAAGAACCGTTAATTCCTTCAGAGGTTGAAAAAGATTCCCCGGCTTATATCTCGGTTAAAGAACTTAAAGAGATTCTTCTTCACGCCAACTCAGAAGAGGGCCATGGCGTTAGGAATATAGCTCTGACCGGACCTTTTGGCTCTGGAAAAAGCTCTATATTGCTGACAGTACAAAAGGAGTTTGCAGAGGAAGCAAAGAATTCGACAAAAGAAGTTCTCTCGTTTCTCCCTATTTCATTGGCAACCCTTAAGAGTCCAAAAGATTCAAAGAACGCAGAAGATAACAACACACAAGAAAAAACCGAAGAAGAAGAGAACCTCAATGTTCAGGCTACCGAATCTCTTAATCGAAGAATTGAGTATAGTATACTTCAGCAGTTGGTATACAGAGAGCAAGCGGAAGATGTTCCCAATTCCAGAATTAAACGCATTCATCCCACAAAGCAAATTTCAACCAAAAAATTCTTTTGGTTACTTTTATTTGCCATAATAGCAGTATTGGTCTTGTTTGAGCCCTCGTGGTGCAGGGTTGATGCAATCTATAACGCACTTGATTTTGGCCCCTTTAACATTATTGGCGATATTGTAGCACTATCATATTTAGTTTGGCTATGTTACAAATACGTTATTCCATCAATAGCAAAGGCATATTCAAAATACAGAGTTGACAAAATCAACCTACATGGCGCTGAAATAAAGATTCAGCAGGAAAATTCTATCTTTAATCACCATCTTGATGAGATTTTATACTTTTTCAGTCAAACGAAATATAATGTGGTGCTGATTGAAGATTTAGATCGCTTCGGGTCTCCGGATATATTTCTAAAATTGAGAGAGTTATCAATGTTAATAAACGAATCCAAAATTGTCGGTAGACATGTATCGTTTGTTTACGCAATTAAGGATGATATATTTAAGGATGAGGAGCGCACTAAATTTTTCGATCAAATTGTAACGGTTATCCCATTTATCAATGCCTCAAACTCAAGAGACAAACTTAAAGAAAGACTCGGAGATGATGGAAAAGGCATTGATGATGATGCGCTAACTGACATGGCTTTCTTTATTCAGGACATGCGTATACTCATAAATATAGTAAATGAGTATTCACAGTATCTTGCTATGCTTTCGGCTACAAACTCCGGCCTTACCTTGGACAAGACCAAACTCCTTGGAATGATAGTTTATAAGAATTATTTCCCGGAGGACTTTGCCAAGCTCCATCGTCGCGATGGCAAAGTGTATAAAGCGCTAATGCTTAGAGAGAAATTTGAGAAGGTTGCACTTAAAGAAATCGAAGTTAAGGAAACCGCCCTCAAGAATAAAATAGCCATCCGAAATGAAGTGAATGGGAAAAGCATCATTGAATTGAGGCTCGCATTGATCCACGAAGTTATAAAAAGATGGCGTGAAGATATAAACAGCTTTAGAGTAGAGAACAGCTATTATTCGCCTTTACAAATTTCTCAATCTGAGAATCTTTTTACGAAGTTTATTAACTCCGAAACAATGTATTACAATGCATTCTCATCTCTGAGTTATGGCAATCCAAACTTTAGACAAGATTATTGTACAGATTTTCAAACAAGAATTAATTCAGTTATACAGGATACTCATTTTATAACTAAGCGTAATTTGCTAACTCGAAAGGGATTGCAAGAATTACATGAAGAAGGATTCGCATTACAACGGGAAAAAGACGCTTTGATTGGTCAGCCAATTAAATATTATTTACAGCATTATAAAAGCTGCTTGGGGATTGAAGATTTTAAGTCTTTAGGATTATCTGATATGATGACCCGTTTCTTAACAGAAGGGTACATTGATGAGAATTACTATGATTATATATCTTATTTCTATGAGGGAATGCTCACAGGGTCCGATAGAGAATGGGTTCTCTGCGTAAAAATGGATAGACCTATGCCATTCAATTTCCCAATTCAGCAAGTCAAGAATGTAGTGAAAGAATTGAAGTTTAGTGACTTCAATCATACTGCTATATTAAACATAAATATATTGGACTTTCTTGTTGAAAACCCAAAAGTCAAAGAGAAAAACTTATATGACAAGTTTATGTCGAATCTAAAAGATTCGGATGTAAATGTGGATTTTCTAATAGCATATTGGGAACAAGGACATAACCAAGATAAAGTTCTCTCTGAATATGTTAACTGGGACGAGGAAACGACCTGGATTGTAGCTGATGAAACATCAGATCCTCTCAAGGGAGATGAACTCAAGATTATATGGTGTAAATATGCCTCTAAGATTCCGGATGTAACAATAGACTGGCTAAATGAGAATTTTGAGTTTATTTCCGATAACTATGAACTTATTGGATCCTCTCAAATAGAGAAGATAGTCCTGGAATGTCAATTCCAGAAATTATCATCTGCTGATGGCTCCATTTTTCAATTACTCATCGAAAATAGATCTTTTGAGATTAACCGTAATAACATTTCTATTTTACTAAACTGGATTGGTAATAAACCGACAAAAAATTGCATTCCACTTAGCATCACAAATATTATCAATTGCGGAAACGATAATTTTATAGAATATTTGACAGACAAGGATTCTTTAGCAGAGACTATAGGAATAATACCCGAGGGTACTCTTGAAGAACAGTCTGGCTTAATCTATATTTTCAATAGTGAAGATCTAACTCCGGAGATAAAACGAAATTATCTCAAACATCAGACTTCGTTGGTTGAAAATATATCTGTTATAAAAGAAGATATGAGACATATGGCTTTAGAACTTTCCCTGATCTCTCCTTCTTGGGATAACATCTTCACCTACTATTCAACAAACAAAGCAGATTCAATCTTAATAGAGTTTATTTGCAGTCATTATACTGGAATAGCAGAGACTGAGTTTCCCAAAGATCATTCCGATAGTGGTAACTTGGCGTCAGCCCTGTTCCTTTCAGACAAATTGCCTATTGACATCCACGGCTCACTAATATCTTCGACTGGGTTGAAATTCTCAACTTCAAACATATTTGCCGAATTAGATGCAGATAGGTTTAGAAATATTCTTAAAAGCAAGTCCATTAACTTTGGAGATAGCTGGATTGAGATCTTGGCTGGTTCAAATAATTTAGGTTACTATATTGAATTCTTCCATAAGGAGGTAATCCAGAATATTGATAATTATTCCCTTGAACTAACTCCTGAGGCTGCTGCATATTTAATTAATAGTGATATATTGAATAGAGACGAAAAGATAAAATTATACAGACTCTTGCCTGAAACCATTATCGAATCGAATGTCAATCTGAAAGACTTCGGTGCATCCATAATACTTGATGATTATAAATCTCTCGGATGGGCAGCGAGTCGGATAAGAAATATACTATATCCTGGTATGAATACGGATACAGCAAGGAAACTCCGATTCTCTATAATGACATTGGATGAAAGTCTCATAGATGAAATGTTAAGAGAATTAGGTGGTGATTATGCTGATATTCTTAGTCCCACAAAGCATCCCAAATTACCCTATGACGATTTTCATGAGAAGCTGTTAAGATATTTGCAATTAAAAGGACGCGTAAAGTCATTTCATCACAATAAAGGTATTTATAGAATCTATCCAGTAACTGAGTAACAGTACAAATTCATGAGCGAATGTAGCAAAAAACAGGTGACGTGTCCTCGCTGTCATTACGACAGTCCGATGACCGTATGGAATTCCATCAATGCCGATCTCGACCCGGAATTGAAGGAGAAACTGCTCGATGGGGAATTGTATAATTGGAAGTGCGAGGTCTGTGGTCTGGAGATTGATGTGCCGTTCGGAACGCTCTATCACGACATGGAACATAAGTTTATGCTCTTCTTTTCCCCATGGGATGAAGATGAGGATAAATACAAGGAGATTGAAGTTCCGCTTCCGTCAGGAATGGGATTCAAAGATTACATCTTTCGCTCTGTTTTCGGCATGAACGAACTCCGTGAGAAGATTAGTATTCTGGAAGCTGGCCTTAATGACATTGCCGTTGAGCGCATGAAATTCTTTCTTAAACTCGATAACACGGAGGGGTTGTATCAGGAGGACGCTCTTTTCTTCCTCGGCGTTGATATGGATCCTGATAAAATCAAATCATCCGGCTGGGAGCGTGGTGCCATCAAGTTTTTACGGCTTAGAGAAGGTAAAGAACCGGAGATTCTTCCTTTCCCGATGGAAAAATATTACGATTATTTATTGGCTGTCAAGATGGATCCCCGGATGAAACCGGCTCAATGTACCTGTATTGATGAGGGGTGGATCAGGATAAAACTACAGAAGATGTAAGCCATGAGATACTATGATAAAAAGATAGGCAATATCGGCCCATTTGAAATTATCGGTACAGAAGATCCGCGAGACTGCGTAGGGCTTCGTGACAGAACGGGCCGTTGGATTGTTTCACCGGAACAGGGCTATAAGTCGTTCAATCATTATGACGATGGCTTGATGATTGCATACCGGTCAGAAAAAGATGGCTTCGGATGGGTATTGGTGGATTATCATGGAAACTGCATCTCCGACAGATATAACTTTATTGAACCTGCGGGGGAAGGTTTCTATATGGTCGAGAAAGGTGCACACCATAACATTATGCGCCGCGATGGATCACTTGTCCTGAAAGAATGGCCTCATCGGGTTTGGAAGGTTCGTAACGGATATTTTCAAATAGAAAACACTATCCGCAAAACAAAGACAACACCCACTCGATATTTGGCGGGTGTGGCACATGTGAGTGGCATTATAGTTTTCCCGATGATTTTTGAATCGGTAAGATTCTTTGATGACCCGGACGATGCTGATATGTTGGCTAAGAAGGATGGACAGCCTTTCGTGATTCATAGCGGAGCGCTATTTGACCCGCAAAAACGGCATTATCCACCCAAACCGGAGCCGGACAAGCTTGGTAAATTCTTCGAACAGATTGTAAACTGGATACTTCCAGGATTGCAGTTGCTCTACCGAGACACAGATGCAGACATCGATGTGAAGCGAATGTATCCTGTCGGCAAAGTTCTCCGGACAGGATTTTACACTTCGGTAAGCACTAAACTTCAAAGACCGGCTCAAAAGACTCGGTTTCTTATTGCATCGGGTCATGCAGCGTTACTTTGCTCCGATGAAAATGGCAATGTCAATGAGACGGGATTAAGTTTCAGCCCCCGAGCAGAAGAATGGCGTCATGCCGTCATCTCAAAGAACGCATGGCTGAAAGTTCTCGATGTTTATAAGGTCGGAGAGACCACCCAGATCTTCATGATACAGATTCCGGAGACAGCTGCGATGTTTCTGGGAGATAACGAGACCATTTTCAATTTCATAAATGAAGCAGGTGGCAGCGGAACCACACTGGTCGAACTTGCAAGAAGAAGCTTCGACGAGAAAATGAAGCAATTGGTCCATCCTCGCTCAACGGACACCGATTGGGTAGCTTTAATGTCTCACCCCATAGGTTACACTCTTGAAGGACAACCATATTCCATTACCCCTGATTATACGCTGGACGAGGATCCATTCAGCAACCATCAAACGAATTTTGAGCATAATCGCCGCTTTTGCAGTGTCATACATGGTTTGGCTGATGACCGCGACATAGTTCAGGATTATGACGGCTTCCCTTGGCGTGGTGTTGTAGGGAGCGTATGCGATGGATGTATGTATGCCAAAGGCACAAACGGACGGCCTTTAGGATGCGGACGACTCTTTCAGGAGAGCTTCCGGAAAAGCTATATAAGCGGGCGTTGTGACTACTGGAAATTCAATCTCGAAACAGAGTCATGGTTTGAGCAGAAGAGTCGGATGGAACGTGAAAAAGCTGAGGAACATCAGTCAAAAACCTCCGGCTCGTATGCCGCAAATCTTGTTATGGATTTCATTGCCGAGCATTTGGAAGGAAAGATTGACAATCTTTTGAAATTTGATTTTCGTTCTCTCGGAGAAGATAAGAAATACGGTCCAATCAAGGGACCGTCCATGATTCAGAATTATGCGATAGTCAAATCAATCATCGAAATAGTGTTCGGCGAATATTGGCCTGACCTGAATGTTGAAACTTTGGATTCTTACCAATATCAAATCGGAACCATTATTCATTACCAACGTCTTGCCGGAGCACGCATAGCTGACCGACGTTTCAAAACGCTCGATGCTCATTGCCCTGACAAAGGGTTGATCGACATGGCAGAAGAGTTATTCTCTCACTGCTATTCACTCGGTGACTTTATCGTCTGGCCCAACAAAGCGATTATGGCAAATATGTTCGACGATTCCAAAATGAGGGGATATATCGACCGTATGTTCATCGCCATGTATGATGTCATGACCGATGCCAAGAAGCAGAATATGGATGTAAAGGCAGCCCTATACAAGAACCGTAAACTGATGAAAGGCTATCAAGGCAGAGACGGCTTCATTAAGTTCATGGAAAATTCATTACTGGATGACTTCCTCAATGAAGACGGCAGTCCGAAATCCCTTTTCTGCGGCTTATCGAATGCAGCCAGAGATTTCCGTCCCGACCTCCTCCCGGACGCCCTGCGCCAATACCATGCCTTCATGGCCCCCATGGTAGAACGTCGTTCTCTTCGGATACTCGGAATATTAAAGCGCAAACTCAACATCGAATAGCCTCGGATTTGCCATTTGCTGAATAACGAACTAAAAGAAATGACACAATATATAGAACCAAGTATTGAAGACCACATGGTCTGTGTTAACATAAGTAAGACATTTGATGCAAAAGAAAGGATGGACAATTATGACCGTGCCCGTCATTACTGGCGTTTGGATGTGAATCGTGCAGAAAAGGCTAATCTTGTGCTTGCTACTGTCCACGGTATTGTAGTAGCTGTATTCCATCCAACCCAATGGTATAAATCTAAAATCTACAAAGGTAAAACGGAACGTTACGAATTTGAGGGCATAGAAATAGAAGACTCTCCGTATCTCGGGAAATGCGTTTGGAACATCGTAAACCCAAAATCACAGAATCCAGTAAGTTATATCAATTTGTAAAATGGCGAGACCTATTTTAGACGAAGAAACTAACTTCGTATATATTTCCGATAAACTCAGAGTGTTTTTCCCAGAGTTTCATGATGCCCTTACTGAGAAATTCTCCGAAATGCGTATCCATTTTGGTATCCTTCACGGAACAAAAGACATATGGTGCCGTGATTATATGCCTATACAAATGAATGATATGTCGTTTGTTGGTTATAAATTTGACCCGGATTATCTTAAGGAGAATTTCGGCCATAGTGAATATACTGAATATGAAAGCAAATATTCTCCTATTGGCGCCCGATTGAGGCCTTGGGAAAGAGTATCGGCTTTATCAGAGATATCTGTCAGTCATGGCATAGACATCTCTTCTCGTTTAAGAAATTTCAATATTGTTCTCGACGGAGGGAATTTGGTATTTTGCGGCAACTATGTTATCGTGACCGATAAGATTCTGAAGGAAAATAAACAAAGTCGGGATGAATTGGAGTCGATACTCCGGGAAATGTTCAATTTAGAGCCCATAATTGTTCATTGGGAACCGGATCACGAAGATGTGTATGGTCATACAGATGGAATGTTTCGGGCTCTCCCGACAAAAAAGGATGAAAAGCCGAAACTTCTATATTTGCATCGCTGGGATAGCCCATCCAAAAGGTTACGTGACAACTTACGTGAGACCGCTGGTGACAGGATTGAACTAAAAGAAATTGTCTTCGAAAAGAAAGGCTCAGGAATTGACTCACTGGCATGGGCATATATCAATTTCCTTCAAGTGGGTAGAAAAATACTTGTTCCAAAGTTTGGGCTCGCTGACGAGGATTTGGTCATGGATCAATTCCATTCTTGTTTCGGGATTAAACCGGAATCAATTGAAATGCCTGATATTGCCAGACAAGGAGGTGCCTTACATTGCCTTACTTGGAATATCAAGAATGAAAATAAGAGGGAATAAATTAATCCTGACAAAGGTCTGAGTCTCAATCATAAATTCGATATATAATGTCAGATTTTAAGGAAATATTTGACCTGATTCGACGAGAACGAGTTGTCTTGGTAATTGGTGCCGGCTTTTCACTAAAAGCGGGTATGCCCACATGTTCAAAAGTTTGTGATGCTATCAGAGCTGCTTTGCCTGATGATATAAAAAATTCAGAGGAAGACATGCGCGACTTTTCGGGGAATGATCTTCAGCAAATTTCAAATAACTTTATAGACGTATGGGGGCAAACCGGCAGAAACCGACTCATCCAATCAATAAAATCACTTTTCGATATTGCCCATGATGCTGATCTTTCTAACCATGAGGCTTTGAGCAAAATTCCTCATATATCTAAAATACATACTACCAACTACGACACACTTCTGGAGTATGTCTATAAGGATGAATGCTATGTAATCAAACAAGACAAGGACTTTAGAGATATCCCAAAAGGTAAAACAATTATATTGAAACCTCATGGAGATTTTGAGAATCCAGACTCTATCATCATATCTCGCTCAGATTATGATGGGTGGTTTAAAGGAGATAGACTTGAGATGCTCTGGCAAGAATTGGAACGAGATGCAGTCAGTAATAATATTCTTTTCATGGGTTACAGTTTTTCCGACTCCAATTTTCAATACTTATTAAAGAGGATAAAAGAAAAACTGAATGGCTCCACGCATCAACATTACTTAGTGGCTCCTGACTGGCAAGCTTCCAAAGTACGAAGATTAGAACCTTACCGCATAAAATATTATAATGGAACCGGGGAAACATTCTTTAGAGAGCTTACCGAGTATCTAAAAAAATATATAATTCGAGACTGTGCGAAGAAGATCACGAGTCCGGAAACATGCGAACGATTTAATCGAGTCCATAATAATACCACTGAGATAACCGTAAGACCAGATAACGACAATATCATTCGTGTAAAACCTCTCAATGGAGCTCACGAACAGATGAAGTTTACTGTTATTGGAGATAAGGCACATCTCATTAACGAAAGTCGGATGACTGAACTCGTAAAATCTCCAATTACGGGATTATTAATGCCAACAATAACACTAAAGGCAGATAAGGGTGAGTTCAAGAACTGCTCATGCACACTAAATGGAATCGAGTTGTCCACCTCAGAGATTGCACAAATCCAAATTCAGCCATCTACATCGGAAGGTGTATGTCAAATTAAGATTCCAGCCTTGCATTTCAATGAAAAACTGAAATATATTTTCTATACAGTCCATAAACAATGTATTGTCCATTGCATTGATTCCGAGCTGTATCTGTTGAAAATTGAAACAACGTATAATGAGGAAACTAATATGTTTTCCTCTACTTTTACTTTTGAGTTCAAGGAGGACTTCCCCTCGTTGGGTAGAGCAAGAACGTTGATGAAATTGCCAGTTGCAGTTCAATCTGGATTAAAATTCTCTATTGCTGGCCTAAAAGCACCAAGCACTATTGATATGCCTTCGAGAAAACCCGATGACCCGAACAAGTGGTCTAATGAGCCGATGCAATGCTATCTCAATCTCCTTGAAATCATAGAGGATTGCGGTGGAAAGTTTAATACATATCCATGCTTTTCATTAGAGAATCTTGAATGTGCCATGTATCTTGTGGCTTATCTCAAAAAAGTCTCAGTGCCTTTTGTAAACCACAAGCCACTATATATTAAATTTAGCGTAGTTGATTCAGAATACGAAAATAAGCCTGAAATGATCGTTGGACAGGACTATGGATTTTGTGAAACCTTTTCGGAAAACAGAATTGAATTTGCTGGAAATGAATGGCACATACCTACACGAATAACATGGTATTCCAAATGCACAATATTAAAAAATATTGTGGATGACGAGGGTAAAAGACACATTGAAATGTGTGATAATGGGTGCGCCGGGGGATTTTATTTAGGAGCGAACAAAAATCAAAAGCTACTTCCAAATAAAAGACAGCTTAAGACAGTTGCCCTCATACAAGATGCAATGCGATTTATCGGAAAATTCCCGTTTACATAATCGTTGGTTCTTCCTCTTATAGAACAATAAAAGAGCTATCGCTTGATTGGGGTGTAATCAATGGTGGCTTCTTCGTCGGTGACTTCAAGTTTGAAGATTACGGGACGCAATCCATCATTGCAAGAGCAAATAGCGACTCCCGGTTTCCTTATCCAATCGCCATAATAAAACAGCTCTTTGCCGGATCCATGAGCAAGTGCAAACGCATACTGATATATCGCTTTCCACGCCTCGTCGCAGAAGCCTTCCGGTTTGGCATAGTCGCAATAGTAAAACTCACCCTCTTTGTGCATAGGGCAACGATTCAAGCCCTCGGCACCGTATTCTTTGGCGAGGTCTTCATTTAACATGGTTCGAAGAACCGTAATCTTTACTTTTTTCATAATCAATCCCAGTCGTTAAGAGATTCTATATATCGGTCAACATCAAGTATGGTAACATACTTACTGCGTTTCCCCTGACATTCAGCGCAGTTGCAGGTGTTTGATTGAATATGGATGGTTTCGACCTTGGACTGTTCCTCTTCGTTTTCTTCTTCTTCCATAATCACTTTGCGACCTCGTTCTTGAAGGAGTTGGCGGGTTTGAATGCCGGGATGTTGTGAGCCGGGATGATGAGCGTAGTATTCTTGCTGATGTTGCGGGCGGTCTTCTCGGCTCTCTGCTTTACGATGAATGAGCCGAATCCACGGAGATATACGTTTTCGCCGTGGGCAACGCTGTCTTTCACTACGCTCATAAATTGCTCTACCACCGAGAGAACGGTAGGCTTGTCGATGCCGGTCGTTTTAGCTATCTCGTTAACTATATCTGCTTTAGTCATATTGTCGTCTTGAATTTGATAAGTTTTTATAATGCAAAATTACTAAAAATCCGTGTATTTCGGAACGAATGACATCCCCAACGCCGCCTTTTGGCGGCCGAAATTTTTGGCAAATTGAAGGCGATGGAGCATCACGCTTCACCGCCTTCTTCACTGATATGGCTTTGGTTACTTGTTTCGTTTGGCGAGCCACTCGTCACGTTTGTGACGGCACTCTCTGAGGGTCGGGGCGACTACCGAAAAGAGGTCCCCGTCTTGGGTGCGGTAGTCGTACATCACTCTCGTTATCCTGCGGCCTCGGCGTGAGGAGTAGAAGGTCTCGTACTGCTCCTGTCCGGCTTGGGTGGTCGATATTCCGTTTTGGGTCATTCGTGTCATAGTCTTTGGGTGTTGTGACCACCGCCGGAGTTGGCGGTGGTCGTGTTAAACTTATGCTCTCTTGCGCTCGGCAATCAGCTTCTTGTTGGCGTTGATGATGCCGGCTATCTGTTCTGTGTATTCGCAGACTTGGTTGGCGAAGGCTCGGCATTGAATGATTGAATAGTCCTTCAGGGAGATTTCAACGGTGGCGATGGTCTTGCCTCCCATCGTGGCTGTGAACACCAATGTGTCGGCTTTGAGGTAGTAGCCCGCTGAACCTACGCAGATGTGCTGTCTGGTACCTTCTTCGTAATAGTCGGCTATGCTGTCAAGTGTATGGAGCCGGATTGTTCCGTCTGTCATCGTCAGTCCGATGAAGCGACCTTTGAGTTCCTCGAACTTGGCTTGGTCGGCTTCCGCTTTCCTGCGGTTGGCTTCCCTCTGCTCCTTAACTCTCTGTCGGTTGACCTTCTCCACATACTCATCATGGGCGTGCTTGAGGTCTTTGGGTGCAACCAATGACGGGGAATGGAGGTCTCTGCCCATACGCTCCAACATCTTGATGTAGTCGAACCACATACTCGGTGCGTTGAATGTATATCCGGCTCTCTTGGCTACCTTGATGGAGTTCCAATACTTGTCAACTTCCTTCGGATGCTGGCAGAGATAGCGGAGCATTTCAATGTCGCCGGATTTCATCAGCGTCTCGGCTTTTGGGTTGGTCAGCAACTGCTGAAAGAGTGTCATGGGGTGCATTGCGTGGCAACATCCTTTGAACCCGTTGCGCTTGATGGTGTCGGTTGACTTGATGCGCGGATAGACCCATTGCCCTGCGATGTGACGGAAGGCATCGTTGTCGCCCCTTATCTCCAATGGAGAGCCGAAAGCGAAAGAGTCAACGTAATAGCCGAGTGTGCGCTGAAGTCCCACGACTGTAGCGTGTCCCTTGGGGTCAATCCAATACTGACCGATTTCCAGATAGGCGGGTTTCGCCTTCATTCCCTTGCGCATATCAACTATCATCAGAAACATACGGATTACCTGATAGTCCTCCATAGTGGTGATTACGTTGAAATAGGATTTGTCTTGACGCACACGCTCTTTGGTATTGCGTATCTCGACCCTTTCTCCGCAGTTGGGGCAACGATAGATGCCGAAGCCTACCTCCTGCCATTCGTGTCCGCAGTCCATACATACCGCCTTGCCCGATTTGAGACGATAGGCATAATGGTCGATGGTGTGGCTGAACGCCCATTTCTTTTGGGCAGTGGTGAGCGGGCGAAGACGCCCACTCAGTTCCATTATATGCTGTTGTTTCTTGTTTCTCGGTTTCATCTTACTGGAGTTTTAGAAGTCGAATAGACTGGGTTGAACATTGATTTCTTCTCCGGCTTTGGGTGCCGTGGTCGGCTTGGGTTGAGCCTTCGGCGCTGACTGCCGTCTGATTTCTCGGAGTTGTTCCTCTCGGTATTGCTCCATAGCTTGCTCTTTGAGTTCCGCCTTGTCCTCATCTGAGAGTTCCGGCTTTGATACCACGATGTTGCAGTTGACCTTTCCGCAGTCCTCAATCTCGTTCTCGTCGAAGTAGTGGACCAATATGTTCATCACGGTGGTGTCGTCCACACAACACATTCCGCTCTTTTGGATTTGCGAACAGAGATAGTTCACGGCTCCCTCCATACTCTTTGAGGGGTTCGCCATCTTGATAGCGAATGATGGTTCGGCGATGCAACGCTCCTGTAGCATCTGCTGCATTGCTGCGATTGCAGCGTTGTTTGATTTGTGTGTAGCCATATCAGTTGAGTTTTATAAAGTGAGTAGCCAATAGATTATCATCAGTGCGGAGATTAGGCTGACAACCCAGCCTACGCCTCGGAATATCGGTCGGAGAAACACCCACAACACCAATCCGAGTATTGCCCCGATTATCCCCACCGCCCAGAGGAGAACCTTTTTTATGCGGTTGAGACTGGAGATGGATGCTCTGCCTCGTCTAATTGATATGTTGTTGTTCGTTTTCATCGTGCGACATTTTTTTATGCGTCTATCGACTATCGAAGTTTTGCTTGCTCGTTGACACTGCCGCGTGCGGAGGCAAAGAAGGGCTGTTCGCCCTTTGGCGGAAAAATACGAGCCGTAGGTCTGGAGATTTTTCAGCCAAAAGGCAAAAGAATAGCCCTGCTCCGCACGTTTCTTAATCCGAGCAAGCAACGCTTCCTGAGTTGATAGTTCGCATCAGTGGAGCTAAGACTCCGTGACGGTGAAAACGAATGACAGCATATTGGCACTGGAATCCCATGAAAAATGGCTAATTTTGTGATATGAAATCAGATATGGACATACAGATACGGCAGGAAAGACAAGAAGATTTTCAACTAATCAGAGAACTTGTAAGACACGCATTTGCTCTCGCTGAACACAGCGATGGCGATGAGCATAACCTGATTGAAAGGTTGAGGCTATCCCCGGAATATATTCCAGAGTTATCGCTCGTCGCTGTATCCGGCGACAATGTTCTCGGACACATAATGTTCAGTAAAATTTCCATCGCTCAAACTGAGGCTATCGCTCTCGCTCCTTTGGCAGACAGACCAGATATTCAAAGAAAGTGTATCGGCACATCTTTAGTTACAGCAGGGCATGAACTGGCTCGCAGGATGGGATATTCATGTTCTGTTGTTTTGGGCAATCCTTTATATTACTCAAAATTCGGTTATGAAAAGGCCTCAGCTTATGGAATTATTGCTCCTTTTGAAGTCCCAGATGAATATTATATGGTTTACGGTCTTGACAATATTGATGATATTCCCCAAGGTAATGTCAAATATTCAGATGCCTTTGGCATATAATGTGCCCAGTCCCGGCAGGGCGAGTCTGTGATAAGCCGACAACGCAGACGGCGGATTATCACTGTCTCGACCCGTGGACTGCTGAAACAAGCGGCAAGTGGCTGGATGGTCGTAAAAGTCCTTATCAGGCAACGGCGAAAACGAACATGGAGAACGGCAATAAGTCTCCGAGGTGGCATCAGCGAAGCCGTTGCCAATCCTCGGAGGCGTTGCCGGTTCTCGGTGTTGCGGTGAGTCCGAATGCTTCGCACCGCGCACCGGCTGCGCCGACATGCGCTTTCGGCTCACTCGCGAATGTTATTTCCGCAGTTGCCCGTAGGCGTGATGCGGTCAACAATTCAGACCGCCTTGCCTCTTGCCACTTATACTTGCTGAAATACGATTATTCATGTTTCTTCTAAGATTTACATCTTTAGCATAAATATGCATTATTCAGATGCTTTATCGTGAGTGATACGATCATGGTACTCTTCTTTACATACTTTATTCTTGGTTTCAACCTCGATAGTGCTGTGGGCAATACCCGCAGAACTAAGGCGAGCACGCAAACTGTCTATTGTCCTATCCACATCCGAAGGCGAATCCACTACAACATGTACTGTAAGTGCTACCTGTGTGGTACTCAACGGCCAGATATGCAGATGATGATATGAGACGACGAGTGGTGTCGCATCTATTATATTCTCAATCTTGTGTATATCTATATCCTTCGGAACGGCATCAAAGGAGAGGTTCAGACTCTCTCGTAATAGGGAATAAGAACTTACGGCTATTATCGCAGCTACGACCAGACCTATTATCGGGTCAAGCTGATACCATCCTGTAAACCTGATTACTATACCTGAAATAACGACACCGACTGAAACCAGAGTGTCGGCTGCCATATGGAGAAAAGCTCCTTTCACATTGAGATCCCCCCGTGAATGCTTCATTAGCATCCAGGTAGTAACTCCATTTATTATCACGCCAATTCCGGCGACCCAGGCCACAACATCGCCGTTTACGACAACGGGCGACTGCAATCTCTCAATTGACTCTATGACAATAAAAACAACGGCTATATAGAGTATTACTGCGTTAATGAGGGAGGCCTCGATTGTTGCTCGGCCAAGTCCATAGGTAAAACGTGCGGAGGCGGGTCGTAAGGCAGCTTTGTATGCCAGCAGTGCGATAAGCAGCGAAGCCACGTCGCTGAGATTATGTCCCGCGTCACTGAGCAATCCCATAGAGTCTGTCGCAAAGCCAAATATAGCTTCGATGACAGTGTATGCCAAATTTAGTCCTATTGCCCAATAGAACACCTTACCGAGAGCCGGTGAAAAATGATGGGCATGTTGCTTGCTCATGATTAAAGAATTTGTACTGATTGTTAATGTTCCCCGTGGTCGGCAGACATCGATGCAAGATAAAAAGCGTTAGATGTTACGACTTCCGCATCTTCTGGTAACGGTTTGACGAGACTGATTTGTGTGTATCCGAGTTCAGAGACTCCTGTAATGACTTCAGCACGACCGAAACGATACATATCCACGCCATTTTCCTGTTCGTTGCCCTGAAAAACGAAGATATATTTCTTGCCCTCTATATCAACTATGGCATCATCGTGAACAGCCGGGACAAGATGCTGTCCGGTATTTATAGACCCGACGACATTAGTTCCGGCTGCAAGACTGAACTTTTGACCAGGATTTAGGCTGACATGAACGGCAATGGCCTTTGTGTCAGGGTCAACATTGCTGTTGATCTGAGTTACTTTACCATTCAGTCTTTCACCTGAGTTGTCGGTGAGCGCCATTTCTACAGTCTGCCCGATCTTAACCAACGCCAGATCTTTCGGAAATATATTCAACAATACGAAAGGAGCGGAATTGTCCGCCACCTGCATCATAGGCGCCGTAGGATCAATGTATGCTCCTGTCGTTGCTGTTATCTTTATAACAGTTCCGGAGATAAGAGATTTCACAGGCATCTGCAGCGATATGTTTCCTGCTCCGGCTTGCTTAGGTGAGATGCCGATTTGGACAAGTTGCCGGGCAAGTCCTTGCTGTGTGGCCAAAGCGGTCTGATAAGAGGCCGAAGCCAACTGAAGGTTCTTGGCGATTCCGGCACCTGCGTCGGCAAGAGCCTGTTGCCGTTTTAACTCCTGCTGAGCCGTTTCCGTCTCACGACAGGCGACCAGATAGTCCTTCTGCATCTGCACTATCTCGGTGTTCTCGATATATGCTACAGTCTGACCGGCGCTTATGTGTTGGCCCTCCACTACCGTTATCTTTTTGACAACACCGGGAAGAAGTGCAGAAACATCCGAAAGATTCTGAGGATTCAACGAAATCTGTCCATTTGCACGAATGTTAGTGCCAAGTTCCTTTTCTTCGATTTTGCCAAGCGTAATGCCTACGGCATCCATCTGTTTCTGGGACAGCTCCACGACATCGGACACCATCTCTGTTTCCTCCGCTGATTCCTTGTCCGCAGAGTTATTCTCTTTTGAAGAGCATGAAGTCGCCAGGAGAAGCCCAAGCACTATGAGATAATTATATTTAGTTTTCATTTGTTTCCTTTTAAGTAGTTCAACATTAAAATTGCCTGATTATAATCGTTGATGGCACCGGCATATTTGAGCTGTATGTCAAGTGCGGTTTGCTGATTTTGGATGTATTCTACATAACCGATTTCTCCGTTATCATACTCCACTTGAGAAAGGCGGGCCATTGCAGCGGCTTCTGTCACTCCTTGCCTTTTATAATAATCAAGCACTTGCCGGGCTCGTTTCAGTTCATTTTCCGCTTCCTGATACTGGCTTTCCATTGTCTGCCTTGCCTGTCGCATGGCAACCTCGTTAAGCTCGATGTCACGTTTGGCTGCCTTTACCTTTGCACGTTGCGCTCCAAAAAACAGCGGTACACTGATTCCGACTTCAAAACCCATGAAATTACCCTTTTCAAAACGCTCGCGCTCTATATGATAAGGATTGAAACCCTTGATGAGAGCCTGCACGTTGACACCGATGCTGAGTTCAGGAACAAAACCTTGTCGCGCGACGCTTAAATTCCTACGGGATGCTTCCATTTGCGCTTTCAGAAATCCCTGAGTCGGTGTGTTTTCAAAAATGAAAGGTTCCTGTATGTTATTGTCAGTGATTTCCGCAAGCGGCTCGGATGGCACAATAGATACGTCCGTATTCAGCAGACGTCCAAGTGCCAACTGTGCTGTGACACAGCTCTGCACCGCTTTTTGTAGTTCTATTTTATTTTCATTATATGCGCGTTGTGCGTTTATAAGTTCAAGATGACTGATTTCTCCGACCTTGTACCTTGTATCCGCAAGATATACGAAGTGGCTGTAGACGCTGTCTTGCTTTTGAAGAATCTCTACAGTACGTTGTGCCATCAGTAAAGTATAATAGCAAGAACTTACATCTCGGATTACCTCGTTGCGGCTTACATTCAGATTTGATTTGGCCACCTCTGTCTCGGCCTTCAGATATTTCCGCTTGGCAACATAGGAAGTGGGGAATTCAAAAGACTGGCTGAAAGTCACGGCATTGTCGGGACTTCCCCCCGATGTGGGATCCTGGCTCAGAGAAATTGAAGTCTGCGGCAGGTCGAGCCATGAACCCTGAAGATCCTGAGATTTCGCGACCTCAAGGTTGCTGCTCCGAAGGTCGAGATTGTCGCGCAGAGCCGCATCTATACATTCCTGTAAGTTCAGCCTGACTTCCTGTCCATGACAGACAAGACCGATGTAAGTCATTAAAATAAACAATATATATTTAATTGCTTTCATTCTTTTTACTTTTCTTTGTTTTGGTGAAAGTTTTGTAGATTGCCGGCATCACGAGCAGCGTCAGGATAGTGGCAGTGACCAGACCTCCTATAACTACCGTGGCGAGCGGGCGTTGTACCTCGGCACCGTCGCCGTGCGACAAGGCCATAGGCAGAAAACCGAATGAGGCTACAAGTGCCGTCATTATGACAGGACGCAGACGTTCCTCGCATCCCATGATGACACGCTTGCGGATATTGCTGACACCTTCCTTTTCCAGATTGTTGAACTGTCCTATAAGTACAAGACCGTTGAGGACTGCCACACCGAACAAGGCGATGAACCCCACTCCGGCAGATATGCTGAATGGCATTCCGCGCATCCACAGGGCCAGTATTCCGCCAATTGTGGCAAGAGGTATGGCGGAGAATACCATCAGTGTCTCCGGTATGTTTTTCAGAGTTGCATACAGCAACAGCAAAATCACGATCAATGCAAGCGGCAGAGCAATAGAAAGACGACCGGTAGCCTCCTTCAGATTCTGGAACTGGCCTCCGTATGTATAATAATAACCCGATGGCAGATTGAGGTTGTTGTCGAGTATGTTCTGAATCTCCTCAACTGTACTCTGCACATCACGCCCCCTGACATTGAATCCGACAAAAATCCTGCGCTGGCCATCTTCATGTGTTATCTGGGCAGGAGCTCCCTCAAAACTTATGTCTGCGACCTGTCGTAACGGAACAGTTCCACCGTCAGGTAACGGAAGATAAAGATTCTCCAGGGTAGAGACATCATTGCGTATTTTCTCATCAAGCCTCACAACGAGATCAAAACTTTTATCACCCTCGTAAACTGAACCTGTACTTTTCCCGGCAAAAGCTGCTTCGAGAATACTGTTGGCTGTGGAAACCGGAATGCCGTACTGCGCCAGTCGGTCACGGTTGTATTTCACTTGTATCTGAGGCAATCCCTGAACCTCTTCCACGAAAGGCTCGGACACCCCTTTTACATTTTTTATCAGATTCGCTATCTTCTTGGCCGAGGCTTCAAGTTTGTCAAGATCATCGCCGTATATCTTGATAGCCACATCTTGTTTTATTCCAGTAATCAGTTCATTGTTACGCATCTGGATAGGTTGTGACATTTCGACTTCCATTCCGGGAATGATGCTGAGGGCTTCCTCCATTTTCTCCATCAGTTCGTCTTTTGTCTTAGCCGAGATCCATTCACTTTTCGGCTTTAACGATATGAGCATGTCGGCGCGTTCCATCGGCATGGGATCCGTGGGGATCTCGGAACTTCCGATACGTGTGACGGCCTGCTTCACCTCTGGAAACTGTTCCTTGATAATCTTCTCTGCAAGAGTAGTTGCCTTCACCATCTGCGAAAGTGATGTGCCCTGAGCCATGCTTATCTCCGCCGCGAAGTCGCCTTCCTCAAGATTGGGGATGAACTCTCCTCCCATTCTGGTGAATATCCAGACGCTGATGCCGAAAAGTATGACCATGACCGCAATCAGAGTCTTGCTCCAGTTGAGGGCGAAATTGAGAACCGGACGATACCATTGCTGCAGTTTGGCAATAAGTCGATCGGAAAAATTACGCTTGTGGACGCTCTTTTTGCTGAGGAATAAAGCGCTCGCAGCCGGAACATAAGTCAGCGACAGGATGAAGGCTCCGAGTATCGCGAAAAAAATAGTCAGCGCCATCGGCCGGAACATTTTTCCCTCTATCCCTCCTAACGTCAGCAAGGGAAGGTAAACCATCATGATGATTATTTCGCCGAAAGCGGCTGAATTCCTTATTCTGGATGCGGAGTAATACACTTCCTCATCCATTTGAGCCTGTGTTAGCCGGGCTCCGTGATATTTCGTCGTGCTTATGGCTATATGATGACATACAGCTTCTACAATAATCACCGCTCCATCTACAATCAATCCGAAGTCGATAGCTCCAAGGCTCATCAGGTTCCCGCTTACTCCGAATAGTTTCATCATACCGAAAGCGAACAGCATGGCAAGAGGAATTACTGACGCCACTACAACTCCGGCTCGGAAATTGCCGAGAAACAGAACAAGGATAAACACTACAATCAGGAAACCCTCGACAAGATTACGGGTAATGGTATCTGTGACGCGGTCAACAAGTTGGGTTCGGTCTATAAAAGGCTCAATGACCACTCCTTCCGGAAGACTCTTCTGTATCTGTGCCATTCGTTCCTTGACATTTCTGATGACTTCCTGAAAGTTTTCACCCTTAAGCATTAAAGAGATTCCGGCAACTACCTCACCCTCGCCATTGCGTGTCACTGCACCGTATCGTGTGGCTGAGCCATACTGAACATTAGCGACATCCCTTATAAGGACCGGGGAGCCGTTGACGGTCTTGACGGGGATTTTGCTTATATCATCCAAGGACTTTACCAGACCTATACCGCGGATGAAATACTGATTGCTGTTTTTTTCTATATAACTGCCGCCGGTGTTTTCGTTGCCATTTTCGAGAGCGCTATATATATCGTTGACAGTCAGGCCGAATGAATTAAGCCGGTCGGCATCGACCGCAACTTCATACTGTTTGACGAATCCTCCCCAGCCGCTGACTTCCGCAACTCCCGGTGTGCCGGAAAGCTGTTTGCGCACTATCCAGTCCTGCATCGTTCGCAGGTCGGTGAGGGTGTACTTGTCCTCATACCCTTTCTTGGGACGGATGGTATAATGGTATATTTCGCCGAGACCTGTCGCAATCGGACCGAGATTGACCGATGCCTTCCCTTGCGGAAGCTGTTCCTCAGCCTCCTTGAGCATCTGATTCACCTGCTCACGTGCCCAATATGTGTCAGCGTTATCATCAAATACAAGAGTAATGACCGACAGCCCACTACGGCTGATGCTTCGGCGTTCCTTAACTTTTGGTATATTGGCAAGCGCCATCTCAACGGGTGTCGTGATGAACTGTTCCACCTCCTGCGCTCCCAATGACGGAGCCTGCGTTATCACCTGCACTTGATTGTTGGTAATGTCCGGGGTAGAGTCGAAAGGCAGCTGTGTGAGTGACCATATACCCCACACAATCAGCGCCAATGTGAATACGCCGACTGCCAGTTTGTTTTTTATCGAAAATTGAATTATTCTTTGAAACATATGATCAAAATATTATTGGGAGGCCAAGACACGACTCGGCATAACCTTGAAATATGAATATACAACAAGTAGCCAAAGCCTTTTGATTTTGTCAAACGGCTTTTCCTCAAAAAAAAATGAGAGAAGTATCCACGGCCTCTTATTGATAGATATGGCGACATCGTATCGGAACTGACTATTCCGACATCTCAGTTGTTGAATGCCACATCAGAATGAGCATTTACTACGGACGGAATGAGTGTATATGTATATCTCTTTGTAAAGACTGATAATACAGCTCTGTCCGTGGACAGTATTAGATTAAAGTACGTGGGGGCGCTCTGAGATAATTTGCTTCCTCAGTGTAAGGTAATTGATATGATATAATCTGCTCCGTCTTAATTTGTGAAACGGAACCGGAAAAGAAAAGGATCCTTATAATATTCAGGACGGCAATGAAATCAGGAATAACTTTAGCAGGAATATTATTGAGAGTTTGGATTTTACCCTCAATTACAGCACCTTTTTCTATGCACTGAGTTCCATCGCTATGATGGCGTGTGTGTTTATCATTGTCGGTATTGTCCTTCTCGCAGTGTTCAACATATACACATGCTGCATCATTATGATGATGATGCGGTGTCACGGTAACAAGCAGCAACATAAGCACTGCCAGAACCATTGCGGCGATATGTATTTGTCGACTCATATACTGAGAACATTTTTCAACCCGCAAAGTTAATACTTTTTTCTGAGATCCCAACCTAAGTATTGCAATTTATACATTCATGCACCTCGATTGGAATTTACTTGCCAGTGGACTGCTGAAACAAGCGGTAAGTGGCGGGGCGGTCGTAAAAAGTCCTTATCCGGCAACTGCGAAAAAGAACACGGAGGAACGGCAATAAGTCTCCGATGTGGCATCAGCGAAGCCGTTGCCAATCCTCGGAGGCGTTGCCGGTTCTCGGTGTTCCGCAGTTACCCGTAGGCGCGATGCGGTCAAAAGGTGTCAGTGCCTGCACCGTCACCTTTTGACGGCATAACCGCCGTAAACAATGCAGACAGCCCAGCCTCTTGCCGCTTTCGCAATGTAATTGATTTAACTGTATTTACTGTTGAATTTACTGTTGGATTTACAGTTGAGTTCTCGTTCTACCCTCATTTCTACCCTCATTTCTACCCTCATTTTACCTTCATCTGAGTCAAAGAAACTTTTTTAGCGACATTTTCAGCGACATTTTACCGACACCTTTACCGACATTTTTACCGACATCAACTTTCGCTTTTCTCAGCATATCTTATGTTGGATGCTTTACCACCATTTTTAGCACCATTTTTAGCACCGTTTTAGCACCATTTTAGCACCATTTTTAATCCCAAAGGCATAGACTGGAAATCTGTTCTCTCAATTAGAAGACGACACATACTTATACTTATAGTCCCGACTCGTGATGAATCGGGACTATCAAATTCTTAAATATAGGCTGGAGGGGAAAATATCACACCTCGTCATTCTCCGATAATTGCTCCAGTGTTGATTCTATCTGCTCGATAGATGGTAGAGAACTCTTTATCTCTTTGGGAATGAGTTTGGACAACTCATACTGAGATATTCCAAGAGGAAGATTGTATGCCTCCAATGAATACTGAGCCTCGATATTGTCTTTGTCCTTGCAAATCAACAATCCGATGGTGGGATTGTCGTATTCAGTCTTCAGCTGATGATTGACTGCCGTAACATACAGACCTAACTGTCCGAGATGGGATGCCTCGAATGAGCCGGTCTTCAATTCCACGCAGCAATAGGCGTGTATGCGGGTGTTGTAAAACAGAAGGTCGATGAAGATTTCTTTTTCTCCTACCTGTAGTCGATACTGTCTACCCATATAGGCGAATCCGGTGCCCAACTCCACAAGGAATTTCGTCACGTTGGCTACAAGAGCGTCTTCAAGTTCCCGCTCGTTGTATTCCTCCGTCATCGCCAGAAAGTTGAACACGTATGGGTCTTTGGTGGTCTGCTGGGCAAGATCACTTTGTGGTGCCGGAAGAGTTTTGCTGAAATTGGTGAGGGCTTTCGCCTGACGCTCGTACAGGTCAGTTCCGAGGAAATTCAGCAACACATCACGTCCCCAGCTATTCTCAATGACTTTGCGGACAAAGAAGAGAGCCTTTTTCGCGTCCCCTTTGCATTTGTCTATGATACGCTGTTGATGAAACCACGGAATTGAGCATATCTCTTTAAGCAAATCGCCCGCATCATGCGGATGCTTTGTATAGTTGGAATCTTCTACGCCTCGTAGAAGATTCGTAGTATTAGAATCTTCTACACCCTGTAGAAGATTTTCAATGTGCTGAGAATAAAGCTTGTAGAAGCGATACATATACCGTATGTTACCTTCTGAAAAGCCTTTCTCTCCGGGCATTTCAGACCTCATATCATGGCTCAATGTCTCATAAAATCTGGAGCCGTATGTGTTGGCATACTGTTTGTCTTCTATATCGCGCCCCACGCTCCAATAGTATTCCAACAATGTGCGGTTGGCATCTACGGATGCTTTAAGACGGGCGGAAAGGTACCGTTGCTTGAGTTCCTTAACCCAGCTACGGTACTCTTTATTCTGAGAGAGCGTCAAATCCTGTGTCATAATACAAAATTACGCATTTTTCTTCGATTATCAGTAAATCCCAATGGTTTAATCAAGTAGATCAACAAGTTCTTTCTTCATGTCCTCGTCGATGTCGCGGTACCGGGCGAAGGCTTTGCTGCCTTCCTTATGACCGCTGAGGGAGCCGACAAGATTGGGGTCTTTGACTTTCTTGTAGAGATTGCCGATAAAGGTACGTCGGGCGAGGTGGCTGCTTGCGATTTCGTTGAGGGGGCGTTTCTCCTCCGCGCCTGTTGTCGGGTTGAGGACTGTCACCATGCGGTCCACTCCACATACAGTGAAAAACTTCTTGATTGCCACGTTGTATTTCTGCGAACTGATGAACGGGAACAGTTTCCCTTTCAAATCATCGCGCCCGGCATATTTATCTACCAGAGCCTTCGCACGTGCATTGAGCGGAACGCGGACGACCTGAGGACGTTCTCCTTTGGTCTTTTGTGGCATATATTCTATGGCTCCGTTGATTATGCTTGCCGGAGTCATAGCCATGAGGTCGGACACACGGCAACCGATAAGACACTGAAAGATGAAGATGTCGCGCTGAGCCTCCAGTGATGGATTAGCCGAAAGGTCATAGTCGGCAATCTTGTCGCGCTCTTCAAGAGAGATGTAGTAGGGAGTGCCGTACACTTCCGTTGTCGTTCCGTTATATTTGGCAAACGGATCGTTGGTCGTCAATTCCTGGTCTCTGCACCAGCGATAGAACGCTCTCATCAATCCGAAGAGGCCGACGATGGTATTGTCTCCCTTGGGATGGGGTTTCGGCTTCTTACGCTGGGAGTGGGTGTCAGCCGGAACAGCCTCATAAATCTTCGGATATTTCTTGTAGAACTTGTGTTCATTGCGGAGGAAATTCTCAAAGTCGTTCACGTCATCGACAGTGAAGTCATCGAGTTTGATTTTATACCGACGGTTGCCGTTGGCGCGGACGTAGAGTTCATATCGCATCAACGCACGTTTGAGAACGCGCAGATGCTTGATTCTCCATTCCGAGATATTCTTCTTTGTGATGTAGTCCTCGAAGATGTCGAAGAAGGTGACTTCTGGAGCAATAGGTGTATCCTCTACGGGGGGATTGAGGAACAAGTCCAGCTGAGTGAGAAGAAAGTCCTTCGTCACTTTATTAAGCGGGGTGTCCTCACAGATACGAATGAGGAACTTCTCAATTTCATCAAGACGATCCTGAACATCGCGGACTTCCTTCTTCAATTCCGGATCACGCGGATTAGAGAATTTGTTATCCTTGAACAGCTCTTTCTTGATGAAGAGACCGCTCTTGATACGGTGTGATACACTATGGGAAACGGACACTCGGAGCATGATTTCAGCCCTGCCCGAAGGATTTGTCTTCGCCGATAAAGCGCGTTTAATTGTCGCCATTGGAGAGTTTCGTTTAAATTCAACTTAGTTTACTTACTTGATATTTAGGCTCTAAAGCCACTACAAAGATACAACAATTTTTGTCAGCAAATTGTCAGCGAAGGTTGAATTTTAACAAATCGAGTTCGAGTCTGATTGAAATTTGAACCAATTCAATTTAGTTTAATTCAGTTGAAATACAGCATTTTACGCAAATATAGACATTCACTTAAAAATGAGCACTATTCAATACGGTTCATAGTTAATGCTCCTGTTCTGGGCACTTTAAACCCTCTTTAACTCATTGAGTTTTAGAGGGTTTATTATTTTCACAAAGCACTCACAAAGCACTTTTCGCGCATATATACGAAACGCGCCTAACCTCTCGGCCGGGCGCGTCCCTCATGTTCACTTATTACGGATTGGTTAGAACTTTCGTTTTAGATACAGGAAAAGTAACCACATCAGCGCGGCGATACATACCCCCAGCCCTAACCGGGCTAAGGCTGTTTCGTACCACTTTTGCGCCGGGGCCTTTTCCTCGGTGCGTTTCTCCTGCTTAGTTTGGTCGGCTTTCACGCCGTTAAGCTGCTCACGGTGTCCGGTGGTTTCCTTGACTTCATGGGCTACGCCTTTGTCCTGCGCGATACTTCCTTTGCGCCGTCCTTTGATATTCTTTACGCCCTCAAAGGTTATGTTACCTGCGCTGTCGATACTTACTTTACCGCCGCCCTCGACAAACTCGATAAGCCCGACACCCTCATAGGTAGCTGCGGTTTTGGTGGTGTCGGTATCGTTCTGTGTGCGGCCGGTGGTGTCGGCTACGATTTTGGTAGTGTCGGCATACGACAGGGTGCTATTTTGGTCGGTAGCCGTTACAGCCTTTTGCGTCCGGCATGACAGTATGCAGGTCGCCGCGCCTACGGCGATTATGAGCGTTAACCGTTTCATGGTCGGAAAGTGATAGCGTTAAGGCGGCGCAGCCATCCGCGTTTATACTTGTTGTTAACCGGGCGGCTGGCGCAAATGCGGTCGATATACGCTTTGCGCTCTGCCATTATCCGGGCAAAGAATTGCGCCGGGTTCTGTCGGTTGACCGCCGCCAGCGTCTTAGATCCTACTATGCCGTCAACGGTAACGCCTAATACCTGCTGGGGTATGGTGATACCATATTTGCCGGAAGCCCAAACCCAATCTACCAATATTTCGGCGATAGACTGGTTAGCGATTTCGTCGGCTCTCCATCTATCCCAAAACATGGTTTTGAGTATGTCGAGCCACTGGGCGTATGTCATGCCGCGCAGTGGCTCTGTTGTGGGGCATGGATAACCTTTTTTGCGGCAGTATTCCGTATAGGTAGCCAGCGTAACGCCTACCATAGTCGCACCGCCTAAATCGTCGGGATCGTTTGCGTACCCGGTTGTCCGGGCTTTTTCAAAAAGCCTTTCGCCTGTCAGTCCAGCCGGGGTTACTCCGGCCTCAAACTGAATAATAAAAGGCACTAATTTTTCTACATTTGCCATACTGTAAAAATTTACAGGGGTTAATAATCGCTTGGTGGTATTCTGTCCGTACAGCCTCGTTTTTGGCATTTCTTTACCTCCGCTTCGGCTAATTTCAACTCGACTTCGTGGCGGCGGTGTACTTCCTCCAGCCGGGCGTTTTGCTCGGCGCGTAGTTCCTCATAAATGCGGTCTATCTTTGCGTCGCGCTCCGCTAATCGTTTCTCCAGCCAGTCAACTTGTCGGCGGTCGTTCTCGTTCTCCGTGGCTTCTACGTCGGCTATGTCGTGGCGGTCTTGAACTTTGCGCCCTCGCCACCATTTAACCAGCTCGATAAAACCCTGTATGCCGCCGATACCGCCTATTATGGTTAATACGTCTGCTGTTTCCATTGCTATGTTAGATATAATTCTAAGGTTACTTGGTTGTCTTTGCTCTCGACTATTACGGTGTACTGGGTCATAAGTAGCCGTAACACTTCCATATTTAGCGCGTCAGTGCGTAGCACCATGACCGGGCGTGCCGCCCCATGCCTTTAATCCATTTTCTTTCACCGGCTATACGCAGTAAGGTTTTTAGCGTTTCAAACTTCACTTGGAAATTTACCAAATACTGTATGCGCGTTTCTCGGTCGCGGTTCATATATGCCGCCGCGATTTCCTGTATAATCTCGGTAGCTAAGTCGTGCATCTTTGAGCCGATAGTATATTTGTAGCTGCGCGGAAAGTTCGGCGTAATGTCGAGAATTTCGTCTAACAGGGCGCGTGCGTCCAAATATATGCGAGTATTTGATACTAATTTTAGTTTGTTTGCCATTATCTTAGTTGCGTTAATATGGTGCGGCTTTCGCCGCACCAAAGGTTAAAGATTGACTACTAACGGTTAGCTAATAAATGCTGAAACCGGGCGCACCCTGCGCTTGCCGCTGGCCTTAGGGTACCAGCCGTCGAGGTAGCCGTTGCTGAGGTCCAGATACCATGCGCCCGCCGCGCTGGACTCTGTACTTGTCCAGTACCAGTTTTCGAGCAACTGGGTAGCACCCGATATGAGGCTAAGACAGTAATTAATCTTAGTCATGTTGGCGTAGATCATCATCATCTCGCCTACCGACGGAAGCCACCATTTGCCGGCGGTCAGCCCTTTGCCGTTAGCGTTCACACGGCTGTAGAGGTTGCAAAATCCGGGGGCGTATGCGGCGGTATTGGTGACGGCCGCCGACGTGCTTTTAGATATGATCGACGCGGTGTTTGCCTTACCGTTCCAGTCGTTCATAGCCGTTACACGGTCGCTGGTCGTAGTCGCGCCGCCGCTTACGGCTGCGGAACTCCATAGCAAACCTGCGCTGTCGGCTTCGGTGGGTGCCACTACCAGCACTTTGCCGCCCTCGACGACTACCACACCGTCGGCGGTCTCTCCGGCGTTCTGTAGGCTCGTCCACTTGTGGGGCTTTACCATAAGTGGGTAATCATCGCTTTTGCGGTGGTACATGATAAACACGCCGTCCATCATGCCGTTAAGGTTGAGGCCGCCCAGTAAAGCGGCTTTGAGGTTCGCTAAGTCGATTAGCGTTACTTTACCGTTTGCGTCAACTTTCGCAAACTTTTCGCCAGCCGCTACCGTGGTGGTAGTGGTTTGTGCGCTTAGTTTTTTGGTCTTTTTTACTGCCATAGTTTTTTTAGTTATTATATGGTTACACCATCATTCATTTCGGAAAGTAGCCAGTATGTAAATGCACTATCGGGCTGGCGTATTCCGATAAGCTCTATGTATTTGCCGCCATTATATCCGCAGCCCGATAATGTTACATTTGCATTTACAGCCGCCATTTCAGATAATGATTTTGAAATATATACCTTAGTGGAAGCTGGCTTTAGCACCAAATTTCCGGGCGTAGTTCGGCTTCGTAGGGAATTTAACACCCTCATGCTCCGGGCTGTTCCGGCTGGTAATTCGGGTAATATTATGCCCCCTGCTTGTACGCATATAGAGCCGTTAGCCAAAGTCGGAGTATCTTCGTAATGTAGGCCAGTACTTAGTTTGAGGTTTAGATACTCGGCGGTTATGTCGCCCGACACTTTGATGTTTTCAAACGTGCCAGTTTTGCAGGTGACGTTACCGCCTTTTGCTTGGAAAAGGATATTACCGGCTGCGTCCCTCATGTCGATAGCCTCGACACCCAAATTTTTAACCAGCGCATAGGTCGCTAATAAAATCTTGGTTGCAACCAGTTCGATTTTATCGCCCAGCCGCCAGTAGCCGTTAGACTGGTCGGCGGTGCTTCCGGGGTAGTTACTGCTGTTTTTGGTATGGCTCTTAATACAGCTATAATAATTATTGCCGTATAATACTACGTCTTTCCACGCCTCGCCCTCTGCGCCGCATTGGAAACCGTAGCCGGTAGCGCAGTCGCTCCATGCTTGGGGGCCGCGAAGCGTAGGGCCTCGATCACCCTGCGCCCCGGTCTGCCCCTCACGGTTAATCACCAATGCGGCAGACGCTACAACTTTATTATTTACGATGTATTCAAACCATACAGCTTGATAGATAGTAATGCCAGCCGCCTTTACGCCTGTGGCCGATACATTAGAGGTAGTACCGTCGGCTTTTGTAAAATACAGCCTCATACCTCCGTCTTTTGCTTCGGAAGTAATGCCGCCCACATTCTTATACGCTTTGGCATTTATTTCATCGCTTTCACAAACCACCAGTCCGGCGGCTGTAATTGCTACTGAACTGGGCGATAGTATAATAGAATAACTAACGCCATCCTTACCTGGTTGGCCTTCCTCGCCGTCGGGTACGATCGGCACAGTTACGGTGTCGATTAATACGCTACCTTGATATAGGTAAAATTCGACAGCGTAATAATCGGTGTTTGTGGGTATGCTCACGGCGGCGGTATATGACGTTATTGTAGGGGCTACACCTGTCCTTTTGAGCGCGTAGGATATTGTTAGCCCCACACTCGACGGCGTGGCTATGGTCGTCGGGCTATCCTCACCAACTTGCTTAACCAGTCGCACCGATACACTGCTGGGTGTTGGCGTTCCGTCGCCGCTTTCGATGTTTTTCATTGACACCGACGACACCGACGGAATTAGCCAATAACGCACCGCGTCATCACCCTTTAGACCCTTGCGGATAAATTTAACTACTCTTGTTACTTTTATGCCCATAGCCTTTTTAGTCTTGTGCGGTAATAGTAATCGACACGTCGCCCCCGGCTTGCATACAGTGGGCGCGTGTTACCGCGCATGATGCTTTAGCCGTTTCGCGGTCAGTCTGACTGTTGAGGTACACACCGGCTGCGTCCTTAATCACGAAAAAGAAAAGCGTGTTAAGTGCTTTAGTGTTTGTGCCTCGCTTTACGACGACAGGCGTATAGGTAACTTGACCGTTGCCGCTGGTGTCCTCGGTTATCGCCTCATCCTCCGGGCTTGGGTGGGGGTCAATATCGTACGGATCGCTCGCGTCCATCACGCCCTGTATGTCTTTGCCTATCTCCGCACCGTCGCGGTAAACGGTAACTCGATACTCGCCGTAGGTGTCTATGTCAGCCTCGGCGACGGTCAAAGTTTGGGCGGTCTTACCGGCTAACACGCTCCAGCCACTCGCGCCCATCTTTTCCCATTGGTAGGTTAGATTTTTGGTGAGTGCTACGCCGGATTGGTACGCCATCGCTTTAAGAATTACGCTACCGCCTTTTTCGGTAATTACGAAATTCTTAGTATCTCCGGCGGCGATAGTTACCCGGTAGCTTGTGCCGGTAGCTTGCTGGATAGGTATTGTATAGTCGGCCTGTATGTCGTCGCTTTGCGTGCCATACGAAATTTTGGCTACCATCTTTATTACCGCCGGGGCGTAGCCGGAAGCCGCCGCGATATTGCCTACTATCTGCAAACCGTAGTAGAGGTTATCGCCGCTGGGGGCTACCTTTTTGAAAAGTCCGGCAAACGTACCTGTAGAGGTGTCACCGCTAAAAGTGATTTTCGTACCGTTGAAATAGTAGTCGATACTGTCGGGCGTTGCGATACCCTCGGCGACGCGGCTACTGGTACATACGAAATACAGGATAGGTTTTGTTACGGCAAAATCCGGGTATATGTTGGTAACGTCGTTTATCGTTCCCTCCCATTCTTGGTACAGGTCGCCGTCGGGACACATAATTATAGCTGAATATGTCCCGGCTTTGCTAATAAACTTAATCGTTCTTGTTGCTGTTGCGCTGCTCATACTGTCGCTTTTTTAGTGGTTCGTTTGGTAGTGTTTGTTTCCGGCTCGACGGTATCGGTGTCGGCAGTGCCGGTTTCTCCGTCGCCCTCGTCCGGCATATCTCCGTTAGGCTGTTCGGTTGCCTCGCCGGGGTTCTCTCCCTCGATAGGCTCGGCAGGCGTTTCGGGGGCTTCGCCCTCGGTACCGGGTGCCTCTATCGGTGTTTCTGTTTCGGCCGGTGCCGGAACAATAAAACGCGGATCAGTAGCGACAGGCAGGGGGCGTAAATTCGTACCGTCCTGTTCCTCGCGTGCCTCATGCGGCATAAGCGCGATAGCACCGATAACCGCCAGCGTTTCGGGTAATCGGGTCAGCGGCCCAAATGCTAATAGATCGCTTTGCCAAAGGATATAATTACCGTCCTTTACGGTGTTGCGGTCGGTCTTTAGGTTTAGGAACTCGGCCACTTTCGGGTTTGCTTTAATGTAGCGTGCCATAATTGTTTGTTGGTTGGTTATTTGATTAGTATTACATTTCCGTCGCTGTCCTCAAATACAGTGCCGTCGCTGTCCTCAAAGGCGCACAGCGGGCCGACATCCTTAACGTCTAAGCCTATTACCGCGCCGTAGCTCGCACTCATCGCAGTAGTCGGTACCGTAGGTGTCAGACCGTGCGCTACCTGCGTATAGGAAAGTGTGCCGCTGGCTTTATTCGTGGCTATATACCACAGCGGTAATAATTCCCTCTCCGGGTCTTGGATTGCCCCGGTAGCGTTCCATATCGAAGCCACCGGCGCGATAGCCAAAATGCCGACAGGAATATTAACCGGCACGCCTGTTATGTCGTGTTCAAACTTGGGTATGCGCCGGATAAATGCTATAATTTTGCTGGGTGAGGCATCCGTTAATGCCACGCTCGACGGATTACCGCCTAAATCATATTTAGCGCGGCAGCGCAAATACAATTCTGTACCCATGAGGGCGCGGTTAACGGTGCAGCTCGCGCCGTCGGCCGCTACCTCTACATCATAGTCCAGCGTGGTATCTGTACCTACGGCAGTCCATGTATTAGTATCAGCGCGGTAAATCTCCCAAACGAAAAGGCGGTTAGCGGTCGCGCACTCGTTAACATCTAACCGTAGGCTCGCGTGTACGGTCTGCGTGTCGGGGTCGGTCAGTGGGTTATATATTGTTTGGTCGGCCGCGTCTAATACAAGCTGCGGCGCAAACACGGTAGAGTTACCGCACGTTACAGAAAAGGTGCGTACTATCGTATGCAGTTGCCCGGTGCGTGGGTCGCTGTATTCTGCGTGGAACTCCAGCGTAATAGGTACTCTCGGCTGGGCGTTTTTCTTTACCTTGATACGCCCGGCTTGGCCGCCGGTTGTGGTAATTTCGTAGTTGGTGTTAGTGCTTTGGATCAGCGTAGATACACCGCCGACAATTTCGTACCACTTGACATTAGCCAGTTGGTGATTAATACTACCGGCTGCTAAAAACTCGTCTTTATCCATGCAGCTTACTTGCGGCTGGATAATAAGCGGCGTTAGCGTGTAGTCGGGCATGTATGTGCCGGTGTCCGCGTCATAATTCTGCTTATTAGGCACTGACCCATCTACGGCGAAACCGATGTTAATTTGCAGCGGTCGAAAATTAAAATCAAATCTTCTCGTTTTCATTTCGTTGCCATGTTGTTAATATTCAAATATTGCCTGTTCCTCGGCGGCTGCGTTACCCATGCCGTCGCGTAGTGTCACGGTCGCCGTAAATTTTATGGTTTTGGGTATGTAGCCGTTAAAATCTATGTCGGCGGCGGTTAGGTGCAAAGACTTTCCGGCCCCGGCACGTTTTAAGGCCCATGCGTTATCGGATGCTACACGCGGTACGCCCTGCGCGTCCTCGCTGTATCGAGTCCAAACTACGTCAGTGTCTAATATGTCCTGCGTAATGTCTATGTTATGCAGCCACGCGATTATTACCAGCGTAACGTCGAAATTATCCGAATCAAACAAATAATCCGTTTCGGCAAATTCTACGGTAAAATCGGGGTTGCCCTCGATCATAGCCCAGTCGGTACTATTCCACGCCGGGGGGTTATGCGTGCCGGTTTTCATGCAGCGGTATTTGCACCCCTTATACCATACGTCCGATGTTTCATATACACCGGTGTCCGGGTTGGTCGCCTCATTGTAATAATCGGCCGTCGCGCTCCATTGCCCCCTATCGACAAAGGTAACTATCGGCTTGCCTTGATAGTCTATGCGTATAATGTCCTCGACTATGAGGCCACGCGCATATACATAGTCTTGCCCCTCTATGAGTGGCAGACCCATAGCTATAAGAAAATCCGGCACGGTGCCAAATGTCGCGCCGTAATTGCTTTTGTCGATTATGGGTTTTGTCACACCCGACAGCTTGACTATGCGGCCCTCGGTGCTTGACAGATACAGGCAGCTTTGCCGTGTCTTATCGGTTTGATTGCCCCAGCGTGCAATTTTCATAAGTTCGCATGGTGGGTAATTCTTTCCGGCCGGTGTTTCGTCGTCGGGGTACATAGTGACCTCGATGTAATTAAGCGCGGCGTTAACGCTATTGACGCGAAGCCAACAGGTGTAATAAAGTCCGCTACCGGTTGACAGTGTGTTTATAATGCCTTTCAGCACATTGTTTTCGCGCTGGGCGGTAAAATAGCCGTCCCATTTGCTATGCAGATACAAACCAAATGTGCCGTCGCCATTATCTACTACTCGGTCTATGGTGTCGCCCTCGGTTAAAAGCTGGTCGCCCTCGATAGCCGCCAGCCTATTAACGATAAACTCCATAGCCTCAAAGTAGCTACGCACGCGCACGGTTTCAAATTCGGCGTTACCGTCCTTATCTATCCCTGCGCCTTTTCCGGCATATAGCGATTTAATGAACTCGCCGAAATGTGCGCCGTCTTGGAATATGGCTAAACCGACGGCGGTTAATCCCTGCTGAAACGTAATGCGCCCCTCGGCTATGTCGTCGGCTATGCGGCTTAGGAACTGGTCGCGTACCGGGCTGTCCGGGTCTAAGTCAAAGGCTAATTTAGCGTGGTCGGCTTCCTGCGCGTGTATAGCCTCGTTTGCTTTTCCGGCTCTCTCGGAATATATAGCCAAATCAGCACGCGCCGCGTGCATAGCTTCCTTTACTACGCCACCGGTGTTATAGCCATTACCGTTAGTGGCTATTCCGCTATCGCTCGGCGTGCCGTTATTTTTCGGCTTCTTAATGAGTTTTACGTTAATCATTCCAAACCTCCTTTATCGTTAATTCGGCGTAACCCTCGATTAGATTACGGCTAATGCCTTGCACATAAAATATTTTATCTGCCATAGCCGGATGTTTGTAATGGTTGAATAATTCGACGATACCGGCGCGGTCGTCGAGCTTTTGCACCATCTGTATGCGCGGTTTGTGATACTCGGTGTAATAGCTATCGACATAAAGCTGTTCGGGCTTTGCTTGCTGCTGTTTGGTATGGTCGTATATCGTCAGTAAACCGTAGCCGGTCGATAGATCTAACGGCGTAGATAATTTGACGGTATCGGTTACGCCTAACTGCTGACATTCTGCCAGTGTCAGTGCGCTACTAATTTCAAATTCTATATCGTCTTTGCGGTTTACAAAATTTTCGCGTGTGTCGCTCATGTAGATAATATCGTTATCTCCAATATTATTTATTAATCCGTTGTCGCTGTAAATTTTCACTTCAAAGGATTTCATAAATTATTGCTGTCCGATAAAACTTTTTGAAGTGATTAAAGATTAGGGCTGATTCCATTTGCAGGAGTCAGCCCAATTTGGTTATTTTGGTTTCGCCAAAAATCACAATAACCATGGGTAAAAGTAGTCATTTTAGCGGAC
>JAGASI010000012.1 GCA_017621845.1 Muribaculaceae bacterium
GGAAGCCGCGTCAATAATCTGGGTATATCCTGTATCCGTATAACTACCGTTGATAGCAGAGTTGGTGGTAGGTGAAGAGGTACTGATGCTGTTGTTGCTGCTGTTGTTGCTGGTCCTTATCATTATTACCACCACCCTGGTCTTCCGGTGGCAATTTTAATTGTGTTATACGCAGATTTTGTAAGGCACGCAGATGATTGGGATGATTTCTAAGTATTGTCTTATAATTATGAATAGCCTGTCTATAGTTAGACACAGCGGCCTGTTTGAGAGAATCAGCCATCGGGACTTGCACACGGCCATACTGAGACATCGGGTTCTTTCCAGAGGCTGCTCCTCCTGTAAGAGAGTCGGCCGCGGCCATAAGTGCATCGCCAATATACACTGCATCGTTAGCAAGATTATATATCGATTTTTCAGCAATTGCCTGATCCGAGGCGTTTTTCCCAAGGCTATCAAGTGTTAGTCGGGCTCGTTTTAATAATGTAGTGTCATCGGTTCCTGACATAAGTGTCGCAAGGGCTCGATTGTATATAGCGGCTTCAGAGTTAGGATTTGCTTCTATAGCCTTATTATAATCGTCTATAGCATCAATAAACTTATTGTTCTGATAATTATTATTACCTTGTTTTATTGCATTGCGCTCAGCTTTATTGCTCTGAACCGACTCGGCACAAGAGCCCAATGTCAACATCATTGACAGGCCTACAAGTATATATATTATATAAAACTTCATTTCACTTTATTAAAAGACACCTTAGGTTTAGTCCTATTTCTTTAATAACATTTAAATCACTATGTAATATCGATATCTATTGACGTTGGCGAGGACGTGGAGAGGATGATGGCTCGGGATTTTTTTTAGTAAAAAAGTTGACATCCTTAAGCCAGCCAATCTTGCGCTCAACAATAAATATATCAATCATCAGGAACACAAGCGCTATCCAAGCAAATAATGGGAATTGCTCGGCAGCCACCGTATAAGATACATTTTCAAACTCAGATTTTCCTAACTTATCAAGAGCCTCGACCAATTTATCAAGAGCATCATTAGAGGCACCATTGACATATATTCCTTTTCCGGCCTTGGCTATTAGCTGGGCACTTTTCTCATCTACCTTAGTCACTACGTCATTGCCTTCGTTATCTTTCAAGTAAGAACCGTTCTCAGGAATTTTGGCGCCGGTAGATGTGCCTACGCCTATAACATCAACTTGTATACCACGCTGTGCGGCAGCTTCAGCGGCTTTTATAGCATCACCCTCGTGATCTTCAGCATCAGTTATCAATATTATAGCACGATGCACATTCTCTTCTTTGGTAAATGAATTCATCGATAATCCAATAGCCTCTCCTATTGATGTACCTTGATAAGGCATCATCGAGGGGTCAAGGTCATTTAATATTAGCTTTGCCGAATAAAAATCGGTAGTAAGCGGGAGTTTGGTCTTGGCATTGCCTGCAAACATCACGAGGCCGACTTTATCATCCTTAAGTTTATCAACAAGCTTCTCGAGTAGTAGTTTGGCTCGTCTCAAACGGCTTGTAGCATTGGGGTCATTGGTTGATGAGGCCAACATTGATTTAGACACGTCAAACGCAATCATCACCTCAATACCCGAACGAGACTCTACTTTTTCTTTTTCACCGTAACGCGGTTGAGCTATGATAATTACAATCGCTACCAAAGCCAGCATCTGGAATGTTATCTTCAGAGCCGGTTTATAGTGAGACGCATCAGGCATCAAATGAGCCAATACCTGAGGATTACCGAATTTTCTTATCTTATGGCGTCGTGATCGCTGGGACAACCAATACATAAACCATATTACCGGCACAGCCAGTAACATAAATAAGTAATATGGATGAGCAAAATCAAACATCGTGTGTCGCTTTCTTTCTATTTATTAACTGATTAAGGAGCGGTGCGGAACAGAGTGTATCTTAATACCATCTCCAGGCCAAACAACGCTAACAATAACCAACCCCAAAATGCGAAGTCATCCTCTGTGTGAGAAAATTGACGTACATCCATTTTGGTCTTTTCTAATTTATCTATTACATTAAATATATTGGCAAGAGTCTTGTTATCAACGGCTCTGAAATACTGTCCACCGGTCTCATTGGCTATAGACTTGAGAGCATCTTCATCGATTACAACTTGCTGGCGTTCATACTGAATATTACCTAAAGCATCCATGTAGGCGGGCACCATCGCAGTACCTTTGGTACCGACACCTATGGTATAAATTTTGATACCCTTGTCTTTGGCAACTTTTGATGCATCTTTAGGCATCACGACACCGGTATTATTTGAGCCATCGGTAAGTAATATAATACTTTTGCTCTTGGCTTTACCTCCCAGCAGGCGATTTATTGAAGTTGCAATACCATCACCTATGGCCGTGCCATCCTCGACCATACCAAGTTTTAATTCCGAGATATAGTTTTTTAAAGCGGCATGATCGACAGTCATCGGAAGCCCCGTGAGGCTCTCCCCGGCAAATATCACAATACCTATATTATCATCAGGTCGCCCATCTATAAACCGGTTGGCCATTACTTTGGAGGCTTCAAGACGGTCGGGTTTAAAGTCCTTGGCAAGCATACTTGAAGACACATCCATCGCAATTATTATGTCAGTGCCCTCTGTTGACTTAGTGTGCCAGTTGTCATTTACCTGAGGTCGTGCCAATATTATTATCAGACATCCTATGGCTCCAAGCCTCAGTACAAACATAATGTGCCGAGCGGCCGCACGCCATGGGATACGATTGCCTTCATATGCTTTCAGGCTCGATATGCCCATCGTCGGACGAGCATTACGCGCTGTATATACATATCGTATTATTAATGGTATGAATACCAGAAACAGCCATAGATATTGTGGATTTGCTAATTGCATATATCGCTTTTAGATCTTTATAATTAACAAGCCGGGAGGGTCTTCAGATTTTCACTATCTGTCAAATGTTTTTATGTAATGATTTAAACTTTTCAGATAAGTATACCTCGGGGACAATAGTCAGGTTATATATTTCCTTATAAGTTCAACTCAGTTTTTCTTTATGTTGTTTTTTTTCTCCGAGTTTTTTTATTTTTTGATATATTATCAGTCTCGGCAGTTTCTTCGGGTTTGGTAGCTTCAATAAAGTCATATACAGTGCCATATGCCCTGATATTATCATCAACATTGGACTGATGTTTGGCAAATTTGGCAAAGTCAGCCGTCGTCAACACTTCGTTCATAGTAGCGACAAATGGCGAAGTCTGATTGTTTTCTGTCATCGCTTCTATAATCTGAGATGATGTCATTTCTCGGGCATTAATCATAAATCGGCCATCGAGGTATTGTCTGAGGATATCAGTTAGTTCAGTAAAATACTCTTTATCGTGTCCCGACTCGGCTATGCGCTGTTGTTTTAGCTTGGTAAGACGGCTCATGGCTAATTGATAAGGCGGTATTACTTTCTTGCGGGGCAATAGTCCCGGGCCATTTTTCTTAAATAATATGACAACCAGTACAATTAGAGCAATCACGCCTAAGCCAAGCAATGCCCACGGCCACCATTCAGGTATAAAATCATACCATTTACTTTCAATAGAGACAGTTGACTCCATAGGGTTAATCAACAATGAGTCCCGCATAACCTTAGGTATTTCAGGTTCATCAACTCTGAATGATACTATCTGGGATATGATAGTATCCCCGTCGACAGCATATTTAAACGGGCCTACCGAAGCCGGTCCAACTTCAAACGATTGTATCTGATATTTGTAATTAATCTGATAACGGCCATTTCCTAAGTCAGATGAGTCGGATGTCACACGACTTACTTCAACATTACCCAACTGCATGATACCCTGATTGTCAGTCTTAAGACCATCAATGAGGACTCCCGGAATAGTGTTACGTACTACTTCAACATTAATCATTGCTCGTCCACCCATTACAACTGTAGCTGTATCGACATTAGCTGTTATTGTCACCGGCGTCCGGGACTCGGAAGAAGTCTGACCACTGACCATCGTCGATAAGCCGACTAACGACCAACAACTTATCAGTGCCGTAAATATGTTTTTGAATAACTTCATATCAAATCATTGTGACACAGATCAATGCCTGCGATTACCGAACAAATTTTTCAGGGCCTTGACATAATCATCATCGGTTGATACTGAGACAAAATTAACTCGAGAGCTACGCAACACCTCACTCATATCTTGCTGACGATTATACCACCACTTACCATATTGTTTACGAGTTGATGATGACGAGGTATCGATCCATTGGGTTTTGCCCGTCTCAAGGTCGGCCAATCTGATGAGTCCGACGTTAGGCATCAGGCCATCACGCTTGTCATAAACTTGTATCGCCATGAGGTCGTGACGATTGCGAGCAATCTGCATGGCCTGTTTGTAGTCCGAGTCATCAATAAAGTCAGATATAAGGAATGCCGTGCAACGGCGTTTGGATGCGTTAGCAAAGTATTTGACAGCATCGGCAATATTAGTTCGGCTACTTTCGGGCTTAAAATCAAGGAGTTCTCTGATTATCAATAAAATTTGCCCCTTACCCTTACGTGGCGGTATGTATTTTTCTATTTTATCAGTAAAGAACATCGCCCCAATTTTATCATTATTCTGTGATGCCGAGAAGGCAAGCGTAGCAGCTATTTCTGTGATAATATCACGTTTCTCCGGGCCAACAGCGCCAAAGAGTCCACTACCCGACATGTCAACCAGTAACATGACGGTAAGCTCGCGTTCTTCTTCATAGACTTTAACAAATGGTTTATTATGGCGGGCTGTGACATTCCAATCGATATCTCTAACATCATCACCATATTGGTAGTCACGCACCTCACTAAACATCATACCGCGGCCTTTAAAAGCTGAGTGGTACTCACCGGCAAAGATATTCTGTGACAGCTCGCGAGTTTTGATCTCAATCTTACGAACTTTTTTCAGCAACTCTTTTGAATCCATTTATATGCGCGACTTTAGGAGAACGTAATTGATTATATATCAGGGAACTTGGACTTTATCCAAAATTTCAGTAATGATTTCGTCTTGAGTAATATTATTGGCCTCAGCCTCGTAGGTAACACCGATACGATGGCGCAGTACATCATGACTGACAGCAATTACATCCTCTGGGATGACATAGCCACGCTGATGAATAAACGCGTATGCACGGGCTGCTTTTGCCAATGATATTGATGCACGAGGGGAAGCGCCAAACGAGATGATATCGTTTAGATTACTCAATCCATAATCACCGGGGAAACGTGTGGCAAACACGATATCTACAATGTAGCGCTCTATCTTCTCGTCCACATAAATTTTTTCAACGACCTTCTGAGCGTCAATTATTTCCTCAGGTGTAAGCAGGGCGGCAACTTTGTTATATTCGCCTGCAATATTTTGACGTATAATTTGGCGTTCTTCATCTTTGGAGGGATAGCCGATAATGACTTTCATCAGGAAACGGTCAACCTGAGCTTCAGGCAACGGATATGTACCTTCTTGCTCAATAGGGTTCTGGGTAGCCATCACGAGGAAAGGCTCGGGCAACTTGAAAGTTGTGTCACCAATAGTAACTTGTCGTTCCTGCATGGCCTCGAGTAATGCACTCTGTACCTTGGCGGGAGCACGGTTAATTTCATCGGCCAATACAAAGTTAGCAAACACCGGACCGCGTTTAATCTGGAATTGTTCGGTCTTGGCACTATAAATCATGGTACCGGTGACATCGGCCGGCAATAAGTCGGGAGTGAACTGTATACGATTGAATTTGGCATCTATAATCTCGGCAAGTGTTTTTATTGCCAAGGTTTTGGCTAAGCCCGGAACTCCTTCCAACAATACGTGGCCATTGGACAACAAGGCGATAATCAATGATTCGACAAGATGTTTCTGGCCTACAATAGTTTGGCTCATTCCACTGGTTATATGGCTTATAAAGTTGCTTTTACCGGCTACGAGTGCATTAATCTCCCGGATATTAACTGTCTCAGTCATAAGTGGTGTGTATTATTTATAGTTATTTGTTATTTATTATCAGTATCTTATATCGTGATAGACACCCGTGGCGGATAACCTCGAGAATCAATCTTACAACATAGTTAAAACGTTAAAAGCTAAAACAATTGAACATTCAATCAAGTTCAGACTGAAGTTTCAATCTTTTCAACCTTTTTATATCACAAAATTACTATTATAACACCTAATGTTAACACTTGAATTGTTAATTTTACCTATCAAATTTTATTCAGTCTAAAAATTAACCTTTTTTAAAGCGTCTAAAAGCCACCAACTTATTATTCCAACATATAAGGCTGTTCTTTACATTCAACGACTAAACATCTTGGCGAGGTCATCGGGCTTTATAAGTCTTGTCACCGGTAATCCATCCACGGTATAATTGGGAGATGGGAGGGAATACAGATCAGATATAAGCCTGGCAATTTCATCATCAGTCAACGCGCGTTGCCCTCTCATTGCCGCAGACTTGGCAATTGATAAGGCTGCTTTTTGATGTAATACATCTATAGCATCTGAGGCTTGTTCATCAACCGAGGTCAATAGTTCCCGGAGGACATTGGCGGCATGTGTCGGCTCCAATGTTGCCGGTATAGCTCTAATATTCCATTCCAGACTATTATTGGGTTCTTGCTCCACAGTGAACCCCAACTTGGCAAATTCATCTTTCATAGCGACCAAAAGCGCTGACAATGTTGTTGTCAACTCTATTCGCTCTTCAAAGAACAGATGCTGGGATGAGATATTCCCATTGTCAATCTGCTGTTTATAACCGGCATATAGAATGGCTACATGGGCACGATACTGATCAATAATCATCATGCCATCCTGACTGTCGCTGATGATGTATCGGTTCTGAATCTGAACAGGTTTACCTTGCAATCGATTTATATCTCGGGCGGCAACATCGCCAAACAGGTTGTTTTCTGACATTGTCTCAGCCGTCGTGGTATCAATATTGGCCATCGATGAAGACTCGCCGGTATGATTATCGGTCAGGCTATTATTGTTAAACGACTTATATAGTTTATCCCAATTGTGATTAAGCGACGACCCGACCGATGTGGTAATTTGCCGCGAATGGTTAGATGACGACGGATTGAAGAGACGTGCTTTATCGGCACGTTCAGGTTCGGGAGCCGACATAAAAGGTGTATAACCCGGGTCGAATTGATCGGCAACCGGTGATACTGGAGGAACAGCATCAGGGATACAGGGTGGTATATCGGGTACGTCGGTAACATCAAAGTCTATACCGGGTGCCACATTATACTTGCTAAGTGACTCTTTTATGGCAGCAGTCAATATTTGGCACACAAGTTGTTCATCTTCAAATTTTATCTCATGCTTCTGGGGATGTACATTAACATCTATTCTTGATGGGTCTATGTCAAAGTTTATAAAAAAATTGGGTTTGGCATCAGCCGCAATCAGCTCCTTGTAGCAATTTTGGACAGCCTTATGGAAGAAGCGGTGCAACATATTTCGGCCATTTACAAAGAAGTATTGCAAGGCGTTACGACGGCGTGCACTTGAAGGCAAACCTATAAATCCTGTTATTCTTACAACATTGGTTGCTGTCTCAACCGGTATGATATGTTGCTCAAGTGTTTTACCAAAGAGAGCTCCAATACGTTCTTTCAGTGATGCTTTGGACAATTGATGGATGACACTTCCATTATGATTCAGCTCGAGTCTGATATCGGTGTTAATCAATGCAAGTCGCTCAAACTCCTTGGTAATATGAGTCAATTCAGTAGTATCCTTGCCTAAAAAACGTCGTCGAGCCGGGAAATTACAGAACAGGTTTTTAACCATGATATTAGTTCCACGGGTACACACACATGGTTCTGACACAGGCAATTGCCCGGGCGAGAGCACAATCTTGGTACCAATTTCTTCGCCGGCAAGCATCGTCCGCATCTCAACTTCCGACACCGCAGCGATTGAGGGAAGCGCCTCACCACGGAAACCCATCGTGTGCAAAGCAAACATATCCTCAGCCTTACGTATCTTGGACGTAGCATGTTTTTCAAATGCCAGACGTGCATCTGCCGCGCTCATTCCACACCCATCATCTATTACCTGAACCAAGGCCTTACCACCATCCTTAAGTATAATTTTAATGGATGTAGCTCCAGCATCTACCGAGTTTTCCACCAGTTCTTTAATAACCGATGCCGGTCGTTGGATTACTTCACCGGCAGCTATACAATTAGCTACTGACTCAGGCAATCGTCTGATTATATCTTTGCTCTCAGCTATCATCCTATCTGTTATTCTTCATAAATTTCAAGTCGACCTTGATATCATGGTGCTGACCGTTAACGGTCATAAAACCTGTACGAGTGTATACACTATATTTGACATATATCTCACCGGTAGCATCCTTATCGTTGGAGACAACGACAAACTCGCCATCTTCAATTCCGGCACCTACACGTTGAGGGCGCGAGCCATCACTGAGATATACATTCATCGGCTTTTTATACTCGAGTTCATAATGTAAGGTATATTCTTTACCACCGACACTCCAGGTGGCTTTATATACTCCATTATCCAATTCCTTTCCTGACTCAATCTCGGCATCTTTATATCCGCCATCGACACGACCGACTACTTTGGACTCTCCATGTTCTTCATCTTGATTTTCTCCACTTAAACATGAGGACATTCCAAGTGATAAAAAAATCAAGCATGTTAATATCAAGCTATTATATTTCATATATATATCTGATTTGATTACATTCCACATTGCCAAGCAGTGGTAAACACCGCAAAAATAACAATTTTTTCCGAGTCATAAAAACCGGCATCAATATCTACCGAGCATAGATTATAATTCCCGCACAAACCATCGTTGGCTGTACGGGAATATTATTGGACTAATAGTGTTCCTGACAGGGAATTTATTCCCACTCTATTGTGGATGGTGGTTTTGATGAGATATCATAGCATACACGGTTGACACCTCTGACCTTATTTATAATATCATTGGACACCTGAGCCATGAAGTCATAGGGAAGGTGAGCCCAGTCGGCTGTCATGGCGTCAGTCGAAGTCACAGCTCTAAGGGCTACGGCCTGTTCATATGTGCGTTCATCGCCCATCACGCCAACCGATCTTACCGGCAACAATATTACGCCGGCCTGCCATATCTTATCATATAACCCCCACTCTTTCAGACCGGTGATAAAAATATCATCAGCATCTTGAAGGACACGCACTTTCTCGGGGGTAATGTCACCAAGTATACGCACTGCCAGTCCGGGGCCGGGGAAAGGATGACGCTTGATCAGATGGTCAGGCATGCCCAATTCTCTACCAACGGCGCGCACCTCATCTTTAAATAATGTTCTTAGTGGTTCACACAGCTTGAGGTTCATCTTCTCAGGCAATCCACCTACGTTGTGATGACTCTTAATAGTGGTACCGGTGATAGACAGAGACTCTATGCAATCGGGATAAATGGTTCCCTGGGCCAGCCATTTGACATCTTTAATCTTATGAGCTTCGGCGTCAAATACATCAATAAATCCTTTACCGATAATCTTACGTTTCTTCTCGGGATCATCCACCCCGACAAGTTCTGAGAAAAACTTGGCCGAAGCATCGACGCCGATTACATTGAGTCCAAGACATTTATAATCATTAAGCACATTGACAAATTCATTTTTTCGCAACATGCCATGGTCAACAAATATACATGTGAGGTTATCTCCGATTGCCTTATTGAGCAATACAGCGGCTACCGACGAGTCAACACCTCCACTAAGCCCAAGGACCACTTTATCATCGCCGAGTTGTGCTTTAAGTTCATTAACCGTCGACTCTATAAATGACGCCGGTGTCCATGAACAATCAGAACCACACACGTCAACAGTAAAATTTTTTAATATCCGGGTACCACACTGGGAATGAAAAACCTCGGGATGGAATTGTACTCCCCATGCTTTATTACCCTCGACTCGATAAGCAGCGCAAGAGACACTATCTGTCGATGCAATAATTTTATATTTCTCGCCCAATGACGTAATTGTGTCACCATGACTCATCCACACTTGCTCGCCAACCTTAACATCTTTCATCAATGGGTCCTCACTGTCTACTACCGATAGCAGAGCACGGCCATATTCACGCGATGGAGCAGGTTCTACCACACCACCTCCTTGATAAGCCATCATCTGAGCACCATAGCATATTCCTAACACCGGATATCGCTCAATCAGAGGTCTGACTTCGGTTCTGAATGCTTTTTCATCATATACCGAAAACGGTGACCCTGATAAAATAACTCCTATAACCGTCGGGTCATTTTCCGGGAAACGATTATAGGGGACAATCTCACAGTAAGTGTTCAGCTCACGCAGACGACGACCAATCAACTGGGTTGTCTGAGAACCAAAGTCGAGGATAATTATCTTTTGCTGCATTATATTGAATTTTATTTATGTGCAAAATTAACACTTTTTTTGGTCATATATACCATGACTGGACAATGAATGGTATTTTTTAATTAATTTTGCAAAACAATATCGCTCCCATTAACATATCTTCCCCTTTCTCCCCCTCCATTCTACTCGTTTAACTATTCCGTTAATTGTCTTAGTTTTGAAATTACAGCCAAGTAAATATATCCTTATAATTATTGCCACACTATTATTAGCTGTTCCAAAGCAATCTCATGGATTTTCCTTGGCTCTTGACTCTATTGCCGAGTGGGGGCGTTTTCCCAAATTTTGTGTAGACACTTACCGCTGGGGTGATAAATTTTTTAATTCCTATGACACCGCCTATGTTGATGGCACCGGATATAAATTCAATATCAAGCTAAAAACCGAAACATGGAACGACCAGTATCTTTTCAATCTACCAGACAATTACCGCATGGAGATGTTCTCAGACTGGAATACCTCTGCCGGTTTTTGGCTTAGCTATCTCGCGGTGTCGGTAGGCTATGACTTGAATGTAAGCAAATACTTCGGGGGCAGTGATAAGGCTCGCAAACGTTTTAACTTTAAATTCAATTGTGCTTTGTTTGGCGCTGATTTCTATTGGATTACCAACGACATTGGTTCCAATATCAAAGAATTCGGTCCAAAAAATGACATGCAGAAGTTAAATATTCCATTTGACGGCATCAATAACACCGTCTTTGGTGTTGACACATACTATATATTAAACAACAAAAAATATTCACGTGCCGCAGCCTTTAACTTCTCAAAAATACAGAAACGTAGCCAGGGTTCTTTCTTTTTTGGTTTATCTTATTGGAGACAGAAATTTGAATTCGACTTCAACCGTCTCCCTCAGGATATCATCAAGGACCTTCCTCAGTCTTGGGAAGACAACGGTTATATCTATTATACCGACAATCATAATTACTCAATTAAAGCCGGCTATGGATATAACTGGGTATTTGCTCACAAGTGGCTACTCGGTGTCAGCGAGTCACCAATGTTTGGTATTAAACGGGGATATATCAATGACTATAATGAAATTAAGACATATTGTTCATTATCCAACCGCTTGCAATTATCTATTGTGTGGAACAGCCGTCCATGGTTTGCCGGAATTATAGCCACCGCTGATAACACACTGGTTTATGACCGAAATCATCAACTCATGACCGGTATATATAACATTGAAGTTTCGGCCGGCTTCAGATTTAACCTATGGTAATAAATACTCACTACTTCTTCATTTACCCATTTCTTAATAACCATCTAAAAATCACTATTTTAAGGTATTGAAATAAATCAAGTAATAATCTAACTTTGTGCGATTTTTGTAAACGTCAACAATATTATAACAATGCTACCTGCCCAACAACAATATATACCATCACACAAACTCAGAGACATTATTGAGGATAACAATTTATTATTGTTGATTATAAGCAGGTTTGGCATACCATTTGGATTTGGGGATATGACTGTTGCTAAAGTGTGTCGCACCAATAATGTCGACTGTCATACATTTCTATCTGTCGCCAATCTTGTCACAAAACGCTCATATAATACCAAGGTTATAGTACCCGAGCAGCTCATCAACTATCTCAGACGAGCCCACACCTATTTTCTGGATTTTGAGTTGCCCCAAATCAGACAGAAAATCATCAGCTCTATTTCAGCCCAAGATTTTTCGGATGTTGATTTTCTAATCATCAAATACTTTGATGACTATGCTGCTGAGGTCAGGACCCATATGGAATATGAAAACAACGTTGTATTCAAATATGTCGCCACATTACTTGAGGGACATGTGGACGACAAATTTGATCTGAGTGAATATTCAGCCAACCATTCTGATATGGCAGCTAAGCTAAACGAGCTTAAAGACATTATAATTCAACACTATCGTCGTCATGACAATGACCTTCTCAACTCGGCACTATATGATATATATAACTGTCAGGCTGACCTTACAACTCATTGTCTTGTTGAAAACAAACTACTGATACCGGCTATTGCCCGTCTTGTACAAGATGTCAAGTTAAAACGCACATCATTACGGCCTCACGAAGAAAACGACTCCAGTATCACCAGCTCTTCAGCTACACTAAGCAATCGCGAAAAAGAAATTGTTGCCATGGTTGCCAGAGGTAAATCTAATAAAGAGATAGCCGATATCTTATGTATTTCATTCAACACTGTCACCACCCATCGACGCAACATCGCTTCTAAACTGCATATCCACTCCTCGGCAGGACTGACAATCTTTGCAATAATCAATAACATCATTGACATCAAGGACGTTAAACTCTGCGCTCAATAAATTATAAGGGCTTGTACCGTACTACCACAAAAATATGTAACAAGCTCATTTATTGGTATTCCATTATTTGCGTATACGCTTAAGAAGATTATAAGCCGAAACGACGCCTAGTTCACCGGCTTTGCTAAGATCAACGATTGCGGCATCATATACGCCCACTTTCAATCTACAATACCCCCTGTTAAAAAATGCGTTCCCATAATTGGCCTTTAGGTTAATAGCTCGGTCATAGTCTGCTATAGCCCGGTCATATTGTCCCATGAGAGCCAACACATTAGCCCGGTTGTATAACGGATAGGGGGACTGAGGCATAAGACTGACAGCCTTGTCAAGATCATCGAGAATATCATCATAGGTTTTACGCTCGAGTCCGACACGTGTATTGTAATCGTTTACTTCATTTCCAATATTTACAGTTGATAACTTCCTGATATTAGCCTGTGCCCTGAGCATATAAGCCGGGGCGAACATAGGAGTCAGGTTTATCGCTCGTGTCAAGTCGGTAATCGCTGCTTGATAGTTGCGCACTGTTATAAAATCCATGGCACGACCAATATAGTCAATAGCACGTGCCTCATGAGTAGACAAATAGGAATTATAATCATCAATTGACCTAAAGTGCTTGGCTATAATGTTTTCATCCTTAAGTATCGCCACTCGGTCAGTTACCATCACGATGTTTCTTAATATACGTGTGTCATTTAATTCGGCTACTTCCTTAATATAGTATGTATCGGGATTTAGCTCAGTGGGTGATGAATAATATACAATCTCGACTATGGGTTCGAGCTCGATTGCAATATTATTATCCTGAACCTTACCTCGTATTGAGGTATTATTATACTCACGCTTGATATCAGTATTATCATCTACAGTCAACAATGTGGCAAACCGTTGCTTATTAATCTCCTCGGCGGTTGCTTGGTTATTGTTATTGACCATATCAACCTTTCCATAATCATCGGGACGAAGTTCTTTATTAAGCATGTCGGCACGACGCAAATCGGCATTTGCGGCAGCCGTTTTTCCCCATTGCTTATAGTATTGAGCCCTCATATAATAACCTGTCGGGAAATCAGGGCTGTCAGCAATCACATAATTAATATCTTCGATAGCTTGCTTGAACTGGTGTTTACGTGCCAATATTATAGACCGGTTATATCGCGACCTAACATCACCAGGATCAAGCTGTATTACTTTGTCAAAATCCAGAAGTGCCCGGTCAAAGGCACTTACCTCAGCGTTGAGCAACGCTCTATTGTACAACGCCATCCGATTATACGGCTCTAATTCCAGCGCATAATCATAGTCGGCCATTGCTCCAAAGTAGTCTTCCTGGGTATACTTCATATATGCACGATTGACATACAGTCCGGCATTACGTGGCTGCAATCTCAACGCGCTGTCCAAATCGGCAAGTGCATCTTTAAAGTACTCTTTTCCACGGTGCATCCTGATATCTGCTCTCATTGCATAGGCATTAAATGATTTAGGATTAATGTCTAACGCTTTAGATATTTCATCAAGGGCGGATACTGTATCATTTGTCTCTAAAAGTAAGCGAGACTTCCCTAAACGTGCATTTTCGAAGAGCGGATAATATTCAATGATTTTATTAAAAGTCGTGTCGGCCTCTTCATACTTTTTAATCTCCAGCTGGGCCATAGCTTTATTAAAAAGTATCTGGCGATTGCGGGGTAATAATTCCAGAGCCTTATCATAATCAAGAATTGCCAACGAGTCCTTACCTATATTCTGACGGGCAACACCACGCACTTCCCATGCATCACTAAGCCATGGATTAAGTTCTATAGCACGCGAAGCATCGGCCTCGGCTCCATCATAATCATCAAGATTAATCTTGGCTATAGATCGATAGAAATAAGGTTGAGCCAGATAGGGTTTAGAGGCTATGGCTTGGTTAAAATATTGAATAGCCAATACATAGTCCTCAAAGTACATTGCATTACGCCCGATATTCACCACCTGATCGGTATTAACCTGGGCAAATGACGACATCGACAATATTACAACCATGACAACTGGTATCAGCAACCGCCCTAATATATAAAAATACTCCACGAAAGCATATCTCATTATATCCATTCTGCAAATATACATATTATCTTTCTAATCGTGGTGATATGGCTCGCCCTTAATGATTGTCATAGCTCGATACAGTTGCTCGATAAAGAATAGTCTCACCATCTCGTGAGTCATAGTCATTTTTGACAAAGACAATAGTTTGTCCGCCCGGTCATAGACTGCCTTGGAGAATCCATATGGGCCTCCGATGACAAACACAAGACTGCGCTGAAGTGTAAGCATGCTGTCCTGAAGCTCTCCGGCAAATTCTCGTGAGGTAAACATCTTGCCCCTCTCGTCAAGCAAGATAACCTTATCTCCACGCTCAATCGAGGCGAGCAAACGTTCTCCTTCAAGTTCTTTCTGTCTATCTCGAGGCAACGAGCGCGTATTTTTCAAATCAGGCAATTCTTTGACCTCAAACGGCAAATAATGATTGACTCGTTTGAGATAAGCGTCTATCGATTGACTCAGTAATTTATCGTTGGTCCTGCCTATGGTCAACAGTTTTACTTTCACCTTGTATTTTTCAGAAATTATAGCCTACAGTCAATCTTAGTGAGTTTTCTTTCATCGATGAGTTTTTGGTCTTAATCTGGTCTGACATACCGATGGTGGCGGTCAATCCGACATTGAAAGCACTGATATCGACAGCCGCTCCTATTGCCCATGAAGTCGTGAACCGACGATAGGGATAAAAAGCATCACTACCATACAGATTGTTTTCATACTTCAAGTCGTTATCTTCCGGAAAATCATACTTCATTTTTGCTTTAAACCCAATAGAAAACTCAGGGCCGGTATATAGATATAATCGCGATACCGGGCCATCGATACCTATCTGATAACCTACCATCACCGGGACTCTTAATCCCGTCTTTGAAACCTTTGGTTTAATTGTAGCAGGCATGAAAGTCGAGCTTTCATCACCCAACGTTATCTCATCACTACGATATGTGTCATAATAAAACACCACTCCCGGTTCAACATATAGACCGGCGACTATGGAATAGGTATATGTCACGCCAAATTGCACACCGCTACCTGATGATGTGTCAAAATTTCCTATCGGAGACTTTATATCACCGGGGATAGTCAAGTCGTAAGAAAGTCTTAGCCCTAAACCTGAGCGAGCCTCGGCTGTTCCTGCAATTACACATATCCCTATCACTGCAACAAGATATTTGAAATACTTTTTCATAATGAATGAATTTTAATTTATTTACTTAACTGATTAATAAAATATAAGCCATTGTCATCGATCTCTATGAGACGTTGCTTATACAATGTGCCTATAGCCCGCTTAAAATCGCGCTTGGAACAATACAGTCGTTCACTGATTTGCTGAGGAGTAGACTTTTCATTCAGGCCAAGACTTCCATCCTTTATTGCTTCCAGTATCTTACGTGATAATAATTCAGCACGATTGACTGCACCGGGAGCTGTCAACGTCAAGTCAATCTTGCCGTCGGGACGTACAGCCGTGACATAGGCCGAAACTGTCTGCTCGACCTCGAGTGGTGAATAGGTCTGATTTTGATAAATCATCCCTCGATGCAGGTTGTCAACTATCGTATGGTAACCCAATGGATTATGATCAATCACAAGGGCTGATACACGTTGACCCTTACGATAACGGGGAATAACATTGCCGAGAAATTTCTCAACCTTGGCCGAAGCAATAACACGCTGGGAGACATGATCAAGGTAGACATATACAAGGTATATCCCACCCTCTCTCATTTTAATCTTTTGCTCGCTGAACGGAACAAGAAGATTTTTGCCCGCAAGCCCCCAATCGAGAAATGCACCTACTTTATTAACATCCTCGACCTGAAGGAAAGCAAACTCACCAACAGTTGCATATGGCGTCTCGGTAGTCGCCACCGGTCGGTCTTCAGAGTCGGTATATACAAACACCTCCACTTCATCACCAATCTTCATCTCGGGAGTAACATATCTCGTGGGCAACAATACCTCGTTCTTTTCTTCGGTATCGTCTGTCAGGTATAAGCCATAATCACTCTTGCGGCTAACCTGCAACTTATTTTTTTGACCTATCAGTATCATAGTTATTATTATGGACAACCTTCAATATAGATTTCAGGTCTGTTTTTACCCTTAATTATAATTACGTACAAATCTACTCATTTATTTTGGCACTCGCGGTATTTATTACTAATTTTGTCGATATGACACAAGACAATAAAAAGGGCGTTGATATAATCGCCAAGTATTTCCCATCGCTCAGCGACCGACAGAAAGCTCAGTTTGAAGCTTTTGATGCCTTATATCGTGACTGGAATTCCAAGATTAATGTCATATCCCGTAAAGATATAGACAACCTATATGAGCGCCATATATTACACTCGCTTGCCATAGCGTGTTTTTGGGGAGAGTTGAAAACAGGCACTCGTGTTCTTGACATGGGAACAGGTGGAGGTTTTCCCGGTATTCCATTGGCTGTATTGTACCCCGAGGTCAAATTTCACCTCATTGACCGCATAGGGAAAAAGATTAAGGTATGTAACGAAGTATCCCGTTCTCTCGGCCTTGACAATATCACCACCCAACATGGTGACATCGGTGAGTGTCATGATAAATATGACTATATTGTATCTCGTGCGGTCATGAGCCTTGATGCGCTGGTTGCCCTGATACGCAAAAACATATCACCCAAGAACGTCAACACTTGGCCAAACGGTCTTGTGTGTCTCAAAGGTGCAAGTCTTGATGACGAGATTTCACGGGTCAAACTACCTGTCAGTGAATTTGGCTTAAACGAATACTTCAATGAGGACTTCTTTAATTCCAAGGCCCTCGTTTATGTTAAAGTATGAACCGGCCTCACTATTTTATGGTTATTTCCTAAAAAAGAGAAAACATGTTCAATATACATCGATTTATATTCAATCCCTTTGGTGAAAACACCTATCTGCTTGTAGACCGAGACACTAAAGATGCCGTAGTCGTTGACCCCGGGATGTTCAATGACCAAGAGAACAAGGTATTTGACAAGTTTATCAATGATAACCATATTAACCTACAACAGATTATCAATACCCATCTTCATCTCGACCATTGTTTTGGCGCCGGTCATGTCAAGAGTAAGTATGGTATAAAACTGAGCGCCTCGGTCGGTGATACCCCATTAGGTCTGGCACTCGGCAAGCAAGCGCTTAAATTTGGCATCAAAGGTGTTTTCTCTCAGCAAGGTATCACCATCGACATCAATCTTTCAGATGGGGACATAATCACTGTAGGCAACAGCCAACTTACAGTAATCGCCGTACCCGGTCATTCTCCCGGCGGGATAGCTCTATATTGCAAGGAACAAGGCTTTGTGTTAAGTGGAGACTCCCTATTTGAAGGCTCGATAGGCCGCACTGACCTCGAGGGAGGCAATCACGCCACCCTCGTCCGCTCAGTCACCGACCGTCTTTTAACACTACCCCCGGCCACCGACGTTTTCCCCGGCCATGGAGGTTCCACCACCATCGCCAACGAGCGTCGCTTCAATCCTTACCTGTAACCTCGGGGATAATTATCTCCGTCATGATCATTCATGGCACCGGATACATTATTCGGACCATAAACCGGCAAATGTAAAATCGTCAGGATTATTATTAATGCGGCCTTCGGGCGAGCATAGATTGGTTATTACATGGGCACATGTTTCTGACCCAACAAAATTGAGACGTTGCCAATAGTTTTGGGAGGGAAAGTTGTCTGAATCTTCGGGCTGATCAAATTGCAAGTGACGCTGAGCCTCATCAAGAGCCCGGTCGAATTGATATAGTTTATAAAACGATATAGCCCTGATTAGGGAGACATGCCTCATAACTTCTTTGTCCACATTTTCCATCTTAATCAGCTCATCGGTGTATCTAACAGAGGCCTTAAAATTGGCATACACAAACATAGCCAATGCCATCGACAGCAACATGGAATTTAAATCAACATCCTCGGCATGTATCAGCAAAAAATCACACAGCGAATTGGCTGTCTCGGCATTGACAGCCGCTACTCTCCATATTACGGGCTCAAAATCAGTAATCGAGATATTGGGGGCATTTAATACCATATCCAAGCATCTGAGTCCCTGTTCAGGGTCTATAAGCAACAGCGACTCATAGATTGGCATCGAAATGAAGTCGCTCTGACTTATATATTTTACCACAATGTTTGCACCAATGTTTTTTAATGTTTCATCGTCCATTGTGTGCAAATAGGTAAGTATGACATCAGGCATCAATGGCATACGCTCATATATTTCACTCATAAGCTCGTGGTATTCGGACGGATTATCACTCATGCCGATTATGCGTGCCTTGAGCAACCAGGCTTCTTTATTATCCGGATCCAATGCAAGCGCCATATCGAGCGATTCATTGACCTTATCGGTATAGAGCGTAGAATTGAGCTGAGCCCCGGCCAACATCTGCCAATAGTCAGCAACATAGGGTTTTAACTCCACAAGCTGTTCAAGTAGTTGAGCAGCCCGATCGGGGTTGGCTTGCTGGTAAGAATAGGCCATCTCATAGATGAGTGCGGCACGGTTGGATGTCTTTTGTTCAAGCTGAGGCATTATTTCATCAATCCACTCGAGTAATCCATACTCGTCAGCCACGCCAACAAATCTTATTATTTCTTCGTCATCCATAGACTCGGCCTCGTCAAGTAACCGGCTGAGTTGTTCACGGGCTCGCTCCTTGGGCCACGATTTCATTCTTATAATAGAGAGTTGTCCCAACAGACCGGGATCTTCACCATAGACCTCTTCAATGTCGGTAACACTTCCGGTCTCAAAGATATCAGAGTAAAATAGAGCCCGACGTTGACGCAGGCGGTCACTATCTGGGAAATATCGTGCACCATACATCAAAGCCTCGGCACGTATGAAATCATTGCCAAGGTCACCCGAGTAGTCAAATATCTCTACTATGTCATCTTCGTCAAAAAAATATTGTTCAGCCCTATCGCTCAGTGAGGTTCTGAAACGATTGAACAATATCTGACGCTCATTGTCAAATTCTTCCAATATTATTACAAAAAAACTGTGTGGGTATTTTTCTTAAAAAACACACTCTAAATATAATCGGTTGCCCGGATGCATTAGTCTCCACAAAACATCCGAACAACCGACAATTATTTTTATATCAAGCTTTTTTCTGAACCTTCTCCCAGGTATCCTTAAGTGCAATGGTGCGGTTAAAGACAAGGTGTTCAGGTGTCGAGTCAAGGTCAGGGGTAAAATATCCAACACGTTGGAATTGGAATTTGGTACCCTGACTGGCATTTTCAGCAACAAAAGGCTCAACCTTGACACCGGTGACAACTTTCAGTGATTCGGGGTTCAGCATTTCTCGGAAATCACGCTCAGTTTCAGCTGCGGGATTTTCGACATTGAACAAGCGGTCATAAAGTCTCACCTCGGCATCGACAGCGTTATCGGCCGATACCCAATGCAATGTACCTTTAACCTTACGGGCAGCACCGGGCATTCCGCTGAGAGTCTCAGAATCATAAGTACAATGTAATTCGGTGATATTGCCTTCAGCATCTTTGATAACTTCCTCACATTTGATAATATAAGCACCCTTGAGTCTCACCTCTGAACCCGGTGCTAAGCGGAAAAACTTTTTGGGAGGATTCTCCATAAAGTCATCACGCTCGATAAAAATCTCGCGAGTGAGAGGCATACGGTGAGTCCCGGCATCTTCTTGCTCGGGATTATTCTCCATTTCAACCATCTCGGTTTTCCCCTCGGGGAAGTTAGTAAGCACTACCTTGAGTGGATTAATTACCGCCATCACACGGGTGGCAATACGGTTAAGGTCTTCACGCACAGCATGCTCAAGGAGGCTCACTGAGTTGAGTGCCTCATATTTAGTATAGCCGATAGTGTTAATGAAGTTGCGGATTGACAATGGGGTATAGCCACGACGTCGCATACCTGAGATTGTCGGCATGCGTGGATCATCCCATCCGGCAACAAGGCCTTCCTTGACGAGTTGTAGCAATTTACGCTTTGACATCACGGTATATGTAAGATTGAGCCGGTTAAACTCTATCTGACGCGGACGATATGTTTCGTCGGCGAGTTCATTAACAAAATAGTCATATAATGGACGATGAGGCACAAACTCAAGAGTACATATCGAGTGTGTCACACCTTCAAAATAGTCGCTCTGTCCATGAGCAAAATCATACATCGGATATACTTTCCACTTATCTCCGGTGCGGTGGTGAGGAGTATGGATAATACGATACATTATCGGGTCGCGGAAGTGCATGTTGTCTGATGCCATGTCTATTTTGGCACGCAGGACACGAGTTCCATCGGGAAATTCGCCGGCATTCATACGATGGAACAAATCAAGGTTCTCCTCAACCGAGCGGTTACGATATGGGCTCTCCTGTCCGGGTTCGGTGGGTGTTCCCTTCTGAGCTGCTATTTGTTCTGAGGTCTGGTCATCAACATAAGCCTTCCCCTCTTTAATCAAACGTTCGGCCAATTCATAAAGCTTCTCAAAATAATCTGAGGCATAGTACTCACGGTCACCCCAATCAAAACCCAGCCAGTGAATATCCTCGCGTATTGAGTCAACATATTCTACATCTTCCTTGACAGGATTGGTATCATCGAAACGCAAGTTACATGTACCGCCAAATTTCTCGGCTACGCCAAAGTCCATGCATATTGCCTTGGCATGACCAATATGAAGGTAGCCGTTGGGCTCGGGCGGAAAGCGAGTGTTAAGACGACCGCCATTTTTGCCGGCGTTCAAGTCATCATATACTATCTGCTCCACAAAGTTGAGCCCTTTTTTCTCATCGTTTGTGTTATTTTCTTCAATTGACATCTTGATGTGATATTATGGATTATTATTAATTATCTGTTTTAATTGACTTTATTAAGCATGTGCCCCATACGTTCTTTTTTAGTATGCATATAGAAGCGATTATAGTTATTAGGTTCTATCTCGATAGGGACAATGCTATCAATAGTCAATCCATAGCCTTCAAGGCCTATTCGTTTGACGGGATTATTAGTGATGAGTTTCATTGACCGTATACCTAACATATTGAGTATCTGGGCACCCACGCCGTAGTCACGCTCATCGGCACGATGACCGAGGTGTAGATTGGCTTGTACAGTATCAAGACCTTGTTCCTGTAGCTTGTAGGCTTTAATTTTGTCCATAAGTCCTATACCCCTACCCTCTTGGCTGAGGTATATGACAGCACCACGGCCTTCTTTTTCTATCATTCTCATGGCCTCGTGCAGTTGTTCGCCACAGTCACAACGACATGACCCAAAAATATCTCCTGTAGCACATGATGAGTGGACTCTTACCAATACAGGGTTGGTGGGGTCTGACGAAACATCGCCCTTGATTATTGCAATATGTTCAAGTCCATTGGATTGTTGTCTGAAGGGTATGAGCCTAAAGTGGCCATAGGCAGTGGGCATGTCCACTTCTTCTCCTATTTCCACCAGGCTCTCGGTTTTAAGCCTGTAGCTAATTAAGTCTCGGATAGAAATAAGCTTCACACCCCATTTATCAGCAAGCTCTCTCAACTCCGGCAAACGAGCCATCGAGCCGTCAGAGCTCATGATTTCCATCAATACACCAACAGGTTGTAGCCCTGCAAGTCGAGCGAGGTCTACGGCAGCCTCGGTGTGACCGGCACGTTTTAACACTCCTGCATCCTGAGCATAAAGGGGATTGATATGCCCGGGGCGACCAAAAGTCTCAGGGGTTGACTTAGGATCGGCCAACGCGCGCAGAGTCGCACAACGGTCTTCAATTGATACACCTGTAGAACATCCGTCGAGTTTGTCAACAGTGACAGTAAACGGGGTCCCTAACACCGATGTATTCTCATCTACCTGCGGGCCAAGCCCTAATTGTCGACAACGGTCAATAGTCATAGGGGCACATAGTACTCCTCGTGCATTTTTCAGCATGAAATTGACCTGTTCAGGTGTTATTTTTTCAGCAGCTATTATTATATCGCCTTCATTTTCGCGATCTTCATCATCGACAACAATCAACATGCGACCTTGAGCAAAGTCGTCAATTGCCTCAGCTATCGAGTCAAGTTTTATTGCCTTATTCATTTGGGGAGTCGTTAGTTATTTTGTCTATTATATTATGCTTGTCTGAATTATCATGTTGATGCTCAATGTCTTCTGAAGCACTACTGATATCAGCATCTTTTTCAGACTTGTTTTCAATCAACGCTTTTATCTTATTGATGGTTTGTATTGTATTTTTAACGCGATGTAATCGAGGTGAGAATTGTAGTTCATTAATTAGTTCTATAATATATTTATCTCGAGTATTAGACAGATAGTTGATTACCATCTCATACTGATTATTTAACTCGGGGGGCAAAACCGGGGGTATTATCATCTTAAAGCGATATACAATGGACGACTTTTTCAAGGCTTTCATATCTTCGGCCCACTTTGTCATATCGGCAACAAGTTTATTGATATACTCTATTGCAGTGGAAGACTCTACTTCTTCCATTCTCACTTCTTTGAACGTGGTTTTACGCTTCTCGGGCCAAAGCAATGTACGCACCTTGCGATATATTTCCAAGTCAAATATTGAGCGATCTCCTACAGCCATATACGTGAACAACATGCCTAAAGGTGCCATCACCATTGTACTCAACCACATACCTACCCATACAATCATCCTTCCATCTCGGGCCAATTTATAACCCGCGTTGTCAAATATAAAATATACGATAAACAATAACACCGACAACACCAATGGCATACCAATACCACCTTTTTTGACAATCGCTCCTAATGGCGCACCGATAAAAAAGAAAATAAGGCATGCAATGGAGAGAGTAAACTTCTTCTGCATCTCGATTTCATGACGACGCATGTTTTTCTCTTGGTCAAGCAGTATTGAGCCCTTGAACTGGTATTCTTGTTGATGTCGCTTAATTTTGGTCAATGCCTGGTTTATATAGGCTCGTGAGTCTTGAGGGTCCTGATTATAGAATATCGAATCAACATTAAGAGCCTTGGCTATATTGACTCGAGGACGCGGCACCTGCACCGGTCTATGATTAATATACTTGGTAGTATAGTAAGGTACATTCAGATAAGACGTGGTTTTCATCTCAGTACCGAGAGCCGTACCTATCGAGTCAACCTTGAGTTGGATAGAGTCTATCGCGTGGGATAACTCGGCAATATTTTTACCAACATATTGACTGCGTATACCCCCCTCATCAATACGATTGAAGTTGGCATCAAATGCAAAGTATATCTGTTTATCATCAAATGTCTCACGCCGGAATGGAAGATGTGACACTTGTCCCGTCCCCAACGAGTTATCCCTGAAATTCTCAAACATCTCACCCTTATATAGATGCAGGAACAGCCGGGTTTTATCTTCTGTAAAAGCAAGTTTTCCCGAGTCGGCAAGTATCACTCGTGAGTCATCTATACCACGTGTTACGTCATAGATTATCATGCCGTACATTGTTCCGGTTTTACGGTCTTTGGAATCTATATAAAGGTTCATCCCGGGAATTTGGTCATAGAACGACTTAACCGGTATTTCAACCTCAGGGCTTTTTTGACGCATTGAGAATAATAGTGTGTACATCTTGGTCTGGGCTATCGGCAATACATTATTCTGGAAGAAAAAAGCGCCAATAGCTATCAATATCATCAAGATAGTCAACGGCTTCATAATTCTCATCAGTGATATACCGGCAGCCTTGAGAGCTGTAAGCTCCAACTTCTCGCCCAGGTTTCCAAATGTCATCAGCGATGCCAACAGAACTGCCAACGGCAATGCTGTGGGCACCATGGTCAAGGCCGCGTAAAAAAACAACTCTCCAATTACATCAACGCCCAAACCCTTTCCGACCAGATCATCAATATAACGCCACAAAAATTGCATCATCACTATAAACAGTGAGATGAAAAACGTCATCACAAGCAACGGTACAAACTGCTTAAGAAGAAATATGTGGAGTCGTTTAATATTAAGCATAGATAAATAATGTCATCAAACGACTAATTATGAGCAAATTAAAACTTAATAAGCACAATCAGCCTATAAGACAACCAATTTGGGGTCAAAGTTACTAATTTTTTCGCAACCGACACCCCACCCCACGACTTATTTTATATGAGGCAGCTTAAACAGATTAAGCACAGACAGAACAGCAATCCCCAAGGTACATTCTTTAGTTGTGATTGCAATTTGGTGCCCAAACTCATGCGAACAAGTTTTTATCAGGATTTTCTAATGATAATAGTGCTTGTTTTGCGTCAAGTCCACCTCCATAACCGGTAAGTTTGCGGTTACTTCCTATCACGCGGTGGCACGGAACAAATATTGAAATCGGATTTGTCGCGTTAGCAGAGGCAACGGCACGTACCGCCTTGGGGTTGTCGATGCGGCGGGCAAGCTCGGAGTAGGAGATAGTCTCACCATATGGAATTTTCATCAATTCCGCCCAAACACGGCATTGGAATTCCGAACCGGCAAACTGTATCGGTAAGTCAAACCCCTTGCGCTCCCCGGCAAAGTATTCGTTCAATTCCTTTATCATTTTTTCTATTGTCGGAGAAATGCCCCCCACAAATTCAGCATCCAGCACACGGCAGATACGACGATCAATCACGCCACGCCGCTTCTCCAACGCCCAGTCACAGATACAGACTTTATCACCAATCGAGCCTAAAATCATATCGCCCACGGGCGACTTCCATTTATACACGTAAATAATGTTGGTGTTCATGGTTCTTCTATAATTGTCTTTGACAGTTTTTCGACTTTTGTAGCATCACGCGCCTCAATTGCTTTAAGAATTTTCTCATGCGAAGGCTGTTACTTCAATAACTCTGACATGTAAGTATATATTTACCGAATGGCAAGTTCAGCCTCCACCGGCAATTTATCGCCTGGGATATATTTGCCGGATGAAATCTGTTTTCTCTGGTCCGACGCCATTTGGTGGGCCAATGTCTTACGTTCTATCATATCAAAAAAGATAATATCATCATATCTTTTGCAAAGATACAATTTCTCCCCCCCAAAAAACTATTTTCTAAAAATGAAATAAAGCCTACTCCCAACATCAAAAATGTGAAACATCTGAATTGCTATTTTTTTTGTACTTTTGTAACGAAAAAAAATAGAGATAATTGAAATGATTGAAACCGTTAACATCACATTTAAGAAGAAATCTATACACTTTTTATGGCAGCATATACTTTTACTTATTTCGCTGTATTTCATGACATTAGGCATCGCTTTTTGTGTCCGCTCCCATTTGGGCAGTAGCGTTATTTCATCATTACCTATGTCCTTTTCTATAGCCGGTACCGAAGGTAAGGTTCCCGGATTAACAATCGGTGGATACACCAATATAATGAACATATTATTAGTAATTGGTCAAATAATTGTTCTCAGAAGACACTTTCAACCGATTCAACTTTTACAACTTGTTATCGGATATCTCTTTGGTATCCTGATTGACTTAAATATGTCAATAACGTCAATCTTTACATACGACACTATATATCAACAGATTTTCGCTCAACTGATTGGTTGTGTCATCCTTGCCTTCGGCATAGCAATGGAGGTAAGATGTGGATCAGTAACTATGCCCGGAGAAGGTATTCAAGTTGCTGTCAGCCATGTATCAGGACTTCCATTTGCCAAAGTAAAAATCATTATCAACTGCCTTTTAGTAGTTCTGGCTATCTTAAGTTGTTATATATTCTGGGGTACTTGGCTATGGAATATTATAGGACCCGGAACCCTTTTTGCAATGATTTTTGTCGGATGGATGGTTAAGTTTATTGGCCACCACATGTCATGGTATAACCGCATCTTGGGATATAGCCCCGGATTTAGAAGATACATATATGGACTCGCTCGATTTCTTAACTTAAAGGATTAAGAGTGTGTTTGAATTCCAAGCATTTTTAACCTTGGGGTAGGATGAACAACATTGATTTTTAAACCCTCCTCTTAAACTATTCCATATTGCAAAATATTTCACCTCGGTCATTATAATTTTCAATTGGTTACGTGTTATACAATAAATACCTTTGCACTATTATACCCAGCAATCGCTTATATATGAAACATCGACACTTATCAATAGCTATAATCTTAACAATTTCATTGTTGACTTCCTGCTCATCTAACAAAAATGAAGAGTCCCCCAAAACACCGGCCAAGCCTGAAAACATTATAAGACTCGACCAAATTCTTGAAAATTACAATAGCCTTGACAGTATAAATCGTGTTAAGACATTGACCGACAACAAAATAATTATTGACAAATATCTTCAGATAATTGGTAAAGATTCAACAAGCGACCAAACCCTGACCCTCCTGTCCGCCTCTCGCATGGTCAAAATGTTTGGCAATGCAGTGAATAAGGAATATAAAGACCTCGCTCCAGAGCAACAACAACTCGGGAATATTATCACACGAGGACATGAACAGGGACTTAAATTTGACCAAACAACCTACGTTGCTACAATATGGGGACAACCCAAGTCTATCATCTTTAACAATGGAGTGATGTATATCGCCCTTAACCATTATCTCGGTCCCAACCACGAGGCATATAACGGGATACCTGAATATGAGCGGCGTACCAAAACCCGGGCAAATATCCCCTACGACATGGCCGAGGCGCTCATTGCAACCACCTACCCCATCTCAGAAAGTAATACTACAGTCCTCAGCCACCTCCTTTACCAAGGTGCTATTGCCCAAGCCAAGATGTTACTGCTTGATAATCCTTCCGAGGCAATGGCTCTCGGTTTTACTGAAGCACAGTTTAAAGATATTGCTAAAAATGAGCGCTTTATGTGGGAGCGTCTTCTCAATGACGACATGATACACTCGTCAGACCCGATTATTATATCATCTTTATTTAGTCCGTCACCCGTCACAGGTATCATCAGCCCCGACGCTCCGGGTCGCGCAGTAAGATATATCGGATACCGTATAGTTAAATCCTACCTACGGCAACACCCTGACACTCAATTATCACAACTTCTTTCACCAAAATTCTACAACAACCCGTCAACCCTCGCCCAATCATCCTACCAACCACAATAAGAGCCTGTACCATAATATAATTACAGGTATTGTTTAGGAACGGCGTGATTTCCAGCCACTCCAGAGACACCATGCGATAATGAGTCCGACAATAAAAACAAACACATACGTTGCTATTGAGCCCATGAACAAGCGTCCTGAGTGAGCCTCCAATGCAACATTCCATATTGACATGGGCAAGTTGTTCATTTTCTCGGGCTGAACAATGGCTTCGGTGCCGTCATGGTATTCCACTACTGTGTTAAATTTATCTGAATAACCTGAAACTGCATATTTGCCAAATGGCGGTCCATTTACATCATCAGGCACCGCACCGGTAAAGTAATCCTGAACACGGCCCGTCTTACGATTCCATCGATACATTCCCGAAAATGATCCCACAAGCCAGTCTCCATCAGCATCTTTCTCAAACACATTCAACCCCATGACACTAACCGGGAGCCTAACATCAAGCTTATGAGGTTGAGCTGTCAGATTGTCAAGTACAAAAAATCCCTCAGACGTAGACAACAGCCATTCGTCACACTCTCTGTCATATCTCAACATTCTCAATTTGTCATGCCAAGGGTTGTCACTGTCAAGGCTTGTGCCGGGAATTGCTGATGTCTTGTTCAGTGCCAGAGCTATCATGACCGGTGGGCGCAAACACCATCCTGTTATCACTATCAACAACGTCACGACTATAGTAAACCGACCAATATGATTGTGCAGCATCATATTATTGCGCATCGTCTTGACCGGCACCTTGACTCCTCTGTAACGTAACCTGAGCTTTCTGATAAATTTAGGCAACAGCCAATGCACAAGTCCGGTAATTGACAGTATTATCAATATAACAGCCACAAAATCAACAACAAGTCTTCCAACAAGACCGAACAACTCGCCACTATGTAACATCCACACCGTTCTGAATAACGATACCTTATCGTCCATCATAGGTGCCGACTTTATATTTACCATAGTGAACGACCTTGACCCCGGATCCATCACATATAAATTGGACCTTCCAACAACGACCAACGTGTCATCCTTGGCGGTTATGTCGCTCAAGCGCTCGTCATCTTCCATCGGCAATGGTACACCCCGCCAAATACCTGACTCAAGACGATATATTCCCATCGTCGTTGCGGCATAATAAGAACTGTCACAAACAGCTATACCTCTCACCTGGCGACAATCGGCCGCCGGTGGCAATCCTGCATTGAAATCCCTGACGCGTCCACCACTGCCATCAGTGAGCCATATTCCATTGACTCCATATATCAATACCCCATCTTGATATGAGACTGTGCCACGCATGAGGCCCCCATTCCAATTCTTAAACTCATACCACCATGGCAGCCATGAACGACTCACCTCAATATCAGCGACCAGAGAACGATGATTGAGTACAATACCCGACACACAGAACATCATCAACAGGAATATCGATACGATACCCGACCACCGATGCTGTCTGTGCCAATTGATTTTCATCGATTGTCAGGGTAGCTCACTGATACGGTGTTCCTCACATATAAACACACGACCGGGGAAGTCATCAATCATAGAATGATTATGGGTAGCGATAATCACCGTTGTGCCGGCCACTGAGATATCAGACAACAACTTAAATATCTGACGTCCTGTCTCAGGATCAAGGTTACCGGTTGGTTCATCGGCCAATATCATATCGGGGCTACCCAACAATGCACGGGCTATAGCAACTCGTTGCTGCTCACCACCTGATAATTCATGAGGCATTTTATAATCTTTATCTATCATCCCGACTTGGCTTAGCACATGCTCTATACGCGTAGGGATTTCCTTCTTATCCCATCCGGTGGCAAGAAGGACAAACTCAAGGTTGGCATAAACATTACGATCTGTCAGCAGTCTGAAATCTTGAAAAACTATTCCCAGGCGACGGCGCAACATAGGCACTTCTTTTTTTCTCAACTTGAGCATGTTATAACCTAAGACCTGAGCCTGGGAACCGGTAATTGACACCTCGGCATACATACTTTGGAGCAATGATGATTTACCACTTCCCACTGATCCGACAAGATACACCAGTTCACCTTGCCCCACAGTCATCGTTACATTACTAAGCACGACAAATGCCCCATGGGATATTGTCAATTCTTTATATTCGACCAATGATGCCATATATTCTGTTATTATTTTACGGCAAATTTAATCTTTTTCCATCCAATCCACAAATACGCTCCTCCATAATCGGCTAAAAATACTCAATAATGGTGACAATAATGGTGATAATAATTACAACCCGGTTGCATAATATATTGAGTACATTTGCGACAAAATCACTAAATTTGCACCATCAAAACAATACCGAACACAACTAATCATGCGAATAATCATGCATAAAAACCGACATCGCTTGATCGCCAGGACGCTTCAAGCCCTCTCAATCCTCTCCCTATGTGCATGCAATTCCAATGCACACGATTCTGTAGCCCACCACCAGCATAATCACGGGCACCAAGACCACAAAGAACAAGAAGGTCATCACCACGAGGGTCACGAAGGTCACGACCATGGTTCGGGAACTGAAATCATCCTGGAGCCTGCTCAAGCCAAACAATTCGGTGTAACGACCGAAACAGTCAAGCCCGGCACATTCAACAATGTCGTGAAAGCTACGGGTCAGATTATAGATAGTCCTGATGCCTCCGGTGTAGTGGTATCTCCCACAGCCGGTGTAGTGGCCTTAAGTGCCAAAGCCGTTACCGGCACCCATGTAAGTGCCGGCACACTCATCGCTACTATAACCCCAAAACGCGTCTCGGGAGGTGACCCCAACGCTGCAGCTCGTGCCGCTGTCAATGCTGCCCAGACCGAAGTCGACCGTCTCACCCCCCTGAGAGAACGCGGCATCGTATCACAAGCCGAGTACAACCGAGCAGTTGCCGACCTGGAGGTCGCACGCGCCGCTTACTCCCCGGCCGCAAGTTCGGGAGCTGCCACAGCTCCTATTGCCGGCACTCTCACCCAACTTTTGGTAAGCCAAGGCCAATATGTTGAAGCAGGTACACCTATTGCCAACATTTCAGGCTCGGGCAAGCTCACATTGCGTGCCGACCTCCCTCAGAAATATTATGGCCAAGCATCCACCTTCAACAGTGCCAAAATCAAGACACCATACAGTAATGACGTCATCGATATCTCGGCATACGGTGGCACGCGCCACAACGCCGGCCAAGCCGTGAGCACCTCGGCCGGATATATCCCCATATACTTCTCTCTTAAAAATGACGGCACTCTCATTCCCGGTAGTTATATCGAGGTATACCTATTAGGGGCCGAGCGTGACAACGTGATTACTGTTCCGGTATCATCCATCTCCGAACAGCAGGGCAACTACTTTGTATACATACAGCTCGACGAAGAAGGCTATCTTAAATCTCCCGTCAAGCTCGGCACCCGCGATGGTGAACGTGTCGAGGTATTATCAGGCCTACATGAGGGCGACAAAGTGGTTGTCACCGGTACTACCACAGTACGTCTTGCCGAGAGTTCCAACGTTGTTCCGGAGGGTCATACCCACAACCACTAATCCCCGACCATGCCATGCTAAACCGCATAATACGCTTCTCGCTTGACAACCGGTTGACGATACTCATTCTCACCGGCCTGGCCATGATATTTGGCATCGTTGTACTGATGCGCACAGACGTCGATATTTTCCCTGATCTCAATGCACCTACCGTTGTAGTGATGACTGAAGCCCCGGGTATGGCTCCTGAGGAAGTTGAAAAACTTGTCACCTACCCTATCGAGACAACAGTCAATGGCTCTACCGGTGTACGCCGAGTGCGTTCTACCTCCAACACCGGTTTTTCAGCCGTATGGGTTGAATTTGACTGGGGCACCGATATTTACCGTGCTCGTCAGATAGTATCAGAAAGACTTGCCGGCCTCGAGGGCACTCTGCCTCCGGGCGTCGGCACACCTACCATGGGACCCCAATCATCTATTCTGGGCGAAATAATGATTATAGGTCTCACCGCCGACTCCACCTCGATGGTTGACCTCAACACCATCGCTGACAAAGTAATCAGACCTCGTCTATTGGCCTTAGGCGGTGTCTCACAGGTAGCAATACTTGGCGGTGACGTCAGACAGTATCAGATACAGCTCCACCCCGAGCGTATGAAAGCATTGAACGTATCGATTGACGAGATCAAGGATGCCACCGTAAACCTTAATAACAACGCCGCAGGCAGTGTCGTGTATGACTATGGTAACGAGTATATCGTCAAAGGAGAAATTAACACCAACTCAACAGAAGACATCGCCAAGACAGTCATACGCAGTGACGAAAACGGAATTGTCACCATCGAGGACATAGCCACCGTAACAATCGGCGGTGCACATCCACGGCTTGGAGTCGGGTCCTATAAAGCCAACCCGGCCGTCCTGATTACCGTCACCAAGCAACCGGCGACAAGCACCATTGATCTCACCCAAAATATCGAAACCGAACTTAATGTCATCGCCAGAACTCTTCCCAAAGATGTTAAAATCTCGACTGACATTTTCAAACAGAGCGACTTTATAGACAACTCCATCTCCAACCTGCAGGAAACACTTCTTGAAGGCGCATTGTTTGTCATCGTGGTGATTTTCTTCTTCCTTATGAACTTACGCACCACCGTTATATCGGTTGTAGCATTACCATTGTCAATCATCGTCACGGTACTTGTATTGCATTTTCTGGGCTATAACATCAACACAATGTCATTGGGAGGTATCGCCATCGCCATAGGCTCGTTGGTAGACGACGCCATCGTCGATGTCGAAAATGTTTACATGAGGCTCAGGTCCAACCGCACGTTACCGCCCGACAAACGTCTTCCGGCCAAAGAGGTAGTATATCATGCATCAGCCGAAGTAAGAATGCCGATCTTCAATTCCTCGCTTATCATCATAGCCAGCTTCTTACCGCTATTCTTTCTCAGTGGCATTGAGGGACGCATGCTCATACCATTAGGTGTCGCATTTATCGTGGCTCTTATCGCCTCGACTGTCGTAGCGCTCACTCTTACACCTGTCCTGTGCTCATTCCTATTAGGACGTAATAAAAAACAAGAGAATAAAGAAGAAAAAGACCCGCGTGTGACACGTGCGATGATTAACGGCTATGGACGCGTGTTAAACTGGTGTCTGGGACACCGCAAGACTATTTTGACTACAGCCTGTATCTTGTTCATTGTCGCTGCCGGATTATTTTTTACTCTTGGTCGGTCATTCCTGCCATCATTTAATGAGGGGTCGTTTACTATCAATGTTTCGACCCTACCGGGTATTTCTCTTGAAGAGAGCGACAAGATTGGACGCCAAGCCGAAAAACTCATCATGTCGGTACCCGAAATTAAAACTGTAGCACGCAAAACAGGTCGTGCCGAGCTGGATGAACATTCGTTCGGCGTCAATGTCTCGGAAATAGAAGCCCCTTATCAGCTCGACGGCCGCACCCGTGGAGAAGTCGCTAATGAATTGCGTGAAAAACTTGCTACCATCCCCGGTGCCAATATCGAGATTGGTCAACCCATCTCCCACCGTATAGACGCCATGCTATCGGGAACCGAAGCCCAGATTGCCATCAAGCTCTTTGGCGATGACCTTAATACACTCTTTACATTGGGCAGTAAGATTAAGGAAATAGTCTCGGAGGTTCCAGGTGTCGTTGACGTCAACATAGAACAACAGATAGAACGTCCCGAACTCAAGATTGTCCCCAACCGTGAGATGCTCGCCCGCTATGGTATTACCATGGAAGCTTTCCGCTCGACTATCGAGACATCACTGGCAGGTACCTCGGTAAGTCAAGTATATGAAGACGGCGTGCCTTTTGACATCATACTCATGGTAGACCCCGCGTCACGCTCGTCAGTAGAGTCAGTCAAAGACCTGTTAATTGACTCCAACCAAGGTAAAATAGCACTAAGCACCGTCGCTGACATACGGTCGGCAACCGGGCCTAATACCATAAACCGCGAGAACGTCAAACGACGTATCATCATTTCAGCCAATACTGAAGGACAAGACCTGAGAGGCACAGTAAATGCCATTAGAGAAGCTATTGACGCCAAAGTCCAATTCCCCGAAAACTATTATGTCACTTATGGCGGACAATTTGAAAGTGAGGCAGCTGCTTCACGCACCTTGGGTTGGGCTTCTCTTGGGGCACTACTGCTGATTTTAATGCTTCTCTACCAGCAATTCCATAACATGAGCCAATCACTGCTAATACTTATCAACATGCCATTGGCTATGATTGGTGGCGTATTTATTCTGGTATGCACCGGCGGAGAGCTGAATATTCCCGCTATAATCGGCTTTATATCTCTGTTAGGTATAACCACGCGCAACGGAATGTTATTGGTCAGCCGGTACAACTCATTGAAAGAACAAGGTTATGACCTGGATAAACGCATCAAGATGGGGTCATGTGACCGATTGCTCCCTATCGTAATGACAGCCTTGACATCGGCTCTTGCTCTTATCCCCCTTGCCATAAATGGAGATGCCCCCGGCAATGAAATACAATCTCCCCTGGCTGTCGTAATTCTGGGCGGTCTCATATCTTCTACCATCCTTAATATATTCGTTGTCCCTGTGCTTTATCGTATCATCGAGATTCGTAAAGCCCACAAAAATACAGCTAAAAATGAATAAACATTTTCTGAAAAAAACAAGTGTAATTGCCCTGGGCGCAGTGTTATGGACAAGCGCACAAACCACGTCGGCCCAAACTCTTAGCCAGGATCAAGCCCTCAGCACTATTCTTTCCAACAACCCATCGCTAAAAGCAATGTCAGGCAGTGGCGTGGCCGAGACTATACTTGCACGAGGCGCAGGTCAGCTCAGCGGGCCCGAATTGGAGGGCGAATACATGTTTAATTCCAAAGGCGGTCATAACAAATGGGGGGTAGGCATTTCTCAGAAATTTCAATGGCCATCAAGTTACAAAGCTCAGAGAGAAGCGGCCCGAGCCCAAGCCGAGATTGCAACTACACAATATATTATACAGCGTAAGGACCTTGAGCAACAAGCACGCTTGACAATTGCCCAAGGTGTATACGCTCAAGCTCAGTTGGACATCCTACTTTCGCTGGAAAAAAACCTCGACTCAGTAGCCTCATCTATCGAATATGGGTACAATCACGGACAACTCACCATCCTCGATCTCAAGAAAATCAAGCTCGAGAAATTCAAGCTGCAACATCAGATCAAAACTCTCACTAATGACATTTCTGAAATTCAAGACAAACTTGCCGAAATGGCTGCCACTCCCGGCCTCACGGTTGATTTAAAAGCCTACTCTCCACTGCCGCTACAATCCATAGACGAATACCTTAAGTATGCCGATGGTGCTCCCGAAGTATCTTTAGCTCAACAACAAGCCGATGTTGCTCGTCTTAAAGCTCGTGCCGAGTCCTTGAGCCGTAATCCCGAGCTTGGCATCGGATACCGCCATGCCTATGAAGATGGTACACATTTCAATGGACTTTCTATATCAATTGGTCTCCCTTCTTGGGGGCACAATTATAACAAGGACTACGAAAACAGCATGGAACAAGTCTCCCGCATACTGAGCCAAGATTTAACAGGTAGTATTAAAGCCATTATTAACAATCACTACCACACTGCCGTTGATATGCAGTCTATAATGAAAGAATACAACAACGTTGTGCTTGACAGCGAATACCCCGAGCTATGGATAATGGCATACAACGGTGGTCAAATCAACGTTATCACCTTGGTACAAGAGCTAAACTATTACATAGAGGCAACATTCCAATATCTTGATTCAGACTACCGCTACCGTCAAGCTCTGATTTACCTCCACCGCTATCAATAAACTTTTCAGACATTCTGATGTCTAATTATCAATGAGGCTATAGCCTTAAATATTTTACACAACGCAACACCTATAACATGTTGACCTATAACACCCAACTCAAGCAAATAAAACTTCCCGAATATGGCCGTGTCATCCAGTCTATGGTGGACTATTGCAAAACTATCGAGGATAGAGATGAGCGCACACGATGTGCCCGCGCCATTGTCAAAACCATGTATACGCTGTTCCCATCAGAGCGAAATGAAGCCGAGGGTAACCGTAAATTCTGGGATCACCTCGCAATTATAAGTAACTTCCAACTCGACATAGATTGGCCCATAGATGTTATCAAACCCGAGGAGATAGCCCCACATCCCGACCCGGTGTATCTTGATGACCAACCCACCAATTATCGTCATTATGGCAAAAATATTGAGCGCATGATATATCTTGCGGCCGACATGGAAGAGAACGAGGACCGCTGGGCTCTGGTAACACTCATTGCCAGCCAGATGAAAAAGATGATGCTCGCCGTAAACAAGGACGGCGCGTCAGACGAGAAAATTTTCCGTGACCTCGAAGAAATATCCGGTGGTCGGATACGCATCAACCCTGTTGATATGCCTCTACACGAATTCAAAGCCGCTCCCACTCCATCCAAAAAGAAAAAGAAAAAATGATTACACAAGCTGAGATTACCGACATCGGGCGAGTCAACAAAACCCATGGAATTGAGGGCGAGCTATCAATAACCATTGACGATGGTATAAATCCAGCCGACCTCACTTGCCTGGTGATGGACATGGATGGCATATATGTGCCATTCTTTGTCTCTGCAACACGCCCTCGTGGCGCAGAGTCCTGGCTGGTGTTTATTGATGGGGTGTCATCAGAGATTATGGCATCCACATTTGTCGGTAAGGACGTGTTTGCTCTCAGAAGTGACCTATCCAACGAGGATGAAGATGACACCGATGGATTTTATCTTGAAGACCTGGTAGGCTATAAGTTATATGACAGCGATGGGACTTATATCGGGAAGGTCACCGACATTGACTTATCGACCGACAACGCGTTGTTCACAGTCACCACTGATGACAACAGGTCGGTCTTGGTACCGGCCAATGCCGACCTCATGCTCTCGATTGACCATGAAGACTCACGACTCACGATGAACCTCCCGTCGGGACTCGTCAATCTCAACTAAACATTGCATAAACCTAAAACCGATTATCATGGAATTTGATGAAGACTTAGCAATACAATTCATACGCGACCATGTTGACCCTGCCGTCCTTAAAGACATGGATGATGATATTATTCTTGACATCATTGACATCATCTGGGACTACTATGAAGATCATGGCATGCTGAATATCACCCTTGATGATGACGATAGCGATGAAATCGACTTAGACCAGCTCACCCGCCATGCAGTAAAATTACTGCGCAAGAGCAACCCGTCTCTCGGGCGCTCCAAAGAATCGGCCGACGAACTATCCAATAACGTACGTCTCATCATTCAAGCCGAGCTTCAATATGAAGATACCCTTGATGCCTAACCATCTAATTTTAACCTCTCATCCCCACCTCTCTTACGCCCATTGTTCCACATGAATATTAAAATATCAATCTTAGCAACCTTTCTGTTCGGTATCGTTAAACTGGCCGGCGCTCAGGATACCACCAGCATATATGACCTGACCCCTGACGAAAATCTTAATAACCCGTCAATCCAGAGTAAACACTCATCAGCAGTAGTTCGTCATATCGACGGTCTAATCAATTACTTCAAAAAACTCGACTATACAGCCGAGGCACGACGTCGTGGAGAAGTTGCTTGCATCATAATCGAAGCCGACAAATTATTTGCGCCCAATGACACAGTTCTTAAGACCAAAGCTTCGGTAGTGCTCAACCACTTCCAAAATATTGTGAGGCTTCCCGATATGTACAAATTGGTAATTTTATGTCACTCCGATGACACAGCTGATGAGACCTACTCCGACTACCTCACCGAAGTACGAGCCAATGCTGTCGACGAATATCTTGAGGGACTAATCAATAACCCCAACATACAGCCCAACATCATACCCTATGGTATGAGCTTTGAAGAGCCACGTTTCAAAAACAACTCGCTCGAAAACCGACGCCTCAACCGACGCGTCGAAATATACATTGTCCCCGAAGCTCGATTAATCAAAATGGCCTCGGATGGTAAACTAAATTAAATATTAAATCAACCTTTTATATATCACAAATGATTAAACCATTAGTTAAATCGTTATTTATTTGTTCAATCGTCATGACAAATATCAACGAGGCCTCAGCGGCCGACAACAAGGCTGTCAACGTTTTTGACACCCCATTTAAAACAGTCCATGCCACCCCTCCATTCAAGAGCATTAACAACTCAATGTGGATTCCGGCTGTAGACCGTGGCATAAAACTTGCCAATCAGGAAATTGACGCTATAGTCAACCAACGTTCCTACCCCGACTTCGATAATACTATAGTGGCCCTTGAAAACGTCGGCCGTGACCTTAACCGAGTCTTAGGTGTATTCTATCCATTGATGTCGGCCAATGCCGATGATGAGATGATGGAAATCTCGCTTGACATCTCACGTAAACTCAGCGAATATTCCACAGCTATCATACTCAATGAAGGCCTTTGGAACAAAATAAGCCAAGTATATGATAACCGCGCCAAGTTTAACCTCACTCCCGAGGATTCAATGTTATTACAACAGACCTATGATGCCTTTGCCCTGTCAGGAGCAAAACTTCAAGGAGAAAATCGCGAAAAATTCAAAAAACTCAGTAACGAACTTTCAGAGTTGACAACCAAATTTGGGCAAAACGTGCTCAAAGAACTCAACACCTACGAGATATGGCTCACTCCCGACCAAGTCAAGGGTATACCCCAAGGCACACTAAACGCTGCTGCCGAAGCCGCCAAGGCCAAGGGACGCGATGGTGAATTCCTCTTTGGTCTCGACCAACCTACTTATATGGCAGTCATGAAGTATGCCGACAACCGTGCCGTACGTGAAAAATTCAACAAGTTATACACCTCACGTAACACAAAAGGCGAGTATAACAACATTGAAATACTTAAACGCATCGCTGATATACGTCGTCAAATTGCCAATCTCCTTGGCAAAGAGACCTATGCCGACCACTCCTTGACCAACACCATGGCCCAGAACCCCACCAACGTCTACAATCTTCTCAACCAACTCAAGGACGCCTACGCTCCAGCCCTCAAGAAAGAGATGGACGAGCTCACCGCCTACGCTTCCGAGGCACTCGGCGAACCTATAAAGCTCATGCCATGGGATTACAGCTACTGGTCCAACAAACACCGTCAAGCCAAGTATGCATTTGACGAAGAGGCCTTGAGACCTTACTTTGAACTCTCCAACGTTGTAAAAGGCGTATTTGGTCTTGCAACCAAACTATATGGCCTGCAATTCACTGAAAACCCCGATATTGAGGTCTACCACGCTGATGTCAAAGCTTATGATGTTACCGATGCCGACGGCAACTTTATCGGTGTACTATACACTGACTTCTTCCCCCGTGCAACCAAACGCCCCGGCGCATGGATGACCAACTTCAAGGAACAATGGCACGAAGAAGACGGCACTGACTCGCGTCCAGTCGTATCTATCGTAATGAACTTTACCAAACCCACCGGTGATACTCCGTCGCTTCTAACTCCCTATGAGGTTGAGACATTCTTACATGAGTTTGGCCACTCACTTCACGGCCTGCTTGCCTCTACCAAATATAAATCACTTTCAGGCACAAACGTCTACCGTGACTTTGTAGAACTTCCATCCCAATTCAACGAAAACTATCTTACACAAAAAGAATTCCTCGACACATTTGCTCGCCATTATCAAACCGGTGAGGCCATACCCGAAAATCTTCTCAACGGCCTCATAACTTCTTCTCAGTATGGCGCAGCCTATGCATGTATGCGTCAACTAATGTTTGGTTTCCTGGATATGGCCTACCACACCACCAAAGCACCTGTCGAGGACGCTGTAGCGTTTGAAATAGAAGCCATCAAGCCTGTGCAGATTTTTGAACCGGTCGAAGGCTCACTCGTGGCTCCCCAGTTCAGCCATATATTCAGTGGGGGATATGCCGCAGGCTATTATAGCTACAAATGGGCTGAAGTCCTCGATGCCGATGCTTTCTCAGTATTCAAGCAGAACGGCATATTTGACCGCAAGACCGCCGACTCATTCCGCACCAACGTCCTGATGAAAGGTGGTACAGAAAATCCCGCTGTCCTCTACCGTCGATTCCGTGGCTCTGACCCATCCATTGACGCCCTGCTCCGTCGCGACGGCATCATCAAATAAACTGATATTAAACTTCTTATTAACCCTATAACAAGTGCCACGGCCCAACACCGTGGCACTTGTATTTAATGTCTATATAATACCTTAGTGTTAGGACTATCGCCATATTGTTTTAACATTTCTTAATCTTAGACAAGTAAACCTTTGAGCAATACAGGCATCTTATTACTGAAGGCTTCGATAACTTTTATCCATAGCCAGATGTTATTAACTCTAATGTCCAACCACCCTAAACAGCATGAGTCATGAAAAAATTTGTTACCTCAGTCGCTTTGTTTCTCGTCACCTCATTGGTGTTAACTCCGACAACTGACGGCCAGAACCGCGGTCGTGCCAACATGGGTGGTCATAAACCTACCTCAACTACAGTCCAATCCCGCCCCGGCAATATGGGTCGTCCCTCGGGTAACCAGGGAAATGTCAGTCGTCCATCCACCAGTCGTCCCTCGGGCAACGATCAAGGCTATCGTCCGGGAGGAAATGGAAATAACAACCGTCCCGGGAATAACAATAGCCATCGCCCCGGTGAAAATCATCGCCCCGGTGGAAATCATCGCCCCGGTGGAAATCATCATCCCGGCAACCATCGGCCAGATAATCGCCCAGGTGGATATCCCGGCAACAACTATCGTCCCGGGGGATATGATCGTCCCGGGGGTAACCACCATCCCGGCAATCATCGGCCCGGTGGCCCGTCTACCGTTCATCGTCCCGGACACGTGCCTCCCCCACCTCATTCTGTACCCTATCGTCCATACATGCCGGCCAATCGTCCTTGGATGAGACCCACGCCACCACCCTCTTTCCGTCCCTACGGTAGGTTACCTCGTTTTGGCTCGATATTCAATATCTCCTTCGGAACAACTTTCAACATATCGCTAAATGCGATGATTAACTCAGGCTATACAGTAACTGGATATGGATCGGATGTAATATATCTGTCCAACATCAACCAATACGGCTACATCTGGCCCAATGCCACAATGCACTATAACAATGGTGTCCTCAGTGGCACACAGTTTGTTTATTCATCGCCAGGATATGACATGTCTCGATATAACATCCTCTACAACAACTTTGTCGGTCAGTATGGATATCCGGTCTCAGTACAAAATAATGGAGCCAACAATATCTCGGTTACATGGTGGGGATATAACAATAGCTATATAACACTCAGCTTCTATCCCGATTATGCCTACAACGGGACATATAGATACTATACAACCCTACAGATAGGCAACTGATAATATTTTTTCATTCCCCTCTCGCCCCACAAGGTCGGCACGGCTCTTTCATTTAAAATTTAAATAAGCGCATAATACCCTTACCCGATTCATTTCGAGTCAGGTAAATCTTTATGAGCTGTATGTTAGTTATTTATCTTTGGTTTGAAAGATAAAAATTCATTATTTTTGTGATAA
>JAGASI010000051.1 GCA_017621845.1 Muribaculaceae bacterium
AAAGTGACCCGCTATCGCCCCCGGCTACGGGACTCTGTCCCTGCACCGGGGGTTAATCACAGCCCGGCGCTCCGCGCCTGCATCCCGTGCCCGGGAGTTTGCAGTTCAATCAGGGGAGCTACCAACCGCTCCTGTCCGCTGAACCCTCATTCGCAATCAAACTTGCAGACCAATCCAAGAGCCTTGATAAAGCGGTCGCTTACCTTTGCTCCGCTATTCAGAAAATGGGTGTGTGCATGGTTGATGACGCTACCGTGATGAACCTACTTGTAGATTACTTTGACGGAGACGTTGACGAAAACGAAATCCCGACATCTGTCAACTGCAATATCGTAGTATCAAAGCCGGAACTCACTGACGAGGACAAGGCTGAACTTCGAGAGCAGGCAATGGAGCAGTACAAGGAGGAACAGCTCAGAGAACTCCGCAGACAAAACCAGCCAAAACCGAAGGCTAACCACTCCGCACCAAAAGCCGGAGCCGAAATCAATGTAGAACCCAATCTCTTCGGAGAGGACTTATAATAAGATACGACTATGAGACCGAAGACACGCAAACAGATAGAAGTTGTGAAGTTGAGTGGAGCCATGCGCTCCCTCACTTCCGCACAGCTCAGTTGGGCTTTCCGAGAGACTCACGAGCATTTCGCATACCGCTTGAAATCCGGTGTTGCCACTTGTATGGACTGCGGTCACGAATGGAAAGAGACCGCCGAGAGTGACACAATGTGCCGTTGCCCCAAGTGTGGCGCACGTCTGCAAGTGAAGGACACCAAGGAGAGGGTTGTTAAGCAGAAATCCTACTTCAACGTAATCACTACAAAGGCTGACTACCAAGTAATCCGTTCATTCCAAATCATCAGCGAAATGCGCAAGGGGTATCAAGCCAAATATTCAGCAATGGCTATATGCGAGTATTGGATTGACCCCAAGGGAGGGAAGACCGTAATGGGACTTTGCAGAGCGATGAACTCATATTTCTATGACGTATTCAACTATTGCTCACCCTTTGAGTTACGCCACGACAACGAGGCGTTCCAACGCATAGCCGATGAATGGGTTTACCCACGCATCAAGGTCACTGACATAATCAAGCGCAACGGATTTGCCGGATGCACCCACCACATCAATCCGGTGACACTCTTCACCCAGTTGCTCACCAACCCTCATGCAGAAACTCTTATGAAATCCGGTGACATCGAATTGCTCCGCTACCTATGCTATCATCCGCAGGAGGTTGACAAATATTGGAACACCATAAAGGTAACCAAGCGAGCCGGATATAAAGTTGAAGACGCACTCCTATGGTTCGACTACATCAAGATGTTGGATAGAATGGGTAAAGACCTCCATTCCCCCACGTTGGTAGCACCGAGAGACCTCCAAGCAACCCACGATGAATATGTGGCAAAGGTAGAACGCCAGCGCATCAAGGAGCAGAAGGAAGCCGACCGCAAAAAAACCGAAGCCGATGAAGCCAAGTTTGAGGAACTGAAAGGCAGATATATCGGTTTGGTGATGTCTGACGGAGAAATAGTTATCCACACCCTCAACTCCGTAGCCGAGTATTACGATGAAGGAAATCGTCAGCACATCTGTTGTGGGTCGTTAGCCTACTACCTAAAACCGGAGACTCTGGTACTCACCGCCAAAATCGGCAACAAGACCATAGCCACCATAGAAATCGCCTTACAAGACTGCCGAATCCTCCAATGCCGAGCCTTCGCCAACGGCGTAAGCGAATACCAAGACCGCATTGCCCAAATCATCAATGACAACGTCAAGCTGATAGCCGAGCGCAAAACAGCATAAATGTCCATAGTCGTGAATAAAGCGATGAGCACCGGAAATCCGGCTCATCGCTCTATTTCTGCGAAAAATTTTTGCCGCGTAAGCGGCTATGTGTATTGCGTAGAATTGCTCCATAGGCATTAGTCTATTTTTTATTAGAGTTTCTGTCTACTAAGGTCTTAACTTTGCATTGGGATTCGCTTTCTTGATGAGTTCCCCGTAGCGCTGAATTTCCTCATTGGAAAGGTATCGAGCGTGTTTGTCATCTCTTTTCCAGTTACCCTTGGCATCCTTCTTAAAGGGCTGTACATGAACAGTCCCTTTCTCAAATTTTTCGCCATTTTTATTGGTGTGATTATGATCCCAATCGAAGTCGCATGCAGGCTTTCTGTCTTTATAGATTCGAGCCTGTATGATTTCACCATTGGCATTCGTCTTGAAATATACCTCGCTTGTGTTGGAAAGGATGGGAAGACCATCATAGGACGCCTTGTCGATTTTTTCGACAACCTTACCTTCCACACCGTTGGACGCAACTATGGTTTCCCCAACCTGATGGTAGAGGTACTCTGAAAAACCTCCACTTTCGTTGTATAATCGCTGCATTCCCATATCAAAGATAGTCATTGTTTTGATTATACTTTATTCCCTTGAAGTCGCGCTGCCTCAGCCATTCGAGGAGAGTGACATGGCGACCCACGAATTGCGATATGTCCTGCTGCAACGCAAGAAAGATACCGGCATATTCCTCGGGAGTTGTAGTCTCTTTGGGGTCGGAAATATTACGGCCAATCAGGATGCCGTCAGAACCGATTCGCAGAATATACAAACCGTCGGTATTGTCAGCCTCGTTCATCAGTACATCATTGCTGGCTGCTGTTTCATTGAGTTCCTTGAAACGTAGTTTTTCAAAAAACTCTTTTTCATTGGGAGTGAGCGCATTTTTTATTGCCGCATCAAACTCCTCAGGGGTATCCGAGAGGTCCTCCCAGTCTTCGATACGAGATTCCTTTTTCATAATTTGCGTAGTTTTGATATGAAACTGGGCATCATGATTACAGGCACACCCGGGTCGAAAGTCAAAGGTGCCCCAAAAACAATAAGCCCTATTGGGTGTTTTTTCTCTACGAGTGTTCTTACAGCGAACTTAAACAATCGCTGTTCGGCTTTATTACCGACACGTTGATGCCCGATGGCTGTCCAGCTATTCTCTGCGAGACCGTCGAAAGCGTAGGTCAATACAGATTCAGCATTACCCCATGAGGCGATCTGAATTGTGGCAACTCCGTTATTCTGCCAAAATCTCTGAGTGGTTCGAGACTTCCGTAGTTGCTCTATGTTCTCGCAAGTAAGGCCATCTACCCATAATGTATGATCCGGAGCAACCGCAAGCATGTACTGCTTGACTTTCTTAAGTGATTTCACCGGTTGACTCCAAGTGGAACTGAAACCGGCATCATGGATATTGCAGTATACCCCCTTAAACATTGCGTTATAACACACCTTGGCGCTATATGGAATGAAAACTTCCGGAATATCTCCCGTGTAAGGGAGAATTTTTGGTAGTTGAAAAGATCCCTCTACAGGTGTATCGCTCGGAAGTAGATGCTTGTTGAGAATCCGCATCTTTCTTTGTTCGGACTCTTTAAGGCCAAGATACCGTTCGTGGAACACGATATCTTCATCAGTGGTGGATTTGGTCGGTTCCACTTCCGCTTTTCCAAGTTCGTCATCATCAAAGAGCGAACCGGAATCTTTAAAATCGGACATAAATTCGCGTTTTTCGCGTTTTTAAAGGTTTAACAATGATTTTTAACGCGACCGATTTGTTTTATAGACGGGCAAAGACTATCTTTGCAAGATTAAAACCAGACTTTCTGTTGATGCAATGTGGAAGTTCGCAACAGATTGTCGACCGAATCTCGTAGAGTGGCATTGGTCGCACCGGTGCCACTCTCGTCTGTTAATATTGTTTAGCTTGTGTTCATAGTCGAAACATTTTTCAGTTGCAAAGTTAAGTATTATTTTTGGCGAAGTCAAGTCTTTTGCGAAATATTTCTCAGAAAACCGTAAACCTACAGGTTGTCACATTTTGATTTTGTGATTTGTGAAATAATAATTACCTTTGCAAATAATTTCACGAGAAAAAACCAATGGCATGAACAACATTAACCGGCAAGACTACGCACTCTCTCCTCATCCTGGTACCGTCTTAAAGGGCGAACTGGAAGAATATGGACTTTCACAGAGAGAACTTGCTTCGGCTCTTGGTAAGTCTGCCCCGATGATTAACGGCATTATAACCGGGAACAAAGACATAACGGTTGAAATTGCAATTCTACTTGAAGCCGCATTGCCCGGCAGTCTGAAGGCGTCCGACTGGCTTAGGCTTCAGAACGAGCACGACTTGGAATTAAAACGAAAGGAAATCGAATCTCGGACTGCGGCCATAGAGATTTGGAATAAATTGCGCGCCCATGCGAATTTGGGAGCATTGAAGAAGCGGTTGGAGTTTTCTTCAGATTTTGAAGGCAATATCGCAATGGTAATGAATGCTCTCGGAATCTCAGATGTTCAACAACTAGACAGGCAATTCACATCCTCCGCCGGATGCTTCAAAAAATCAGAGAAAGTCCAGACCGACAAATCCAACCTCTTCACTTGGGTGGTAATCGTTAAGCATATAAGCAACAATATGACATTGGAGGCAGAGTTTGTCCATACTCGGATTCCTGAGCTAATAGGAAAATTAAATGCCGTTTTCTACTCCAATACCGATGTTATTGAGAAGACTCAGAAGCTACTCAATGCCTATGGTATTAAATTCATATCCAACGAAAAACGCCTTGACAAGGTGCCTGTTGACGGTTTCTCGTTTTGGAGTGGCAGCAATCCAACTATTGTTTCCACACAGAGGATGAACAGAATCGACAATTTTGCCTTTACTATCATGCATGAGTTGGGACATATTATGCTTCATCTTGAGCCTAACTGTACTCACAGTTTTATTGATGTGGACAGGAGTATAAAGGTTGATGATGAGAAGGAGACGCAGGCCAATCAATATGCAACTGACGCGTTGTGGAGTGGCAATTCCCCAATAGAAGCGTTCTCTGATATTGAGAATCCGTATGCTGCTGCTAACAACCTAAGGGCAATAGCAAGGACCAATCGGGTGAATGTGGGCATAGTGACAGGACAATACCACCACTTCTGTCAGGAAAGAAACCTCGTCAAAAATTCCTATGCCATATGTCGAGACCTTATTGCCAAAATCGGAGGTTACAATTAACAAATAGTTAATACATCGATTTTTGAGATATGACAAAAGCGGAAATTGTTACCGAAATAGCCAAGACTACCGGCATTGATAAAGCAAGCGTCCTCGCCGTAGTAGAAGGTCTGATGACCTCAATCAAAGACAGCCTCGCGCACGGCGAAAACGTATTACTCTCGAGGAACCAGTGGCCACAGTGGACTCAGCTTCCACGGTTGTAGAGGTCACAGCCGAAGGTCAATATCAGCTCTCGGCCGGACAAGCTGCCATTGCCGAGATAAGTGGCGGTGCCCATGGAGCCGTCATCACCCTGTTGGGTTGTAGCGGCGCGTCTCCCTCTGTCTCATCTGTCGAGGGTAAGATTATCCTCAAGGGTGGTAAGACTTTCACCGCCACCGAGGGCTCTCAGCTTACCCTGCGTGCCTTTGACGCCGGAGGTGACGGTCTCATCTGGATTGAGCAAAGTCGCTATATAGCTGCTTAAACACTTTTCAACATATATTACCCACCCCCGCGCGAGGCCGGTTACCATCATTGGTCCCGGCCTTGTAATTTTTTGAAAAAAACAGGTAAAATATTTGGCCGAGATAAATAAAATATCTTCATCTTGCTCCTCAGTAGAGCATAGTGGGCACAGTCCCCGACCACACACGGCCGGGGACTTTTTATGGTGCATTTTTTTTGAAAAATATTGCTGAAAAATTTGCCAGTAAGAAAAAAATTACTCACTTTGTAGTGAAGTTATTAATCACCCTAAATCAACCTCCAATGAAAAAAGAAATCACAGAAACAGAATGGGACTTAATATAAGCCCTGAGAAATTACCGAAAGTGTTATCACAATGTGTCTTATCAACTCGAAATTTTTATTGATACACTGATAGAACAACTTAAAACTCCTGAAAATTAAAAAAAATGTAGCCCATCTCTCAATTAGGGGTGGGCTACTAAAAACAATCCATAATTATGCCCTCATTAATGCAAAAGATTGGCGATCTCGCCTTTTACATGAAATTTGGAAAAATTTCAACAGAATACTTTGGCCACTCATCTTCATGGTTGTATCAACGCATCAATGGTTATGACGGGAACGGTAAACCATGTGAGTTAACCCCCGAGCAGACAGTAACATTAAAAAAAGCATTGCATGATGTAGCCCGAAAAATAGACACAGTGGCCGATAGTTTATAATATAAGTTCCGATGATTAATAACTTCACAATTTCTTTTTTCGGAGCAAGTGGGAGAAAATTTTCTCCCACTTTTTTTGGCTATCTCAAACTTTATCATTAGCTTTGTGGTGCGAAAATACCCGAGGACTGACTGAAGTCCTTCCGTTGAGCATCGGTCAATTGCTCGGACATATACCGGGCTATTTTTATAGCCTGACATATTTAAGCCATACGGCTGTTATATCCACCAATTTTGCTCTTCGGAGGAAACCTTGGGTGTTTTCGCGAACGGGATATGACAGCCGTTTCCCTGTCTATAATGCGAAAACACCCAAGTAATGAACAAACAAAAGCAAACACGGCGCGTGTCATCCAAGCGCGTGCATGACGTGTTGGTCTACCTGGCCGACACAATCCTAGACGGTCTTGACCGAGTTAACGTCTCACTCGAGGGGGAGACATTCTCTATCAACTTAGAGGGCTGTGACATCAACATCACCATCAACCAGAAAGGAGGTGAGAGATGAAACGCGTCGAAGAAGTACCGGTAATCACGCCCGAGATGGCACATGAGATAAACGAGATACGCGCGGCAGGTGATATGTACTCCCGCACACTCGAGCGCGTGTTTTACCTCATCCTCTACAATGACCATTACCTTGACCTCGACAGTAGCGAGACCGTCGAGATACTCCAGACACTGGCCACCATCCGCGATACGATCAGGACAATCAATGGCATCAGCGCCCACCAAGATGACGACTAACCCCCGACGTACATTTTTTTAACATTTAAAATATCTTACCCACATGGATGGCCGAGCTGTGAAGCCCGGCCACCCATTATTGTTTGGAAGATTTATTTCTCTTTGTTATATGTCCTTCAGTCGGTAATTACCGAGAGCTAATTTTGTATCAATCAAATTTTACAATATTATGACTACCGACGACAAAAAACTTATAACCGTTTACCTGTCCGGTCCCAGGGATTGGAACGAAGGTGTACAACTGTATAACCGTTTTGGCCAAAATCTGAGGCTCAAACGGCAATTTGCGATTGATAATACCCTGGTTACTCGTGAGATTATGTTTGACGAACTGAGAAAATTGGCAGGGCTCTCAGAACTGGAGTTTGCCCGTTTACCACGTCTGGCCAGATCTCCCAAACCTCAACCGGTGCACTCTACTCCCGTCAGTGAGCCCCGAGACATTGACGATGAGCTCGAGGAATTGGCCGACAGCTTTGGCGTTACTGTAGATGAGATGATGAGTGCCGACTTCCAGGACAAGGTGTTGAATATGGATGAAAACGCCGACCGTATCGAAGAACTTGAGGAGGAATTGGACGAGGCTCGCTCTAAGTATGCCGAGACGCCTGAACCTATGCGCAAGATGATACGTTTCCGTGAACGTTTCCCGTTTCTGAACTCCACAGACTGTCCTGATGTAATAAAGATTGGCTTAGCCGACATGTTTACTGCCTATGCCGGATTTAAAGAGGCTCATCGACGACTGCGCGTCATGGGCGATGACGCCGATGCTATCAATGCTGCCAAAGATTGTGAGCAAGTAGTTGAGGACTATATCAATAACCGCGAAATCTGGGATGAGCTGGAACATTATAAGTCTACAGGCCAAATCTTAGGTAAGGCCGTCGGTTTTAAGACTCCCGAACTTAAGGAAAACCTGGCCGAGATGCCTGAAGCTGAGTTAATCCAAAAACTTCAAAGTGCTCGTTCTAACACCTCTAAGAATAAAAAAGCCATGGATGCCGCCACTGATGACGATTCCCGCTCCAAAGCCCGAAGCAGCTTTGAATCGTGGAACGCTCGACGCGAGGCGTTGCAAAATGAGGTCAACCGTCGAAAAAAAAAGTGATTGAGGCTATCGCCCGCAATGAGAAAAATAAAAATTATTTCACTCGCTGGCTTAACCGTCCCGGCTGTATCCCCTGCGATCGAGCCGAGGCAGGACACCAACTCTCGAGACTAAATCGCGAGCTCGAGAGTCTTAACGACAAACTATCACTGTTAAATTCATAATCCATGGATGACGATAAAAAACATATGGCTCAAATCGCCGAGACCCTCAACCTGGTCCAAAAAGAAGAGGACGAGGTGGCCCGGCTGTCGGCTCTTGGTCTATCACCACGCGATATTGCTGTGGCCATGGAACTGAACCCGACTCGACGTGCAGCGTTTATAGCCCTGGCCTCGATACCGGGAACTGAAGTGGCTCGACTGATTGAAATGGGACGAGCCAACGGCCGTATCACTCCACAACTGAAACTTCAGGAGGCAGCCGCCACCGGCAATATCGAGGCAATAAGGACACTCGACAAAATACAACGTAATAACCGGTATAACGAATTTATTCACCAGCTCGACGACGATGAATTTACCCTCTAAGCCTTCCCGTGTGAATCTTGAGGCTATTGATATACGTCAGATTGAACATATACTCAAGACCGGCGCCCTGGATAGCCTGACACCTGCCGAGCGTCAATATTTTGACCTGATGGAGATGGTGAGGGGTCTGCGTGCCCGCATGCTTTTACCGGGCGGTACACGTATCGTGACCAAGGCCGGTATTATCAAGTTACTTAAATCTGAAGCCTATGGACTATCTGACTGGATGGCTCGCCAGGTGTATGCCGATGCTCTAAACTTTTTTTATAGGGATGATGGTGTAACACCGCGCGCCTGGTCTAATTTCTACGCCGAGAAGATGGAGAAGTTGGCCGACTTGTCTATCAACATGGGAAAACTCAAGGAGGCTCGTGGCTATTTCATGGATGCCGCCAGACTGCGAGGATGTTTCGATGAGGCCGTGCCTGAAATACCTCGTGAGTTGCTGGATGCCAATCCTACTGTTATTTATGCTACCGACCCGGAGAGTATGGGCGCACCAAAAGCCAACCGCACCGAGCTGGAAAAATTTATAGACGAGATACCGGATGTCCCCGTGCAACTGCGTGAACGTGTCAAGGAGGATGCCAGCATTAAGAAGCGTGACCTGTTTAAACGTGTAATCGAGGATGTGAAAGAGTATGGCGAAGAAGATAACTGACACCAACGATGCTGATGTAAAGTTTGGCTCTGAGGCGCTGGTACTGTGCGACTGGATAGATACCACTAACTTTGTGTGTGTTGGAGGTCGAGGTGTGGCTAAGTCAACTGTAATCATCGCCCGGCGCTCGTTGCGCTGTGTGCGACTGATGCCCGGCGCGCCTATCGCTATCGTGGCTGACACTTATACCAACCTCGTCGATAATATTATGCCGGCTGTTCAGAATGGCTGGAGACTGCAAGGCCTGATTGAGGGAGTACATTATATCAAGGGTAAGCGACCACCTGAGCAGTGGGTGCGCCGATGCTCTGTTATTGTGGACGATTACCGACACGTTTATAGCTTCTGGAATGGTAGCGTTATCCGTCTGGGCTCGTTGGATCGTGCGTCTCTGTTGGCGGGACAATCTGTGGCCCACCTGATTTTTGATGAGGCCAAGTATGCCTCTGATGACCGTGCCGCGCGTGTGATGCCTATCCTGCGTGGCGATGCTATAACTTATGGTCATTGTTACCTGTATGGTGGTGTCACTATCACTACTGACATGCCTGATGTAACAGCTGGAGAGTATGACTGGTTTTTTCGTTATGCCGCCGAGATGGATGCCGAGCGAATAGTTAAGACTGTTCAAGCCGCCGGCGAACTCAACCGACTGAAAATAAAGCTTACCAAGTTAACCCAAGTCTCTAAACCTGACGTTACCAAGATTGGCCGTATCGAGAAACGTATTGCTTACTATGAGTCCGGCCTTAATAAGTTGCGCAAGGGTCAAACATTCTTTATGAATATCTCGAGCTTTGCCAATATAGATATACTTACCATGGACTATGCACGCCGCCTGTATAATGGGGCCTTGGATCTGCCCGAGTTCTTGAAGTCGGTACTGGGTATGCGTCCCGGCGTGCGTAAGGATGCGAGGTTTTATGTACTGTTTGGGGACATTCATAAGTATACCGATGGCACTGTGTCCGGCGAGGCTGCCTATAACTCGGCTGAGCTTAGATACCTTGACCCGAGTTCCCCCCTGGACGCTGGTATGGACTTTGGCAACATGATGTCGATGGTGATAGGCCAGCGTGATGGCCGTTACTATCGTGTTCATAAAAATCTATACACGTTGCCACCTGAGTATATCCCACACCTGGGCGCGGCCTTCGTGGAGTTTTTTCGCCCACACACATGCAAAGTCCTTAATCTATTCTATGACCGTGCCGGCAATAATGGGCAGCGCCAGGGCATAGACTATGCCCGCCAGATCAAGGATGCGATTGAGTATGACGAGAATGGTCGTCGTACCGGCTGGACCGTCAACCTTATGTCCCGAGGCCAGGCAATCATCGAGCAGGATGCTGAGTATCACTTCATGTACTCACTGATGTCTGCCTCCAATAAAGCTCTGCCGTTGCTCAAGGTTGACGCCGTCAACTGCCCGGAACTGGTGAGTTCAGTAGAGGGTACCAAGACGATTATCAAGTATAAAAAAGATCGTAAGGTGGTACTCAAGGACAAACGTTCTGAAAAACTCGACATTAAGAAGTTGCCTCGGCTCTCGACCAATATGTCTGATGCTTTCAAATATCTTATGATGCGTAAAAAGTGGCGCGACCTCGTGGCTGTCAAATCTACCGGCGATGGCTCGGGAGCCGATGCCGCGGTAGAGCAATGGCTTGAGGATAAATTTAAGTGATAATTACCATCAATAACCCCCAAACGGGATGAGCGACGTAAAAATTAACCCGCTTGTCCCGTTTTTTCAGCTTTCAATACCGTAAATTACCAAAATTACCGGTAACAAACCGGTCCGGTCTCACATTTCACGATTTTGGAGGGTGGTAATTATTTTGAGGATTCTGAGCGTGCCGGACTGCAGAGCGCGATGTTTTTTGAAATTTTGGAACGATGGGGGTCTATAAGCTTGGTTGTGTGGTAGTTAAATTTTAGATGACCAAAATTTTTGAGTGATATAGTAGCTTTTTGATGTATAACTGTGGATTTAGATTAATTACCGCTTAATATATTTACTTAAAACGCTGTTTTATCTTATTTTAAGGTGCTTTTGTGGAGCTTAATTCAACAAGTTTTGCTATATTTGTATTGTTCATCATGCTTATAGTTTTTGATTGGTATTTCAGTAGGATTCATTAATTTGTGCTAATGACAATTTGCAAGAGAAAACGGCTCTCGTTGTGAAACGGGGGCTTTGTTTTTGAAGTCAAGCCGAATTGTAACAAAGGTGATGTTGTCCTTCCATGTGCGTGTGCGATGGGCGAAATTTGCAACGTAAATTAAATTTATGGATATGCAAGTTAAGCGAAATAAGAAGAAACGGGACATCCGTTCTCACGCACAACACAAGGTGCAGTTGTTCAGCGCTGTGCTACTTGTTATGGTTGGCTGTGGCCTGTTGATTGGCGCTTTTATGGTACCTCCTACCGGACAGATACACCCATCGGTGTTGGTGGGCTTCGGTGAAATTCTGACGTTTGTCGGAACCCTGTTTGGAATTGATTATCATTACAAGGCTAAAAATTTTAAGTAAAATGAGAAGCAATGACTGTAAAATCTCGATTTTATGCGTGTGTCTTATTGTGTGTTGTCTTGGGCTTGGTAGTTGCCGAGTCTCCCGGCATATCAATGAGAGAGTCAATGAGGTATCACATATTGACTCGGTCGCGGTCACTCGTGTTGACACTGTGCGCGTCATCGAACGCGTCGCCGTCATGGAGCGCGACACTGTTAAACTCGATGCCCGAAATCAGGGATCTATGGATATTAGACGAGACAGCACCGGCCGACCGGTATCAATTACCTGGGATCTTTCGCTGGGACTCTCGGGCCTCAAGGGTATCGACCTGGAGAGTACCGGGCTGTATAATGCTCGGTGTTTTGCCGCCGAAGACTCGTGTGCCACGACCATAGACGCTGACCGTGCCAAGAAGGTGGAGAGCGAGACCAAGGCGGGGGCTCAGGTAGATGACTTTATCGCGGCGGTGACAGTGTCTTTAATAGTGCTTTATCTAATATATATTTTTTTACATGATATTTTCTTGCCATGGTACCGCAAACGTCAGAACCGATAGACTTGTATAAGGCTATCGAGGAAATGAAAAGAATCAGTGCCGATGGGGAAACCTTCTCGCTGGTATTCAGGAAGTGGAACCGTGACACAAAGAAAGGTGGTGATCTGGTGAAAATCCCGGCGGCACGACTGAGACCCAAGACAAGTGATGAGAAGATCAGACACTCGAGTTATAAATTGTTTTTTACCGACACCGACACCGGACGGGCGATGAATTGCTGGCAACCACTGGTAATGAGATTTAACGGCCGTGAGACGGTGCTTAATTAAGATTTTAAGATGAATATTAGACGATGTGGTAACTTCGGTTTTGTCGAAAACGGCGCCGGAGAGGTTTATACTTTCAGCATAGGTGCATCTACCGGTAGTGGGTGGACGCCGACTTCCTATATGCTGCGTGGTGGCGGGTTATGTTCGTTTGGTTACAAGTATATGAGTGTCAACGGGACGCCGGTGATACCGTTTGGCGTGGATAACGACCTGCCGGGACATGTGTCACGTTTGCTGGAGAAATTCTATGCCGGAGAGGGTATCATGGGCAAGAAGGCGGGACTGCAGTGGGGCGAGGGCCCGCGCCTGTACCGGGATGCCGTGGACTTAAACAACCTCTATTACCGCCATTGGGCCATCGACGATGCTATCACCGCCGAGCTTAAAGTTGCCGATTATCTCACTCAGATGCACCGATGTCTTATTGATTTGTGTCACCTGGAAGGGTTTTGGGTAATGTTTATCCGCAACCGCGGACCCCGTATCGGTGGTGCGGGACGTCTGGTAAAAGTCGAGCATATCCCGGCGCGGAAGTGTCGATTTGTCTGGGAGGGTGAGAATGTACCACCTACAAGGGTGATGGTGGGAGACTTCCCGTCACCCGATGCATCGACCTCGAGAATTTATCCTCTGTTTGACCCGTCTAACCCACTGAAGCATCCTGTATCGATTGGGTACTTCAACATCTACAGTTATAATCACGATCACTATAGCGTGCCGAGGTTTATAGGCGCTTTTGACTGGTTGGAACTGGCAGGGACGCTGGCACCGCTACTGTCGACGTATAACGCCAATGCCTCGGCAATCAGCAAACATATAGAATCTCCACAAAGCTACTGGGACAAAGCTGAGGAAAAGATTAAAGACGCGTGTCAGCGCCGAGGTATACCTTATAAGTCCAAATATCTTGAGGATTATAAGGATGAGGCGATGGAGAAGTTTGCCACGCAAATGTCGGGTAAGGAGAACGCCGGTAAGTTCTTGCACACGTCTAGATTTTATAACGAGGTGGCCTCGGATTTTGAGGGTTGGAAGATAACACCAATCGATAACAAGGTCAAGGAGTATATCGAGGCTCAGGTTGCCATATGTAAGAAAGCTGAGGCCGCTGCGACTTCAGGCTTTGGGCTTGATCCATCGTTGTCTAATCTGATACTGGACACTAAACTTGGCTCGGGCTCTGAGAAGCTATATGCCCTGAAAGTCTATAACGCTACCGAAACCTCCGTGGCTGATATGGTGCTGTGTAAGCCCTGGCAATATTTCCTCGAGGTAAACCACCCGGGTACCGACCTGAAAATAGGTCTCTATCGCACCGTGGTAGAGGCTGAGAAAAATGTAAATCCCGAAAACCGTATAAAAGCTAATGCGTGATTTGTTTGGTACCGGGTTGCAGGTAGACCAGAGCAAGGGGCCGGCTAAAGAGAAGGCCGAGGACAGCAATACCGGGAAGGAGATAGCTGTAAAGCGAAGCCGTACCGTACACTATGAGCGTCGGGTAAGGTCAGAGATGTTTCTGGAAGACCGGTTGCCATGGCACTTTGAGACAGGGGCGAGTTATCATTGCTTTTCTTTTGGTGATGTGGACGCTCTGACTTACTTGAGGGCTGTCTTGAAGCAGCAACCGCTGGAGTATGTGTTGATGTCAACGTTCTCGATGTCGATGGTGGATGCGAAGTGTCTGGAGAAGTGGGTTGAGGCTGGGTTGATAGGGTCGCTGGACTTGTATTTAGGTGAATTGTTTGACAGTAAGTTTACCGAGGTTTATTTGGCCATGAGGGAACTACTATGTAAAACCGGCCGTGGTCGTGTGGCTGTGTTCAGAAATCACTCAAAGGTAATGGCGATGTTTGGAGAGAGGTTTGACGTGGCAGTGGAGAGCTCGGCAAACCTGAACAGTAATCCGCGGTGTGAGCAGACGTGCCTCACCATCGATACCGGCGTGGCGCGGTTTTATAAAGAGGAAGTGTTTGACTGTATCAAGTCGTTTAACCACGACTATGATGACTGGAAGCCGTATGTGTTGAAGCGTGACAGACTTGAACAGACTTGAATACCAGATTTGAATATTTTGTTAAGTATTTATTTGTCGGTGTTTGATTGATTGATTATCTTTGCGAACGAAAGTGTGCACCATGATGTTTTTATAGAAAATGAAAGTTATATAACCACCAGTAATTATATCAAAGTTATGGAAGGCTTACAAGCACTATTTCAGTATTACCTTGATCACCAGGATGAGCTGGTTAAAATGTATGATGGGAAATATCTCGTCATGGTAGATAATGAGGTGAAAGGGGCCTTTAATACCATGGATGAAGCATACAATTATGCTGTTGAAAATTATGAGCTGGGTAAGTTCTTGATTCAATTGTGTACAGTAGGAGACGAAGCTTATACCCAAACATTTCATTCACGCGTAATATTTGGATAAAAGGTGATAAATGTGCTTGCGGCAGTGGAAAGATATGGGAAAATTGTCATGGTAAAAGCAAATACCGAATTTAGGAAAAGAATTGGTCTCGCTTTCAGTTTAATTGGACACTAAACACTGGCATAAAGACCGTGTAATCCCTCATCCCATCACCGGGCGAGGGATTTTTTTATGTGAAAATTTCTTGAAAATAATGCTTTAAATATTTTGCTATATAAAAAAATAGCATTATATTTGCATTGGAAATTAAACGAGACAAAAATGAAATACAACGAACTTCACAGAAAGCTTAAAAGGGCTGGATGTTACCCAACCGGGGAGGTGATTTGTGGACATCCTGAATGGCATAGTCCTATTACCGGTGAAAACTTTCCCACAAGTCATCATGGTACCGAAGAAGTCACCAGAGGAACACTAAAAAACATCAAAAAAGCATCGGGTGTTAAACTTTAAGGGTTGGGGCTTTTAGCCCCTCTCTTAAAAATATTAATTGATATTACTACTTTAAATTATAATGATATGATACAGGTTAAAGCTTATGTAGCACGCGAGAAAGACGGTACATACTCTATATTTGTAGACGATGACGCTCCCATCAATTACGGTTTGATAGGAGAAGGTAAAACGGTGCAGGAAGCGATTGACGAATGGAACAATGTATACAAAGGTATGAAACAGAGCTACGCAAATAAGGGTATTCCTTTTGTTGAGGCTCAGTTTAGATTTGTATATGATTTACCCTCGTTTTTGGCATATTATGGGAGTATAATAACATTTAAAGGCCTATCAAAGCTCACAGGCGTATCTGCAGCTCAATTATCTCAATATGCGACAGGGTATCGTAATCCTTCTCCCAAAACAACAACCAAAATAAAAGAAGGACTTCAAGTATTTGTAAATGAATTAAGCCAAATCCCTCTCGTTTAATTTCCCAAACTTAAAGAGTTTCCGTTGGCTTAACCCCCGACATCAACCATGTCGGGGGACTTTTATGTGAATTTTTTTTGAAAATAATGCTCTAAATATTTTGCTAAATAAAAATTTAGCGTTATATTTGCATTGTAAATCAATCAAGAGAACAATGAAATATAACGAACTCCACCGAAAGCTCCGAAAATTTGGATGCTATCCAACCGGGAAATCTCAGGCAGGCCATCCAGAATGGTACTCGCCAATAACTAACAAACGCTTCCCTACAAGCAACCATGAGTCGCAGGAAGTTAAAAACGGCACACTCAAATCAATTCTTAGAGACGCCGGAATTAAATAAGGGGGAGGGGCGAAAGCCCCAACCTTTTTCAAGAACACCATTGACTGTAAACTAAAACATAGATAAAATGAAAACAGTAAGAGTATTCATCGAGAGAGGCAAGGACGGCTCTTATGGAGCGTATATGCCGGATGACAACCACCTCACATATGGAGTGATAGGTGAAGGAGATAGCGCCGTAGCCGCTGTCGAAGATTTTAAGGCCGTGTATGAGGCGATGAAGACATCAGCCAAAGAAGATGGAGAGCCTTTTGAGGAAGTAAAATTTACGTTCTCTTACGATGTTCCTTCTTTTCTAATCTACTATGCTGATTTTATCTCCTATAAAGGTCTCGCCAAACTTACAGGAATTTCAGCCTCACAGCTCTCTCAGTATATATCTGGATACCGCTCTCCATCTCCTAAGACAACACAGAAGATACAGACCGCACTTCAAGTTTTCGGAAATGAATTGAGTCAGCTTAAACTTGTTTGATTTACACTTTTACATTGTTCTCGCTGACCGCGTCCCCCGGCATCAAACCATGTCGGGGGATTTTTTTAATTTATTGATGATTTATTTTGTCATCTCAAACTTTATCATTAGCTTTGTGGTGCTAAAACCCATGAACGTTAGCCGTTCCCGTTGAGCATCGGTCAGTTGCTCGGAAATACCGGGCTATTTTTATAGCCTGACATTACATAAATTTTACGGCTGTTATATCCAACACATCTTTGCTCTTCGGAACGACGCTTGTGGGTTTTAGCGAACGGGATATGACAGCCGTTTTTCTGTCTACAATGCTAAAACCCACAAGTAATGAACAAACAAAAGCAAACACGGCGCGTGTCATCCAAGCGCGTGCATGACGTGTTGGTCTACCTGGCCGACACAATCCAAGACGGTCTTGACCGAGTTAACGTCTCACTCGAGGGGGAGACATTCTCTATCAACTTAGAGGGATGTGACATCAACATCACCATCAACCGGAAGGGAGGTGAGAAATGAAACGCGTCGAAGATATACCGGTAATCACGCCCGAGATGGCACATGAGATAAACGAGATACGCGCGGCCGGTGATATGTACTCCCGCATACTCGAGCGCGTGTTTTACCTCATCCTCTACAATGACCATTACCTTAACCTCGACAGTAGCGAGACCGTCGAGATACTCCAGACACTGGCCACCATCCGCGACTCGATCAGGACAATCAATGGCATCGGTGCCCACCAAGATGACGACTAACCCCCGACGTACATTTTTTTAACATTTAAAATATCTTACCCACATGGATGGCCGAGCTGTGAAGCCCGGCCACCCATTAAAAAAAACTTGACAACGTGATTGATTTATTGTATCTTTGTGAAACACTAATAAAAACCCGAATATGGAAGATAAAAACAATCAAGATAATAAAATACCGAGAGCTAAACTATGGCTCCTAAGAGCGCTGAGTATATTGATACTGGCAAGTATTGTATTTTGCTTTGTATGGGTTTATATGAAATTTGACAGTGACGGCATTGACGTGGCTATAATAGGGGCTATTGTCATAACCGCTCTATATATATGGTTTTTGATAAAAATAGGTGTGAATCTATGGCAGATATTCACGCCCGAAGGTCGTAAAATGACAAAAAAGCTACAAGAGGAAGAAGCTCGCAAAAAGGCTGAACGTAATGGCATATTAAAAAAAACTATTGCTGAGTCAGCCAATAATGGTTTAATGTTCGGAATGGGACTCGGTGCAGGATTGGGGGTCATAAATTCAGTTATCGGAGATGATTGTAATAGTAGCGACTGTGACGATAATCTTGATGATTATGACGATTGGGATGACGGTTATGATGGAGGAGATGATTACGACGATAATCGGATAAAAAAGCGTCCTTTTATCGATAAAAAGGACTAAATACCTTTGCGTTGAGAATAAAAACATCGACGCAATGGCAAATAGATACTACAATCATAAGGAGATTCCTGATACATTGGAAGTACGATATTTAAAGGAATTACTACAGGCTGGTTTTAGACGAATATTGGAAAATCAACGATACATAGCTCAGACAAATAATTTGAAACGTTCAGGGCGAATGATAGAGATGTTGAATAGC